>DGRZ01000066.1:0-2404 GCA_002391195.1 Fibrobacter sp. UBA4375 | reverse complement strand
AGAACGAAAAGTTCCAGAAGCTCGGCATCACCGAAGCGAAGCTCAAGGAAATCCTCGACCTCCGCAAGTTCGTGGGGCGCGCTCCGGGCCAGGTTGTGAAGTTCGTGACCGAAGAAGTTCGCCCGGCGATTGAAAAGATACCGGATTGGGCTACTATCGACGCCGGCGAATTAAAAGTGTAAAATCGCTTTATAACACATCGCAATACTTTGTCACGCGAGCTCTCGCTGTATGTTTTATACAGCTTCGGCTCGCGTTTCGCGTCTTGCTCGGTTCTAAAGCGATTTTGTCTCGCTAGGCACTAAGTCAAATTACTCGTTAGCATAAATTCATTAGTTTCGCAATTTTTTTTAGAAATCGCTTTGGAAAAGTTCTAAAGCGATTTTTAATTTTATAATGCAAAAACGAGTGGCAGTTTTTCTATTTTCGTCTTATGCTTTTTTCGAAGAAGAATTTTGCTTTCTTGTCCCTTGCGCTCGCTTGCGCCTGTTTCGCTTTGCCGCAGACGGGAACATTCCGCGATGCGCGCGACGGACACACCTACAGGACGGTCGTTGTCGGGACCCGCGTCTGGATGGCCGAAAACCTTGCGTTCAACGTGAAAGGTAGTGCCTGCTACGACAACAATCCGGAGAATTGCACAAAGTACGGCCGCCTCTATAATTTTGAGATGGCAAAGGAGGCATGCCCTACGGGCTGGCACCTGCCAGAAAACGACGAATGGAAACGTTTCCGCACGGTCATCGAAGACAGTGACGGTAAGGAGGCCGCCTGGGTGAGCCTCAAGTCTCGGGATAAGTGGGATGGCTCTGACCGTTACGGATTCGACGTAGTGCCTGCGGGCAAGGCAACCGACGAATTTGTGGAACTAGGAATATCCGCCCATTTCTGGAGCGCCACCAGCGAAGAAGGTGACGCCTACGGCTGGCATTTGGCCCCTCCGGGCGATTTTTCCATGGAATTCGACTATAGCGGGAACATGTACTCTGTCCGCTGCCTCAAAAATTATTGATGCTGTTCAATAAGCTAGTTGTATTCCACGTGAAATAGGAAGCGGTCTTTAGATACAAACCAGTCGCTACCGTCGCAAGTTTTCACGTATAGGTGCAATTTACGGTGGTTGACGGTTTTTGTGTATTCATGTTTAGGACCACAATCACCCTGGTTGCCTTCGTCTGAATCGTATTTCCAGCCCATGTCTTCAATGGCCTGGTAAAATTCAGCATATTTTTCATAGTAGAAATAGCATTCCATCCGCCAAAAGGGGCCTGAGGACGAATATACACCGGGCTTCATGCGTTCGGTGACGTCAGTGGAGACATGTTCTTCGGAGTAGCAATCCTCGGGAATGGGATTACCTTTGAATTGCATGATAGGGGTCATGTCCCGGAGTTCCTCGGCAGAAAAGTCTTCTGGCTCGGGGTCGGTAGAACAGGCTGCAAGTCCACAGAGGGCGGTAGAAATAGATAAAAGAATCGTTATGAAGTGTTTTTTCATTATGAAGCCAGACCTTGTCCTGTTGTCATTCGTCATCTGAACGAATTGCATTGAGCCATTCAGTAAGTTTATCTTCGTAATATTCAACGTGGAACAAAAAACGATCGTCTGATACGAATATAGAAGAACTGCAGGTTTTTACGTACAGGTGTAATTGGCGGTCGCCGACAGTTTGCTTGTATTCGTGTTTTGGCCCGCAGTCTCCGTCATCACCTTCATTTTTTTCGTATTCCCAACCCATGGCTTCAACGGCATCGTAGAAATCTTCGTAATGCTTGAAGTAAAAGTGGCAATACATTCGCCAATAGGGAGCGTCGCCGTTTCTGTAAGTTATATGGCTTTCAGAATAGCATTTCTCAGGAATGGGATTCCCCTTGAATTGCATGATGGGGGTCAGGTCCCGCAGTTCTTCGGCTGTGAAATCTTCCGGTTCACTGCACGCTTGTAAAGCGTAGAGGACCAGTACAAGCGGCAGAAATATCAAACCGGAAAACTTCATTTGCAGGTTAGCGCAGTATAATATCCCCGTTCGCGACGAGCTTGTCACGCAGCTTGTTGTGCGCCTTGTTGACTTCGTCGTCGGTAAGTGTGCGGTCCATGGCCTGGTAGGTGAGGCTGTAGACCATGTTCTTCTTGCCGGCTTCGATCTTGTCGCCTTCGTAGATGCTCTTGAGGGTGATCTTCGCGAGGTTCTTGGGGTTGAGCCCCTTGATGCGGGCGACGATGTCCTCGTGGGTCATGGACTTCGCGACTTCCAGCGAGATGTCGCGGCTAGACGGCACCTGGCGGCTGAAGGCTTCGAACACGATCTTCTTGTGGGTGGCGTGTTCCATCTTGTCCATGTCCAGCTCCATCACGTAAGTGGTGTAGCTGATGTCGTTCGCGGCCATCACAGAGGGGTGGAGTT
>DGRZ01000009.1:49976-53773 GCA_002391195.1 Fibrobacter sp. UBA4375 | reverse complement strand
ACCGCTACGGTGCTGGCCCAGGCCATCACCCGCGAAGGCCTCAAGAACGTGGCCGCCGGTGCAAACCCGATGGACATCAAGCGCGGTATGGACGCTGCGGTTGACGCCGTCATCAAGGAAATCGGCAAGATGGCCGTGAAGATCAATGGCAAGGAACACATTGCCCAGGTCGCTACCATCTCCGCGAACAACGACCCCGAAATCGGTGACCTCTTGGCCAACGCCATGGAAAAGGTCGGCAACGACGGTGTCATCACCATCGAAGAATCCAAGACCGCCGACACGGTTCTTGACGTCGTGGAAGGTATGCAGTTCGACCGCGGCTACCTCTCTCCTTACTTTGTCACCAACACCGACAGCATGGAAGTCTCCCTCGAGAATCCGTACATTCTGTTGTACGACAAGAAGATTTCTACCATGAAGGATTTGCTCCCGATGCTCGAACACGTGGCAAAGCAGGGCAAGTCTCTCCTCATCATCGCTGAAGACGTGGATGGCGAAGCTCTCGCAACGCTGGTCGTGAACAAGATGCGTGGTACCTTGAAGGTCGCCGCCGTCAAGGCCCCGGGCTTCGGTGACCGTCGCAAGGCCATGCTCGAAGACATCGCTATCCTCACTGGCGGTATGCTGGTTTCCGAAGACACGGGCGCAAAGCTCGAAGATGCTCCGGTCACCGTTCTTGGCCAGGCCAAGTCCATCACCATCACCAAGGACAACACCACGATTGTGGAAGGTGCCGGTGATGCAGCCTCCATCAAGGGCCGTATCGGTCAGATCAAGAAGCAGATTGAAACCACCACCAGCGACTACGACCGCGAAAAGCTCCAGGAACGCCTGGCCAAGCTTGCCGGCGGCGTTGCCGTGATCAAGGTCGGTGCCGCTACCGAAGTTGAAATGAAGGAAAAGAAGGATCGCGTGGACGACGCCATGCACGCAACCCGCGCTGCCGTCGAAGAAGGTATCGTTCCGGGTGGTGGCGTTGCCCTCATCCGTGCCGAGAAGGCTATTGACGCCCTCAAGTTCGATAACGACGACCAGAAGACCGGTGCTGCCATCATCCGCCGCGCCATCGAAGAACCGCTCCGCCAGATCGTGCAGAACGCTGGCCTCGAAGGCTCTGTGGTGGTGAACAAGGTCAAGGAAGGCAAGGACGCCTTCGGTTACAACGCGAAGACCGACACCTACGAAGACCTCATCAAGGCTGGCGTCATCGACCCGGCCAAGGTGACCCGCACGGCCCTCAAGAATGCCTCCTCCATTGCCTCGATGATCCTCACCACAGACTGCGTGATCACCGAGAAGAAGGAACCCAAGCCGGCTGCTCCGGCCATGGATCCCTCCATGGGTGGCATGGGCGGCATGATGTAATCGTCGCCGGTTGAAAGAACCTACGTTTTCTCCTTAAAACAGAAACCCGGACCGCAAGGCCCGGGTTTTCTGCTGCTTAAATTTTTTTGCGAGCGAAGTTCTGTAACCCCTGGAGGAAGAGAGCTTGATTATCTTAAGCTATAAACTCCGAACTCCGAATTCAAAAATCCGAATTACTTTTTCAACACCTTGTTCAGCGTAGCTTTCAGGTGGTTCATGTTGGCTTCGTCCAAAGTCTCATAGCGGTAAAATGTACCGTCACTCTGGACAAAGTAGAGCACCGGGATGTAGCCCGTGCCGTAAGCCGGACCGAACTTGCTGTTTGCGTCCTGGAACACGGGAATCACGGCGTGGAATTGGTCGATGAACATGCGGATGTCGTTCTTCTTGATGCCGCCGCCAAGACCGATGGCAATGCCCGTAAGGCCTGCGGATTCATACTCCTTCATTAGGTCCTGGATTTCGGGAAAATGCCGCTGGCAGTGGGGGCACTTGGGGCTGAAGTAGTAGATGAGCAGCGGACGGTTGCTGAAATGGCTGAACAGGATGCCAGGATCGTTGATGCCCACCAGGGGCTTGGAAAAGTCCATCTTCATGGGGGCATGGGTTGTAGAATCTTGCATGAGCTGGATGTCTGCCACCTTGGGTTCGGCGGCAAGTTGTGCAAAACTAAGTCCGGCAGTCAGGGTCACGAGAGCGAAAAAGCGTTTGAGCATTGGCGATAAAACTCCTAGTATGACCCCTAAAATACGAAATTTCCATTGGAAAAGCACGGCAAAACGAAAAAGAGACGAATTTTGTGCAATTTTTGTACATTTTACCTGTGTTTGTGCGTTATGCCATAATCCTGCTTTTGGCAGGGGTTTCCTTTGCGTTTGCCGCCGAATCTGCGGACAGCGTTTCCGACATCCCACTCCCGAAACAGTCTGCCTATACGGGCAAGGGCTTTACGGTGGGTATCGGCATGGGCTTGTTTGACGCCAGCGAGAAATGCGACTGTGTGGGAATCTGGCAGGGTCAGGCGGACTACTTCTATACGCCTTGGTTTTCGGGAGGGGCGGAAGTCCGTTTTTTCGGCGGTGAGATGGACTCCAGGACTTCGGTCCTGTACCAGCGGTACCGCCTGTCCGGCAAGTTCCACCTGTCTTTTTCAAACTTTTCCATGTACCTTTCTCCTCTGGTGGGGCTAGAAACTACGGACATTTCGGAGCTTCGGGAGCAGTGGAAGAACCGCTCCAAGGATGGGGACGACATTGATGATATCGACGATGATGACGAAATCGCCTCGGTGGCGGATTCTGCGATAAAGGCGACCAACTGCGAAAAGATGTTCTCCCTGGACGGCTTTTCGGCGGGGCTGGAGTTTGGCATGGGGTATGCGTTTCCCAAATACCTTGGGGTTTTCGGGGCAGTCCATTACGAGCACAATTTCAACAATTCCCAGCTCCTGACCATGACCCCCGGTTTGGGCTTCAATTTGCGGAGTGTCTGGGATTGGGCCCAAAAGAACACCTATTCCCTGTGGTTTACCGTGGAAGGGGGCTTCCAGAGGTATTTCCACAGGGGGGTCTCGGACTGGAACAGGGCCCTGATTTTCGGGTTTATCCTGGGAATGTAGCCCCGAGGTTTGACAAAAGCCCCCTTTTTTCTATATTTGGTCCACCGGTTTTTAAAACCGGAACCCTCCCAGGGCCAATGGTGGACCTGGGCGAAAGACCAAAGGGACTCATTATGAGACAGTACGAAACCATGGTGATTATTGATGCCATGATCTCCGACGACGCTATCAATGCCGAAGTCGAGAACATCGCCTCCATGATCACCAACGGCGGTGGCGAAATTCTCCGCCGCGACGATTGGGGCAAGCGCAAGCTCGCCTATACCATCAAGAAGCGCCAGCACGGCTACTACGTGATTTTCTACTACAAGGCCGAAGCTGCCGTAGTGGCAAACATGGAAGCCGCTCTCAAGCTCAACGAAAACGCTCTCCGCTGGATGACCCTCGTGGACTATCCCATGAGCGAAATCGTTTACAACCAGGATATGGCTCAGTCCACCGAAGAAATCATTCCGGTTGACGCAGAAGAAGGGGAGGCTGAATAATGGCTTTTGAAGATAAGAAACAGGCACCCCGTATCCGCCGCAAGAAGACTTGCTGGTTCACGGAAAACAATGTCAAGTTTATCGACTACAAGGACGAGAAGACTCTCCGTCGCTTCATCTCCGAACGCGGCAAGATTATTCCTCGCCGCATCTCCGGCACCTCTGCCAAGTACCAGCGTATGCTGAACGAGGCTATCAAGCGTGCCCGCCAGATGGCGATTCTCCCCTTTGTATCGGACAGCGTTCGCTAATAGGAGGAACTAGACTATGGAAATTATTCTTAAGGCCAATGTTCCTCACCTGGGCAAGATGCTCGACGTCGTGAA
>DGRZ01000009.1:0-49917 GCA_002391195.1 Fibrobacter sp. UBA4375 | reverse complement strand
TCGTGAAGGTTAAGGATGGTTACGCCCGTAACTACCTGTTCCCTCGCAAGCTCGCCGTGCGTGCCACCAAGGAAGCGAAGCTCCAGATTGAAACCAACCGTGCCGCCCTCGAAGCCCAGTTCCAGAAGGAACTCGCTGCTGCCGGCGACGTTGCCGCCAAGCTCGCTCAGATTTCCGTCAACCTGGAACGCAAGGTTGTGGAAGGCGAACGCCTCTACGGTTCCGTCACTGCAGGCGACATTGCCGAAGCTATCACCAAGGCCGGCGTCAAGATTAGCCGCGCCCAGGTTCAGCTCGACGAACCCATCAAGCAGCTCGGTGTTTACACCGTCGCTATCAAGGTGTTCAGCGATGTTGAAGCTCAGGTCAAGGTTTGGGTAGTCGCTGAGAAGGCTTAATTCTCTCGGACTGCTAGAAATCTTAAAAAGCCGCTCCTGAAAAGGGACGGCTTTTTCTTTTATATTTCTGTCTCAAGCCCCTAAATCCTAGCCCCTAAATCCTAGCCCCTACCTACTATTTTTCTATTTTACTCCCGTATGCGCAAGTTTTCTTTTATCGCCTGCGTGGCGAGCCTTTTGGCGGTATCGGCGTTTGCCCAGCCCCGCGACCTGTTTGCGGAATTCGAGGCGGAGACCGAGGCCGCCCAGTCCAGCGAGGCGGCGGTGACGGCCCAGAGTTCAAGCTCGGAAGTCTTGTCTAGTTCCGCAGCAGTCTCTTCTAGTAGTGTCGTTTCCAGCTCCAGTGTCGCTGCTCAGGAATCCTCCAGTTCCGAAGCGTTGTCTAGCTCTGTACAGTCTAGTTCGAGTATCGCCGTGGCAGATACCCTTCAGCAGTCTTCCAGCAGCGTTGTGGCGGATTCTCTGCAACTGTCCTCGTCCAGTGATGTTCCTCAGGATAGCTTGTCTTCTAGTTCTGAGGTGTCGTCTAGCTCGGCTATATCCTCCAGCTCGGTCGAGTCTTCCAGTTCCGAGGCATCTTCCAGTTCACAAGTTTCGTCCAGCTCAGTTGAGGTGGCGGTGATTCCGTCTTCCAGCAGCATCAGCCGTCGCGACCTGCTTGGTCCGGTGAAAGTCTCGAAGGTCCACAGTATTGACGAAATGAAAGGCAAGTACCGGAGTCCTCGCAAGGCCCTGTTCATGTCGTTGGTGGTTCCCGGCTCTGGCCAGCTTTATGTAGGTGGTTCTACCTTCAACTACGCCCGCGGTGCGGCCTACCTCGCTCTTGAAGCGGCCCTCTGGGGTGGTTGGTATTATTACACCGTTTACAAGTACGACAAGCAGGTGCACAAGTACAAGAAGTTTGCCAAGAATCATTTCTCCATTGGCCGCTATGAATCCCAGATGCGCGACATCTACTTGAACCAGCTTTCAGATGAAACGGAAGAATCAAGGTTCGAGACCCGCTACATGACCAGCCGGGAAGATTTCTGCAAGGCCATTTACGGTGACGCAAACGCTTCGGGCTGTTACACCAAGGGCAAACTCTTTACCAATGACAAGGCCCATACGGATCGTTTTTCTGTGACGAACCCGCAATCTCTAGGTCAAGAAATTGCAAGCCAGAAGAACTTCTACGACAACTCCAGTGTTTACCAATTGGTGAGCGAAAGGTCCTATGTTCTTGGCTGGGACGATGTGGATTCCGTAGCCCTGGGTCAGAATCTGCTTCTGGAAGAGGCCGTTGTTGATGAAATTGTTCCTCTTGGCAAGTCCAAGAACCAGTCCAAGTACCGCGATATGCGTAGCAAGGCCAACGACTATGCCGACCTGCAGGTTTGGTTCTTCGGGGGTATTATCCTGAACCATCTGGTCTCTGCCGTGGATGCGGCCTTTGCGGCCAACGCCCACAACAAGGAACTCTACTCCGAAGATGTCTCCTGGTACGACAGGCTCCACTTCGAAAGTTACATGAGTTTCTTCGATGGGTTTGATGTTGGGGTACAGGCCAGCTGGGGATTCTAATGCGCATCTTTCTCGCCATCCTGTTTTGTGCGGCCTGTGCTTTTTCCCAGGTGGTGATTTCCGTTGACGAAAGCGTCAGCAAGAACAGCGAGAAGAGCCTTGCCGTGGCGCTGGGAGCCTCTGCCTTGCTGCCCGGCATGGGTGAACTTTACCTGGACGAGCGCGAGATGGTTCGCCCCTTCATGTGGACTGACATTGCCCTCTGGATGGCGGCGGTGGGGTCTTACTACGTAGGGGAGCGTTACATTTCTTCGGCCCACGATTATGCGGTGCGCCACGCGGGGCTCAACACCTCCAGCAAGAAAGTTTCGCTTTTGAATACGGTAGGGGACTACCGTAGCCGTAGCGGCGTGGCTGGGCAGAATTCTTCTCCGGATAACGACGAGGACTACAATCAGTCCATGATCCGCTCCGGCAAGGCGACAAACGAGGAATTTTCTGACGACATCCAGTGGGACTGGGGGAGTAGCGACAATCCTGAGACTTCGGAACATATCGACGAATACAAGAACCGCCTGCGGAACTACCGCATCAGCCGGATTGTCTTTCAGGTGTCGGTAGGGGCGCTGGTGCTGAACCGTGTGGTCTCCATGCTGGACGCCATGCGCATTTACCGCAAGACATCATCCAAGTCCTTCGGAGAGCGGATGCAGTTCTTGCCGGAGTTTGGCGAAGATGGCGGCGGGCTTCTGGTGAACGTGAAATTTTGAGGAAATTCAGAATTCGGAATTCAGAACTCGGAATTAGATTTTGTTGTAACCATATGTACTTTATAATCATCTAAATAAGTGAATTTTTGAGAATCTGAAAAATTTTATGAAGAAACTGTTCCTGCTACTTTTGACTGTTGCGTTCCTTCTGGCTTGCTCCGGAAAGGACGCTCCCCAGGGCGCCGGCGGAAAGCCTGCGAAGGGCGGTCGCAGCCTGAACGTAGAGGGTTACATCGCAGAGTTCTCGAATCAGAAGCAGGAATTCCAGACCATGGCTACTCTGGAGGCGAACAACAGCGTCTCCTTGAGTGCCGCCGTTTCTGGCCGCCTGGTGGAACTCCATGCCAAGGACGGTGCCAGCGTGCCTGCGGGGCTTCTCCTTGCCAAGCTGGACGATTCCGAACTCAGGGCCCAGCTGAAGCAGGCGGAGTCCAACTATTCTCTCGCTGCCCAGCGGGAACAGCGCACCCGCACCTTGTATCAGCAGGGGGGTGCGACTCAAGAGGATTTGGAAGCGGCTGTGGCGAATCTGCAGTCGGCGGAAGCCAGCGTGGAATACATCAAGGCCCAAATCGAAAAGACAGAGGTTCGGGCTCCCTTTGCAGGTAAGCTTGGCTTGGTGGATGTTTCGGTAGGCCAGTGGCTGAACGCGGGCGCTCCCGTTGTCGAACTGAGCGACGTGAAAAAATTGAAGGCCCGCTTTGCCGTGCCCCAGCGTTATGCCTCTAGCGTGAAGGTGGGGGACCGGGTCACCCTGAAGGACCAGGAACGGAACGTAGAGAAGAAGGGGAAGGTTTCTGCCCTGGACGCCACCATTTCGGAAAGCAGCCGTACCCGGCAGGTGGTGGTCACTGTCGATAATTCCAGCGGCAAGCTTATCGCGGGCGGCTACGTGAGCGCCACCATCCAGATGAAGCCCGGCAAAACCAAGAGTACCACCATTCCTGCTGAGGCGTTGATTCTCGATAGGGAAGGAGCCTATGTGTTTGTAGTCCAGAACGGCAAGGCTCATATCAAGCATGTGAAGACGGGGCTTCGTACCCCCTTCTCCGTAGAAATCACTTCGGGCCTTTCCAAGGGCGATACGGTTATCGTTTCGGGAATCATCAGCCTCAGGGAAGGCGTGAGCGTCAATATCAAGGAAATCAGACACGCCATGAATTACGAGGTGGATTGATGAGCATAAGCCAGCTCTCGGTCCGCCGCCCTGTACTGATGAGCGTTGTTGCCCTGGTGATTTTGCTGTTGGGCTTTTTCGGTGCGTCCAACTTGGGCGTGCGCGAATACCCCAACGTGGATTACCCGCTGATCCAGGTGAGAACCTCTTACCCTGGCGCAAATGCCGCCGTGGTAGAAGCCGAAGTCACTGAAATTTTGGAAGCTTCCATCAACAGCGCCTCGGGCATCAAGGCCCTTACCTCTACCAGCCGCGACGGATTTTCCTTCATCAACATCGAGTTCGAGACAGGCATGGACTTGGAGGCGGCGGCCAACGAAGTCCGCGACCGCGTGAGCCGCGTGCGCCGTCGCTTGCCCGACGATGTAGACGAACCGACGGTCTATAAGTCCGATAGCGACAACGACCCGATTCTGATGCTGAGCTTGGTGAGCGACAAGCTGGACCCCATGGAGGTTTCGGAAATCGCGAACAACCAGGTGAAGGAACGCCTGCAGACTATCTCTGGTGTATCGGAAGTAGCCATCTGGGGCGAAAAGCGGCCGACAGTGCGCCTGTGGATAGACCCGGTGCGTATGCAGGCCCTGGGCGTTTCCGGAGCGGAGATGTCGGCGGCCCTCAAGAAGGGCAACCTGGAGTTGCCTTCGGGAACTATCGAAGGTAGCGAGACCACCCTTTCTATCCGCACTTTGGGACGAATCCTGGACCCAAAGGCTTTTGAAAACATTGCGGTAAAGACCGCCGCCGACGGAACCGTGATTCGCATTTCGGATGTGGCGGATGTTCATTACGAACCCAAGGATACCCGCACGGGATTCCGCCGTAACGGCAAGAACTCCATTACCCTGGCCCTGATGGCGCAGCCAGGCTCCAACCATGTGGAAATCGCCAACGAATTCTACAAGCGGGTAGAGGATATCCGCAGGGAGATTCCCGAAGGGGTACAGGTGCTTTACGGTCGGGACACTTCCATCAATATCCGCGCCTCTATCAAGGAAGTGGTGGAGACCATCTTTATCGCCTTCTTGCTGGTGATTGCCATTATCTTCGCCTTTTTGCGGGAAGCCCGCACCACCCTTATCCCCATGGTGGTGGTTCCCGTTTCCGTGGTGGGGAGTTTCTTTGTGCTATACCTGTGCGGATTTTCCATCAACGTGCTGACCCTTCTTGCCATGGTCCTTGCCATTGGCCTTGTGGTGGACGACGCTATAGTGATTGTGGAAAACATCTACCACAAGATTGAGCAGGGCATGAATTCTAAACAGGCGGCCGTGGCAGGTACCAACGAAATTTTCTTTGCGGTAATCGCCACTTCTGTGGTGCTTATGGCGGTGTTCGTGCCGGTGCTTGCCCTGGGCGGCACCACGGGGCTTCTGTTCCGGGAGTTCGTGGCGGTGATGATCGGTACGGTGTTCCTTTCTACCTTCTGCGCCCTGACGCTTTCGCCCATGCTCTGCTCCAAGTTTTTGCGGCAGCAAAAACAGGGGTGGTTCTTCCGGGTGACGGAACCTTTCTTTGATTGGCTGAACCGAGTGTATGCGGCTTTGCTCGGCGGGTTCCTCAAATTGCGATTCTTGCTGTTCCCTGTGGTGCTTGGGCTTTTGGCGGTGGCCTATTTCTGCTACACCAACATGAGTAGTGAAATGGCTCCTACGGAAGATTCTAACGCTGTCATGGTGAACATGAACATGCCCGAAGGTGTGAGTCTGGACCGAACCAAGCGCATGGCCGATGCCTTTGCCGAAGAGGTGATTGCGCTGATGGACAGTAGCGAGTACACCGAAATCCAGGCGGGTGCTTGGAATGCGGGTAACTCCAGAATGCGCATATTCCTGAACAACGACAAGAAGGCCCGTCGTCCCCAGAGTGAGATTGCCCGGTCTATCCAGATTTTGGGTAGTGAATACCCCGATCTGCGGGTGATGGTTTTCGAACCGCAGAGCATCAGTACCCAGAGGGGCGGACTCCCGGTACAGTTCGTGTTGCAAGCGCCAAATATCGAGGTCTTGCGTACGCTGGTGCCCAAGTTCGAAGAGGCGGCGGGCAGGAGTCCCGTATTTAGCGTGGTGAACACGAATTTGCGATTTACCAAGCCGGAACTCCATATCGAGATTTTGCGTGACAAGGCCAACGAAGAAGGGGTCAGCGTAAACGACATTGCCCAGGCGGTTCAGCTGGCGATAAGCGACCAAACCTATGGGGAATATTACAAGGACGGACGCCAGTACGACATCATCGGGGCGGTGGGCTACCAGTACCGCAGCACTCCCGAAAGGCTTTCCTTGCTGACGGTCAAGAACGGCAAGGGCGAGCTGGTCAGCGTCGAGAATTTTGTCACCTACAGCGAACAGTCGGCGTCGCCGTCGCTTCCTCGGTATAACCGTTTCAGCGCCGCCACCATTCAGGCGGGCCTCGTTTCCGGCAAGACCATTGGCGACGGCGTCGAAGAAATGCGCCGGATTGCAAAAGAGGTCCTTAAGGGATACCCCAGCGTGAGTACCGCCCTGAGTGGCTCTTCCAAGGAATTCGAGGAAAGTTCCAGCGGGCTCTACATCGTGTTCTTGCTGGCCTTGGCGCTGGTGTTCCTGGTGTTGGCGGGGCAGTTCGAAAGTTTCCGCGCTCCCTTCGTGATTTTCTTTACGGTGCCGCTGGCTTTGGCAGGGGCACTTGCCTGCCTGTTCATTACGGGGCAGACCCTGAACATCTTTAGCGAAATCGCCCTGATTCTTTTGATTGCCCTTGTGACCAAGAACGGTATCTTGATTGTGGAATTTGCAAACCAGATTGCGGCGAATACCGGATGTTCCAAGCTGGAGGCGGCTCGGCAAGCGGCGGAACGCCGCTTCCGCCCAATCCTCATGACTAGCCTTTCCACCGTATTGGGCGCGGTGCCGCTGATACTCACCGGCACCCCGAGCCGCATCGCCATGGGCATCGCTATCGCAGGCGGCCTTACCTTTGCCACCTTCATGACCCTCTTTATTGTGCCTGCGGCCTACAGCTTCTTTGCGGGCAAGGTAGAAGTTTCTACCAGCGACGCCTCGAAGATGGCCTAGCCTTTATTCCACCAACTGAAAGACTTTTTCGCCCTTGCGGCTCATGCCGTAGCGGCTGCGGAGGACTCCTTCTTTGTAGAGGGAGTCGTTTTCGAGCAGTTCGATTTCTTTTTTGTACTGTTCGATGAGGGCGTTGAGGGAATCCACCTTGGCCTGGTACATGGCAATTTCTTGCTTGACCTGGTTTTGTCTCGGGAAACTGTTCTTGCCAAAGGCCAGTTCGGCCACGACGATGGAGAGCAGAAACAGCACGGCAATGATGGCGATGTATTTCTTCTTGTGCATCAGGGCTCTCCGTTGAAATAGAACTGGAAATTGTCCTTGCTTTCGGCAAGACCCGCGATTTCCAGTTCTGTTAATATAGCTAAAAGTTGGGGAGTTGCTAGGGTCAACTCGGATTGAATCTCCGAAAAAGTTTTTCGGAATCCCTTGAACTTGAAGAACAGTTCCTTGGCGCCTTGGGTCAGGTTGCAGCCCGACCGTTCGAGTTCGGCAATCTGTGGACCCTGGGTGCGGGGAAACCCTATTACTTTGTACAGATTTTCGGGAATGAAAACGGGGGAGGCAACTCCTTGGTCCAGCAGCTGGTTGGTGCCGCCGGCTACCTCGCAGTCAAAATCTCCGGGGCAGGCGTAGAGCGCCTTGCCTTCTTTCTTAGTGAATTCGCCGGTCAGGAGGGCGCCGCCCTGGACCTTGCTCTGGACTATGACGGTGCACTTGGAAAGCCCGCTGATAATCTTGTTCCGGGCGACAAAGTTTCCCTTGAAGCTGGAGGTGTTTCCTTCGTATTCGCTGACCAGGGCTCCGCCCTCTTCCAGAATCCGATCGGCCAGGAACTTTCGCGACCCCTGTATGGGAGCGTCCAGACCCTGGGCAAGAACTGCAATGGTCGGGATTCCGAAATCTAGGGCCGCCTCGTGACAGTAAAAGTCTATGCCCTGTGCAAGTCCCGACACCACCACGGCACGGGTCCCCTGGAGAGACCTGACCAGGTGGCGGCAGAGTTCTCGCCCGCTGTTAGAAGGCCTGCGGGTGCCCACCATGGCCACCCCGATTCCTTCGGGGATGTTCCCCTTGATGAACAGCCTGTTTGGGCGGTAAATGGAAGAATCCAGCAAAAGGGGAAAATGGTCGATGATGCAGGCGATGGTGTTTCTATCTTTCATGGTATGAAATATTCCTTTGACGACTTGGTGAAAATTATGGAGCGCCTCCGTTCTGCAAACGGATGCCCCTGGGACAAGGAACAGACCACCCATTCCCTGCTCCCTTACTTGGTAGAAGAGAGTTTTGAGTTTATCGATGCCGCCCAAGAGGGGGACGCTTCCCACATGTGCGAAGAGCTTGGGGACGTGCTTTTGCAGGTGGTGTTCCACGCCCAGGTCATGAAGGAGTCCGGTGACTTTACCGTCGATGACGTGGTGCAGGGAATCTGCGAAAAGATGGTCCGCAGGCACCCTCACGTGTTCGGGGATGCCCATGTGGAGAACGCCGCCGGTGTCTCGCGGCAGTGGGACAAAATCAAGTCCTCCGAAAAGAACAATCTGAAAACAGCTGGCGGGTCCGTTATGGACAAAGTAAGCAAAAGCATGCCGCCGCTCGCCCGGGCCCAGGACATCATCCGTCGAGCCGCTAGGGCGGGGTTCGACTGGGACGCCCGGGAACCTGTATTTGAAAAGGCCCAAGAAGAATTTACAGAATTTCGCGCCGAAATGCAAGGAATTTCTGAAAAAAATGCAAATATCGACCGTCTGGAAGACGAATTCGGCGATATCATGTTCAGCTTGGTGAACGTGGCGCGCCACTGCGGGTTCAATGCCTCCATTGCGCTCCAGCGGGCAAACAGCAAGTTCGAGAAGCGTTTCCGCAAGGTAGAGGCCATGTGCAAGGAGATGGGCAAGGAAATGCCCGAGGTGGGCCTGGAAGGCCTGCAGCAGATGTGGAAACAGGCAAAGGCCGCCTCTGGCGACCGACCTCAAACCCCTACCACCTAACTAAGAACATTCCAATGTAGATTATGGTCCGGACAGATTTTTTTGTCCGGACTTTTATTCTGGGGTTATATTATGGATGTGCTTCCAGTAAGTCCTGGTTCTGGAGAAGGGATGCCGGATCGAACCGCGGGGTAGGACCTACCGGAAGCACTCTCTTTTTTGAGTTTTGAAGAATGTAGGGTGAGACTTGCCGCAAGGCAAGAAAAAAACGCAGGCCTCATGGGCCTGCGTTTTATCATATACAATTTGTTTTGAAAAAATTTTTATATTGTACATTTGTGCAAGGAGTTTTTTGATGGCTAATGTGGTTGATGATGTGGTCTTGAATCGTGAACTGAACCCGGAACAGGCGGCGGCTGCCAAGAAGATTGACGGCCCTATGCTGATTTTGGCCGGGGCGGGTTCGGGCAAGACGCGTGCCATCACCTACAAGATTGCCCATCTGGTGTCGTTCCATCAGGTGGAGGCGGACCGGATTTTGGCGGTGACGTTTACCAACAAGGCCGCCCGCGAAATGAAGGAGCGTATCCAGAAACTTTTGCAGGTCCGCCTGGCCTTCAACTGGATGGGTACGTTCCATTCCGTGTGTCTGAAACTTTTGCGGCTCTGCCTTACCAAGGATTTCGTGATTCACGCCATGGGCGGCTCCTGGTACGACAACAATTTCTCCATCTATGACGACGATGACCAGAAACGGATTCTGAAAGAAATCCTCAAGGAAGAACTGGGCGAAAATTACGATGCGTCCGAAGTAAAAAAACTTCATGGAGCCATTTCTCGGTACAAGAACACCATCCTATATACCAACGGCGAAGCTGTTTTGCAGACTCCCGAAATTGCCATGATGCGCGCGGAATTTGCCGACCAGGAGAGAATGGCAAGACTTTACGGGGAATACCAGAAGCGCCTCAAGGAATCCAACGCCATGGACTTTGATGACCTGCTGTTCAATACGGTGCTTATGCTCCAGAAGGTGCCCCACTTAGCGGACCAGTTGGCGGAACGCTACAAGTACGTGGTGGTAGATGAGTATCAAGATACCAACGACGTGCAGTATGAGCTTTTGAAGTTGCTCATTAACGAGCAGAAAAATGTGACGGTGGTGGGCGACGACGACCAGAGCATTTACGGCTGGCGCGGAGCGAATATCAAGATTATCCGCAATTTCCATAGGGATTTTGCCCCGGTGACTATCGTCAAGCTGGAACGTAACTACCGCTCTACGTCGAATATCGTGAAGGGGGCGGGCTCCGTAATAGCCCACAACGTGCGCCCTCTGGAAATGCAGAAGGTGGTGTATTCCAAGGAAGAAGCCGGCGACCCCATTCGGGTAAGGCACACGATGGACGATCGTAGCGAAGCCCAGCAGATAGCGGATTTGATTGCCGTGGCGGGTGAGGCGAGTTACTCCAAGACGGCGGTGTTTTACCGCACCAATGCCCAGTCCCGCGTGATAGAAAAGGCCTTGAACGACAACCGTATTCCGTCTGTGATTTTTGGCGGCACGCGGTTCTGGGACCGCAAGGAAGTCCGGGATATTCTTTCGTATTTGCGTCTTCTTTCAAATGAAAAGGATGACGCCGCCCACCTGCGGGTCATCAACACGCCGCCCCGTGCCATCGGCAAGACTTCGGTAGAAAATGTCCTTGCCCGCGTTCGAAACGGCGAAGGGACCTTCTGGCAGATGCTTGTGGCCGAGGCTAGCGGTGTGTCCCGTTCCGCTCCCAAACTGAAAGGCTTTGTGGACTTGGTCCAGTCCTGGAAAGAACTGGTGGCCGCCGGAGAGACTCCACTTCCGCTCCTGGCAGAACGGATTGTAAACGATGTCGCCTACAAGGAATTCTTGCGGAAAGACGACGAGCTTTCTGCAGACGAACGGATAGGCAACGTCGATGAAATGATTAACGCCATCCGTGAATTCGACGAGGAACATCCTGGTGCGACTCTGGACGCCTTTTTGCAGGACATTTCCCTCTTGACCGATGCCGACAAGAAGGTGGACGATTCCAAGGGCCATGTAACTCTTATGACCATCCACATGGCGAAGGGGCTAGAATTCAATACGGTACACATTGCCGGCTGTGACGACGGTATTTTCCCGTTGATTCGGGAAAGCTCCATGCTGAGTGTCAAGGAGGCCAACGACCAGCTTGAAGAGGAACGTCGCCTGTTCTACGTGGGCTGTACCCGTGCCGAAAAGAAGCTTTACCTGTACCATGCGGAACGACGCTTTTTCCAAGGGACTATCCGGCCTTTTGCGCCGTCCCGGTTCTTGAAAGAACTGGATCCTTCTGTCGTGGAATTTACGCCCTGCATAGATGAGCGGCCCGCCTTTTCGGGCTGGACGCCTGATGCTCCTGAAAAGCCCCGTTACAACAGTGCTCCGTCTTTTGTTCGCAACCGGAGCTTTGGCTCCGGAGCTTCTAGCACGGGCTCGTCGGGATTTTCGGGCGGGTCTCGGTTCGGCGGCTCCAGAAGTTCCGTTCCGGATTCGGTCCGCAAGAACGACCGGCGTATCGTCTATCGCAATCCCATAAAGGTGGCGCCGACCGCTCAGTCTGTGGATACGTCGGGCCCGCGAATTGTCTATGACGAGTACAGCGAGAATCCTTTCCATCCGGGAGCAAAGGTGCGGCACATCAAGTACGGTGTCGGGACTGTTACCCGCTGTTACGGCGAAGGGGACAACGCCCGCGTAGATGTTCGTTTTGGCGACGGGAACCTGCGTACCATCATCTTGAAATATGCCGCCCTGCAGGTGGTGGGGTAGTGGATAGGGGTTAGGATCTAGGGGCTAGGGGTTAGTGATTAGTGGTTAGTGGTTAGGATAGCCGGTCTCGAGAGGTGTCATCCTCGCGACCTGTGGTGAGCGAAGTCGAATCAAGGCGAGGATCTGCTAGATTGCAGTAAGCGGATCCTCACCAGAGCCTGCCCTGAGCCTGTCGAACGGGTGAGGATGACGACTCACACCACACACCTCACACCTCACAACCCACAACTCATAACTCACCACTCATAACTCACCACTCATTTGCCTTTCATTCCAAATTTTTCTATATTACCCCTCGTAAAGATTGGAGAGTCCTATGCTTGAAAACGATGAAGTCCTGAAATTGGCCAAATTGTCCCGCCTGAGCATTTCCGAAGAGGAAATTCCTGCCGTCAAGGGCCACCTGGACAAGATGCTCAATCATCTGGAAGCTTTGAAGGCTCTGGACCTTTCCAATGTAGAACCCATGACCGCCGTCGAAACCGGCGAGACGGTTCTTCGCGAGGACGTACCTGTACAGGGATTCACCCTGGAGCAGGCTTTTGCAAATGCGCCGGCAGTGGAAAACGACCACTTCGCCATTCCCAAGGTCATTGGCGGCTAGAAGCCTCCTTTGCCTGGACTATGTCTCCTGTCTCCTGCATTGTTCCTGCCCGCATTGGGTCTTCCCGGTTTCCCGGGAAGCCGCTTTTCAAGTTGTGCGGTAAGGAGATGATTGTTCGCACCCTGGAGCGGGCGGCCCTTGCAGAATGCTTTGACCGAATTATCTGTGCAACCGACAGCGACGAGATTGCCGAGGTGGTTTCCCGTGCCGGTTTCGAATTCTTGTTGACGGGAGAGGCGGCTACCGGTTCTGACCGGGTGGCGGAGGCCGCCCGCGCCCTGGACCTTGACCTGGTGGTGAACCTGCAGGGGGACGAACCCTTGGTAGAGCCTTTGGTCTTGTGGGATGTCGCCCGGACCCTTGCCGAAAACCCGGACAGCTGGGTGACGGTGGCCTGCCCGCTTAAGCCAGAAGATGTTCCCCTGAAAACAGTGGTGAAGGTCTTGGTCAAGGACGGTTTTGCCGTTGACTTTCGTCGGGAGATTCCCGCAGAGGAAGCTAGCCGGTGGTTCCAGCACCAGGGAATCTACGCCTATTCCCGCAAGTCCCGCGATGAATTTACTTCTTTGTCCCGGAGTAAGCTTGAACTGGAGCGCTCCCTGGAACAGATGCGGATCATGGGTATACGCCCTATCCGTATGGTCCAGAGCCCCTATGAGAGCATCTCCGTGGATGTGCCTTCTGACGCGAATGCCGTCGAAGCCTTGCTAAATGAACGAAAAAAGCAGGGGCTGCCGGACGGACGATTTAAGGAGCCCCTGCGTAGTCCGTAGGTGCTCCTGATGAACGCTCCCGAAAAACAAATCCTCCGCATGGCCCTGGTCTTTTTGGTACTTGGACTGGTTTTCCGCTATCTACCCTGGGGCGTACCCGCCATCGGGCAGGCGGAAGAATACTCCAATTTGGAATATGTCGCCGAAAGAGAAAATTTCACGAAAAAGTCCTGGTCCAAATCCGACGAGGTTGCAGACAAAGTAACAATGACTAATTCTCCTGAACATAAGGCAAAAAAACGAAAAAACGCGAAAAACAAGCAAAAAAAGCCGAATTTGCCCATACATGTCAATTCTGCCGGGGTAGAGGAATTGTGTGCCTTGAAGGGGGTTGGACCCAAGCTTGCCGAGAAAATTTTGGCGTTTCGCGTTCAAAACGGCCCCTTTTCAGGCCCTCAGGATTTGGAAAAAGTGCCCGGAATCGGCAAGAAAAAACTGGAGGGCCTCCTACAGGGGGTAATTTTTGATTAGTTTTAGGGTGTACATTTCCATAAGTCGTTGAGTATATGAGTGATACGAAGATTTATCTAGGTATTGAGGTTGGGGATGCTTCCCTAAAAGTGGCCCTGTTGGACTCCGCCGAAAAGCGGGTTTTGCGCACGGCAATTCTCCAGACTGGGACCAGTCCTCTGGATGACGTCTACACTTTTGAAACGGTCCTCCAGGCCTGGTTGGAATCCGTCCAGCAAGAGTCTGTGGAGGCGGTATCCTTGTCTATTCCGGCATTTCGTTCTATTGTGAGGCAGGTGTATGTGCCTGCAGAGGCGTGCGCCAACCGTGAAGAATACCTGGAATGGTACCTAGGGCTTATTACCAATGCCGAAAAGGGCTCCTATATCATGGACTATCAAGTCCTGTGCGGTGATGCTACCGTTGGCGAAACCGTTCTGTTGATTGCGGTTCGTCGAGAATGGGTGGATGGCGTTCGTAAAGGCTTCCGCAACAAGGCGTTAGCGCCCAAGACTATGGAAGTGGATGTACTCTCGTTACTAAACTTGATGGATGCTGCAGACCATATTGACGGACTGGAATGTGTAATCAAGGCTGATTTCGCTGGCGTTACAATGATGTGGATTTCCAAGGATCGACTCCAGGATTTGCGTTGTGTTTCAACCCTTTCCCTTGTGGACAAGTCCGCTGAAGAGGCGTACGGATTCCTGGCCAACGGCATTCGTGAACAGATTGATTTTGCCAAAGAAGATGACGTTTCTTTTGATGTCAAGCAGATTCATTTGTGCGGCGAACTTGCGACAGACCCTCTGTTTATGAAAAATTTACAAGGGGCTCTCCCGGAATTCCAGATAATTCTGATGGATTCCTTCTCTAATTTAAGACTTCCGGTGGAAGAAGCGGATTCTGCTGCTGTTCTTAGCTGTGCCGGTGCAATTGGTGCTGCCCTGAACCTCATGGAGGAAGTATGATTCACTTGAACCTTATTGAGGCTGCTGAGCGTTCCTCCCTGATGGAGAATGTGAACCCGGTCCATGTTACCGATGTTCGTGCGGCAAGAAAGTCTTCTAAGTCCAAGTTGCTGACTGCAGGTTTGGCTGCGGCCTTTGTCTTTGTCGCGTTCAGCTGTTTCTTGAGTGTGTTTGGCGTTCCAACTCCCCTGCAAGGAGCGTTGCCTGAAGCCTATCTGTCCTTGATAGGGGCAGAGGACCCGAGTCAGACGTTGACTTTGGGTGCAGGGCAGACTACCACTGCTGGTGGAGTCCTGGAAGCGGAGGCTGCTGCTGAACGTGCGGTACTCAAAATGCGTGAGGGAATGTCTGTAAAGCAGGTGGTTGCGGAAATCAATCCTCAGGCTTTGTACAACAACAGCCGCACGAGCTACGAGTCCTATTTGCCCCTAGAAAAGATTTCTTACCAGAAGGCGGCTAGCGCTCAGTTCCTTACGTTCCTTGCTACGGCGACACCCGATGATGTTGGCTTTTCTGATTGTATTTTCCAGACTCCCAACTATTACTATATCCGTGGTGTGGCTGCCAAGCCCACTTCTCAGCGTAGTTTCCTGGAACGGGTAAAGGCAGTGAGTGCAGACTTTAGAACACCTCCGCTGCCGGAAAATGCTCCGGCTACTGACATTACGGCCTTTGGATTGTTTAATGTGTCGACTCCGAACTTGGCTGCTGTTACGAGTTTTGTGAAATCTGCTGAGGTGGCCGAAGAAATTAAGACTTTGAAGGCTTTGGCAACCAATGTTAAGCTGAATTTCAAGGGGCTTGAAAAGCCGACCGTAGAGGATTTTGGCGTGTACAAGCGTTATTCTTACACGGTGTCTGCCAACTCAGATTTCCCGGAGTTGCAAAATTTTGTGTCGGCGATGCTGGAATCTCCAGTTCGTGTAGGCGTCACGAAGATGGAAATGATTTTTGCCAAGCATGACATCCAGAGCTCAATGCAGTTCGTGATGTTCGTGGTTCCTTAAATGCCTATTCGCATTACGGGCGGGGACCTTCGTGGACGGATGGTCCCTTCTCCTCCAAGTATGAAAACCAGGCCTACGGGTTCAAGGACCCGGGAGGCATTGTTCAATATTTTGCAATCCGTAGATGGATTCCGCATGCTGGACCTGTTTGCCGGTTCGGGCATTATGGGAATTGAGGCCTTGAGCCGTGGAGCGGCCCATGTGGTGGCTGTGGAAATGGTTCATTCCCAAGCACATCTCTTGCTGCAAGGGTACAAGGCTTTGTCCTTGGAAAAGAAACTTACTTTGTACGAAAAGAATGCCTTGACACTAGAAAAAGAGGAGCTATGTGCCGAGGGTGGGTTTGATTTGATTTATGCAGATCCGCCATTCAAGGATGTGGAATATCCTGACTTGCGCTCTTTCTGGCAGTGGCTGAATCCTAATGGTGTGGCCGTGTTCGAAGCGCCCAGTCGAAATCTGCCTGCATGGGTCAAAGAGGCCTCCGACGCTGGACTGGTTCAGGTCCGCCGCTATGGGGAATCCTCGTTGGTGATTTATAGGTCGTAGGAACGTCATCCTCACAACGCCCCCCCCTAAATCCTAACCCCTAACCCCTAAAACCTAACCCCTATTGACTATATTTACAGCATGGAAAGAATTGCTGTATTTGCAGGGTCCTTTGATCCGTTTACCTTGGGGCATTTGGACATTGTCAAAAGGGCTGCGGCCCTTTTCGACGAACTGTGGATAGTCCTTGCCGTAAACGCCTCCAAGAAGAACATGTTTTCGGAATCGGACCGCTTGACCTTCATAAACAAGTCCATTGCGGGAATCCCGAATGTGAAAGTGACTTCTTATGATGGACTGACTGTAGATTTTATGAAAAGCGTCGGTTCGAAGTTTTTGGTTCGGGGCGTGCGCGGAGCTATGGATGTTGAATATGAACAGTCCATCGCCTGGAACAATCGGACCCTTTACCCCGAATGCGAAACGGTTATTTTCTCCAGCGCTTCGGAACACCTGTCGTTAAGCAGTTCCGTGGTTCGTGAACTCTTGAAGGCCGGTGTCTCGGATACGGTGGACGGTCGAGAATTACTCTCGAACTATGTCCATGTCGAAGTCATTCCCTTGTTGTTGAAAACTAGCCGTTAAGTATGACTCCATTCCGATTCTTACCCAAAGTTATTCGAGTCCTGCTGATTTCAAACGCTGTGGTGTTTGCGATTGCGGCCATCGTGGGCGGTATGCTGGGGCTGCATTTGAACCTGCCCGGTGTCGGATATGGCTCGCTTCAGGAGTATATCCTCTACTTCGGAGCCTTTTTGCCTACGGCTCCCTTTGAGGCTTGGCGCTACGTAACCTACATGTTTATCCATGTAGATTTTATGCATTTCTTCTTTAATATGCTGATGCTCTGGATGTTCGGTGCAGAGGTCGGGGAATGGATGGGTACCAAGCATTTTGCCTTCATGTATTTCTTCTGTGGAATATTTGCGGCTGTCTTCAGTGTTGCCATGAGTATTTTGGGACTCACCCATAATCCCATTATCGGAGCCTCTGGTGCCTTGATGGGCGTGTTTGTGGCATACTACAAGTTTTTTCCGGAAAGGCGCATCTTGATGTTCTTTATTATCCCCATGAAAATCAAGCATGCCATGTGGGTGATGATCGCCTTTGACGTGATGTTTGCAAATACTGGCGATGCCATAGCCCACTTCGCCCATCTGGGTGGTGTTGTGGCGGGCTTTATCTACATGGCCTTGTACCAGAATGTGTTTACCAAGAGCTCCAGTATTCTTTATAATTCGCCATTGTCCAGTTTTTTCCGTTTGTTCTCCAAACACCCCGGCCGCTATAAAAAATGGAACAATCCCTTTGATACCGAAAATCGCGATGGGCAAAGGACAGAAGCTCGTGTCGAAGAACCCGAAGTTCTGGAAGGCGAAGTCTTTTACATGGACGAACAGAAGCGGATGGATGAAATCCTGAAAAAAGTCAATGCAGAGGGAATCCAGTCGTTGACGGAATCTGAACGACAGTTTTTGTTGAAGGCCAGCGAAAGGCTGCGCCGTAGGAGAGGTTATTGATGAAAAAAGTTTTAGGAATGGGCGCAGCCCTGGTGGATATCTTGGCCAACGTAGATGACGCTTGGATTGAATCCCAGGGAGTGCAGAAGGGTGGCATGAACATGGTGGACTGGCCTCAGATGGAAAAGTTCTTGCTGTCGCTGAAGAACCCTGTGCGCGTGCCGGGTGGTTCGACCTGCAATACCATGGTGGGACTTTCGCGCCTAGGGGGTAGAGCCGCCTTTATTTCTAAAATCGGTGACGACGACTTGGGAAAAATTTTCCAGAAGCACCTGGAACGAAACGGTGTGGAACCCAAGCTGGGACTTTCCGGTGCGGCTACGGGCTGTGTGTTTTCGGCGGTGACTCCCGATGCCCAGCGTTCCATGTGGACTTACCTTGGGGCGTCTGACTTTTTAGGGAGCGATGACTTTGTGCCCGCCCTCTATGACGACGTGGGCCTGCTTTACGCCGAAGGTTACCGCGCCTTCAACGGGGAGTGCTTCAAGAAGGCCTTTACCCTTGCCCGTAGTCTGGGTGTAGAAACAGCTTTGGACTTTAGCAGCTTCGGTGTGGTGGATGCCTGCCGCAAATTGTTCGATGAACTTTTCGAAGAAAAGATGATTGACATCATTATCGCCAACGAAGACGAGGCCTTTGCCTACGCCGGAGTCAAGGAAGAGGCGGCACTGGACGTGCTTGCCAAGAAGGCGAAAGTGGCCGTGGTGAAAATCGGAAAGCGTGGCGCTTTGATTGCCAAAGATGGCGTGGTGACCCGCGTGCAGGCAGGTTCTGCAAAGGCCATTGATACCACCGGTGCAGGCGACCTGTGGGCTTCGGGATTTTTGTACGGCTACATGAACGGCTGGGACATGGAACGCTCCGGCAACCTGGGAAGTATTGTTTCTAACGAAGTGGTGCAGGTGATGGGCGCCCAGATTCCCGAAGACGGATGGGCCCGCATCAAGGAAACGATGGCCTAGTCTTTTAGGAGGCTGAGATGGATAACTTTGAAGCGGATATCTTGATTCTGGGATATGGCCCTGCTGGTGTTTCTGCAGCGCTGTACGGGCTCCGTGCTGGGCTCGATGTGCTGTTGGTGGGCAAGGATGGCGGTGCACTTTCTAAAGCCCATGCTATCCAGAACTATTACGGCCTAGAAAAGCCCCTGACCGGCGAAGAACTTTTGCAGGTGGGCAAGAAGCAGGCTCTGGATCTTGGCGCACAGATTGTAGATGACGAAGTGATGGACCTGATGTTTGACGGTTCGCAGTTTGTGGCAAAGGGGCTTACGGCATCTTATCATGGCAAGGTTTGCATCATGGCTACCGGCGCTGCCCGCAAAAAGCACCCGCTGCCGGGAATGGCCGAGATGGAAGGCCACGGAGTTAGTTATTGCGCCGTTTGCGATTCCTTCTTTTACAAGGGCAAGAACGTGGCCGTGCTAGGGAACGGCGAATATGCCCTTCACGAAACCGAAGAGCTTTTGCAGGTGGTGGGTTCCGCAACGCTTTTGACCAACGGTGCAGAAGTTTCTGCAAAATTCCCTGACAAGGTCCGCATCGAAAAGCGGCATTTGCAGGGCCTGGTAGGCGAAGGTGCTTTTCAGGGCGTGCGCTACGAAGACGGTACCGAAGAAAACTTCGACGGGTTGTTTGTGGCCCTAGGCAGCGCCAATGCTACAGATTTGGCATTGAAGGCGGGCGCCGCCTTTGACCAGGGAAAGCTTGTGCTGGACGGCGATTTGCAGACCTCCCTTCCGGGACTCTATGCGGCAGGGGACTGTACCGGCGGTATCTTGCAGGTGTCTATAGCTGTAGGCGAAGGCGCCAGGGCGGCTCTTGCGGCGATCAAATACCTGAGAGAGAACAAATAATTCAGAATTTGGATTTCGGAGTTCGGAATTATAACTCCGAAATTTGGAGTCAGAAATCAGAATTATCCCATGCGCCGTCTGACTTTACTGACCAATCCGGACACTTGTAATTTACGCTGCCCGCTGTGCTTTTTGAACCAGCGGGGAGTGCCGACCGGTCTTGGCGAAATGCCCATAGAAGTGGCTCGGCGTTCCATTGAAAAATATGCGGGTGTGCGGGAGGTGATTCCCTCCACCATGGGAGAACCTTTACTTTATTCCCATTTTGAAGAATTGCTGGAATTGTGCATGAGTCGCGGGATTCCTTTGAACTTGACTACCAACGGGAGTTTTCCTAAAAAGTGGGGAAGTGACGAAGGACTGGAAAGCCTGCTGCTTGCCTGCAGCGACATCAAGGTGAGTACCCTTTCTTACGAGACGGGTGGATTGCCCGAAGATGAGTGGAAAGCCAATGTGGAAAAACTGCTGGATGTTCGTAGGCTGTTGCTGGAGGGCGATAGTTCGCAGGCTGTGGCCGCTGTTTCACTGCAGGTGACGCTTCACCGCGAAAACGCGGATTCTGCGTCGGAACTTTTGCGATGGGCGGAACGAGTCGGTATCAACCGGATCAAGTGGAACCCGGTGGTGTTTCTGGGCTGTGCGTCACGAGAATTGCAGGAACGGTTTGCCTTGCCTGAAGGTGCCGTGGAACGGCTACGGAAAGATCTGCTCTCTGGCAGGGTTCGTTGCGAAGGAAGTCTGTATTTCGAAGTCCGAGGCAGTTCCTGTGCCGTGTCCGGTATGGATTGTGACGGGAAATCTTCGGAGTGCCCTTTTGCCGACGAGGTGTGGGTCTGGCCCGATGGTCACGAGGACCACTGCCCGAATCCGAGATTGAGATGGTAAAGTCCTTTTTGTTGGATAGAAAAACGGGTTCGTATATGAGGTGATAGGGTTTTGTTATATTATCTTTAGCAAAGAATATCACTAGGAGTCCGTTATGATTAAACGTCCCCGTCGCTTGCGCAAGAACGAAACCATCAGAAACATGGTTGCCGAAACCGCCGTGAATCCGGCATCCCTGGTGTACCCGCTGTTTGTAAAGGAAGGTTCGGGAATCAAGGAAGAAATTCCGTCTATGCCGGGACAGTTCCGTTTTTCTATCGATGAACTTCTGAAAGAGGTGGACGGTTATGCTGCCCTTGGGCTCAAGTCTATCTTGCTGTTTGGCATTCCCGACATGAAAGACGAAATGGCGAGTTCCGCCTACGACGATGACGGTATTATCCAGCGTGCAGTCCGTGCCCTGAAGGCAAGATTCCCTGAGTTGTACGTGATTACCGACGTGTGTCTTTGCGAATACATGAGCCACGGTCATTGCGGCATCTTGAAGGACGGCGAAGTGGATAACGACGCTACTTTGGAACTTTTGGCGAAAACCGCCCTGTCTCATGCCATTGCCGGTGCCGACATGGTGGCTCCCAGCGACATGATGGACGGCCGCGTGGCGGCTATCCGCGAAAAGCTGGACGAGAACGGTTTCAAGAACACTCCGATCATGTCTTACAGTGCGAAATTTGCCAGCGCCTACTACGGACCGTTCCGTGAGGCGGCCGGTTCTGCCCCCCAGTGCGGCAACCGCAAGGGCTACCAGATGGATGTGCGTAACGGTCGTGAGGCCTTGCGGGAAGTGGAGCTGGACTTGGAAGAAGGTGCCGATGTAGTGATGGTGAAGCCCGGTCTGGCCTTCTTGGATGTGCTCCGCCAGACCGCCGAAATCAGCGATGTGCCGGTCGCGGTTTACAACGTGAGCGGTGAATACGCCATGGTGAAGGCTGCCGCAAACCTTGGCCTTATCGACGAAGATGCCATCATTCGTGAAAACCTGCTTGCATTCAAGCGGGCGGGCGCCGACATTATCATCACCTACCACGCCAAGGAAGCTCTAGAGAAGGGTTTGTTGTAATTTTCTTTTTACGATTTTTTGTGTGTTGATTTGTTATTAGTGCAAAAAAAAATATAAATTGATTACAACATTTTAACAAAGCAAATTTATTTGCGTTCAATGGAGAAAAAAAATGAAAAAACTCATGCTTCTTGCCGCTCTCGGCGCAGCCGCTATCTTCACCGCTTGCGGCGATGATTCTTCTTCTAATTCCGGTGGCTCTGAGCCCAAGTGCGAAGTCAAGACGGGAGAAAACTCTGCAACGATGGTGCAGACGGTTCCTGGCTATGGCACTAGTGAAACGACTTGGAAACTTGAAGGCGACAAGATTCTCATTACCTATTCTGACTTCCCCGACAATAACACGGAAGAGGATGCCGGAGAACTTACAGCTGATGACCTGAAGAAAATGGCTGAAGCAGGTTGCGAAAACTTCAATAAGATGTCTGCCGAATAATCGTTTGTAAAACAGGTATGCTTAAAAAAGTCCGGCCCTCTGGGTCGGATTTTCTATTTTTGGGCCTATGAACCACTCCATTAGCGAAAAACTCTTTACCGAAGCCAAGACCCTGATGCCCGGCGGTGTGAACAGCCCCGTCCGTGCATACGGCAACGTGGGGGCCACACCTCCTTTTATTGCCCGCGCTAAGGGAAGCCACATCTATGACGTGGACGGAAACGACTACATCGATTACGTGGGCAGCTGGGGCCCAATGCTGTTGGGCCACGCCCACGACGCGGTTATCAAGGCGGTGGCAGAAACGGCCAAGAACGGTCTCAGTTTCGGGGCACCCTGCGGCCTGGAATCGGAACTGGCCAAGCTGGTAATGAGCCTTGTGCCCAGCGTGGAAATGATTCGCATGGTGAACAGCGGGACCGAGGCTACCATGAGTGCCATCCGTGCGGCACGTGGGTTTACCGGCCGCGACAAGATTGTGAAGTTCGAGGGCTGTTACCACGGCCATAGCGATAGCTTGCTCATCAAGGCGGGCTCGGGAATGCTCACCACGGGCAAGCCCAGCAGCAAGGGCGTGCCTGCTGACCTGGCCAAGTACACCTTGACGCTACAGTACAACGATGTTGCCGGTGTTCGGGAACTGTTCGACAAGATTGGCGACGAAATCGCCGGCGTGATCGTGGAGCCTGTGGCCGGGAACATGGGGGTAGTGCCTGCCAAGCCGGAATTCTTGCAGGCCCTTTCCGAAGAGACCAAGAAACACGGCGCCTTTTTGATTGTAGATGAGGTGATGACGGGATTCCGTGTAGGAATCCACTGCGCTCAGGGACTGTACGGCATCAAGCCGGACCTGACCACCTTCGGAAAGATTATCGGCGGAGGCATGCCGGTAGGTGCCTACGGTGGCCGTCTGGACGTGATGCAGCAGATTGCCCCCTTGGGTGGAATCTACCAGGCGGGAACCCTTTCCGGGAATCCGGTGGCCATGGCGGCAGGACTTTCCACTATGCGCGAACTGCATAGTCACCCGGAATATTACGTTCATGCCGAAGCCATGACCAAGCGCTTGCTAGAAGGCCTCAAGGACGCAGCCGCCTCTGCAGGGATAGCCATTTCTACAAACCAGGTGGGTTCCATGGGCTGTATCTTCTTTACTGAAGGCCCGGTCACGTGCTTTGCCGATGTGCAAAAGTCCGACCTGGAACTGTTCCGCAGGTATTTCTTGGGCATGCTGGACCAGGGAATTTATCTGGCGCCTAGCCAGTTCGAAGCCATCTTCGTAAGTGCCGCCCATACAGAAAACGACATCGACCGTACTGTCGATGCCGCCAGGAAAGTTTTCAAGAGCCTATAGGATTTATCGTTGGCGTTGTCATGCCCGACCTGGTCGGGCATCTCCTTTACACACCTTTAATCTCCTGGTGGGAATCCTTCTTCACGAAGATTTCCATCATGGTGAATCCGAACAGGTAAAGCCCGCCTAGCACCAGGAACAGGTTGTTTCCCGTAAAGATGTTTCCGAGGGTAGGGCCGATGATGCCCGCGATTCCCCAGCCCGAAAGGGTCATGGCGTGTACCGTGGAAACGCAGGAGGTTCCGAAGCGCTTGGCCAAAAGGCTAGGCAGCACGGAGAAGTTTCCACCGTAGGCGAATTCCACCATCATGATACCGCAAATGGCAAGCCAGGCCTGCTCGGTATAGCAGAGGAACGCCGCCAAGATACTGAGGGAGCAAACGTAGTGGTAGGCGCCCTTTCGGCCGATGTAGTCAGAAAGAGTGCTCATGCCGAAACGGCCCAGCACGTTGAACACGGCGGTAAGGGCCATGATGAGGGCGATTTCCTTGAAGCCCAGGTATTTCAGCAGGCTCTTTTCCTGGGCAATCAGGGCAAGTCCGCAGGAAATGTTGATGCAGAACATGACCCAGATGGACACGTATTCCATGGTGAGGAACTTGGTGTGAACCAAGTCCTTGAATGGGATGGCCGTCTTCTTGGTCATGATAAAGGCGGGATTGGGCCTGAACAGCCAGGAACATACGGACATGACCGTCAGGAAGGCGCATCCGAGAATCAGGAACAGGTAGGGGAGTTCAAAGTTTGCCAGCAGGTACTCGATAGCGGGGGCGGCCACGAACTTGCCTGTCCCAAAGCCCGTGATGGCAAGGCCCGAGGCCAGGCCCTTGTGGTCGCTGAAGTTGGAAAGCAACTGCTTGATGGGGCACACGTAGCCGATGCCTGTGCCCGCCCCCATGAAGGAGCAGCCGATGTAGTACAGCGGGAGTATGCCGAACTTGGTGGCGGCAAAGAGGGTGAACATGCCGATGGCGAACAAAGTGGTGGAAACCACCGACATCCGTTTCGGGTTCAGTTCCACCATGCGCCCGAAGGTGGCGGCGCACATCCCCAGGAAGAAGATAATCAGGGTGAACCCGATGTCCGCCTGGAACTTTGAAATGCCGAAGCACTCCATGATGTTGACGGAGTACTGGGAGTAGTTATAGACGGTACCCAGGGAAAGGGGGAGCCCGATTCCTGGAACGAGGATGTTGAGGACGCGGTTGCTCATGACATACCTCCGGGAATGCCGTTAGTTTTCTGATTTTTCGGACGAGGTTTCGGTGCTTTCGCCAGCCTGTGCTTCGGCTTTTTCAGCGGCCTGTGCCGAAGCATCCTTGTCGCGGATGGTGGCCCGGCGGATCTTTCCGCTGATGGTCTTGGGCAGCTCCGTCACGAAGTCGATAATGCGGGGGCTCTTGTAGCTGGCGGCAATCTTCTTTGCGAAAAGCTGGATTTCCTTGGACAGTTCCTTGGAGGCCTCGTAGCCCTTCTGGAGCACGATGGTGGCCTTCACGGCCTGGCCACGGTCCTTGTCCTCGATGCCCGTGACGGCCACTTCCAGCACGGCGGGGTGCTTGTGGAGCACTTCTTCCACTTCGAAGGGGCTGATACGGTATCCGGAACTCTTGATCAGGTCGTCGGTGCGGCCCACGAACCAGAAATAGCCGTCCTTGTCCCGGGTGGCGGTGTCGCCGGTGTGGTAAACTCCGCCTGCGAAAACTTTCTCCGTGCGTTCCTCGTCGCGGTAGTAGCCGCCGAACATGCCGAAGGGCTTGCCCTGGTCAATCCGGATAATCAGTTCGCCCACCTCGTCTACTCCGCAGGGTTCCCCTTCGGCGTTGACGATTTCCATGCGGTAGCCCGGCGAAGGCTTGCCGATGGAGCCCGGCTTCGGGATATCCCAGCCGAAGTTTCCGGTGGTGAGGGTCAGTTCCGTCTGGCCGTAACCCTCTTGCAGGCGGATGCCCGTCTGCTCGAAGAACTGGTTGTAGATGTCCAGGTTCAGCGACTCGCCTGCGGTGGTGCAGTACTTGAGGCTGGAAAGGTCGTACTTGGAAAGGCCGTGGTGCAGGATGTAGCGGTACACGGTAGGCGGTGCGCAGAAGGTAGTGACCTTGTATTCGGCCATCTTTTCCAGCAGCTTTCCCGGAATGAATACCTTCATGTCGTAGGTGAACACGGCAGAGCCCGCAATCCACTGGCCGTAGATTTTTCCCCAGAGGGCCTTGGCCCAGCCGGTTTCGGCAACCGTCAGGTGGCGGCCTCCCTCAATCACGTGCTGCCAGTACTTGGCGGTGACGATGTGTCCCAGAGGGTAGGTGTAGGTGTGGGCCACCATCTTGGGGTTGGAACTTGTGCCGCTGGTAAAGTACACCACCATGATGTCGTCGTTATGGGTGGCGGCGTCTCCCGTGGGCCGTGGGAAACTGGCCGGGAAGATTTCGTAGTCGTCGTAGAAACTGATCCAGTTCTGGCGGGCGGTCTGGCCCACGGTCACCAGCTTTTCTACGGAGGGGCACTTGGATTTTGCCTTGTCCACCTCTTTTTGGAGGGTGGGCTCGTCGTAGGTCACCACCATCTTCACGTCGGCTGCCTTGAAACGGTATTCCAGGTCTTCGGCGGCCAGCATGTTGGTGGCCGGGATGGCGATGGCGCCAATGCGGTGCAGTGCCAAGAGGAAAAACCAGAATTCGTAACGGCGTCGGAGGATGAGCATCACCCGGTCGCCCTTGACGATTCCCTGTTCTACCAAGAAGTTGGCCGTGCGCTGGGAGGCTAGCGACAGGTCCTTGAAAGTGAAGATGTGACTTTCGTCTTCGTCGTCACACCAGACCAGGGCTTCGCGCTTGGGTTCTTCCTTGGCGTATTTATCTACCACATCGTAGGCGAAGTTGAAATTTTCCGGAATGGAAATCTTGAAGTTCTTGTAAAGGTCGTCGTAAGAACTGTATTCCGTCCGGGAGAGAAACTTGTTGAGCATCATATTTTGATTCCCGAGATTCTGACCTTACAGATCCTTGTACATGATTTTTTCGCGCATGGTGGAGGTGTAGCGCACCATGTTCAAGATGCGTTTCTCGCCGATGGTTCTGAAATCCTTTTCGTGGAATACCAGACGGTGCGTGCCGCCCGGCAGGAGCATGCGGAGGCAGGCGTAGGTCTGGGCAAGACCCAGGAGCGCGTTTGGAATAATGGAAAAGCTGAGGGTCTTGGAATAGGTTTTCTTGATCTTGTCACCGATCTTCTTGTAGATGCCGTGGTAATCTTCGTAGTAGTCGAAGATTTCTAGGGCTTGCTGCTTGAGGAACTTGTTCCCGAACCAGATGGGCGGGATGAATCCGGAGGGTTTGCCTGTGCCGTGGGCCTTCCACAGGGCGAGGCTGCGCTTGAGGAGCGCCTGGGTGAGCCGTTCGTTGAGACCTGCAAATTCGGCCTCGTTGTTGGAAATCAGCAGGGCGAGCTTGCCCTGGAGGCTGCGCTTCAGGGAGAGGTCTGCCCGGTGGCGTGCCCCGTGGAGCATGATTTCGTAGCCTTCTTGCACGAACTTTTCCAGTTCTTCGCGGAATTCTTCGGCTTCTGATTCCGGAGCGGCGCCAAAGGCGGGCACCACGGCGATGCTGATGGGGGAGCCTGCGGCTTCTGCAATCTTGCGGATTTGCACACGGGCCTTTTTGAAATTCATGACGCTAAAGCTGTGGTAGCACAAAATGAACTTTTTCTTCTTGTGGAATACCGCTTCGGCGGCCTGGATGTCGGCAATGTCCTTGTTTTGTTCCATAAGGTGAGCCTACTCTTGGTCGTTGGAATTGTTCTTGAAATCTTCCTGTTCCAGTTTCAGGGAGATGAAAAGGTGATAAAAAAAGAAAAGGATAACCGTCACGACGGAAACCTTGATCCATGATTTGAACAGCCAATCGGACATACTATGCTCCTGTGCTACTTTGTTCCCTCTAAAGATACAAAAAAGCGGTAAAATGAAAATGCCCGACCGAGATAGGGCATTAGCATTACACTAGATCCTAGACCCTAGTTCCTAGGCCCTAGCCTAGATTGTCGCCATGGTGGCTACGTCGGCGTTGTAGTCCACACCTTCTACGTCGAAACCGTTGGTGGCCAAAAAGTCGTGGCGGTAGCCTTCCAGGTCGCCTACCTGGGCGAAGTTATCCTGGGTGATGGTGGCCATGCGCTTCTTGACTTCTTCCTGGACCTTGGGATCCATTTCCAGGTCGTCGATACGGATAAGGTGGTTCTCGTCGGTAGGCACGGCAGACCCGGTGTAAAGCCTTTCGGCAAACAGGCGTTCCATCTGCTCGATGCAGCCTTCGTGGGTGCCCTGTTCTTTCATGACCTTGAACAGCACGGACAGGTACAGCGGGATAATGGGGATGACGGCGCTGGAGCGTGTCACCAGGCCCTTGTTCACGGACACGTAGGCTTCGCCCTTGAGGCTTGCCTGGAGTTCGGCGTGGAGTTCCTTGGCGGTCTTTTCCAGGTGCTTCTTGGCGCCACCGATGGTGCCGTCGCGGTAGATGGGGTGGGAAAGGCTCGGCCCGATGTAGGAGTATGCCACCGTCTTTACGCCTTCGGCAAGGACGCCTGCGGCGGCCAGCTGGCGAATCCAGAGAGCCCAGTCCTCGCCGCCCATGACCTTCACGGAGTTATCCGCTTCTTCGGCGGTGGCGGGTTCGGCACTGATGGTGCTAATCTTGCCGGTCATGCAGTCGATGGTCTCGCCGGAGAAGGTCTCTCCGATGGGCTTCAGCACGCTGCGGTACATGACGCCCGTGTCCGGGTCCACTCGGACGGCAGAGGCCACGCTGTAGATAATCAGGTCGATCTTCTTGCCCATCTGCTTTACGGTTTCGATGACCTTCTTACGCATGTCGTGGGAGAAGGCGTCGCCGTTGAAAGTGACGGACTGGAGACCTGCGGCCTTGGCTTCGCGGTCGAAGGCCATGTTGTTGTACCAGCCCGGCGTGCCGGATTTTTGTTCGGAGCCTTCTTTTTCGAAGGAAATGCCGATGGTGTCGGCGCCGCATTCAAAGGCGGCAGAAATGCGGCTGGCAAGCCCGTAACCGGTGGAGCAGCCCACTACCAGCACGGTCTTGGGTTCACCCTTGAGCGGACCCCTTTCGGCCTTCTTCTTTTGCACATACTTGATTTGACGAACGACGTCGGCAGCGCAGCCCTTGGGGTGGGCGTTGATGCACATGTTGCTACGAATCATGGGTTGGATAATCATTATATTCCTTTTTTTGATTTGGCTTGTTAGCCATTAAATTTCTTGATGACGACTACGCCGTTGTGACCGCCAAAACCGAGGGATGCAGAAACGGCCACGTCGATGTTTCCTTCGACGCCTACCTTCGGCACGTAATCCAGGTCACAACCCTCGTCGGGGTTGTCCAGGTTCAGGGTGGCGGGGTAGAAGGAGTCGCGGATGGCGAGGGTGGAGATGATGGCCTCGATGACGCCTGCGGCGCCGACACAGTGGCCGGTCATGCTCTTGGTGCTGGAAACCTTGATCTTGTAGGCGTGTTCGCCCAGCACGATTTTTAGCATCTCGGTTTCGGTAATGTCGTTTAAGTGGGTGGATGTGCCGTGGGCGTTGTAGTAGTCCACGTCGGTAGGCGCAATATCTGCATCCTTCAGGGCGCGGGTCATGGCCTTTGCGCAGGTCTCTCCACCCGGGCGGGGGCTGGTAATGTGGTAGGCGTCGGCAGAGGCGCCGTAGCCGGCCAGTTCAGCATAAATCTTGGCGCCGCGGGCCTTGGCGTGTTCCAGTTCTTCCAGGACCATCACAGCACCGCCTTCGCCCATGACAAAGCCGCTGCGGTCTTTGTCGAATGGGCGGGACGCCTTCTCGGGGTCGTCGTTGAACTTGTCGGTAAGGGCGTGCATGCCCGCAAAGCTCTTGATGGAATATTCCGTAATGCCGCTTTCGGAACCACCCGCCAGGCACACGTCCAGACGGCCGGACCGGATGGAATCTAGGGCGACCCCGATGGCGTCGGTGCCGGAGGCACAGGCGGTGCACACCGTATGGGCGAGTCCCGTGATGCCAAGTGCGATGGAAACGTTGGCGCAGGCCTCGTTGGGAATCAGTTCCGGCATGGCGAGCGGCGATACCCTCCGCTTGCCGCCTTCGATATACTTGTTGTATGTCTCGTCAAGCACGTCCATTCCCGAAAGGCCGTTTCCGGCCACGATTCCCGTGGTGTCTTCGGCCAGCTGTTCCTTGGTGAGTCCAGCGTCCTTGACCGCCTCGTTGGCGGCTCCTACCAAGAACAGGGTGAAGCGGGCCATACGGCGGGCTTCCTTGGGGTCGATTCCGTGTTCTTCGGGCTTGAAGTCCTTGATTTCGGCGGCGATTTTTACGGAGCAATTGGAGGCGTCAAAAAGGGTTATGGGGGCGATACCGCTCTTTCCCAGCTTGATGGATTGCCACATGTCGGCTACATTCTTTCCGACGGGAGTTACGGCACCGATGCCGGTAATGACGATTCTTCTCTTGCTCATGGAATCCCCTTTTTTGCGCCCAAAGATAGCTTATTTTATACGGTTTTCACACCGTTTTTTGTGGAAAATGATTTGGCGAAATTTATCAAAAAGCCGAAATAAGGAAAAAGGAATGTTTTTGTAAGCGCCTTACCCGACGCTGTGCTCGAGCTTGAGCGTCAGCAACTGCCTTGCCTCGGTGGCGAATTCGCCCGGGAGCTCCTTGAACACGTCTTTGCAGAAACCGCCCACCATCGCCTGAATGGCGTCTTCGCGCTTGATGCCGCGGCTTTCGAAGTAGAAAAGCTGGTCTTCGCTGATGCGGCTGGTGGTGGCCTCGTGTTCCGTGGTGGAACTTGCGTTTGCGACAGTGATGTAGGGGAACGTGTGAGCGGCACTCTTGTCGCCTACCAACATGCTGTCGCATTGCGTGTAGTTCCGGGCGCCTGTGGCGGATTTGCGGATGCTCACTTCGCCGCGGTAGGCGTTGCTGGAGTAGTCGGCGCTGATACCCTTCGAAATGATAGTGCTCTTGGTGTTCTTGCCGATGTGGATCATTTTGGTGCCGGTATCGGCCTGCATGTGCCCGTTGGTAAGGGCCACGCTGTAGAATTCTCCGACGGAGTTGTCTCCCAGCAGCACGCAGCTCGGGTACTTCCACGTGATGGCGGAACCTGTTTCGACCTGCGTCCAGCTGATGCGGCTGTTCTTGCCGGCGCATTTGCCGCGCTTGGTGACAAAGTTGTACACGCCGCCGGCTCCCGTTTCGCGGTCGCCCGCGTACCAGTTCTGCACGGTGGAATACTTGATGCTGGCATTGTCTTTGGCCACCAGTTCCACGATGGCGCTGTGCAACTGCTTGCTGCTGTATTCCGGCGCGGTGCAGCCTTCGAGGTAGCTTACGCTGGCGCCTTCATCGGCGATAATCAAGGTGCGTTCGAACTGGCCAGCTTCCTTGTTGTTGATACGGAAGTAGGTGGAAAGGTCCATCGGGCACTTGACTCCGGGCGGAATGTAGACGAAGCTTCCGTCGCCAAAGACGGCGCTGTTCAAGGCCGCAAAGTAGTTGTCGCCCGCGGGTACCACGCTTCCCAGGTATTCCTCGATGAGTTCGGGGTATTCCTTGATGGCGTCGCTAATGCTGCAGAACAAAATGCCCATTTCCATGAGCTTGCGCTTGTGGCTGGTGTAAATGCTTACCGAGTCAAAGACCGCGTCCACGGCCACGTTGGCCAGACGCTTCTGTTCGTCCAGCGGGATGCCCAGCTTTTCGAAGGTGGCCAGGAGTTCCGGGTCCACGTCCTCAATTTTTTCGTGGCTCTTCTTGGTCTTCGGGGCGGAGTAGTAGACGATGTCCTGCAGGTCCACCGGCGCAAAGTTCAATTCGCCCCAATTGGGCTGCTCCATGGTCTGGAGTTTTTCATATGCTTTCAGTCGGAAATCGAGCATGAACTCAGGTTCGCCGCGGAGTCTGGAGGCTCTTCGGATGATATCTTCGTTCAGACCTTTTTCGAAGGCCTCGTTCTCGATATCTGTGACAAAACCGTACTTGTAGTTTTCGCTCATTTTATGCCTTTTTTCGGCGACAAATGTAGAAAAATATGAGAGCTATGTCCATCGCGCTTGCGCGAATTGTCATAACCGAGCCGCACTACATGCACTCCGAAGGAGCCCAAATGTAGCAAAAGGTGAGTGTTGCGCCTAGAAATTGAGCCGCTTAGACGCTAAAAACATGAAAAGATTGTTTTTTTTATGGTGTTGGTGATATGTTGCACAAAAAAAAAGATAGATTAAGTATAAATTATCCTTAATGAAGGAATCCAATGAAACGTTGTCGCATATTGATATTTTTAGTAGCAGTCCTAGTGTCTGCTGGATGGTCTGACCCGACGGCATCCATTTTTGTGAAGAATGCTGATGAATTCGCCACAATCAAGAAAGATCTGGAAAGTCTGAAGACCGAAGTCAGGGGTAATGCCACTCTGGATTCCCTGTGGGAAGCGGCCAACAGGATTGCGCAGATGAATGACCGCTGTTCCATGATTTCCATTAACGAGGTGTTGGACGACGAATGTAGTCATTTCTATGCGGTAGACCTTCCCGTATTCGAAACCAAGTACATGGAAGTGACAGGTGAACTCCGCCTAGGTTCCATGACCATGGGTAACAGCCTTGCAGAACGCACGGCACAGATCAAAGTATGCGCTTCGGCTCTTGGCCGAATTTTGGTTGCTAAGGATCAGTTGCTCAAGTTGAATGGTTCGGTTGACTTGGAACCGTTGAACATGGAGGGGGCCTTCGACGCCACCTATAATTTCAGTCTATACTTTGATTCTCTCCGTATGGAGCAACAGAGCAACTTGATGAACCGTTGGTTGGATAAGTGCGGTGATATTGTACTGCGCAAATCGGGGGACGAGTTTGCCCCGCTGTTCCTGGAGTCTGTGAATGAGATTAACGACTCCCTTACAGCGGCCAAGGCCAATGTGATGATTGTGGTGGAACCGGAATACCTTGATTTTTACCTAGACCTGAATAAGGCGATTTCTGGATCTTACTATCTGAATGGAACTCAACTCTTTGGTGTCGAGGCTTTGCCTACAGGCCGCAAGTATTCCCATATCATTGTAAACCTCCCGAATAAAAAGGTGAATTTGCCTCTTGGAATCAATGGCGAAATGCAGAACTTCAAGGGTCGCGTAGAGTTTACCTCAGTGTTCCAGGACAAGGACCTTGTCGGTCGCTGGACATGGGGCAAGCCCAAGACGAATGACGAGTTTACCGATGTCAAGGCGTCGGTCAAGGAAGAGTCTACCACGGCGGCGGTGGGGGATACCTCTATGCCATTGGTGGAACCAAAGGCTGAGCCCAAGATCGTCGAAGATTCTCTCAAGCAGGATGTTGCTGAAATGCAGGCCAAGGAGAATGCAGCGGCAGAAGCGGCCGTAGCAGCAAAAGAACCTGTCGAGCCGCAGGGAAAATCGGGGTTGAAGATTCATTGGGTTCCGCTAGCGATTGCGGGAGCCGTTGTCGTTGGTGGTGGCGTGATGGCGGCCGTATTCAACAACAAGGCAAAATCGGAAAGAGAGAAGGAACCGTCGAGTCGCGAAGAATACGACGACCATCTTGATAAAATTGAGAATGCACAGACAATGCGTACCGTAGGTATAGGTCTTGTAATTGGTGGCGCTGTGGGTGCGGCTTTTACATTCTTGTTCTAGGGAGGAAACATGAAACTTAAAATTTGGGATATGAAATCAGGAATGTTTGTTTTTTTTGCCGCCGCTATGATGGCGTTCCTCTTTGTAGGCTGTGCCGATTATGCAAACGAATATAAGGACGATTACGAAGAGGCCTTTGCTGCTGATGATTCACTTTCATCGGATTCCAATGGTTCAAACGATGTAGACCCTGGTTCTAATGGTAAGGAATCTATTTCCAGTGGCAAGGAAGCCAATGCCGATGGGAAAGAGGTAGACTCTGGTTCCAGCGGAAATAATGCTGACTCCAATTCCAGTGGCGAGAACTCAGATTCTGGTTCAAGCGGAACTTCGGGAGATAGTGTAGATTCTGGCAGTGCCAACAGCGGGACAGGCAGTTCAAGTAGCTGTGCGACTCCTATTTCAACGACCTCTGTCACCACCGAATACTTGAATCCTGAAAAAAATTACGGAGATCTCATCGATGAAAGGGACGGCCAGCTTTACAAGACTATTACCATAGGTGATCAGACCTGGATGGCGCAGAACCTGAATTTCCTATACGAGAAGGGTACGTCACACAGCTTCTGCTTTGGTGATGATCCTGCCAACTGTGAAAAATACGGTCGTCTCTACACATGGTCTGCTGCGCTAGACTCCGCTGGACTATATTCTGAAGATGGCCTTGGTTGTGGCGGTGGTGCCACTTGCGGTTATTTCCCTGTATTACGGGGAGTGTGCCCTGAAGGCTGGCATGTCCCGTCTGATAAGGAATTTGAGACGCTTAGGTCTTTTGTTTCAAGTGCAGGAGACTTGCAGGCACTTGGTTTCGCAGAGTGGTCTGGTGCCACTAACACTTCAGGTTTTTCTGCAATTCCTTCGGGCCTTTATACTTACAATTACGGTGACAATAAGGCTGATTACTACAATCTGGGCGAAGTCGCCCGTTATTGGAGTAGAAGTGAAGGCGCTTCTAATCCGTATGCTCTTGTTATAAAAAGCAGTCAAAAATTAGAGGGTACGAATGACACGGATGACAGACTTTCTGTTCGCTGTATAAAGGATACCTCTCCTAGGTTGGTTGTAGAGTATTCGACGATTACTGATAATCGTGATGGACAGATTTACAAAACGGTGAAGATAGGGAACCAGACATGGATGGCCCAGAATCTTAACTTTAAGAACTATCCTGAGGGAGTGATTGTTCCAAAAGATTATGACGATAAGCCTCTTCCTGAATTCTATGGAATGCTTTATACCTGGGATGCCGCCGTGGATAGTGCAGGTTTATTCAGTAATGATGCAAAAGGCTGCGGCTATGGCAACAGTTGTGCCAAGGAAAGCGACATTCGCGGGTTATGTCCAGAAAATTGGCACTTGCCGGACCAAACGGAATGGGAAGAACTTATTGCATACGCCGAGAGTATAGGTGGAGATGGGGAAGTTTTTCAGCTGCAGTCTCGCGACAGCGATATTTGGGATAGGGCTACCAACAGGACTGGTTTCTCGGCTTTGCCTACGGGAATATATAGCAGTGTAAGTGGGTTGGGTAACAAGAGCAATACGTATTATTGGAGTACAACAAAGGTTTATAGATCTAGTGACAATGAAGAATTCAAGGGGGTGATTTCCCGTATCATGATTGCTGCGAACCATTATACTTGGAGTGATGAACATAAAGATTATGGTTTGTCAGTCCGTTGTATACATGACTAATCAGGTTTTCGTCTAATAAAAATCTATATTTGTGCAGCTCTCCGGGAAATAGCTTCAAGGTGTTTCCTTGGGGTATGGGTTGTTATTTCTAGGAGTTTATATGAAAGGTCTTTGTTTTGCCTTGTCCTTGGCATTTGCCTCTTTGATTGCGGTTCCTTCGGCCTTTGCCAAAGATTTGGCCCCCAACAAGACTCATGCGGTGCTGAACATTACCTACGTGAACGACGACGATGTTCCTCACGCCAAAAAGACACTGACCTTCGTGGGCATCAAGAAACCCAAGAACAAGATCAAGGTGACTACGGATACCTACGGTGAGGCCAGTTTCCATATTCCTCGTGAAGATTCCTACAAGATTCTCTGCGAAAGCCTGACGGGCCCCTTCGAGTGCGGTGAAACCCCCTACGTTTCCCTGACGGCCAGTACCGGCGGCGTGACGGTGGTGTTCGACGACACCCGTGCCGAACTGACGGGTGTTACCTTCAAGGCGGGAAGCGCCGAACTGGTGCCCAGTTCCCTCAAGACGTTGAATACGGCCATCGAAGGCCTAAAGCGCAATACCAAGGCCAAGGTGGAAATCGAAGGCCACACCAGTTCCGAAGGTAGTGACGAACTGAACCAGACCCTTTCCGAAGAACGTGCCGCCAGCGTGCGCGCCTACATGATCAAGAAGGGAATATCTCCGGACCGCGTGACGGCCGTAGGTTATGGCCCCAGCAGACCCAAGGCGGACAATTCCACCGAGGCAGGCCGCAAGGCCAACCGCCGTATCGAAATTCGCGTGGTGAACGCCTCTGAAGTGGGCGCCGTTCAGGAATAATTTTTAGAATAAACTCAGTTGCCCGTTGCCCTGTGTAGCGGGCTTTTCTTTTTCGACGTTTGCCGTATTGTCGGCGGATTCGTTGCCACCTTCGCTGCTGTGGCCGCTATCGCTGCCTGCGTCGGAATCTGCCTCGGCGATTTGCTCCAAAAGCCATGCTTCGTCGTGTACGGGAATTCCCAGTTCGTTGGCCTTGGTAAGTTTACTGCCGGCGGCTTCGCCTGCCAAAACCCAGCTGGTCTTTTTGCTGACGGAGCCTGCGACCTTTCCGCCGTTCTCTTCGATAAGCTTGCGGGCCTCGTCCCGGTCCATAGTCGGGAGTGTTCCCGTTATGACGGCGGTCTGCCCCTGGAAAAGCGTCTTCACGACGCCCTTGAATTCCGTGGGGCAGCCCAGTTCAATCAGTTCGTCGATTTCCTGGGTGTAGCGTTCCGTGTGGAAAAAGTCATAGACGGACTTTCCGATGCGTTCGCCCACGTCGGTGACGTTCTGCAGGTCTTCGACGGTAGCCGTGCGGATTTTTTCGAGAGTGCGGAAATGCTTCGCCAGGTTCCTTGCGCTGGTGCGGCCCACAAAACGGATGCCGAGACCGTGGAGCAGGTTTTCCAGACTCCGTTCCTTGGAGGCGGCGATGGCGTCAAAGACGTTTTTGGCGCTTTTCTTGGCCATGCGTTCCTGGGATTCCAGGTCTTCTAGCGTGAGGCGGTAAAGGTCGGGAATCCGCTTGATTTTTCCTGTGGCGATAAGGCTTGCGATAAGCGATGGCCCCAGGTTCTCGATGTTCATGGCCTCACGGCTCACGAAATGCTCGAACAGGCATTGCACCTGTGCGGCACAGTGCATGTTTTCGCAGCGGAGAATGACTTCGCCATCTACATGGGTAAGGGGTTCGCCGCATTCGGGGCACTTCGTGGGGGCAATGACCGGCTCTGCCCCAATGGGGCGAAGCTCCTTCTTGACATCGGTAATTTTCGGGATGATTTCGCCACCCTTCTCGACGCCCACAGTGTCTCCGTAGTGCAGGTCCAGACGGGCCACTTCGTCGAAGTTGTGGAGGGTGGCGCGCTTGACGGTAGTGCCCGCAAGACGCACGGGTGCAAGGTTCGCCACGGGCGTCACCGCACCGGTGCGGCCTACCTGGAATTCTACGGAAAGAAGCGGCGTGTAGGCCCGTTCGGCCTTGAACTTGTAGGCGATGGCCCAGCGGGGGCTCTTGCTGGTGGTGCCCAGAGCCCGCTGCATGGCAAGATCGTTGAGTTTTACCACCATACCGTCGATTTCGAAGGGAAGGCTGTCGCGGCTCGCGCCAATCTGTTCCGAAATCTTCATGATTTCTTCGGTGGTGTCGGCTGTCCAGTAGTCGTTGGTGTGGAATCCGAGACGCTTGAGCTGCAGCAGGTTCTCTTCGTGAGTCTTGTTGTTGCTCTGGGGAATGTGGTAGGCGAAGAATCGCATAGGGCGGGTCTTACATTCGGCCACGCTCTTGAGCTTGAGGGAACCCGAAACCGTATTGCGGGGGTTCTGGAAAATCTTCTTGCCTTCCAGAATAAACTGCTCGTTCAGCCGCTCAAAGGCTTCTCGCTCCATATAGACTTCGCCGCGGACTTCGAAAGTGCCCTGTGGAATTTCGCTGGGGTCGATTTTCAGTTTCTTTGCGTCAAAGTATTCGGGAATGTCTGCAATGGTAAGGGCGTTCAGAGTCACGTCATCGCCCTGGGCTCCGTCGCCGCGGGTAGCCGCCTGCTTCAAGCGTCCGTTTTCGTACACAATCGAAAGCGAGACACCGTCGATTTTCCGCTCGCAGATCCATTTTTTAGACGAGAGACGAGAGACGAAAGACGAGAGATTATCTTTCGATGCGGCATCTTCTCTCGTCTCTAGTCTGTAGGACCGAAGGTCCGTTCTCTCGTCTAGAGCGGCAATACCCTCTTCCGCAGCCTTCACAAACTCCGCCATTTCTTCGGCGCTATAGACGTTTGCGATGCTGAGCATGGGCACCGCGTGTGCGACCTTCGCAAAGTCGTTGGTGAGGTCGCTTCCGACCTTCTGTGTGAGCGAATCCTTTCCGCGCAGTTCCGGGTATTTCGCTTCGAGAGCCTCCATCTCCTTGAGGCCAAAGTCAAAATCCTGGTCGCTCATGGGGGAGACGCCTTCCTTGTAGTAAAGGCGGCTTGCTTCTTCTAGCTGTTTTTTCAGCTCGAAATATCTGGAAAAGTCTTCTGCTCTTTTATCGTCCATTTTTTCCTAGCCCCTAGCTCCTAGCCTCTACCCTCTAATTCCTAAACGTCCACACAATGCCGTAGGCGAAGCGCAGTCCCTCGGGGGTGTATCCGGATTCAGGCATGTAGATGCTGTGGTTGAAGTTTTCGATGCGGTTGTAGAGCTCGAAGGAGAGAATCTGCATGCGGGCTTCGAAATCCAGGGCCAGGTAGTGCTTCATCAGCTCCAGTTCGGGTTCGCCAAACTCGTTGATGGTGCAGTCGTAACGGTGGTCGAACCATTGCCAGTCCACGCGGACGCTTACCCCCAGACGGTCACTGACAAAACGGTTCTGCCAGTGGATGCTTCCCTTGTAGTAAAGTTCAGGCGTGTCGATAAGCTTGTATTTCCGGTCTAGCACCTGGCCCCGTTCCAGGTAGAATTTCCAGTTGCCTAGGCGGAATCCCGTCTGTAGCATCCAATCCCAAGTCTCCGCCTTTTTCAGGTTGACCCACTGGAACGCACTCTCTACGGATTCCAGGTCTTCGGCGACCCAGCGCTGCCTGATGGGGCTTTTCACCTTTTCGTGGCGGATGCCAATTCCATAAAAGACTTCCCGTGAATACCAGCCAATGTTGACCGTCTTGCGTTTCCGTTTTTCGTAGTTCAGGTTTTCGTTGGGGAAGGCGACACGGCCCACTTCCATAAAGGCCAGCTGGTTCATGTCGGGGAACTTGTTGTCCCTGCGGATAGAGCCGTTGACGCGGAAATGGAAGGGAAGCATCAGGGTGGCGTCTGCGGAGTAGGCTTTGGCGTAGTCCTCGTCGTCGGTGATGGAACTATTCCGCTGGAGGCCCGCCTGGGTGCGGAAAAGCAGGATTCCCAGGGTGTCCGAAAGTTCCAGGTAGCCTACCTCGCGGTCCTGCAGGTGCTGCTTGCGGTATTCTTCGAAATATTCGTAGCCGTCCAAAAATTCATACTGGAACTTGAGGGCCGGATTGAACAGCGTGTTGTAGCGGATGCCGAAATCCCCCAGCAGGGTCTCGTAGGTGTATTCCCTCAGGGTGTCGTAGTAGAGGCTGTCGGTATGCTGGATGTCCAGCGTGTCTGTCCAGGTGGTGTCGCCCCGGTACAGGTGGGGCAGGGAATCCTCTTCGATTTCGTGAGTGCCGGAATAGACATCGGCGCTGAAAATCAGGTTCTTGATGGGGTAGAGTTCAAAACCTGCGCCATAGCCGCGGCTTTCGATGGAAATGCCGTAGGGGTCTGTCTGGAAGGTGCGCTTGGCCTTGTCCAGGGTGTCAAGGATTACTTTGTGGGTGGAATTGTCGGCATTGTAAAGGTCCATGTAGTTCATCTTCACGAAAGCCTTGCCGAATCCGAAACGCCAGGTCAGCATGGGCTGCACGTGGATGCTGTTCATGGCGATGTTTCGTCCACCGAAGGGGATAGAGGTGGAGTCGCGGCCCAGGGAGAAATAGGGGGAATGGGTCACGTTCTGGTACTCGTATTCCTTGCTGTTCTTGTTGGAACGGCTTTGAATTCCAAAGTCCAGGGCCACCGAGTCGGTGATGATGCGCCTGAAATCCAGCCGCAGGGCGTTGCCGTCGAAGGGGCCACGCTCCCAGGCCAGGTCGGTGACGGGGGTATCTACAGGAATCCCGTGCCGCTCTTCGGTAAGGATTCCGTTTTCGCCGTTCAGGGTCAGGGTGGAGCCGTCGTAGCCAAGTCTTGTAGTGTAGAGTCCCGCCAGTTTGCTGGGAAACCGCCTGCTTACGCTTCCCATGCCAAAGGCCGTGGGGTTCAGTTCCGGGTTCCCGAGAATCGATGTCCCCAGCACCCATTCCGCCTTCTGGCCGGATACGTCGTAGGTCCGCTCCATCAGTTCCCGGAGGGCGATGACCCAGCGGCCCGCGTCGTTTTCACGGACGGCCGGATCCGGGCTGTCGGGGGAGTCCCACAGGGTGTCTTGAGGACTCGGTTGGGTGTAGGCGCGGGGCGTCAGGGGCTCGCCAAATACGGTCCAGACCATCGACAGGACAGCAAGCAGGCTTATGTGTAGTTTAAATAATTTCACGAAAAAAGCAAATTCCCTATACTACGACCATCTCACTACACATTTCACACTTCACATCCCGCATCTCACATCCCGCATCTCACATCCCGCACATCACAACTCATAACTCATAACTCGCAACTCACAACTCACAACTCGCAACTCACAACCCACACTTCTCTAGAACCATTCTGCTCTGGATTTTTCACGCCTTTCGCGGAGGGCCTGCACTACGGAGTAGGGCATTTTCATGCAGCCGGGCATGTAGTTGCTGCTTTCGGTATGAAAGTCCGAACCGCCGGTGCCCACCAGCCCGAACTTCTGGGCCATTTCCTTGTATTTGCGGCCCACGGCGCCCTTCTGGGCGGGGCTATAGACTTCCATGCCCTGGATTCCCCATTCCACCATGTTCTCGATGAACTCATCGCTGAGGCCCGACTTGTAGGGGTGGGCGAGCACCGCAATTCCGCCGGCGTTTTCGATGAGGCGGATGGTCTGTTGCGGGTTCAGTCCCTTCTTTTCTACAAAGGCCACACAGCCGTCCCCAAGATACTTGGTGAAGGCTTCTGCGAAGTTGGAAATGTATTCTTCGTCCACCAGGGACATGGCAATGTGGGGCCGACCGATAACCTTTCCCTTGCAGTAGGAATTCACCTTTTCGAAGGTGATGTCGATTCCCAGGGCGTTCAGCTTCTTGATGATGGCCTTTGCGCGGGTTATCCTCTGCTTGGTAAAATCCTCCATTTCCATGTTCAGAGCCAGGTTGGTGGGGTCGCAGAAATACCCCAAGATATGGATGTCCTTGCCCTGCCATACGGCAGAAATTTCGATGCCGGGGATGATTTCCAGCCCGATATCCTTGGCGGGCCCCTCGGCCAGCTTGTAGCTGTCCAGATTGTCGTGGTCGGTGATGGAAATACACCGGAGCCCCCTGCGCTTGCAGAGGGTCAGCAGTTCTTCGACAGAGAGGCTGCCGTCAGAAAGGCGGGTGTGCAAATGCAGATCCGCGTAGCCGCCGTTCTCTATCTTGCTTCCTGAACCCTTGTACATCAGGTCACTCCGTAATACTTGGAGATGAGGGCCGCTTCCGATGACTGGTCGGGGTGGAGGCTCAGGTTCAAGAAGGGGTAAAGGGATTCACTGTTGAAGCCGATACGGCACTGGGCTCCGCTTTTTTTGGCCAGGTAAAGTCTCGGCAAGAAGGGCTCGTCCAGGTAGATGCAGACTTCGGGTTCGTAAGCCTCGATTTTTGCAAGGATTCCTTCGAAAACGGGTTCGCCGAAACGGCATTCCAGGTCGCTAAAGTAGAAGGCGTGGCTCCGCTTAGCCGAAATCAGGGCCTGCAGGCTCTCGTGGGCGCAAAACTGCACGTTGTTGAACCATTCCTTGGGCATGGGGCTTAAGAAAGCCACTGCATCTTCGAACTTTCGGGGCAAAAACACCAGGGTCTTGGGGTGGTTCTTCAAAATGTCCGGAAAACTGAAGGCTCCGGAATCTTCGCCCGCCTGTTTCAGGAACCACCGACGGAGCGATTCGCTGCTGGCGAATCGCTTGAAAAAGAACTTAAACCGATCGGCAAAGTAAGGCGAAGGTTTCAAAGGGTCTCCAAAAATATAGTCCCACAAAATATATAAATTTGGGCAAATGGCGAAACAAAAATTCTATGCGATAAAGGCACCAGAAGGCGGAAAAATCGTGCTTTCTTGGGAAGAATGCCAGGAACTCACCCATGGCGTCAAGGGCGTGCTTTTTCGCGCTTTTCCAACGCGGCAAGAGGCGGCGAACTGGCTGAACGGCGTTTCCGCTCCTGCCCCCAAGGGACTCCGCATCTACGTGGATGGTTCTTTCTTGGAAGGTTACCCCAAGGCGGGCTGGGGCTTTATCGTGGTGGAAAACGATCAAGAAGTTGCGCACGGCTCCGGAGTGACCGTCTTTGATGCCGAAAGCCGCAACATCGACGGCGAAGTCATGGCGAGCTATCAGGCCATGCGCTGGCTGGAGAACAATGACCGCACCGCCGTCATCTGCCACGACTACGAAGGTGTGGCACGCTGGGCCAAGGGGGAGTGGAAGGCCAAAAGTTCCATCGCCAAGAAATACGTGGAGGCTTGCCGCCCGCTAGTTCATCGGGTGAGTTTCGAGAAGGTGGCGGCACACACGGGAGTCAAGTGGAACGAGGCGGTGGATCAGCTGGCCAAGAACGCCATCGCCCGCGCGAAAAAGGCCGAGGGTGCTACGCAGGCGGCAAAAGTCCCGCCGAGAAACCTGCTGGACGAACGCCTGAACGAAGGCCAGAATGCCGCTCAGGCCGCACCGGTCAAACCATCGGAAGCACCTGATGCGTCACTGGCTGCAAAACCCGTGACCGAAGCCGTGCGAGCAAAACCCCTGCCAGAACCTCTAAAAGACCCGAAAACGGGGCAGATGAGCTTGCCGCTGTAATTGCAACGGTACTCGCGAATTAAGCGCTTTCGTGCTTGCTCATGCAGTGCAGGCTTCCGCCCTCTTCGATGACGGTGCGGCAGTCCAGCCCGATAATCTTTCTCTTGGGATAGATCTTGCGGAAATATTCTTCGGCCACCTTGTCGGCGGCGCACCTGTATTTAGGATAAATTAACCCTCCGTTTACATAGATGAAATTCATGTAGCTGGCCGGGAGAATCTGACCGTCGGGCAACTTGCGCTGTGGCGGCAGCGGGATGGTGTCCACCTTGGCTTTTTTGCCGTAGTGGAGCTTCAGGAATTCCAAAATGGCGGCGCGAGCCTCTTCCAGGTATTTGCCGTTGGCGCTCCTCGGGCTTGCCGCCGGAATGACCACCCGGTCAGTAGCCACGAAGCGGGCCACGTTGTCGATGTGTCCGTCGGTGTGGTCGCCTACAAGGCCCTTGGGGAGCACCAGCAGGGCCCTGAGACCCAGCATCTCGCAGATGGCCTTGATGACTTTCGAAAGGTCTTCCACCTTGTTGCGGTTCTTGCCCACGAGGCAATCCAGGGTGGTCATGCCGAGACCGTCGCCGTTCACCTCGATGGCGCCGCCCTCGAAAATGTAGGGGACGCTCACGCCTTTCTTGTATTCCAGCAGGTCTGCGATGCGCCCCGGAATCTGGTTGTCGTTTTTCCATGGAGGGAACTTCGCGCCCCAGGCGTTAAAGACCGTCTCGGAAACCACAGTTTCCTTGCCCTTTTTTACGAAGAAGGGGCCGTAGTCCCGAATCCAGATGTCGTCGGTCTTGACCATGAAAAAACTGGCGGGATAAGGCCTGTCGGCCACGGCGAACTTTTCGTCCAAGGTCAAAAATTTCTTGTTCGGGACCAGCACGTTCACCGGCTGGAACTCGCTGATGGTTCGGATAAGCTCCACGTAGAACTTGCGGATTTTGACGCCACGTTCTCCGTGCCAGTTCAGCTTGTTGTGAGGGAAGGCAAGCCAGGTGGCTTCCTGTTTTTCCCATTCTGCGGGGTATCGGTAAAGTGCTTTTGTCATGGTAAAATCCTTGTATTGCCCCAAATATAGGTAAAGGTTAAATCATTCCGTAGAAACGTTCAATTGTGCGGCGTTAATAATAGACTTTATGAAAAAAATCATATAATCCGCCGCCCATCCTAAGTGTATTCAAAGCGTATCCAAAAATTTTTGATTTGTAAAAACATTTGTAAAAATGATGAAAATTAAACAAAAATGGATTTTTTGTATCAAAAATATTGACAATTGAGATGCGGTGGTATAGATTTGTAAGTATGAATTCCATCTTGATGTACCAAGACTATAGGCGCTTTTTGCGGGATTATTACGACCTGAAAAAACGAACCTCCGCATTCTCCTGGCGCGACTACTCGCGGATGTCGGGCTTTGTTTCGCCGGTATTCATGCAGAGGGTTTGCGAGGGCAAGGCAAACCTTGGAAAAAAAGCCACCGTCAAGGTGGCGGACGCCTTCAAGTTTGTCGGCATGGAACGTGATTACTTCTTCAACATGGTGACCTACGCCCAGGCCAAGACCGATGAAAAAAGGCGCTACGCATACGCCGAGATGCAATCCATTGCAGACGCGAACAAGGAGAGTCTTATCGGTGCAGAGGCTTACAAGTATTACGACTCCTGGGTCCATCCGGTAGTGCGTGAGTTGGCCCCTGCCATGCCGGGAAAGTTGCCCAAAGAGATTGCGGATAAGTGCGTCCACAAGGTTTCCGCCAAGGAGGTGGGGGACTCCATCAAGTTCCAGGTGGATTCGGGAATCCTCAAGAAGGCAGTGGACGGCGCCTATTCGCAGACGGATAAGTTGCTTGCCGGTGATACCCAGTCCATTTCTTTGGCCGTGCGCTCCATGAACAAGCAGATGGCAGTCTTTGCAGTCGACGCCATTGACCGCTTTTCGGTAGAGGAACGCTTTGTCTCCGGGATTACCATGGGCGTGTCAAGCGAAGCATACGGCAAGATTGTGGAAGTCCTGCGGAAATGCCGCGAACAGGTTCAAGATATCATCTTGAAAGACGACAAGGTAGAACAGGTGCTGCGGCTGAACTTGCAACTGTTCCCCCTGACTGAAAAATTGGGAGACGCCTTCGATGAAAAATAGGGTGTCTGGATACATTGCCTTTTTGCTTGCGTTATGTGGCCTGCTATTGAGTGTTGTTGCCTGCTCGGAAACTTCTACGGCGGGCGGCACCACAGATGAGAACGCCGTCACCGAAGTATCCGCCGATGAAAAGGCGATTATGGAAAGCAATGTGGATTCCATCAAAAGTTTGGTCCAGGCCGAGCCTGCAGATATTGGTGAATATGAAATCGATTCCACAGACCATTGGTTCGAGATCACATTCCCCGATGTAGGCGAGGACTATTTCACTATCGAAGAATACGACCCCCTCTTTGCCTGCTATGTCCGTGTTCATCGGCAGGACTTTGGCGTGCAGGGAATAAAGAGCGTAGTGAATGTTGGCGAATATTTGCAGACATTCTTTATGACGGCGAGTGAGGATGGTGTTACTTACCATACGAAATTGGATAATTATAATGATGTGGCGAATTGCGAAAAGGACCTTGCGGATTTTGAGAGTTCATGCGAAAGTGGTGGCGGAACCCTGTATCGCCATTTTGTAGACTGCAAGACCGGAGAACTGCATTTGACCTGTTCCACCTTCAGGGGGCACTTGTCGGATAAAGTGGCGGACATTTTGGACACCAACGCACAAAAAATGAAACAATGGTGTATGGAGGGTAAGTAAGATGAAAAGATTTTTACTTGGCAGTGTGCTTGCCTTGTCGTTCTCGTTGCTTTCCTGCAATGATAATAGTTCCAGCGGGCCCGACAAAAAAGAGGATGGAGGAATAGAAGTTCCCTGTAATGCAGAAAATGATGGCGAAGTAGTCAGCCCCGTCGACAGCGACAAGGAATATGTCTGTAAAAACAGTTCGTGGAATGTTGTTGACTCCTCTCGTCATTGCGAGGACTGTAAGGACGAAACAATCGCTATCAGCAGTTCTTCCTCTAATAACAATGCCATTCTAAGCGCAAGTGACAAATCCAGCAGCAGTATCATTACGAGTGTAAGTGATGAATCTAGTAGCAGTGTCATTGCGAGTGAAACGAAGCAATCTAGTTCCGAACAATCTACAGAATCTAACAACAGTGAAGTTGGTGATTCTTCCTCTTCTGTTGAAACGACAGAAGAATCTAGCAGTAGCGAGGAAACAGCGATGTTCCTTTGCGATGACGATGTGACCTATGTCCTAGACTTGGCAAATTGTGAAGTTGAATCCTCTTCTAGTGATGAAGCTGAAGAGTCTTCAAGTTCAGAAGAAGTTGAGGAGTCAAGTAGTAGCGAAATGACACCACAGTCTAGTTCCGAAAATGTAGAAGAATCTTCGAGTTCTGAAGAAATCGTAGAATCTAGCAGTAGTGAGATAAACACAGTTAGTTCATCGTCATTAAATAGCATTTATGATGCAACTAATAACACTCTAACTGATTTACGAGATGGGCAGGTTTACAAAACGGTAACAATAGGCACACAGGTATGGATGGCGCAAAATTTGAACTATCTTCCTGAAGATACTATTGGTACTATTTGGAGCGGATTGTCATTGTGTGGAGGAGGAACATGGAAAAGTAAAATGGAAGGTGATTGTTCTATTTTTGGTCGATTATATGAAACCGACTTTACGAATGAGAAAAAAGATTCAATTTGTCCTAATGGATGGTCGCTTCCTACCGGCAACCAATTTCAAAAACTGATGTCATATCTTGGAGAAAATTCTGCAAACAAGATGAAAATCAATAATGATAAATATTGGCAGAGTGGTAATGCTACTAATGAATCGGGATTTTCTGCCATACCATCAGGTGTTTATAGTCGTGCAAAGGGATTTAACAACCTTTTTTCTGAAAATGAAGAGGTTGCCGCATTTGCACATGTACAATATCTAGGAGGGGCAAATGGAATTGAAATTGTTGATTCTGACGGTATAATTAGTAATCAAAGTTTCGGCAATGGGATTTTTTTAGCGGTCCGCTGTATAAGGAATTAGTTATTTATCCAAGGGGAACGAACATGGCAGATATAGATCAAACTGATGATTTGGACAATGGAACCATTGCAACACCTGCGAACTCTTTTAGAGGGGGCAAGGTATATAATTGGGCGAAAAAATTATTTGTTTTGCCGATTGTCTTGCTTCTTGCCTGTTCCGACGACAATTCCGCCTCTGCGTCTGCGGATCCACAAACACCGACATCTTCGGAGTCTACCGGTATATCTTCGTCAAGTGAAAATTCTGGCCAAACAATTGAGAGTTCCGATGAATTTATGATTGTCCCGGAAACGCCGCCCGATTCTGTTCGCGAAGAAATTGAGGCCGCAATGCGCGTTGAATGGCTGAACAACCAAATCAAGAACCTGAAAAATGCGAATGAATGCTCTACCATTGAAGGTATCACTGAAGAGGAAATATCCTACTGTAAGACAAGGTTCTGCAATCTTTACCCCGAAATCTGGCAAGGCTGCGAAGAATAAAAAAGATTGAGTTTTTATGTAAAGGAGTTCACTTTAAATTTTGAATTTTCCTAGAAAGGTGGTTGTTTGACCACCTTTTTTGTTGTTGTTTTTGCGAAATTTTAATAAAAATTGCTTAAAAGGTGGATTGTAGACTACCTTTTTGCTGATTTTTTAATTATATTTAAGGTCATGAGAATCCTGACCCTAGAAAAAGCCCTTGACGCTTGGCGCTCCCTCCAGCCTCTTTCGGAAGAGGACAAGGCTCGCCTTGCCCGCCGTTTTTCTATCGATTTCAACTACAACAGCAACCATATCGAGGGTAACACGCTCACCTATGGGCAGACGGAAATCCTGTTACTTTTCGGGAAGGTCATCGGTGAAGCGAATGTGCGGAGCGTGCAGGAAATGGTCGCCAGCGAGGTGTCGCTCAAGATGATGGTGGCGGAGTCCCGCATCAAGGAAACTCCGTTGACCCAGAACTTTATAAGGGGTTTACACCGCACTTTACTGCGCGAAGATTATTCCGTTCATAAGGAACTTCCTGGTGGAATCCAGGTCGGGTATGTGGTTCACGCCGGGCAATACAAGACGCGCCCGAACAGTGTCATTACACGGTATGGAGACCGGTTTGTTTATGCCTCCCCGGAGGAAACTCCTGCGCTGATGACGGATCTTGTTGATTGGTTCAATAGTGCAGAAAAGGAAGGAAAACTGTCTCCTGTAGAACTGGCGGCGTTGTTCCACTACCGCTATATCAGGATTCATCCGTTCGAGGACGGCAATGGCCGAATTGCTCGGTTGCTCGTCAACTACATCTTGGCCAGACACGATATCCCCATGGTCGTGGTCCGCAGCCGAAAGAAAGACGAGTATCTGGAGGCGCTGCATGCAGCCGATTTGAAGGTAGGGGGTGCGCCCAGTTCTGGGGCAAACGCGACGATTGATGCTATAGCCCCGTTCCTCAAGTATTTCCGCAACATGATTGCGCAAGAAATTGCTGCCGATGTTCAATTTCTCACTAAGCGTGGAGAAAACATTTGGTGGTATGACGGAGAGTGTATCGAGTTCCGCACGCCGAACTACGGTAAAATTCTTCGGATGATGCAGAGTGAGCCTGTTTTGACAATCGCCGAAATTCAGCGGAAACTTGGCATTCAGAAGTCAGCCGTCAATAAGCTTGTCCAGCAACTTCTCGATAAAAAATATGTTGAGAGGGGGAAAGACGCTGGGAGTTGGCACGTTTTTATCGCACCGTCAGTGTAACGCATGAAAAAATAGCGCTTATTCGCCCCAAATCTTTAAAATATCGCCATAGAGATCGATGCGGCGGTCGCGGAAATGCGGCCACCAGCGGCGGTTTTCCTCGGTTTCGGCCAGGTCGATTTCGACGGTGGAGACCCCGAGGAATTCGGGGGAGCATTTTTCGAGAATGTAACCGTCGGGTGCGGCCGCGAAGCTCGTGCCCCAGAACGTGAGGTGGCCTTCGGTGCCTATACGGTTAGCCGCCACCACGAAGGTGCGGTTCGCAATGGCGTGGCCCCGCATGACGGTGGTCCAGCTGTCCTGCTGGCGCGGGTAGATTTCCTCGGGCTCGTTGTCCATCCAGCCGATGGCGGTGGGGTAGATGAGCACGTCTGCGCCCTTGAGGCTCATGATGCGGGCTGCTTCCGGGAACCATTGGTCCCAACAGATGAGCACGCCGAGGGTGCCTGCGCTTGTCTTGATGGGCTCGAAACCCGTATCGCCCGGGATGAAGTAGTATTTCTCGTAGAAGGCCGGATCGTCGGGAATGTGGCTCTTGCGGTAGAGCCCCGCGATGCTGCCGTCACGCTCGAACACGAAGGCGGAATTGTGGTAGATGCCGCGGGCGCGCTTCTCGAAGAAGGGGAACACCACGACGGCGTTCAGTTCCTTCGCGATGGACTGCCACTGGCTTACCAGCGGGTGGTCCTTTTCGATGGCCAGGTCAAAGAAGTCCGCGTTCTCCTCGAAGGGGAAGTAGGGCGTGTGGAAGAGTTCCGGCAACACGACCAGGTCGTAGCCCTTGCCCTTGAGGGCGCGGGCCTGTTCCACGTACCAGGCGTTGTTGCTATCGAAATCGCCTGTCCATTTGCCTTGCAAAGTTGCGACCTTAATCTTGCTCATAAGTCATCCCCGCGATTCTTGTTGTCATCCCCGCGTAGGCGGGGATCTCCCTTACTTCTCGAAATACTCCTTCGCCTTCTTCACAACGTCTTCGACCTTGACCATGGAGAATTCCTTCTCGTTGCGGAACTTCCATTCGACTTCGCCGTTGGCGAGTCCCTTCTTGCCGATGGCGATACGCACCGGAGAACCCCAGAGGTCAGCGTCCTTGAATTTGACGCCCGGGCGTTCGTCGCGGTCGTCCACCAGCACGTCGATGCCGGCGGCTTCGAGTTCACTCTCAAACTTTTCAGCGAGTTTCACGAGTTCGGCTTCCTTGCCAATCGGGACGATTTCCACCTGGAAGGGCGCGATGGACTTGGGCCAAATCGGTCCGAAGTCATCGTGGCTGTTTTCCACGACGGATGCCATCAGGCGGCCCACGCCGATGCCGTAGCAGCCCATGATGGCCGGAGCGGTGGTCTTTTCGGCAGTGAGGAACTTGGCACCCATGGATTCGGAGAACTTGGTGCCGAGCTTGAAGATGTTGCCCATTTCGATACCGCGGGTCTCGGTGAGAAGCTCGCCGCAACAGGGGCACTTGCAGACTTCGGATGCTTCAGCGATGTCCGCCACTTCGAATTTCGGGAAGTCGCGCTTCGGGTTGCAATGCTTGAAGTGGAAGCCTTCTTCGTTTGCTCCGGTCACGAGGTCGAAGGAATCGGCGATTGCTTCGTCCACGATGATGCGGGTGTCGTGTGCGCCAATCGGGGACGCAAATCCCGGAACCATGCCGCAGGCCTTGATGAGGCTTTCTTCGGCGGGGTAAAGTTCCTTGGCCTTCAGCAAGTTGTGGAGCTTGATTTCGGAAACGTCGAGGTTGCCCGGAACCACCACCGTGATGAGCTTGCCTTCGAAGTCGAAGAACACGCACTTGGCGGTAGATTCGGCCGGAACGTTCAGGAACTTGGTGAGTTCGTCGATGCTTTCGCTGTTCGGCGTGGCAACCTTTTCAAGCGTTGCGTTTTCGTCGCCCTTGAACGGCACGCGCTGGAACTTGGCGATTTCGCGGTTGGCCTGGTAGCCGCATTTTTTGCAGAGAATCAGGTAATCTTCGCCGTTCGGAGTGTCGAGCATGAATTCATGAGCGACCTTACCGCCCATGATACCCGTATCGCTCTGCACCACCACCG
>DGRZ01000033.1:472-36520 GCA_002391195.1 Fibrobacter sp. UBA4375 | reverse complement strand
TTGGTCTGGCCTTCGAACTGGGGCTGGGAAACCTTGATGGCGATAACGGCGGTAAGGCCTTCGCGAATATCGTCTGCCGCAATCTGGATATCTTTTTTGCCCTTGGGCATTTCAGCGGCGAACTTGTTGATGACGCGGGTGAGTGCTGTCTTGAAGCCCGTCACGTGGGTTCCGCCATCGTAGGTGTTCACGTTGTTCACGAAGCTGAAGAAGTTTTCCTGGTAGCCGTCGTTGTACCACATGGCCACTTCCAGCGGGAACTGTCCGTCGGGGAGCACCAGGTGGATGGGCTCCTGGAAAAGGGGCGTGCGGTGTTCATCTACGTAACGCACGAATTCGGAAACGCCTCCCGGGAAGCAGAAGGTGTCGCTCACGATGTTTTCCGGGTCCCGTTCGTCGGTGAGCGTGAGCCTGAGCCCGCTCATGAGGAACGCCAGCTCGCGGAAACGTGTGGCCAGCGTGTCGTAGACATAAACGGTCTCGGTAAAGATGGAATCGTCCGGGTAGAATTCCACGCTGGTGCCTGTCGTTCCATCCGACGGACCGACTTCTACCTGGGGGCCGCAGGGGATACCCCTGGAGAATTCCTGCTTTACCACCTTGCCGTCACGCCGGACGGTCACGATCAACTTGTTGGAAAGGGCGTTCACGCAGCTCACGCCCACGCCGTGGAGACCGGCAGAAACCTTGTAGGAATTGCTGTCGAACTTTCCGCCCGCATGGAGCTTGGTCATCACCACTTCGATGGTACCGATGTGTTCCTTGGGGTGAATATCGGTAGGAATACCGCGGCCGTTGTCGGTAACGCGGATGCCGTTCCCGGGCAGAATGGAAATTTCGATGTGGCTGCAGAATCCAGCCAGGGCTTCGTCCACGGAGTTGTCTACCACTTCCCATACCAGGTGGTGGAGACCGCGGATGTCGGTAGAGCCGATGTACATGGCGGGGCGCACACGCACGGCTTCGAGGCCCTCTAGCACGGTAATGCTTGAACCGCTGTAGGCTTCTTCGGCCTTCTTCATTTCTTCAGATTCTTCTGCCATATTTCCTCTGAGGCATGCCGCCTCTTTTACTAAACTAGACAAAGCGGATGCCCTGGATTACAGGGCTTCCGAGCATCAAATTACACTTGTCAATTATAGCTTTTTTTTGCAGGAACAGTTCGCTTTTCCAGGCGGAATTGTCCACCTTCAGGGAGAGAATTCCCTTCTTGATTTCAAGGGGTTTTACGTGGGGGAAAATCAGGTCCCCGACCACCTCCCGGAACTTCTCCGAAAGGCTCTGGAACTGCATCTCGTCGGTCAGGTGGAGCTTGTCCAGAACGCGGCCCACAAGGAGCTCTACGTCCACCAAATTGTGGCCCGTAAATTCTTTACGCTTGCGTTTCTGGATAGGCATGGATTTACACCAGCAACAGCTTCGACAGGGTGAATCCGCCAATCAGGATGCTGGTCATGCCCGCCACCACAGTGGCCTTGGTGCTCTTGCCCACGCCTTCGGCGCCGCTATGGGTGTAATAGCCAAAGAAACAGGCGTAGCTAGAAATAAAGAAACCGTAAAGGGTAGCCTTGATAAGGCCCACCACCAAGTCCCAGTTGTGGTAGAACATGCGCACGCCGTAGAAGAACACGGACCAGGATACTTCCTTGTACAGGTGGGCCACTTCGTAACCGCCCACGATACCGATAAAGATACTGATGACGGTCAGCACCGGCAGCATGATGACGGTGGCGATAAGGCGGGGAGCCAACAGGAACTTGAAGGGGCTGAGCCCAAGCACCTTGTAGGCGTCTAGCTGTTCGGTCACCGCCATGGTCCCAAGCTCCGAACACATAGAAGCCCCAATACGGCCCGCAAGGACCATCGCGGTGAGGATGGGGCAAAGCTCCACCATCACAGACTTACCGACAGCCATGCCCACGAACATCATGGGAATCATGTCGCCGAACTGGTAGGCCAGCTGCCACGACATGATGGCGCCCGTGGCCATGGACGCCGCGAACACCACGGGGATACTGGTAATGCCCACCACCTGCATCTGTTCGACGGTAGTGTGGAAATTGGAAAATGCGCCGGGAATGTTCTTGAACAATTCCCACACGAACTTGATGTAGTTGATGACCGTGCGGAAAAACCTTCGGACGAACCGTCCCAAGGATTCCGCAGAATTGTTCAACACGTCAACCAATTAATCCCTACTTCTTTTTCTTGTTGTCCTTGGCGGCAGACTTTTCGTTCTTGGCAGGAGCCTTGGCGGGCTGGCCCTTGGTGGGCGCGCTGATGGCCTGCTTAAAGAGTTTCATGTCGCTCAGGTATTTGATGGCTTCTTTCAGCTGTTCGTCCCGCTTCAGGGAGAATGCCGTGCTTACGGAATCGTTCACCATGGCGGTCAAAAGTTCCCGCTTGATGCCGTCCTTGATGTAGTCCTTGTTCTCGTCGAACTGGGCCTTGCGACGCTCTTCCAGGGCGTTCTTCATGTCGGAGAGGCGGGCTGCCAGGGTGGAATCCGTAATGGTCTTGGAACTGTCACCCATGTAGTTCTGTTCCTGGATAATGCTCTTTTCCAACTGGTCCACGCCTACCAGGGCGTTGCTCTTCACCTTCATGAAGTTGGTGTCCTTGAGGCAGAAATCCTTGAACTGGGTGTATAGGGAATCGGGAACTTCCCAAGAGGCGTCCATCTTGACTCCGGACTTGTCCAGCCCCGGGCGGACCTTTACCGCAAACTTGAAGTACATGGCCATCCGCTCCTGGACCTGTACCACCCAGGGCATGGGAGAAAGTTCTACATCTACATCGGGAGTGATACCGCCACCGCCGAACATCATGCGTCCGTTGTGGGTATAGAAGGTATCTACCTTGGCGGTGTCCTTCTTTGCGGTGTCGGCCTTGGCTTCGCCTTCGCCGTCTTCAGCTGCATATTCCTCTTCCATGATCTTCAGGCCCTTGATTCCGTTCTCGGGCTTGTTGATGCAGCGGCCAAAGGGCAGGTAGTAAAATGCAGTGGTGAGCTTCAGGGCGTTCCCCTGGTTGTCCAGCGGGAAAATGGTCTGCACGGAGCCCTTGCCGAAAGAAGTCTTTCCGATAATCAGGGCGCGGTCCCAGTCCTGGAGGGCTCCGGACACGATTTCTGCTGCACTGGCAGACCCCTGGTTCACAAGCACCACCATGGGCATGTCCGGGTTCACGATACCGTCTTTGCGGGCGTGGCTTTCGGTCTTCTGGGTGCGGCCCTTGGTGCTCACAATCACGTTGCCCCGTTTCAGGAACAGTTCGCTAATCTCGATGGCCTGGTTCAAGAGGCCACCCGGGTTGTAGCGCATGTCCAGAATCAGCTTTTTCATGCCCTGCTTCTGCAGGTTCTTCAGGGCGTTTTCTACGTCGCTCAGGGTCTTGTCGCTAAAGGTGGCAAGCTTGATATAGCCGATATCGTTGGTGACCATCCCGTAATAGGGCACGGCATGAACCACGATTTCGGCACGGGTAATGGTAAAGTCCATCAGCTCGGGTACGCCCTCGCGCTCGATAGAGACGGTCACGTCTGTGCCGATCTTTCCGCGGAGCTTGCTCACGGCGTCGTCCAGGGTCAGGCCCTTGGTATCCTTGCCGTCGATTTTACGGATGCGGTCGCCGGCCCGGATGCCCAATCTGAAAGCGGGGGTCCCGGAAAGGGGCGAAATCACGGTGAGGATGTTGTCACGGAGGCTGATAGTGATGCCCACGCCGCCGAACTTTCCTTCCATGGAAACCTTCAAGCCCTCGTAGTCCTTGGGGGTGAACACTGCCGTGTGGGGGTCCAAAATGTTACGGATGCCGTTCAGGGCCGCGTCGGTAAGTTCCGTGGGGTTCACATCTTCCACGTACTTGCGGTTCACTTCGGAGAATACCTTGTTGAGTCTGGAAACCTCGTCGTAAAAGTCTCCCGGCGGGGTGGACTTTTCGGCTGCCGAGGCTATGCCCAGGGTGGCCAAGGTAAGGACAAATGCTTTGCGCAAAATCGAGCTAGTGATAGTCATGCCCAAAAGATACAATTTATCGGTGGCAAATACGGTGAAAAACGGAAAAAACCGGCCCTAAAGGCCGGTTTTTGATAATAGGAGAGAGAGGAGAAAAACTTTTATGCCGCTTCGTCCAGCATTTTCTGGATGCGGTCGTTCCGGAGCTTAGCAAGGGCGCTTTCCTTGAGCTGACGGACTCGTTCCTTGGACAGCCCCACCATAGGGGAAATTTCTTTCAGGTTCAGGTCGCTATCCATCTTGAAGCCGAAATAGAGCTTGAGGATATCGCTTTCCTGCTGGTCCAGGTTCTTGTTCAAAACTTTTTCGAAGACTTCCCGGCGGTTGTTCTTTTCGGCCAGGTCTTCGGTGCGGAATTCTACAGAGGGAATGCAATCTCCCAGGGTGGAATCTCCGTCTTCGCCAACGGGGGCTTCCAGAGAAGAGGTGCGGTTGCCCATCATCAACACTTTTTCGATGGCGTCGCCCTTGTACTTGGAAACTCCTTCCAGGCTGTCGGTGTCCAGCACATAGCTGCCACCCACAACCTGTTTAAGCTTGCCGCCCTTCTTGTTGAAACGGCGCAGAATCAGTTCCTTCTCGGCGCTGATACGGACCGTGCGGCCCTTTTCGGCGATGGCGCGGGTAATGTTCTGGCGCACCCACCATACGGCGTAACTGATAAACTTGATTTTTTGGCTAGGGTCAAAACGGCGGGCGGCCTCTATAAGGCCCATGTTGCCTTCGCTGATGAGCTCGCCCACTTCAAGGCCCTGGCCCTTGTAAAGGTTCGCGATGTTCACCACAAAGCGCAGGTTGGACTTGACCAGCAAATCCAGGGCTTCGCGGCTGCCTTCCTTGACCTTCTTGATGAGCAGCTTTTCCTGTGCCGGAGTCAGCAGAGGAATGCTGGAAATATCTTCAAGATACTGAAAATAAGTGCTTTTCTCATCACGGGTGTAGGTAGCGGCGTTCATAGTAAGTCCTTTTCCTTTACGCCTATAAATCTACCTCCGTTTAGGTTTCGGAGTGTCAGGAACTGCCCTAGCCCTTGCAAAAGTTTAATTTGTTTTTTGTCGGGAAAAATCGCTTTTTTGTCATAAAAGTGTCATTATGGGCTGTACGGGGGGCGATTTTGGACCTATTTTTGTCATTATGGAACCAGAAAAAAGCAAAATTTCCATTTCCAAGCTTCGACAGAGGTGGCAGGGGGCCCAGGAAAGGGATTTCGACCGATATGAGAAAAAAATCCGTGAAATCCTGGAACAGGAGGATAAGTTATCCTTCCCTGTCCCGGCCTACGTGCCCCAGATACTCATATTTCTCTTTATCCTGATTTTTCCCATGCTCTACATCGGGGATCCGGTTACCCGTTCGGTAATCGGTTTGGACTGGCGAGAACTCATGAATTTTTATTTCCCCGTGCTGATGAGCATCGGGGTGTTCGGCCTTAATCTCAATTTACTCGTTCCTAATTACATTCTCAATAAGCGTTATGGAATTTACTTTGTATATAATGCTGTCGTTATTTTGGTAACCTGCTTCTTGCGAGAAGTGGTGCTTTTTTTGATAGACCGGGCTCCCGATCAGGGAGTAAATTACTTTTTCAATTCCTACATGTTCTCTTCGGTAAAAGGGCATTTCAGCTATTGGACCGTCTTTTCCTTTGTGGTGCTGGTTTGCCTGGTTTGCATTATCTGCGTGTATTACCGTCTTATATTGGCACAAATCCTTCGCGGTTTTGTGGTCAGGGAACAAAAACGCAGCCGTTTGCAATATGAACTAGAATTTTTAAAAAACCAACTTTCGCCCCATTTCCTGTTCAATACTTTGAACAACATAACGGCGCTGATTTCCATAGATTCCAAGCGGGCGGAAAAATCCATGATGGAACTTTCCAAGCTGTTGCGGGTGACCCTGTACCAGACAGCCGACGATATGATTCCCCTGGAAGAAGATGTGGAAATTCTCCGGATGTACGGGAACCTGGAAAAGCTCCGGCTGGACGAGAGTTTCGATTACCGTTTTGACGTGGAACTTGAAAACCCCAAAGTGATGATACCGCCTCTAGTAGCCATGCCCCTGGTAGAAAACGCTTTGAAACACAGCAAGAACCCCAAGGGAAAAAGCTTCGCCCATATTACCATCAGGCAGCAGGGTGACGAACTGGTTTTGCAAACGGAAAATTCCAATTTCCCGAAGGTGTCCCAGTCTCCCCAAAAGGCAAGCGGCCTCGGGCTTTCGACTTTCCAGAAACGCCTGGAAATGCTTTTTGGGGACAAGGCGGAATACAACGCCTACGTGGAAGACGGCGTGTACCGAAGCCGCCTAAAGATACAGCTCGCCGACAACTAGAGGATTACCGTACGGCCAGTTCTTCGGGCGTGCGGCTCAAAATATCCCAGTCGCCCCGCTTGATAATCTTGTAGGCGTAGCCCTGTTCGGTAAGGAACAGCTGGCGGTTCATGGAGAACTCCTGCTCCTTGGAATCCTGGGTCACGATACTGTAGAAGTGGGCGGTGCCGCCGTCGCTCTTGGGGCGCAAGATGCGGCCCAGTCGCTGGGCTTCTTCTTGCCGGCTGCCGAAGGTCCCGGAAATCTGTATCAGGATGTTGGCGTCGGGAAGGTCGATGGCGAAGTTGCCTACCTTGGAGACCATCAGGTTTTTCTGCTCGCCCTTGCGGAAGGCGGCGTAGAGCCGTTCGCGTTCCTTGTTGGGGGTCTTGCCGGTAATCAGCGGGATTTCCAGCTCCTGGGCCAGCTTTTCCAGCTGGTCGATGTACTGCCCGATGATAAGCACCCGGTCGTCGGGCTTGTCAAAGTGGGCGAGGAGCCGCTTTACGATATCCGTCTTTTCGGGATTGGTGCTTGCGAGAGTAATCTTTTCACGGACCGGCGCCAGGGCGTATTTCATTTTCAGTTCCGCTTCCATAGGGATGCGGATTTCGTTACAGTCGGCGGTGGCAATCCAGCCCTGGGCTTCCAGCACACGCCAGGGAATGTCGTATTTCTTGGGCCCGATAAGGCTGAACACTTCCGTCTCCTTGTGGTCTTCGCGGACCAGGGTGGCGGTAAGGCCCAGGCGGCGGGTGGCCTGCATTTCGGTACTCAGGCGGAACACCGGGGCCGGTAGCAGGTGCACCTCGTCATAAATCATGAGGCCCCATTTCTGTTCGCTGAACAGCGGAAAGTTCGAGAGTTCCTTCTTGACTTCTTCGTCGCTCAGGTCGTCCGGTTCGGGCTCGCCCTGCTTGTTTACGTCTTTCACCTTCTTGCGCTGGGTGAGAATCTGGTAGGTGGCCACGGTCACGGGGCCGATTTCCTTCACTTCGCCGGAGTATTCCTTCACCTGGTCGAGGGTCAGGTCCGTCTTGTCACAGATTTCGCGAATCCACTGGCGGGAGGCGGAAATGTTGGGGGTAAGGATAAGGGTCTTGGTCTGGATGAGGGCCATGGTGGCAAGACCGATGACCGTCTTGCCCGAACCGCAGGGCAGCACGATAACGCCGGAGCCGCCCTTTTCCGAACCGCTGGCGTAGAACACCTGGGCGGCTTCCTTCTGGTAGTCGCGGAGCTTGAACACCTTGCCTTCTAGGGTGGTTTCCCGGAGCTTGATGGGGAGCGGGTCGCCCTGGACATATCCTGCCAGGTCTTCCACCGGGAATCCGGCGTTGGTGAGGGCCATCTTCAGGTGGCCCCGGCGTTCCGGGTCCACTTCGGCGTGGGAATCGTCCAGGAACTTCAGGATAAACGGTTCCACTTCTTTCAGGTGGCAAATCTCGGTGAACATGTAGGTGTCGTCGGATTCCAGCAGCAGGCGGTCAACCTCTTTGCGCAGGCGGAGCAGGCCGTACCGGGCCATGTAGTCTTCCACCTCGGTAATCACCGTCTGGGGAATGGGGTAGCGGCTCTGGCTTTCTAGCCGTTCTAGAACTTCGGTTGCGCGGAGGCCCGTGGAAGCCGCGTTCCAGAGGCTCAGGTGGGAAATCTTGTAGGTGTGCAGGTGCTCGGGGCTCTTGACCAGTTCGGTGAAGGGAGCGATCGCGTCCCGTGCAGGTTCGTAGTTGGGATTGTCCACCTCGACCATGATTTCGAGGTTGCTCTGTACAATGATGGCGCCATTCGGATTCATAGGGCGGCAAATATAGAAAAATAGGGGGGAGGGGTTAGGATTTAGGGGCTAGGATCTAGGGTTTAGTAAGGCTGGTCTCGAGAAGTTTTTTTTTGGGGGGGAGGTATCCCCCTGGCTCGCACGCGCTTGCGCTTGTTGCTCACCACCCCCTCTTGCCGGAATCGCCCCGCAGGCAGCCTCGGGTATAAAAAATCCCGCTTTCTTTCAGAAAGCGGGACCTTCGAGCCACCCAGCAGATTTGAACTGCCGACCTGCTGATTACGAATCAGCTGCTCTACCAGCTGAGCTAGAGTGGCGTTGCGGGCTCAAAGATAGCAACAGGCCCTTTTTTTGTCAATATCGGGGCTGTTTCGGTTGGCAAGATTCCCGAATTTTTCTATGATTGCTCACAAAATTTCAAAATGGATGCATATTATGGCTAACGAAGCAAATGCGAACAACTCTGAAATCAAGGAATTTTTTGTTCATCACGGCACCAAGGTCGTAGTGGCCCTGGTGGTCATCCTCGCCGTAGTGGCGGGCGTGGTCCAGCTGAGGGATTCCCGCAAGGCCGCCGCCGCCGAACAGACCGAACTTCTGGGTGCGGGCATGACCATGCTCTACGCCAACGATAAGGACAACGCCCTGGCCGAATTCGAATCCAAGATTAACAGCCGTTCCCTGGAAGGCCTGGCTCTTGCCAAGGCATGCCTCTATGCGGGCAACATCAAGTACGAAAAGGGTGACCTGGACGGTGCCGCCGCCCTGTTCCAGAAGTCTTTGGACAACGCCGGTTCTGTGGTGCTGGTCCGCTCTGCCGCCCTCCACGGTCTTGCCTCCGTGAAGATGGAAAAAGAAGACTACGCCGCCGCCGCCAACCTGCTGGAAAAGTATGTGAGCGAGTTCGGCAAGCGCACCGGCGACAAGGAAGACCGCTTCCAGAAAGAAGAACCTGTGGACGAGGCCCCCATGGTGGCCGACGCCATGTGGAAACTCACGCTGGTCTATCAGCAGCAGGGTCTTGACGCCAAGGCCAAGAACACCGCCGAACGCCTGCTGGAAGTTTACGGCGACAACCAGAACTACGCCGACAAGGCCCAGAAGTTCCTGGCTTCCCTGTAGTTCCGAAACGGTTCATTCAGTGTAATTGTCATGCCCGCCACCGTGCGGGCATCTCCTTTTATGACGCCCCCAGGCAGAGTTCACTTGTCATCCTGAGCCACGTATGTGGCGAAGGATCCAGGCCCGAAGAATTTATTCCTTCAGTATGGCCCTGAGCTCGTCCGCCGCACGTTCCAGGTCGTCGTTCACGATGGTGTATTCGTACTTGCCCTTGGTCTTCGCGAACTCCATCTCTTTCTTGGCGTTGTGGAGCCGGGTCTGGATGACCTCTTCGGAATCGGTACCGCGACCCCGGAGCCTGCGTTCCAGTTCCTCTTCGCTGGGCGGCAAAATCAAGATGCCCGTGGCGTCGGGATAGACCTTGTCGAAGTTCACCTTGCCGAAAACGTCCAGGTCAAAGAGAACCCGCTTGCCCTGCTTGAGCATGTCTTCTACAAAACTCTTGGGCGTGCCGTAGTAGTTCCCGTGGACCAGGTTGTATTCCACCAGGGCGTCGTCCTTGATCATCTGTTCGAACTCTTCCTTGGTCTTGAAAAAGTAGTGGACACCGTTCACTTCGCCCTCGCGGGGGGCGCGGGTGGTGGCGGAAATGGAATACACGATGTCGGGGAACTCCCCGATGACCTTGTCCTTCAGGGTGGTCTTGCCTGCGCCGCTGGCGGCGCTCATCACGAACAGCTTGGATTTCATGGGAGGCAAATATAGGAAAATTTGTAGTATCCGTAACTACAAACGGCTCCCGAAGGGAGCCGTCTTGATGTTATAAAAAAGAGCTGAGGCTAGTTCTCGAGAATCTGTTCCCTGGTAAAGCCGAAATACGACATGGCGTTTTCGACGGACAGTACTCCGTCGTGAACCATTTTCTTTGCCGTGTTCAACTTGTCTTCAAGTGCTTTTGCTTCGGCCTTTTGCTGCGTGTCGGCAATCTGTTGGCGAAAAACATCACCGGCGCTCACAAAGCCGTATTTTTGTCCTATGCTCTTGAAAGCCATGTTCAACTCCTTTAGAACACCTTGGTCAACGTACTCCTTTAAATATAAACTTATTTTCTGCAAAAGACAAGAGGCTTTATTCCCGTCCATCTTCTGCAGAGAGCTTTTGAACTGCGGCAAAGCTGTAAGCAGTTTATCCTTGTCAAAAGCATATTTCATCGCCACGATTCCCATTCCGGTTTCTACGTCCTCGCAGGCGAGGCAGTCGCTGTCGGGAATGTCCGCCATATTTATGAAGGTGCACTTGAAGGGAAGCACGGTCCCGTGAAAATATTTGGGGTATCCGTTTTCCAGCAGTTTCAAAGGGTCCCAGTTCTCGCGACCGTTGTAAAAGATAATCGCCATGGTGGGGAACCCGCTAAATATGCGGTTATCTTCGTGTAGCCGCATGACGGAATGGACATACCGGTCAATCTGTTCAAGGATGCCGACATCACGCCCGGACTTGTGCTCCAGCAGAATGCCTACGAGCACTGGGGCGCCTGTGGCAACGTTCACGCGGAAGGCGATGTCCGCCTCGCCAGTCTCGTCCACTTCCGAGTAGGAATCGGGAATCCGAATCAAGGTATCCAGGTTCACCACCGAGAGGAACTCGCTCAGATCCCGGTTCACCTTCGCCGACAGTTCCAGCAGGTTCCTTGCGTGCGTGGTGTTTGAGAACAACCATCGAAAGAATGGGGCGTGGCTGCGTTTTGCAGCACTTGTATTTTCGTTCATCATAGTTTCTCCTGGCCATGCGCGGAGAACGACCGCGATGGCCTTGTTCATTTGATAATATGGGAATTTGGGCCGGAACGCCGGCCCATCTGGCAACTGGTTCAAAACCTCTTGAACCACGAAGAATCCCCTTCGGGAAACCGAGGGGTAATATACAAAAAACTATTTGCTAGAAGGTATTTTTTATTAGAAAAAAAATTCTAGCTTCAATCTGCTCTAAACTTTCTAGCGGATCCTCGTGATTCTATCGCTGCGCTCCAGAATGACAGCGAGGATGACTCCTCTTGAGACCAGCCTTACTAAATCCTAGATCCTAGCCCCTAGATCCTAATACCTACCACCTACGACCTAATACCTAACCCTACTTCTTATCCTCAATATACAACGGTCTCTGCTTGACTTCGTCGTAGATGCGGCCGATGTATTCGCCCAAGATTCCGATGGAAATGAGCTGCACTCCGGCAAAGAACACGATGGCCGTCATGAGGGAGGCCCAGCCCGGCACCGTGGTGGCGGGGGAGAGGATTTTTTCCAGGATGGACCAGACGAAAACGCCGAAGGCGATGAGGGTGGCCAACAGGCCGAAATAGAAACTGACTTTCAGGGGGGCGGAGCTGAATCCGGTGATGCCGTCCCCAGCTAGGTGGAGCATTTTCTTCAGAGGATACTTGGATCTGCCTGCGGTACGTTCGGCACGGTCATACTTGACGCCGATCTTCTTGAAACCTACCCAGCACACCAGCCCGCGCAAGAAACGGCTCCGTTCCGGCAGGTTTTTCAGCTGATCGACAACGCAGCGGTCCATCAGGCGGAAATCGCCGGTGTCGGGAGGAATCTCGATGTTGGTGAGCTTGCCGATGAGCCTATAGAAGCAGTAGGCGGAAAAACGCTTGAAGATGGTCTCGCCCTTGCGCTTGTTTCGTTGTGCGTAAACCACCTGGTAGCCTTCACGCCATTTCTCCAGCATCTCGTGGATGAGGGCGGGAGGGTCCTGCAGGTCTCCGTCGATAATGACTACCGCATCGCCTTGGGCGTGGTCCAGCCCGGCGCTGAAGGCGGCCTGGTGCCCGAAATTCCTACTGAAGTTCACCAACTTGTTGGTTGAACCTGCGGGAATCAGACCTTCCAGGATTTCCCGGGTGCGGTCCTTGGAACCGTCGTTCACGAAAATCAGCTCGTGCTCGATATCCTTGAGTTCTTCTTCCAGAACCCGGTAGGTTTCGGCAACGATTTCTTCTTCGTTATAGACGGGGATGATGACGGACAGGAGCATACGAGTAATATAGTAATAATGTGGAATGTGTGGTGTGTAATGACTAATTACACGCCTCACACCTCACACCTCATACTGCGGCGAAGCCGCTTACGGTATCAGCATCGGATTCACAAAGTCCACGTGGCTGCAGTCGATGCTTCCCTTGGCGGTCGTCTTGAGGGCGAGTTTCTGCACCCCTTCGATGTTTGCGGTCAGAGTGTGGAGGCTTCCGGCCTTGAACACCGGCGTTTCGGCAAGCACGTTGCCGTCGCCCAGCACCTGCACGGAAACGCCTTCGCTGCAGAGGGATTCATCGTCCAGACCAACTCCTGCGCGGAAGGCCTTGAACGCCCCGGCGATACCATAGACAGTTTCGGAGGCGGCGTGGGTGGCAATGCCGTTTTCAAAGACCTGCCCGTTGATAGTCAGGGGCTTGCCCTCGATGCTCTTGTTCATGCCCATGTTGCCCCATTCCTGCTTGTGGGATTCGTAACGCATGTCAGTCAGTTTCTTTACGCCGTTCCCTTCGTTGAAGAAAGTCTTGTTCACCTGGGCCAGGACCTTGTTGCCGTCCAGGACGATGTAGCGGAAGGTGTTGTAGCCGGGCTGCAACTTGTCGTAACTCACCAAGATGTTGTAATCTCCGGGAACGAAGGCGGTATCCTTCAGCAGGACCCTGTCGTGCACAATCCGGAGCGTCCAGTTCTTGGAAGCGCCCCTCTGTTCTTTCAGTTTGAAATTCAGGAGTAGCGGGGATTCGCTCGGATTTGCCGCAGCGCTGTCGCCTGTAGTTACAGCGGCTCTGTCATTTGCCGGAGCGGCCACGCTTCTCGTGGGTTCGAAAACCTGGATGATGTTTGTGGGGTCGTAGTTCTTGCGTCCGTTGAACTTTGCAATCTGCACCCAGTAGTTGTTGGTAATCAAGACGTTCTTGACTCCCTCCAGGTCCATTTCCCGTTCAAACACGTCGCAGGTGGTGGCGATACGGTGTTCCACCGCCTTTTTGTGGTAGGTTTGGCTGTCCCAGCAGTCCAGGCCGCGGATGTAATAGACCTCGCCGTTGTACTTGTCCAGCAGTTCCTTGATCTTGCCGTCGTTCATCTGGCGGACCTTGTCGTAGTGGTAGGCGGATACGCCGTAGGCGATAAAGTGCCAGGGCCTGCCGTAGATGAACAGCTTGTTCGTGGGTTGCTGTTCGTTCAGCCATTTCCAGATTTCCTGCTCCTCGGTGGTCAGGTGGTTCCGGTTGTACATGATGTTCTTGTTGAAGTCCGGCTTGTAATGGAAAGTCCAGCCCGCAAAGAGAAGCGTAAAGAGGAGTCCCAGTACCAGCACCGCCGAGGTCTGTTTTTTGGTCTTGGAGTCCGTACCGAAATATTCAATCAGGTGGGCTACCGGCAGGGCCGCCAAAAAAGCCATGCTGGGAATCATCACCAGGCTATAGCGCTGGTTGATTTCGATGCCGAAGTCGCCGGACACGTTTTCCAGGATCATGTAGGTCTGGATATGGTACAGAGCGAGGAATACGAGAACTTCCAGGTAGAACTTGTTGCCCTTGCGGAAATCCATGACGGCGCGGTAGATCAGGTATAGGAGCCCGGCAAGGAACAGCCAGTTGAAATAGGTGAGGAAGGGGTTTACAAGTTCGCCCTTGTCGTTCAGGGGCTTGGTCATGACTTTCCAGTTGTTCACCAGGTCTTCGATAAAGTGCCCGTGGGCAGAGAACTCGCCGCCCTGGAATCCGAATCCCTGGAAATAACTGATGGTGAGCAGTGCCGGTACCGAGAACAGGGAGAGGAGTACGAAAAAGACGGGGGCCTTGAAATCCTTCTTGTCCAGCATTTTCGGCAGGGCAAACAGGATAAAGGGCAGCAGGCAGAAAACCGTCTCTTGGCGGGTCTGTGCAAAGAAGGCGAGGGTGAGGGCGAGGAGCGCCCAGTGCCGGACGGTGTTGCGGTCAAAGGCCCAGCGGAACACCAGCAGGGAAAGGGCCGAAAGGAAAATGTACAGGGGTTCTACCGACATGGCACGGAATTGGAAAAGCACCGTAGGCTGTAGCGCCATGAGTAGGGCCGCAAAGAACGCCAGCAGGGGCTGCCTTGTCCAGGCCACGATGGCGAGGAACATCAAGAGGAAGGTGAGCGGTAGCATCAGCAGTTCGCCCTTGAAAATCCAGTGCAGGTCGTTTCCGAGCAGGGGCATGCCCAACGTGTAGAGGAACGCAAGTCCCTTGGTCTTGAAGCTGTTGCTCTTGTTGGTGCAGTTCAGCGTGCCGTTCTCGAATTCGCCCTGGTTGCAAGTGCCGGATTGGTGATTGAGGTACATGTTTTGGGCGACAGACATGAACACGCTTTCGTCGCTCTGGACCCTGTGTCGGGCCTCTATCTGGGTGCCGGCGAAGACGGCGATGGCGATGGCCGAAATCAGGGCGGCAAGGGCGATGGGCTTTTCGGGAAGGATTCCCTTCAGCCATTCACGAAAGTCCTTGTTCAGGGAGACAAACAGGGCGATTCCCGCCACCAACTGCACCATAAAGAGGGGGAGGGGCAGGTTCAGGTCCAAAATGCGGATGGTGTCCTTGTGGCCCACGTTAGGGCCCAGGTAGATAAGGAAGGGGATGGCCAGGGCTATAATGAGCCCGATAATTCCTGCGGGATGTAGTAAGTTCTTGAGTAGCAACGAAATAAAGTTTTTCATGTTGTTCGAAAAAATTCGGGGTTCTTTTTTTGAATTTACGCAAATATAAATTTTTCTCATATAGGGGCTCTGCGGCCCTAGAATACCTTGAGAAAATGGCCCAAAAAAACTAGATTTGGGGCGCAAAAATTATACCCAAAGAGGCCCGTCGTGCAAGACTCATTAGTTACCAAAGCCGCAGACAATGTCCGTATCCTTTCCGCCGCCATGGTCCAAAAGGCCAAGTCCGGTCATCCGGGTGGCGCCATGGGAGCTGCCGACGCCATAACGCTTCTCTATTCCGAGTTCTTGCGCTTCGACCCCGACGATCCGAACTGGATGGCCCGCGACCGGTTCTTTATGGACCCCGGCCACATGAGCCCGCTCCTCTATTCCGAACTGGCCCTGGTGGGTCGGCTCACCATGGACGACATCAAGAATTTCCGTCAGCTGGGTTCCCGCACGCCGGGCCACCCCGAGGTAGATGTGGCCCTCGGTATCGAGAACTCTTCGGGTCCTCTCGGCATCGGTCACGGCATCGCCCTGGGTGCGGCCATTGCGGAACGCTTCATGGTGGAACGTTTCGGCAAGATTCTGGAACACAAGACGGTGTGCCTGGTTTCTGACGGCGGCCTTGAAGAGGAAATCGCCTACGGCGTGGGCCGTATCGCCGGTCATCTCAAACTTTCCAACCTGATTTTCTTCTACGACGCCAACCAGGTGCAGCTGAGCTGCAAGACCGAAGAGGTCATGAGCCACGACTTTGTGGCCCAGTATGAATCCTGGGGATTCCGCGTGATTGAATGCGACGGTAGCAACATCGCCGAACTCCGCAAGGCCTTCAAGGCGGCCTGGGCCGAAACGGAACGCCCGGTGCTCGTCTATGGCCATACCACCATGGCCAAGGGCGCCGTCGCCGAAGACGGACGCAGCTACGAAGGCGAGGTCAGCACTCACGGTCAGCCCCTGAATGCTGCCGGAGCATCTACTGAAGCTACCGTCAAGAACTTGGGCGGCAACCCCGAAGACCCGTTCCGGATTTTCGACGACGTGAAGGCCGGTTTCGAGGCCCGCAAGCAGGAACTTCGCGGTATCGCCGCCGAATGGAAAAAGCAGAAGGCCGAATGGGACAAGAAGAACGCCGAAAAGTCCACCACCCTGAACGAATGGCTCTCCGGCAAGGCTCCCAAGCTGGACCTTTCCAAACTCCCCATCAAGGAAGGCGTGGCCACCCGCGTTACCAGCGGTACGGTGCTGGGCTACCTGGCCGAAAATTACCACAACATCATCTGCAGTTCTGCTGACCTTTCCAACTCCGACAACACCCAGGCCTTCCTCAACAAGACGGGTATTTTCCGTCCGAACGATTTCAAGGGCGCCTTCGTGCAGGTGGGCGTGGCGGAACTGACCATGGGTGCCATCTGTAACGGTATCGCCCTGCATGGCGGACTCTACCCGATTTGCGCCACCTTCTTTGTGTTCAGCGACTTCATGAAGCCCGCCATCCGTATGGCGGCCCTTATGGGACTCCCCGTGAAGTACGTGTTCACCCACGACAGTTTCCGCGTGGGCGAAGACGGCCCCACGCACCAGCCTATCGAACACGAAACCCAGATCCGCCTGCTGGAAGACCTCAAGAAGGAAAACGGCAAGTCCGAGATGCTGGTGCTCCGCCCGGCGGATGCCTTCGAGACTCTTGCCGCCTGGGAAATGGCTTTCGAAAACAACGACAGCCCCACGGCTCTTATCTTGACCCGCCAGGTGGTGAAGAGCCTCCCCGGCGAAAACCGCTACGAAGCCGCCAAGGCCTGCCGTAAGGGCGCTTACATTGTAAGCGACAACACTCCCGCAGGGGAGCGTCCCGACCTGACCTTCGTGGCCAACGGTTCCGACGTGCTGCTGGAACATGAAGCCGCCGAAGTCCTCCGCGGCGAAGGCAAGAAGGTCCGCGTGGTTTCTATGATCAGCCCGGCCCTGTTCCTCTCCCAGCCCAAGGATTTCCGCGACAAGATTCTGGTGCCCTGGACCCCGGTGTTCGCTTTGAGCAGCGGTCTTCCGGTGCTGTTCGACCGTGTGGTGGGCGGCTTCGGCAAGGCTTGCGGTCTGGAACGCTTTGGCGCTTCCGCTCCGGCTGGCGTGCTGGAGAAGGAATTCGGCTATGTGCCTGAGGCCGTGGTCAAGGCCGCCAAGGAATACCTGGCAGAATTCGCCAAGAACGTGGCGGATTTTAAGGCTAAGAATTAGTTAGAGGCTAGGATTTAGAGACTAGGATCTAGAGAGAAATTTAGGTCGCGGGTTGTCCGCGACCTTTTCTTTTTGCTTTTGCGCAAGTTCATGAGAATGTGGCAACTTGTCATTGCGAAGGGCCTTGGCCCTGAAGCAATCTCTGTCCTGACTACTTTTTCTTCTTGCCCGGCGGGCTTGGCATGAATGGGCTGCCGCCGCTGGTTTTGTCGGCTTCTGTGCGGGACTGGACTTCTTGCCCCACGACCACGGAATCGCCCAGTTCCAGGCCTGCAAGGATTTGCACGTTTACGCCGTCGTTAAGGCCGGTGGTGACGGGGTGGGGAACCAGTTTGCCGTTCAGGTTTATCCAGACTTTGTCGCCGTCCTGTTTAGCCGGGCGGTTTGTCCCTTTCTTTGCGCCTTTTTGCGAGGCTCCTGGGAATCCGCCTGCGGCCGCGTCTGGCGGGGGCGGCAGTCCTTCGGGCTTTGCAAAGGCGGTGCCATTGGCGGGATTGAACTTCAGGGCCTTTACCGGGACGGTGAGGGCGTTTTTCACTTCCTTGGTGACGATGGTGCAGGTGGCGGTCATGCCGGGGAGCAACTTGAGTTTCGGGTTCTTGGCGTTGATGACCACCGTGTAGGTGACCACGTTGCTTGTGGTGGTGGGGCTCAGGCGGACTTCTTGCACCTTGCCCGTAAAGGTTTCGTTCTGGAAGGCATCTACGGTGAAGGTGACCTTCTGGCCTTTTTTCACCGAGCCGATGTCTGCTTCATCTACGTCGGCCATGACCTTCATTTGTTTCAGGTCCTTGGCGATGACGAACAGGGTGGGCGTGCTCATGGAGGCGGCCACGGTCTGGCCTACATCTACGGCCCGTTTCAGCACCACGCCGTCGATGGGGCTCTTGATGGTGGCGTAGCTCAGGTTCAACTTGGCCTGGGCCACGTCGTTCTGGCTGCGCTCCAGGGCGTACTTGGCGGCGTTCATGTTGTATTCGGCCTGCTCCAGGTCAACGGCGCTGGCGCTGTTGGACTGAGACAGTGCCAAAATTCTCTGGTAGGTGTTGGCCTTGTACTGGTAGTCGATTTCGGCGGAATGGAGGGCGATTTCCGCCTGGTTCAAGGTGGACTGCAACTTGGACTTGTCCAGTTCCGCGATGACCTGGCCCTTTTTGACCTTGGAATTGAAGTCCACGAAGATTTCGGCGATGTCGCCGGAAACCTGGGTGCCCACCTCCACCTGGTCCACGGGTTCCAGGGTGCCGGTGGCGGAGATTACGGTGGAAAGGGTCAGCTTGGTCACGGGGGCGCTGACAGGGACGCCTACTTCGCTTGCCGCAGAATTTCTGAAGAAAAAGAACTTCACGCCTACGGCAATGGCCGCAAGCACAAGGAGAACGACGAGTATCTTCAGAAGTTTGTTCATGGGTCGGTTGCAAAAATAAAAAGTATTCTCGTTACTAACACAAACTTTGATGCCCCGGAACCGCAATCCGTTGCATTTTTTATATTACCACCTACCATTGAAGCGTCTTGTCTCCAGCAACCCTAAAGCCTACAACCTACAACTTCTAACCCCTAGATTCTAGCCCCTAGCCCCTAACTATGACCCGTATCGTAAAAAAAGATGACAGTGCCGAAGTCCGCCGCGTGACGTGGGTGGGGCTTGGCTGGAACGCAGCCTTGACGGTACTCAAGTTCCTGGCCGGTTTTTTCGGTGGGTCCCAGGCCCTGGTGGCAGACGCCATCCACAGTGCCTCTGACTTTGTGACGGACATCGCGGTCATCGTGGGGAGCCATTTCTGGAATTTGCCTCCCGATGCGGAACACCCCTACGGGCACCGGCGTTTCGAGACTCTCGTGACCCTGGGCATCGGGCTTTCGGTGGCCGCCGTGGGCGTGGGGCTCGGTTATAAGGCGGTCCAGACCCTTTTGCAGGGGGAGGGTGCACACCCCGAAACCGTGGTGGCGGTGATGGCGCTGGCTTCCATTGTTATCAAGGAAATTCTATTCCGCTATACCCGCGTCGAAGGTCGCAAGATTCGAAGCCAGGCCCTGGAAGCAAACGCCTGGCATCACCGCAGCGATTCCTTCAGTTCTATACCGGTGCTTATCGCGGTGGTCATTTCGCTGGTGTTTCCGCAACTCTGGTTTGCCGATGCGGTGGGTGCCTTGATTGTGGCCTTCTTTGTGCTGCGTTCGGCCTACGAGATAGCCTCTCCGGGGGCTAGGCAGTTGGTGGACCAGGGGGCAAGCGAACAGGTGGCCAAGAAACTTCTGGAAATTGCCCTCGGGCATTCGAAGGTGATGAGCGTCCACGGGTTCCGCACCCGCTATGTAGGCAGCGACCTGCATGTGGACCTGCATATCGTGGTGGATGCCCAGATGAGCCTGCTGGAGGCTCACGATGTGGCCGAAGAGGTGGAACAGTTGCTGATCCAGGCCGACGAGAACGTGGTGGACGCCTTGGTGCACGTGGACCCCTACGACCCCGCCCGCGCAGGCAAGAAGGACGAGTAGTCCGTGAAAGCAATCCTTGTAGGCAACGGAACCATGGGCGGCCGCCATCGTGGCCGTTTCGAGGCTTGCGGTGTCTCTTTCGTAGGTGTTGCCGACATCGATGCCGAATTTGAAAAGATTGCAGACAAACTAAATACTGCTGGTGACGCGCAGACTGTGGATTTTGCGGTCATTGCGTCCCCGGCCACAACCCACTACCGCTACACGAAATTCTTTTTGGAAAGGCGAATCCCCGTCTTTGTAGAAAAGCCTCTGGCCACTACCGCCGAACAGGCCCAGGAACTGGTGGACATGGCAGCGGCATCGGGAACAGTGCTGTTTGTGGCCCAGTCGGAATGTTTCAACCCCATCTTCCTGAACTTTCGCAAGCACTTTGTGGCCGAACTGAACGAATGGTGTGCCGACGTTACGGACGGGCATGCCGGCAGTGCGGCAGGTTGTGAACCGTGTCGGGGCGTGCATCTGGAATTTAGGCGGGAACACCGGTACTCCAGCCGCTGTCGCGATGTAAGCGTGATGCTGGACTTACTTGTTCACGACCTGAGCATGTTCCTTACCATGTTTCCCTATGGCGATGTCCGTGTCGAAAGCAGGAATGAATCGCCCGACGGAAACTACGCCCAGGCGAAACTGAAGGTGGTGAGCGGGCCTTTCGCCGGAGCCTCTGCGGATTTTGTCGTTGACCGTGAAAGTGCTACGGATCTTCGAAACATCACGGTGAATTTTGCCCGGAATGGCGAATTGCCGTCTTCGAACTATACAGTAAGCCTTGCCCGGTACACGCCGGAAGGTGAAATCGCCCACGTTCCCGATTCCCTGGACAACGAACACCGGTTCTTCTTGAAATTGCTGGCTGGTGCCTGCGGGGAGTGGGGCAGGCGTGCCGCCCAGAACGCCGCGGATTGCGTGAGGTTAGCTACAATAAAATAAACAAAAAATCCCGCGAACCATCGCGGGACTTTTGATATTCGGGTCTGGATCCTTCGGGCACTTCGCACCCCCAGGATGACGTTAGACCTGCATTTTTTTGCCGGTCCGACCAGCGCCACTCACACCTCAAAGGCGCGGAGCGCCGACCTCGAACCTCGAGCCTCCTACAGCTTGATGCTGCAGGGCTTGGCGTGCCAGATTTCTTCGGCGTACTGCTTGATAGTACGGTCGGAGCTGAACTTGCCCATGCGAGCCACGTTGAGGATAGCCCTCTCGGCCCAAGCCTTCTTGTTCTGGTATTCCTTCGCCACCTTGGCCTGCATATCAACGTAGCTGCGGAAATCAGCGCAGAGCATGTAGGGGTCGTGAGTCAGGAGTTTGTCTGCAATGTGCTTGAACAGTTCCGGACGGTCGGGGCTGAAGAAGCCGGAACCAATCAGGTCGATAACGCGACGCAGGTCGTCGTCCTTCTCGTAGAAGTCGCGGGGGCGGTAGCCCTTGGCCAGCAAGTCGGTCACTTCTTCAACGGTGAGGCCGAAGATGAAGATATTCTCGTCGCCCACTTCTTCCTTCATTTCCACGTTGGCGCCGTCCAGCGTACCGATGGTGAGCGCGCCGTTCAAGGCGAACTTCATGTTGCCGGTACCGGAAGCTTCAGTGCCTGCGGTAGAAATCTGTTCGGAAAGGTCAGCCGCCGGAATGATCTTCTCGGCGAAGGACACGCGGTAGTTCTCCAGGAACACCATCTTGAGCTTGCCCTTGCAAACCGGGTCGGCATCGATGATAGAGGCCACGGCGTTGGCAAGGCGGATAATCTGCTTGGCCATCCAGTACCCCGGAGCGGACTTACCGCCGATCATGATGGTGCGGGGCATGATTTCCTTGCCGTCCTTCAGCTGGATGTACAGGTGAATGGCATGCAGGATGTTCAACAGCTGACGCTTGTATTCGTGGATACGCTTGACCTGAACGTCGAAGAAGGTGTTCACGTCCACATCCACGCCCTGGGTTTCCTTCAGGTACTTGGCCAGGCGTTCCTTGTTCTGCTTCTTGACGGCCATGAATTCCTTCTGGAAGGCGGCGTCCTTGGCGAACTTTTCCAGCTTGCGCAGGTCGTCCAGATCCTTGACCCAGCTGTCACCAATCTTCTTGGTGATAATCTCGGACATGGCGGGGTTGGCCTTGCGGACCCAGCGGCGCGGCGTCACGCCGTTGGTCTTGTTGTTGAACTTTTCAGGCCACAGTTCGTAGAAGTCCTTGAAGAGGGTGGTCTTCAGCAGGTCGCTGTGGAGGGCGGCCACGCCGTTCACGGCAAAGGAACCCACGATGGAGAGGTAGGCCATGCGGACCATCTTGCAGCCGCCTTCTTCGATAAGGCTCATGCGGGCAAGGCGGTCGTTGTCGCCGGGCCACTTCATGCTGACCATGCGGAGGAACCGGGCGTTGATTTCGTAGATGATCTGCAGGTGGCGGGGCAGCAGGTTCTCGAACAGGCTGACGGGCCACTTTTCCAGAGCTTCGGGCATCAGGGTGTGGTTCGTGTAGGCGAAGGTGTGGGTCACAATGTCCCAGGCCTCGTCCCATTCCAGACCTTCGATGTCCAGGAGAATACGCATCATTTCGGCAATGGAAATTGCCGGGTGGGTGTCGTTCAGCTGGATCGCCACCTTCTCGGGGAACTTCTTCCAGTCGTTCTTGTGGAGCTTCTTGAAACGCTTGATGATATCCTGCAGGGAGGCGGAGCACAGGAAGTACTGCTGCTTCAGGCGCAGTTCCTTGCCGTTCATGGAGGAATCGTTGGGGTACAGCACCTTGGAGATGGTCTCGGAAAGTTCCATGTCCTGCACGGCGGCGATGTAGTCGCCGTTGTTGAAGTAGCTGAGACCGAAGTCGTCCGTCGATTTGGCGCTCCAGAGACGCAGGTTGTTCACGGTGTTGTTCTTGTAGCCCGGAATCGGAGTGTCGTAAGGCAGGGCCAGCACATAGTCCTTGGTTTCCCAGCGGTTGCGGAGCTTGCCGTTCTCGTCGGTCCAGCTCACCACGTAGCCGTAGAAAGGCACCTTGATGGCGTTGGCCGGGCGGGCGATTTCCCAGGGGTTCGGCAGACGCAGCCAGTTGTCGGGCTGTTCTTCCTGTTCGCCGTTCACAATCTTCTGGCTGAACATACCGTATTCGTAGCGGATGCCCATACCGGTGGCGGGCAGTTCCAAAGTGGCCATGGAATCCAGGAAGCAGGCGGCCAAGCGGCCGAGACCGCCGTTACCGAGACCTGCGTCCACTTCCTGCTCGCGGAGTTCTTCCAGGGTCATGCCCAGTTCGTCCAGGGCTTCGGTCACGGCGCTCTCCACATCCAGGTTCAGCACGGAGTTGCCGAGGGTACGGCCAATCAAGAATTCCAGGGACAGGTAATAGACGCGCTTCACGTCTTTCTCGTAATAAGTCTCCTGGGTCTTGATCCAGCGGTCCACCAGACGGTCGCGCACGGCGTAGGCCACGGCCAGGAACTTCTCGTGGTCGGTGACGGTGTTCATGCTGCGGGCCAGCGTGTGGTTGATATGGTCGGTGAACGCCTTGCGGAAGGATTCCGCGTCGGTTCCGAGAACCGGGGCTTCTACAGCCTTCTTAGATGCTTTTGCCATAAAATTAAGCCTATGGTTTTAGGGTTGAAAATTCACGAGGGAAAATTTAGAAATCTTTGCCTGGATATGGGCGGGCCCCGCTTCGCGGGTCGGGCCCTTGCGCTATAAAAAGGCCTAATGTTCGCCCTGCTCACCGGCCTTTTTTGCGTTCAAAAGGGGCACATGCCCCTTTCGAATGGCACAGCCACTTCACGCCCTCCCGCAAAAGCGAGAAAAAATTAAATTAGGGAAAATAAACGTGAGGAAATTATGGACTGGAGCAAAAATACAATCAAGCTTTTAGGCCTAGTTTGTGTAATGGGCTTCCTTGTGCTGATGTCTGGTTGTGGAGACGATTCAACATCTTCCAATCCGGGGGCTCCAGGGTCGCAGGAATTTGGCTTTAGCAATTCTTCTGCAGGGACAGATCCTGGCTCGGAATCGGGAACGGAACCCGGCACGGAGCAGTCTGCGGCCAGCGTAGAACCTATTTCTGCAACGATTACCACGGAAAGGTCCTTGTCCGTGGTTGCCGACAGCAATGGGTTTTTCGACGTAGCCGATATCTACAAGGCCGCTCCGTCTAGTTATAAGATAGCCTTCGTGCTGCGCCATGCGGAACGTGAATCGGGCCTTGGGCAGGAATCTCCCTTGACCGAAGTTGGGGTGCAGCAGGCGCTAAATCTTGGCGCAAAACTTGCAGGTGGTGATGAGTCGTTCTATTATGCTTCTACAGACTTTATCCGCACTCGCGAAACGTGTAATAATATCGCCAAAGGCCGGGGAGAGACGGCTAGTGTTACGGAAACCCAAGCCGATTTGCTGAACGGAAGCTATTTCTTGACCGTTTCTTCGGACAGTTTGGACGCCTTTGCGTTGAAGAAGGGTGGTGGCTGGAAAATAATTTCAGCATATGCATATGGTGAGGATTATTACGCCGAGCAGATGAAGCCTCTTTTCTATGACTTTTTTGAGCGTGGAAACCAATTCATCATGGAGAATATCGTTGCCAATATGAATCAGTGGAAAAGAGTCAGCGTCCTTGTGACACATGATATCCTGATTGAGCCTCTGGTAGTCTATGCCAGTAACAGAACTGTAGATGTGAATTACTATAAGAGCCGTCGTTGGGTAAACTACATGACTGGAATTGCCGTAGTTCTTAACGGGAATAGTCAGGTGGAACTGTACCCTGTTCGGGGTACGGAAATCGGCTTCATGATGCAGGGCCAGACGACGTCTGTTTCCACCGATTCGACGGACGTAAAATAGAATCAAAATATGAAAGTCGCATTGCTTGGTTCCACCGGCCTTGTGGGGAAAAATGTCTTGAGTCTGCTTGCAAGGCTTCCGCAGGTGGTACATGCCTATTGCCCGGTGCGAACGGTGCCGGACTTACATGCCCTTGGAATTACTCGGGGGGAATCCAAGATACACTTTGAAATGGTGGATTTTGAACAAGTAGGCGGAACCTACCGCCAGGTCCTTATGGCGGGGTTTCTCGGTTGCGATGCGGTAATATGCTGCCTTGGCACGACTAAAAAGCAGGCTGGCAGCAAAGTTGCACAAGAAAAGGTGGATGTTCGGCTTCCGCTTTCCTTGGCGGCCATCGCCAAGAGCGCAGGGGTCAAGAATTTTCTGTGCGTCAGCGCCCAGGGGGCGGACAGCCATTCGCCTTTCTTCTACAACCGTCTCAAGGGCATGCTGGAAGAGGGCCTCACCATGATGAATTTCGAGACGCTTACCCTGGTGCGTCCCTCCCTGCTTTTGGGCAAGCACAGGGACAAGCGCTTTGGCGAAGAACTTCTGCAAAAGACCATCGGGGCCCATCCGGAATGGATTCCGGCTTACGTGCGGCCGGTACACGCCGAAACCGTAGCCGCCCACTTGGTCGCATCTCTCTTGAAACCGCCTACGGACCATATCTGCGCAACCGACGGCGTCAAGGGCAAGCGAATCATCTACAACCGCATCCTCGCCCAGACGAAAGTGGCCGAACTTTTTTAATTTCACATTCCACACTCCACATTTCACATTTTTTTCATGTCCGAAAAAACTTTACTGCTCCTTGATTCCTACGCGCTTGCGTTCCGCATGTTTTACGCCTATAGCCAGAACCCGCTGGTGAACAGCAAGGGCGAAGACGTCTCCATGATGCACGGCTACTGGGGAGCGGTACTCCGTATTCTGGCAAAGCACAAGCCAACCCATTTTGCCATCGCTCGGGACGTGGCCCACACCAAGACTTTCCGCCACGATCTTTATCCGGACTACAAGGCCAATCGCGGGCCCATGCCCGAAGAAATGGCCGCCCAGATGCCTCTTTTGGGAGAGAGCATGGAGGCCAGCGGAATTCCGCTGCTTTCGGAGCCCGGCTACGAGGCCGACGACGTGATGGCCAGCGTGGCCACCGCTGCGGTAGAGGCAGGCTTTGACCATGTGGTGATTCTTTCCAAGGACAAGGACATGTCCCAGATTGTGTCCGACAAGATTCACCTGTTCCACCTGACCAAGGGTGCCGATGGCATAGACTTTGGCCCTGACCAGGTGGTGGAAAAATATGGCCTCCCGCCGGAAAAGATTCGGGATTATCTGGCGCTCATGGGAGATGCCAGCGATAACGTCCCTGGAGTTCCGAAGGTTGGCCCCAAGACCGCCATACAGCTGCTGAACGATTTCGGCGATATGGATAACCTGTACGCCAATCTGGACAAGGTAACCAAGAAGGGGCTTCACGACAATCTGGAGCAGAACCGGGAAAAGGCGTTTTTGAGCCGGGAACTGGTGACGCTTCAGACCAAGCGGGCCTTTAGCGGGAGTCTTTCTGCTCTGGAGTACAACGGAATCCATGTGGATACCCTGGCAGAGATTTTCAAGGAACACGAAATCAATAGTCTGCTTCGCCTGCTGGAAAAAGTTCCTGGCAAGGCGGGGTTCGTGCACGACGGTGACAATCAGCAGGGCGATTTCTCGGAGAGCGACCGCGCCGCCGTTACCGAAGACGTTCTTCCCGCCTACATCTGCGTTGATACTGCCGAAAAGTTCCAACAGATGAAAGCTGAATTTGCGGCGGCAACCGAAATCGGTGTGGATACGGAAACCGACGGTCTGGATTCTATGGCCTGCAATCTGGTGGGGCTGTGCCTTGCCGCCGCAAGCGAATACGGCTCTGTTCCCAAGGGCTACTACGTTCCTCTTGCCCATACCGACGACATCGGGTTCCCCGTAGGCAATTTTGATAGTGCTGCCGTAAAGGAATGGTTCCTGACCTTTTGGGATGAATCTTGCGAGGTCGTTGACGGCAAGCATCGCCGTACCTTCGTTTTTCACAACGCCAAGTTCGACTTGCATGTGCTTTCCCGGTCCTTCGGTCTTTCCATTCCGCAAATTACTGCGGCTAAGATAGTAGATACCCTCATTGCCGCCTGGATGCTTTCGCCGGGTCAGACGGGCCTCGGACTGGATAACCAGGTGATGCAGCGCCTGAACCACGAGATGATTCCCATAGAAAATCTCATCGGGCGTGGCAAGAGCCAGATTCCTTTCAACCGCGTGCCTGTGAAGGACGCCGCCGAATACGGCGCCGAAGATGCGGTCTATACCCTCCGCCTCTGGAAGCCCCTGCTGCAAGAACTCCAGAAGATGGACTACGAGAAATTTTTCTACAGCCAGGAAATGCCCTTGCTGAAGGTGCTGTACCAGATGGAGGGCGTCGGGGCCTACGTGGATACGGCTGTCCTCAAGAACCTGGAAGTGGAACTTGCCGGTCGTATCGAAAAACTGGAAAAGGAAATCTGCGACATGGCGGGGCTGGAATTCAACATCGGCAGCCCCAAACAGCTTGGAGAGGTGCTGTTCGATACCTTGGGACTCCCCGAAATCAAGAAGCGCAGCACCGACGCCGCCGTGTTGGAGGAACTCTCCGTCAGTGCGCCGCATCCCATCGTGTTCGCCATCATAGAGTATCGGGAACTCAAGAAGATGCAGAGCACCTACGTGTCCGTGCTCCCGACGCTGGTGAACCCGAAAACAAAGCGGATTCATACCAGCTTTATCCAGTGGGGTACGGCTACGGGTCGTCTGTCCAGTCGTGACCCCAACCTGCAGAACATTCCGGTCCGTAGCGATTTGGGCAAAAAGATTCGTGCCGCATTCGTTCCCGAGAATCCCGACAATGTCATCTTGGCGGTGGACTACTCCCAGATTGAGCTCCGTATGTTGGCTCACCTGAGCGGCGACCCCGCCCTTATCGAAAGTTACAAGGAAGGAATCGATATTCACGCCCGCACGGCCGCCGCAATTTACGGGGTGGAATTGGATGCCGTCACCGCAGACATGCGTCGCGACGCCAAGGTGGTGAATTTTGGCATCCTCTACGGCATGACGGCCTTCCGCCTGTCACGGGACTTGAAAATCCCCATGGCCCAGGCCAGGGATTTTATCACCGGGTATTTCGGCATGTATCAGGGAGTGCAAAAGTTTATCGACGACACCAAGGCCTACGCCCACAAGAACGGCTACGTAGAAACCCTTTCTGGTCGCCGCCGTTACATTGCAGGTATCGACAGTTCTGACCGCATGGAATCCCAGATGGCGGAACGCATGGCGGTAAACACTCCTGTGCAGGGATCTGCCGCAGACCTCATCAAGATTGCCATGATCCGCATTCAGGAGCGTATCAACCGGGAAAATCTCCCTCTCAAGATGATGCTCCAGGTCCACGACGAACTGGTTTTCGAGTGCCCTAAGGACCGGCTGGAAGAACTTTCTGCCATGGTCAAGGCCGAAATGGAAGGGGCAATGGAGCTGAAAGTCCCGCTGGTTGCCAGCGTCGGCTATGGGAAAAATTGGCTTTTGGCCCACTAGAAAGCACGAATGGCGATTGCTGCGCGGATTACGGGTGCAGACTTTATTGTATTTTTAAAGGGAGAGGTTTACTATGCGGGTATCTAAAATTTGCGGATTTTTGCTAAGCGCCTTTTTGACCGTGGGCTTTGTTGCTTGTGGCGAAACGGTTTCCTCTACCGACGCCAGTGCCAATGGCGGCCTTGACGCCGTTCCCGGATACCACCCCGGAAAGGTCTATTCTTCTAAGGCAGACCTAGTTTCCTCGTCGTCTCAAGCGCCTACGTCTGGTGCGGAAAGTTCCGCTACCGAGGGAAGCAGCACTTCTGAGAATTCCAGTTCTTCCGAAGAAACTTCCAGTTCCTCGGTGGACTTTTCCGAGTCCAACATCCAGGTAGACGAAAGTGGTGTTGCGGTCATTACGGAGGAATATTTGGATGACGTTGCATCCGGCAAGGCGGCGGAACTCGACAACTCGTGGGACCTGTTGGAAAACCAAGGCGAAGACGTAGAAGGGTTCGTAGGGAGCAGAAGCTTGAAATTTACCGTGGACGACCTGGATTTTGCGCGGGGTCATTACTATTGCTTGACGGAATCCCAGGAATGGTTCGAAATCACCAAGGAAAAATTGCAGGAATCCAAGCTCCCGTTCCTGTGGGATGGTCCGGCATACGAGGCCAGGGCGGACTTTACCCTGGATTTTGCCAATGTTTGCGGGGAAATCTATATAGCGGCAGAGTAGGCATCAAGTTCAGAATTACGCCAACATTTGTCTAATTTCGCCAAATTGTGTACAAATGTGTGAAATTGTTCACATAGCTATTGATATTTTGGACCAGATTGCCAATGGCGAGACTGTAGATGGATATGAAGAGTCGGATCAGTTAAATTTCAAAGTTGATGATTTTGATTTTGACAATTATGATTACTTCTGCTTTACTGGAGAGCAGTCTTGGCTGAAGATTACACAGGATCAGCTGAAAGAGTCTGGTCTGCCCTTCTTGTGGAATGGAAAAGCTTATGGGTTAAGGAAGAAGTATACTCTTCGGTTTGAAGATACCTGTGATGCTATATATGTGAAGAGAATAACGGATTAAATTTATTTAGAGCTTGAAAAAGTCCCTTGGTTAAATGCTGAGGGACTTTTTTATTCCCGTTTAATCACGTCTTTTTGGGCAGTCACATGGGGCATGAACCGCTTCATAAAGGGTATGATTCCCAAGTATAAAAGCATGGTGACCACGAAGACGAAGACGAGTGAAACGCCTTTGGACCAGTGGATGTGAAATTCCCGCAGAATCTTGATAATGGCCCACTGCACCCAGCCGTGGGTCACAAGGATCATGATGGAGTATCGCCCGAAGTAAGACACCAGGGGAATCTTCTTGATGGCCTTGGACAAAAGGAGTATGCCCAGCGCTCCGGATAGCCCGCAAAGGTAGGTGCTCCAGAAGGGCAGTTGAAAATGGTTTTGCACATAGCTTACCGTGGAGTCCGACAGTAGGTACACCAGGCCAAAGCCCAGGAGGGCCAAGGGGATGTTCAGCTTGTCCAATTTGTTCGGCTTGAGAAGAGCCGTATAGCGGAAGGCAAAATGTCCGGCGCAGAAATAGGGGATGGCCGTCATGGCGGTGTCCATGAACATGGGCAGATTGATGCCTTTTCGCCCGAGGAAAAATCCCAGGCCGCCAACGGCCAATGACAGGGCCACAAGCCCTGCGTTGGAAAATTTCGGCGGGAGCTTCTTTGCCGCGAGGTAAATTCCGTAGAAAATCAGGTTGGTCCAGAAAAGCCCCAGCAAGAACCAGATGGGAAAATTCGGGAAATATCCCTGCCAAATGAAGGAATACCACACGCTACAGCCGGGGCTTGGCCGCAGGTGGAAGTGGGCGAGGATGAACGGCAGAATACAGGAAGTGGTAATGAAAAAGAAGGTGAAGGGGATCAGCAGCTTGTTGACTTTCCGCAGGCAAAAGTCGAAGAATCCGGCGTAGCTCTTGAAGAACAGCCCCGAAAGAAAGAAGTACAGGGGCATGCGGAAGGTGGAAAGGGGAAGCTTCAGCGGGTAGGTGTCAAGCCCCCAGGTGCTTGCCACGTGGTGCCACACCACCAGCATGATGCAGAGGCCTTTGGCAAGGTCCACAAAGGCGTAGCGTGGCTTTTCGGTAGGTAGGGCAGAGGGCATTTGGTGCTTTTAGGGAGCGGACAAGAATTCGAGGATTTTGGTCTTGAATTCGGGCAGCTCGTCGAATACGGCGTGGCCGTAACCTTCGAACATCTTCAGTTCGCAGGGGGTGCCGGCAGCCTTTAGCCTGTCGTAGATTTTTTGGGAGGCTTCGGGGGTGACCACCTGGTCCTTGCTTGCGGCAAGAATGAGGGTGGGGCACTTGATGTTTTCCAGTCCGTTACGGGTGTCCACAAAATCGCAGGCGTCGGAGAAAACGGCAAAGCGGTCCATCTCTTCGGCAGAGACATCCTTGTACATGACCTGGAGGGCCCTGCCGTAACGTTTGGCGAAAGGTTCCGAGAAGCAGTCCCGGATAAAGGCTTTCACGAGACCGTCGCCATCGTGGGCCCTGGCAAGCCTAGTCCATTCACCGATTACCTTGAGTTGCTGGGGCTCTGCCTTGGAGGTGGAACAGCCGAGAACCAGTTTCCAGACCAGTTCCGGGTAATTTGCCGCCAAATGCTGGGCCACCATGCCTCCCTGGGACACTCCGTAAAGGGCCACGTCCTTGAGGCCGAGGGCACGGAGGGCCAGAGCCTGGTCCCGGGCCATGTCTTCTACGGAATAGCCGGGGTTGGCGTCCTTTCGCCGGTCGAAAAAGTAAAGCGTGTAGCCTTCGGTGAACATCTTGAAGGGCACTTGCAGGGCGTCTGCAGATTTCATGACGCTCCTGATGGCAAGACCCGGAATGACCACCAGCGGGCGAGGGCCGTTTCCGAACTGGGCGTATTCCATTTCGAATCCGTCGGTGCAGACATTGTGAACAAGTTTATCACTCATACCCTAAAAGATAGATACATCTTTCACAAAAGAGGATGCTATTTCTTATTTTTTTGTCATCCCCGCGAACACTTTCGTCGTCATCCTCGCGAACACTTTCGTCGTCATCCTCGCGACCTGTGGTGAGCGTAGTCGAACCAAGGCGAGGATCTTGTAAATAAGGAGTCTATATGAACAAGTTCTTTGCCTTCCTCGGAACCATCTCGCTTTCGATGCTTGTCGCCGCCTGCAGCGACACCAAGACCGCCAAGGAAACCGCCTCCGCGGAAACTGCGGGCGTTGAAACTGCCGCTCAAGTCGAGGGCACCAAGACGATTACGCTTTCAAACGGCGCGAGCGTCACCTGGATTCAGGACAACATGGGCAACAAGCTGAACCCGCGCTCGCTCTTCAGCGATGCCAGCGATTCCCTCTACAACAGCCTGAACATGCCCGACGGCATCCCGGCCAGCGTGAGCACGTTCCTCGTGAAGGTCGACGGCAAGTACATCTTGTTCGACGCAGGCCTCGGGGCTTTCGGCGGGCAGCTCATGAGCCGCCTTGCCGCTCTCGGCGTGAACCCCGACAGCATCGGGCTTGTCTACCTCACGCATTTCCATGTGGACCACATCTCGGGCCTTGTCGCAAAGGATGATGCCGGCAACGACACGAAGGTTTTCAAGAACGCCGCCGTATATGCGGGCAAGGTGGAATATGACGCCTGGATGAATGACATCCCGAAAAACGATTTGCAGAAGAACATCATGGCGCTCTACAAGGATAGCCTTCACTTGTTCGCATTTGGCGACAGCCTCCCCCACGGAGTGCTCGCGATAGACGCCGTCGGACACACGCCGGGCCACACCGCATTCCAGCTGGCAAACCTGATTATCGTCGGCGACCTGATGCACGGTTACGCCCTGCAGAAGGACCACCCCGAAGTCAATTCCAACTACGACATGGACAAGCCGAAATCCGCCGAAAGCCGCAAGCGCATTATGCAATACGCCCGCGACAGCAAGCTCCTGATGGCGGGCATGCACCTGCCCCCTCCTGGATTTGCGGAATAATAAATTTCTCACAGCAAAAAAAAGACCGTAGCGGTGAGCTACGGTCAAAATTTTTAGGGCGTTCCCCACCTTGGTGGCCATGCGCACTAAACAACAAGTTGTTAAGTGCTGTCCGCCCACTTCGTGGGTCGGGCTATATTTTATGGGTCGCCCGGCTCACTTCGTTCCCGCCCAACCTCATAAAACGGCGCCTCAGCGCCGCCCCAAGGGGTCACTTATAGAACACTTGGGAGTTTACTCCCTTAGTGTTCTTATCCCCTTTGGGGAATCCCTAACGCAAATGCATGTCATCTCGTTCTTTCAATCAAATACTTCGAACATACAAAACCATTTTTACTACACCATCTTTTCATAGACGCGTAACTCGGTAAGCTGGAAAAGAATTCTTTGTCCTCCGCACTCATTGCAAGTTCGCTACCAACACCCCTGGGAGGAGCAATATTATTTTTTTCATAATACTTATCTAAACTTTTTCGACTAGCCTTGATTGTCACCGCATAGATTCCATAATAATATCCAGCATACCAATTATACTCTAACTCAGATATATTAAATCCTATTTCAACATTTTCAACTGAAGGATGCATCACAAAAGGAAAGTTTGCTTCAAACGAAAATAAGTTAAAAGCTGATGCCATAAGCGCCATCGCAGCATCAAATTCCTTTGAAGGTGCTTCCACATATGAAACAGTTCTATTTTTCTTCATTTCTATTGAGCCGTATCCTTTATAAGATTTTCCGTCATTTATAGACTTCATAGCAATAAAATCATCTTTGTCTATTTGTTTAAATATTTCGTTAAACAATGCAGTCGCTTTTGAATTAGTGATTGTTTTGTTTTTTAAAGCACTTGCAATGAATCGTTCTTCTGTTATAATGACATTAGCATCATAATGTTTCAGTTTACAATTTCTGTTTAAGTAGTTGAAGTATTTCGTGAAAGCTTTAATTGCACCATCATCACGATCAAAGTATTTTTCCACTTCATAAATCGTAGATAAATAATTTGCATATTGCAAAGAATCTTCAATGCATCCTTTTTGAGGACGCAAATTGTCAATTCTTTTCTCTACACCTTCTTTCGTAGGAACATACTCTTCAAAACTAATAGTTGAACCATCACTCTTTAAAATACTATAGAATGATTGAGACAACTTGACTGCCTCACGAATATTGCCTTCCGCATAAACAGAATCAATAGTATGAACAGCTATTTCTAAGCGTTTGTTATATTCCGCAGCGCATTCCTGTTTTTCATATTTACACTTATACAAAGCTTCAAAAGTTCTTTCGTTCACAGGAATATCTTTAGGCGGAGTTTGTGATACTTGAGTAGAACTGTTAGATGTTTCATGTTCAGAATCGAACAAAAATAAGGATGCAATCCCTATCACGATGAAATAAGGGACATATATTAGCTTAACAATACCGAAAAATCCAGAAATTTTGATTAATTTGTTATTCACATCACGGTATTCCCCTTTTGTGATTTTAAGAAAATCAATAAGAGATAGTAACAGAGCTAACAGAAAAAACAAATATCCTAGTTTAATTTGCATCAAAGCCAACAAGACGCAAAGAAGACCCAAAGCAAGGCGCAACTTTCCAGAATTAGAACGTCCAACATAAAAGGAGTGTAAACCAAAAGGACCAAGGAATAAGCACAATAACGCAGTGGTTAGAGGGTCTTTATCCGAAAAGCCCTGTGCCATTCGTTCGCTTTGTTCTTTGTCATCGACAAAATCATTTAAATTTAAGTTTGGCATTTTATACCCCTTGTTGATTGTTTAAATCCTAGTCCTTCATGCAACGGACATTGAAGTAATAGCCGTCTTTAAGAAAAGAGTGTGGTGGATTGATAAAAATTCCCTGTGCAGATTCAAAACGAACGGCAAAAGCCTTTTGCCTTCGTGGAACCATACTCTTTAGGAAACTATCGCTTCGTCTTCCATCCGTCCAAGAATTATTGTCATCGCTAGAAGTCCAAAAAACAGCCGTTTTATCCATATCAAAACAGCGATCTTCTTCATAACAATGTCCTAGAAGAACTATACCAAAGTTTCTATCAACGTTATCAAAAATATCGTTCCATTCCTTTTTAGAGGGAAGGTGCCAACCTCTTGGACAAGCCTGTTCAGCCATATCAAAATTGTAATACCGTCCTAATCCACACAATTTCTGTATGTCGTTGATACAACGGCTCCCGTGAACTTTATATCGCAAATTTTCCGCCATCCATTCGCTACGACCTATCTTAACCGTAGTGTAATGTTCGCCATCCCTGGAATCAGCGAATGAGCCTGCATAAACGCAAGCACACGAAACAGTCAGCATAAAAAGCAAAGGTAGCTCAATGCCATTTCGAAATGCACACCTAATTATTCCCATAGAACCAAACCTCTTTCATTACAAGAGCTTTGCTCCTATTCCGCAAGGATATCACACCAAATTTTGTGGGGGCACAAAAAAAGGCGCAGATCGTTGCATTTATCCAAACGGGGCTCTAGACTGCCTCTACACGATAAACACAAACGACCCACGCCCCAAAAGGGCTGTTGCCATTGGTCGATACGACCATAAATCAGCCGAATAGCTGACACGACAAACCGAGATATGCCGAAAACGGCATATCTGCGTGAGCGTTCGCCTTGTCCTCGTGTATTTGGAAGTGTCTAGATTCCGTTTGGAGAACAAGAGCAAAAACTCTTTTACTCTTTAAAAATAACATAAAAACGAGAAAAAAGGCCTGAAAGTTTACAAAAAAGTTCATTTTTGCAATGAAAATGGCGATTCTTCGCTATTTTGTAAAGAGGAAAGAGTGTTTTTAGGGAGAAAAAGGAATAGAAAGGACCTATTTCTTATTGTGAACCAACGACAACAGCAAATTAAAAAGCTTTTCGCCGATAAAGCGATTCATGCCCCTAAGCATAGTAACACTTTGGTCAATTTCATCTGCAGTAAGTAACTTTTTCTGGTATGCGGCAAAGAGAATACCTATGCTTCCGGTGATTGTCAGTTTCATGCTCTCTGCAACAACACGCCCCTTGCTTTCATCAATCAGCAAAAGACTCGGTTGTTTTTCATCTGCTAAGATAATCGCTTCACTTTCGCCCAGATCCAAACCAGTCGCTCGTTGCAATAGGGATACTCTTTCTGCGGAAAGTTCCGAATGAACTTCCAAAAACGGACAATTCCTAAAATACTCTGCTTCTTCAGGGTATTCAGTATTACGAGTCAGTTCTTCAAATACAGCAAATGGAATATGAACGGAATTGTATAGTTTGTTCAAAACGTCAATCCGTCCAATTTTGAACAGAGTCAATAACGGAGTCGTGTCAGAGACAACGATCACTTAGACTCTCCGCAAGCAGCGAGGGCGTTAGCAATGTCACGCTCAAGTTCCGCTTCGTCCATGTCAATATACGGAATGCCCATAGAGCCATACAGCTGAATAAGTGACCACTTGTCCATTTCAAGGATCTCGGCGGCACGGCCATGCGAAATAGTCCCGTTCTGGATATAGGGGTACAGGAGCATCGCACGTTGCTTCAGCCACATGTCACGCTTATTTACATAAGGTTCCATCGCAGTCGTTATTTCAATTGTTGCGGTTTGCATATTCATACCTCATCTATAAATATACACTTTTTCAAACAAAAGACCAAATAAAGAAAACGCCCTTTCGCAAGGAAAGAGCGTTTTTAGAGTTTTTTAAGTATTTTTCTTACGCCTGAACAGTCGTAAACGCAAAAGCCTCGCCGTCGGCGTCGTTAGCTTCGAGGCCATCGGCGGCGGCAGCCCACTTAATAGCGACAGCTTGCGTCTCGCCTGCGATGTAGGCTTCATTCTCCGCGACGGCCTGCTTGAAGACGTCGCTTGCAGAGAACAGCGTCACTTCGATCTTGTCGGTGATGGCGTAGTTCTGGTCCTTACGGCGGTTCTGGATGCGGTTCACGAGTTCGCGGGCCACGCAGGCGCGGCGGAG
>DGRZ01000033.1:0-372 GCA_002391195.1 Fibrobacter sp. UBA4375 | reverse complement strand
GCTGGTTGGCTTCCACGGCCATGCCATCGGCCACGATGCGGTTGAGCATCAGGCAATCGGCACCGACTTCACCGAAATCGAACTTAATCGTCTCGCCAGCCTGGAGAGCCTTGATTTCATCAACCGTGAGGCTGTTGAGCTTAGCGGAAATCACCTTCATGTTCTTTGCGTAATCCGGGCCCTTCGCCTTGATGGCAAGGAAGTTCGGCTTGGCGGAGAGCTGCACGAGCTTCGTCTCGTCTTCCAAGAACTTCATTTCGCGAACGTTGAGTTCTTCGAGGATCAAGTCCTTCATAGTCTCAGCGACGTTCTTTTCTTCGGTGCCGTGAGCAACCACCGTCATGCTAGCAATCGGCATACGGTTCTTTACGT
>DGRZ01000023.1 GCA_002391195.1 Fibrobacter sp. UBA4375 | reverse complement strand
TGCCGGAATACTCCAGGACAAAGTCTCCTAGAAAAACGGAGGCGAACACGCCTAGCCCATAATGGTGGGTCATCAGGTACTCTTCGTAATCAAGGTCTTTTTGGCTCTTGTCGACGGAGTCAAGGGTGCAGGAACCGTTATCCCAAAGGCAATTAAAGTCCGTACTCCCGGAGTAATAGGAGGTTTCCTCGTACAGGGTTCCCTTGATATGGTAGGTGCGGTCCCAGAAGTGGTCAAAGACAAATCCGCCTGCTTCAAAATGCTTCGTGTTGGCGCCAAAGACAAGTCCTACGAACGGGAAATAATCTGCTCCGGCTGTTATCTTGATAAAGGGCCCTTCGCCCTTGAACAGCACGCTGAAAGCACCTTCAACGGGCGTGTTCCCGAGATCGTAGACAAGTTTGTAGTCTTCTTGCTTTTTCTCTCTTGCCCTTTCCGCGTTAAGTTTGTTGCGGTAAGTTACGTGGCCTTCCAGGACAACGGAACCGTTTTCGACATACGTGCCTGCACCGCGAAATTCCGGAGCCGGGCTTGCCTTTGTTTCCACGGTATCCAATTCTGCATGCCGTCTCGTTTCTTCGAGCGAGGCGCATGAGGCCAGGAGCAGGGCTAATGCTAGACACAGTAAGCGCGACATGGGGCGAAAATCTCTTTTTTCAAAAATACAGGACTCTTGTTAAATTAGGTTGTATGTAAATCCAATTCTGATTGCAAGGAGGTTTATGTCGCTTATGCCTATAAAGTAGACGTTATCTTTATAGGGACTGTTCATTGAAAATTCGAAAAAGACGTTTGCGGATGAGTTGCGACTTATAATAACTTCGCCCCCTATAAGCAAGGCGATGTCCAGTGCTGTGCGTGCTCCGTTGTCTATCAGGTCGTCATTGTAACTGCTGTCTTCGTATTTGTCAAAGAGGGGAATTGAAAATTGAGTTCCTATATCAAACATCACGGGGCTTCTCATGGTTTTCATAGCAACCAGCAAAGGTATACTTAGGCGTCCCTGCGATATATCACCTCTGAAATCTCCGACTGTTTCGAAGTTGCCGTTGTTGTGCTTGATTTGGGGTGCATCCAGAAGAGGCCTGTCCTCCATGAGTGAAGTGTAGTTAAACCAGACTCCCGTTCTTATGGCGAAGTTGTACTCTATCAGGGGGATAAGTACGGCTACTCCGAAGCGGAAGTCGTTACCGGTAGCAATATTGGATGTGGTATCAGTCATGTAATGGTGGAGATCAATTTTGCCATAAATGCTTTTTAGGCCATACGAAGCCGCCAGTCCAACGGAAAACTTGAATGGAACGGGGTCATGGGGCTTTGTCTCTTTCTCTATTTGGGCCTTTTTCACGCTATCCTTGTAGACTTTTGTCTCCTCGGTGCTGATACGGATAATGCGGTAGCCTTCAGGAGTGCGCTCGGGAGCGGCCTGCTCAACAGGTTCTTTTACGGTTGCTGAGCCGGTTGATGAGCTTGCCGAATCAGTCGAAGCATCCTGTGCGAAGGCGAATGCTGCGGTAAGGAGAATGCCTATAATATAGCGCTTCATGATATTCTCCTAGTAACACAGGTTCTTGTTGAGGTATTCCTGCTCTTCCTCCTCGGTAAAGTAGGAGGGGCAGCCTTCCTGGATATCGCTAACGATTTCGCCGTGGATTGCCGGGTCAACTGTTCCGCCGATTACGGCTCCAGTTCCCGCGCCAACACCTATAAACGTAAACCAGATAACTTCAAATGCTGAACCATCGCCAAACAACGAGAGGAATAGTGCCATCGGAATGCCAAGCATGGTTCCAATCCCACCTCCGATGATGGTACCGAGGGTTAAACCGCGTAGCAGATGGTTCCTGGAGAAGAGTGAGTTGTTCCTGGCGGCACCGTTCTTGCAGAGGGTGACGCTATCGCGGGGGACGATGAGGTAGTAGCCTTCGTCGGCGCGAGTGGTCGGGAATACAATGTAGTCGTTTATCGGGTCGTAGCAGAAGCCGGTAGTCTGGAATACAGTCATGCCGTCGCCGGTCTTGGATTCGAAGGCGACTTGTGTACCTTTCGTCTTTATGTCGGCACCCTTGTACTGGACGTATTCGCCCTTGGTCCTTTCGGGGAGTTCTGTTGGCTTATATATGTTTGTCGGGTTTGCGCAACCCGTAAACAGGAATGCGACCGCATACAGCGCTACCGCGATTATGGGCAATGGACGAAACTTCATGGGCATTTTCTCCATGCCCATAATATATACAAATTATTTGCGGGGGAGTTATTTTTTTATTTATTTGTTGCGATTTCACTATAAAAATCGCGGAAATCTTCCCAGCGGTAGTAGGGGGCTGCGGGGCAGTTCTGCACGGTCCCTGAGTTTTGTCGAAGGGCTGCCGTGTTGCAGGTCACGGGCAGTTTCTGCTCGGTTTCGTTGAGCATCACCTTCATGAGGATGGGGGCGCCCTTCTTGCTTGACTTGTAGAAGACGAATTGCACGTTTGCTGCCATCGGGCTGATTTCATAGTCGCGCCAGACCTTGTGCAGGTTTTCCATGTCGGCGGTCTCGATGCCGGTGTTCTGCGTGCCGTTCTCCAATTGCAGCAGTACGGCGAACGGGAAGATGACGGTATCGTGCCCGAAGCGGAGTGTGGCCGTAGTCTTTTTCGCGGGCTTTGCTGCGGTCTTTTTTGCGGGCGCTGTCGTGTCGGCGGTAATTACCTTGTCTGCAACATCGAGGAAGTTTTTCAATAGCGGGCGTGCGTTCTCGAGGCCTTCCTTTTTACCGAAGGGGTTGTTGCCCAGCACGCTGTACCACCAGGCGTTCTGCGCGTGCCAGCGGGCGGCGAGATCCTCGTCTGTCCACAGGTCGTCGAAGCTGAATTCGATTTCGGGGCTGCCCTGCAGGCTGTTGCCGATTTCATAAATCTTGCTGAAGAGGTCGCTCGCGTCGATATTCTTTTGCACGTAAGTTGAATCGTTGAAAATTGCATTCATCATGCGCGCGGGGTTCACGTGGCTGTAGAGCTTCTCGTTTTCTTTTTGCCATGCGGGCGTGTTGGATTCGCCGATGATTTTCCCGAAGTCGAGCGGGCTTATAAATGCCATCAGGTACTTGCCCGATTCCTGGTGGATGTCGAGCTTGGGTTTCTGCGCGCGCAGTTCCTCGAGGAAAGCCGCCATGCTCACGACGCAGCGGGTCGAGGTGCTGGCATAGGCTTCGATGTAGGCGTTGTTCTTGAACAGTTCGGGGAAGTTCTTCACCATGCGCTTCGCGATTCCCTGATGCTGCGCTACGCCGAGCTGGGTCAAATCGCCTGCGCGCGGGGCGGCGTATTCGTCCAGGTACTTTGCGCGTTCAAGCAGACTCTTGCCGAGTTCGGTCAGCTTGCCTGCAGAATCTGCCTTTGCAAGCGTGTTGTAAAGAGCGTGGTAATGGTCGGCGGGCT
>DGRZ01000100.1:563-27006 GCA_002391195.1 Fibrobacter sp. UBA4375 | reverse complement strand
GTGTTGATCGTGATGCCGCGGGCCTTCTCTTCGGGGGCGTTGTCGATTTCGTCGAAACGCTTGGCGGCGGCGAGACCGCGGGCTGCGAGGGTCGTGCAGATTGCGGCGGTCAGGGTGGTCTTGCCGTGGTCAACGTGGCCGATGGTGCCGATGTTGCAGTGCGGCTTGCTTCTATCAAAATGTTCTTTTGCCATTTTATTCTATCTCCGTTTAGTGAGAGCCCAGATCGGGAGTCGGACCCGAGACCTCTTCCTTACCAAGGAAGTGCTCTACCACTGAGCTACCTGGGCATTGGGCCTGCCGCTACGTTGCCGCATTGGCGGGCCTTGTGGTCGTGCATCGTCGTGGTTTCGAACCACGGTAGGCGTGAGCCAACGGATTTACAGTCCGTCCCCTTTAACCACTCGGGCAACGATGCATTTGTTTCGAGCCAAAGATAGGAATCGAACCTACGACCGGCTGATTACAAATCAGCTGCTCTACCAGCTGAGCTACTTTGGCACGCACTCTAGTACCCCTAAAGATAATAGAGTGAGCCAAATTTAATAAGATTTGGTGGGTTTTGTCAATAAAAATCAAGCACTTACGCAAAAAAAATTGCGATTTTTTCCTTTTTTCGCAAAAGTTTTGTCCACAAAAGGGGGGCGGAGTGTTGATAAGTTGTTGATTTGCAAAAAAGGGCTTTTTTCGCTGCTTTAGGGCATTTTTAGAAAACTTTCTTCATGACCGATGTTTTGAACAATGATTTGTATATTTAAGCCCATGGAAACATGCACCTTCAAGCATACAGCGCGTATTGACGTTCGCTACGCCGAAACCGACCAGATGGGAATCGTGCACCACGCCGTTTACGCCGTGTGGTTCGAGCAGGCCCGTACCGAATATTTCCGCGAAGCGGGCGCAAGCTACGCCGACATGGAAGCCGAAGGTTTTTCGAGCCCAGTCCTGGAGTTGAACGTCCAATTCAAGAACCCCACCCACTATGGCGAATTCGTAGATATCGAGACCACCATGGTCCGGGTTGACAGGCTCCGTGTTCGCTTTTTATACAAGGCGACGGTAAACGGCAAGCTATGCACTACGGGCTCCACGCTCCACTGCATGCTGAAAAACGGCAGACCCACACGGGAACTGCCCTCTGGCTTTGCAAAGTTCGAATTCGTGAACGAGGACGCCCAAGCCTAATGGACCAGCCCCTCGCCGAAAGACTACGCCCGCAGAACCTGGACGAATTTCTGGGCCAGAACAAGATTCTGGGCGAGCAGAGCCTATTGCGCAAGAGTCTCGAAAACGACAATGTGCCCAGCATGATTTTCTGGGGCCCACCGGGTTGCGGCAAGACCAGCCTCGCCCACGTAATCCGCCAGCACACCAAGAAAGCCTTCGTGGCTTTATCTGCGGTAGCCAGCGGCGTGAAAGAGGTGAAAGAAGTTTTGGCCGACGCCCGCAAAATGAAGGGCATGTTCAAGGACACCATCCTGTTTATCGACGAAATCCACCGCTTTAACAAGGGGCAGCAGGATGCGTTGCTCGGCGCGGTTGAGGATGGTACCGTGACGCTCATAGGCGCCACCACCGAGAACCCGGGGTTCGAGGTCAACAGCGCGTTGCTTAGCCGCTGCCAGTTGATACTATTTGCGCCCTTAAGCAAAGAAGATTTACGCACGCTGATTTTCAGCGCCCTGCGGGACCACCCCCGCGGATTGCAACTGAAGGATGTGGAAGTCGAAGACGCCGTCGTTGAAAAACTCATTGCCCAGTCCGACGGTGACGCGCGCTTTTTGCTGAACCAGATTGAATGGATTGGCAAGAACCTGGGAGACCGCAAGGTCATTGACGAAAAACTCCTGGAAGAATTTCAGTACAAGAAGCCCCTGCGCTACGACAAGAGCGGCGAAGAGCACTACAACCTGATTTCGGCCCTGCACAAGTCGGTGCGCGGAAGTGATCCGGATGCCGCCCTCTATTGGCTGCACCGCATGCTGCAGGGCGGCGAAGACCCGCGGTTTATTCTGCGACGGCTCATGCGCATGAGCATGGAAGATATCGGCCTTGCAGACCCCAACGCGCTACTGCTGGCCACCGCCGCTCGCGAGGCCTATGACTTTATGGGAATTCCCGAAGGACTCATCGCCCTCGACGAACTGGCAGTTTACCTGTCCCTTGCTCCCAAGAGCAACAGCCTGGAGCTGGCGGGAATGAAGGCCGACCAGATTGTAAAACAGACGGGAACGCTCCCCGTGCCGCGGGCATTCCGCAATTCGGTGACGAAGGTCGGCGAAAAGCTGGGCTACGGAGTCGATTACCAGTACGACCACGACAGCCCGGGTGCTTACTCCGCACAGGAACATCTACCCAAGCAGCTGGAAGGTACCGAGATTTACCAGCCCAAGCCCTACGGAAAAGAAAAGGCTCTTGGAGAAAGGCTTGCGCAACTGAAGCAGATCAAGCGGGAAAAGGGAAATGCCCGCTAGGAGATCCCCGCCTGCGCGGGGATGACAAGTTGGATGCGGGGATGACAACGGGGCTTATTTTCTCACGAATTTGAGGCCGACCCAAACGCCGTAGCCGCTATCATCGTTAATATCATCATCGATTTCACCGGGGGAAATAAGGTCTGCCCCGGCGGCAAAGCCAAAATTAAGTCGTTCCGACACAGGAAAAAGGTAGCCCGCTTCAAACAATACATTGACTCCCAAAAAACCGATACCGCCACCGCTACCCAACAACATATTTGCAGTAGCAACCATATAAAGATTCTTGGCAGCACCTTCTGAATGGCTGAAAGGATAAATGGCAACGCCAGGGCCACCACCCAAAAAGGCCGACCTTGGCTTGGCATCGTCTTCGTCTTTTTCACGCCCATGAACCTTTCCTCCAGTTTTTTCAAATTCGATATTTGCAAAAGGAGCAACAACACCCTTTATCAAACAGCCAAGCCGCATTGAAAACAGGGGGCCAAAACCCGTATAGCCAATATCTTTTTCATAGGAACCATATTTGCCACCAGAAGATTTCTCGCCACACACATAACGACCGTCAGGTTCAAAATGACAAGCAGGACTTGACTCCGAATAGTCGTGAACCGCCTGCACCGCCTCAAGGTGGCGCAAAGCCATACCTACCGTGGCGTCAAAATAAAAACTGCTCTTTCGCCGTTGCCCAGACGCCGACTCTTCTCCATAAGAAGACACCATCAGAAGTGCAATCAACAAGAAAACAAGTCTTTTCATGGGTTGCCCTTAATCCTTGTAGATGGTGTAAACCGTGAAATTGTCTTCTTTGTCAGGGCCCTGTTCACCAAGGCGGGTAACGGTGTGCCAAGAATGACGGTGACCGGTAACCCATGTGGAATCAGACTGGTCTTCGCTCCATCGGTACATTCGGTCACCCAGGGAGTCCAGGAGAGATTCATTCATCAACCGGCGGGAATAAAGATTGCTCAGGGAAAGCGAATCAGGCAAAGAGTCCAGACTAATCTTGTCACATTGGACATAGTAGATAAGCCATGGTTTTTGTTCTGTAATGCTCGCATAGAACCGTTGCGACTTGCAGGCGTTAGAATCACCGATATCGCTCAAATGCACACCCAAAAATTCTGACGTAGTCATATAGTGATAAACATTTTCGTAACTATCGCCTGGTTGCAGAATACAATAGATGGTCGTATCCATATAGGTGTCACCGTAAACGGAATAATCATAGCATTCATACGATTTTTCACTCGTAAATGGAACTGCACAATCCTTCTCGCTGAATGTAGTATCGCGGGTAAAGGCAGTGAAAGTGGTGCTGTCCGGAAACTTAAATTCAAAGGTGTCTCCATGGAGTTCATACATCTTGATAAAGGCGGATAGGTCCACATCGAAAGTTTTCTTCTTGTTCTTGCGATCCACCAGGGTAAAACGCAAATGGTCGTCGTCATCTATGGGAATTCGGGCAAACTTTTCTAGAACAGACCCATCGTCCTTTACGTACAGAGAATAAAAACTCTCGTAGGAATTCTTGTTCCTTTGGGGCAAGTGCCTTAGGGAATCGCTTTTGCCGTACTTAAGGCTATCCACGCAAAACGTGCTGAGTTCTGTCGAATCTTCTCCGGGAAGGAATTCACAATCCAAAGTATAAAGTTTCGCCGTCCGAGAGTCGGCAGAGTCGTTCAACTGCAGTTCCAAGGCAAAAGACGTGGGCCGTTGCAGAACCTCGGTAGAGGGCTTACATCCATAAGATTCACAATAATCACGATACATGTAGGAATCGTCGCCATTGCAAGCGACGAACCACAAAAAAGCCATTCCCATCCACAGGTATTTTATCACTTTACAAATCATACCGTAGATTCCACCTAATGGAAATATACATTTTCCTCTAGAACTGTTTCAGAATTTTGATACGTTCGGGCGTATCGGGGTGGGTACAGAACATGGTGTTCGCCTTGGCCACCCAGCCCGAGAGTTTCATGTCGTTGTCGAATTCCTCGTCGGGGTGGATAATGTAGAGTTGGGCCACGTCGCCCCGGTGGATATTGTCAAGACCCGGATTGTCGGATATTTTCTGCAGGGCAGAGGCCAGGGCCAGAGGGTCTCCGCAGAGTTCGGCACCGCCGGCATCGGCCACGTATTCGCGTGTGCGGGAAATGGCCATACGGGTAAGCCAGCTGAAGAAATACCCGACGGTGCTCCATACGATAAGCGCCACCAGGAACAGGATGATTCCGAATATGGCGCCACCGCCGCCGCCATTTTTTTTGCTGCGGTTGGTGGTGCGGCGGCGGGGCCCGGTGAGCAGCCCCATAAGCATTCGCACGGCCATGGACCGGATGGCCGCAAAAATCCCGACAAATACGATACATACCACCATCAGGCGGGTGTCACGGTTCTTGATGTGGGTCAGTTCGTGCCCGATGACGGCGGCCAGTTCCGCATCGTCTAGTTTGTCTATAAGTCCGGTCGTAAGCGTGATTGTGAAAGACGGGACATCTACTCCGCTGGCAAAAGCGTTCAGCTGGTCGTCCTGGACGATATTGATTTGGGGCATTTCGATGCCCCCTGCGATGCAGAGGTTTTCCACCAGGTTATAGACCCGCAGGTTGTCCTTGCGTTCCGTCGGCTTTGCGTGGGTGATGTGACGGATGATAGCGGTATTCGTGCAGTAGGCGATAATGAACCAGAGCCCCGTCATGCAAAGCGTGAAGGGCATGGCGTCCTTGAAATAGTACCAGATGATGGGCCAGTGGAAGGTGGCGGCCTGTGGACCCGGCGGGCAGGCCCCGTCCCAACAGAACCAGCCGAAAAAATCCAGGGTCATTATCGCCAGGAGAACCATCCCGAGAAGAATCACGGGAAACATGCAGAGCAGGATAACCGTATTGCGGTTGTTCCGCCAAATCTGTGTCTGGAGCCCGACGTATTTCATTGTGCAGTGGCTAGTGGTTAGTGATTAGTGGCTAGGGCCGAAGGCGGGGCGTTGCGGGGTGTCCCCGCAGAAGGGGTGGCGAGCAACAAAGTGCGAGCCAGGGGAAGGCTTTCCCCTACCCTATCCACAGCCTACTGTTTACTAATCACAATTAGAACTTCACCTCCGGGGCCTTGTTGAGGGTCTCGCGGTTTTCGGTGGCCTCGTACATGGGGGCGCGCTTGAAGCCGAACATACCAGCCACGATGTTGCTCGGGAACACCTCGCAGGCGTTGTTCAGTTCGCGGGTGGTGGAATTGAAGAAGCGGCGGGCGGCGGAAAGCTTGTTCTCGATGTCGGCCAGTTCGTTCTGCAACTGCAAGAAGTTCTGGTTGGCCTTCAGTTCGGGGTAGGCTTCCAAAGACACGCGGAGTCCGGCAAGAGCGCCCGACAGGGCCTTGTCGGCGGCAAGTTTCTCGTCGACGGTGGTGGCGTTCATGGCGGCGGCTCGGGCGGCAGTCACCTTTTCGAGAGTCTCCTTTTCGTGGGCGGCATAACCCTTGATGGTCTCCACCAGCTGGGGCACCAGGTCATAGCGCTGCTTGAGCTGAACATCGATGTTAGCAAAGGCGTTTTCGCGGTTGTTGCGGAGTTTCACCAGGCCATTGTACATGGCGATGAACCAGCCCACAAGAATTACCACTACTACAAGAACGACGATTCCGACAGTCATAAGGTTCTCCTTTCTGTTTTTTGGGAAATGTATATAAAAAAGGAGATCCCCGAACAAGTCGGGGAAGACAAAAAGGGGACAGAACGAAAAATATTGCCTAAACAGGGTCGTTGACGGGCTTACTATAGTCCCGTTCGCCGAAAAGGGCGGTGCCCACGCGGATCATGGTGGAACCTTCTTCGATGGCCACTTCCAAATCGCCGGTCATGCCCATGGAAAGTTGGTCAAAGTTCACGAACACGCCGCCCTTAGCCAAGAATTTTTGTTGCAGGTTCCGCAAAAAGGCAAAGCATTCCCGGGAATCTTCAGCCACGCCGGTGTTCTTGCCGATGGTCATGAGTCCCCGGAAACGGAGGTGGGGGAACGCCGTTTCACCGCGGGCTGCCAAGCCGTTCAAGAAATTCTCCGCTTCGTGAACGTCCAAGCCGCTCTTGGTCTCTTCTTCGCCGGCGTTTACCTGGAAAAGGATGTCCAGGATTTTGCCCGAGCCATTCTCTCCAGGGAGTGCGGCACAGACCTTTTCCAGCTTTTCTACCGCCTCCATGCTGGCGATGGAGTGGATACAGTCAGCGACAATGGCCGCCTTCTTGAGTTTGTTACTTTGTACAGGACCGATGACATGGCAACGGACGCGTTCCCCGTTGAGCGCCGTGCGGGGTGTAGAAAACTTGAGTTCCGCCTCCTGGACACGGTTTTCGCCGAAGTCGGTAGCGCCCAGGCTGATGGCGTTTTCTACGGCCTCTGCGGGGTGGAACTTGCTCACCCAAACGAGTTTGACAGATTCACGTCCACGGCCTGCGATTTTGCAGGCACTTGAAATTCTTGCCTCCAAAGCGGCAAGGTGGGTTCGCATTTCTTCGAGAGTGAATTCCATTTTTACTTCTTCTTTTTGCGTTCCGCCTTCACATCACGTATGGCGGCTTTCAGCGCATCCTTCTTGGCCTGTTCCTCTTCGGGAGTGGGCTTGGTGTCTTCGAGCAGGCGGTCGGCCCATTCGTCCCAGAAGCGGCAGCGTTCACCTTCAAGCTTCATCTTGGCGAATTTCACCGGCTCCGTCTCTACGGCAAGGGTCACCATGGATTCCTTGTAGGCCTGCGGGAGCCCCGCCACATGGGCCATTCTCTGCTTGAGTTCTACCACGGTGGCATCCAGAATGTCCACCTCGAAACGGCGTTCCACGTAACGGCGGGCGATAAACCCGAGGGCCATAAAGTAGTCTCCCTGATTGCCTTCGGCCAGATAGTTCTTCTGGCGCAGTTCCTTGAGGGCGAGCACCGCCTCTTCGTAGGGCGGAAGCCTGGGAGCCGCACCCACCTTCGCAAACTTTTTATGGAGGAACCAGCCAAGAACCACCAGCACAATCACGCCGAGAACAATGAGCAAGATGAAAAGCCACTGCGGGAGCCTGGGGTCGTCCAGGGGGTCTTCGGCCTCCAAAATATCCGTCTCTTCGCCGGTAGTGCGCATGGAGACCTTCACCGCCACGGGGTCCGTATTCACCTTGACCGTATCGCTACCGACAACGGCCTGGACCTGCTGGGGTGCAATCAGAAAGTCTCCGCTCACGAAGGTGTTGAGGGTAGCCTGCCATACGAACTTTGCAGAACCCTTGGGCATACCTTCAGTCACCTTCTCGTTCTTCATCTCCTTGACTTCGAAACTTCCCAAATTCCCGACAAAGCTGGGCAAATCCACGACGGCGTTTTCGGGAGCGGTAACCTGGATTTCGTAATTGAACATGTCGCCCACGAACACCTGGGCGTTATCCACGTTGGCCTTGACCGAGACATCGAAGGCAAGGGCCGGCACAGCAAACACAAATGCAAGAATTAAGGCAAAAAAGGTTAAAAAGCGAGACATACAAACCTCTATACATAAGAATATACAAAAATACGTACAATAAAGACCAACCAAAGTGCGCCATTGTTCTTGCTAGATGGCGTGTCGGAGCACGAACAAACGAACAAAATATCTACATTTTCACCCGCGTATGTGCAAACGGCTATCTTGCAACGTTTTTAAGGCTTTGATATTGGCAGTTCTCTTGCCATTCTATGCAAACGCGCAAGGTTCAGATTCTACGGCGGTCACACAGCCCGATTCGGCAGCTACCACACCGGAAAAGCCCGCCGCAAAACCAGACGACGCGTTTGGTTTCACAAGCGCCTTCGAGAACACCTTCTCCATTATCACGCTGGTACTCCCCCACAATTCCCTCAGGAATTCCAAGACGCTGCACAACTGGCCCTTCATTGCCTTTTCTGTGCCGGCTTGGGCTCTCAATTTCAACATTCAGAAAAATATGGGACCCCTCCTTACCCTGAAGGGGTATTCTGGAGGGAATCTCGGATTCGAAGGAATCAACCTCCGCGCAGGAGTCAGCCTGGAACTGATTCACCTGCTAGAGCTTGGCGTCCAGGGCTTGGGCGGGACGGCCATCAACTATGGCGAGACCGCCACCTTCATGGGCGTTTACGACCCTGAAAAAAGGGATTACCGTCAAGACGTGACATTTACCGAATACCTTTACGGCATCAACTACCACGGTGCACTGACCCTCCCCCTACTCGCCTTTTTGCCCAAGTCCGACTGGACCAAAATCATCTTGAAAGGCACGGCCGAGTACACCTACTCCGGCTACACCGGCGCCGAAGACAAACAGGTCTGGAAGGCAGGGGGCCAGGACATGGTGAACGGTTTCAGGTACAAGTACGGCGGCACCCTCATCTACATGCTGCCCTTTGAGCGGGTGCCCATGTTCATGTTCGCCGCCACCGTAAGCGCCTTCAAGCACGCCTACGACTTTGACGACACCTACAAGGATTACAATCCCGGATTCAAGACCGTAAGCCTCACTCCCATGGCATCGGTCAAGATTAGCGAAAAATGGAACGGCATGTTGATGGCCGTCGTTTCAAGGGACCGCGTGTTCAAAAACCGCCGCTACCCCACCACGGAAGAACTGCTGCAAAAGCAGGTCGATAGCGAATGGGACTTGCGGATGGTCATGTTCATCGCCAGCAGGAAGTTCTAGCAATTTCTATCTTTGGCGACACCACGTAGCAACAGTTTGCCACGTCGCCCAATATGAATATTGCTCTTATTGTCTACCTCATTTTTTTGATCTTTATTGCCGCCCGAAGTGCGCGGCACGTGAAGGACATTCCCGACTTTTTCGTGGCGCGCAAGGGAGCTTCGGCTAAAGCTGTTGCAGGGAGCCTTGTGGCGACCATTCTAGGCGGGTCGGCTGTGATTGGAGCCATTGATTCCGGCGCCAGGCTGGGTGGGGCCGCCACCTGGTTCATGCTTGTGGGGGCCCTCGGGCTATTGGCCCTGATTCCCTTTGCAGGCCGCGCCTACCAACACGGGAAATACGCCCTCCCCGACCTGGTGGAATCGCTATACGGCAAGGGCCCGCGACTGGTAGCATCCTTGGTGATACCGGTCGCGTGGACCGGCATTGTTGCCGCCCAAATCATTGCGGCGGCAAAACTCCTGATGACTTTCACGGCTCTCAGCTATACCGCGGCGGCGATTGTGGCCGCGGCGGTCTTTACGGGATACACCCTTGCAGGGGGCCAGCTTTCCATTTTGCGGACGGACTTTCTGCAGGCCTGCCTGATTGTCCTCGGGCTTGTGGTTCTGGCAGGGTTCGCCCTTTTCGGCGGAAATCCTGCAAATGCCGCACCGTCGCTTTCCGAAATTTTGCAGGGTGCCCCGGCCTTCCCCTTCAACACGAACTTTTCTTCCCTCGACCTGTTCCTGCTGATACTCACCTACGGCACCACCTATACGGCAGGGCCCGACATTTTCAGCCGCATGTTCTGTGCCAAGGATACGGCCACGGCGAAAAAGGCCGTCTTCACGGCGGCTGCAATCCTTGTGCCCGTAGCCTTTGTCATCGGGTTCCTGGCGGTTTATGGCGTGAGCCTCGGCGATGTGCAGGGAGCCCGCATTACCGCCATCGCCAAAGCGGTTCTGCCGCAACCCTTGATACCCCTGATTGCGCTTGCATTACTGAGCGTCGTGCTGAGCAGCGCCGATACAACGCTGTTAAGCAGCTCGGTTATTATATGCAGATTGTTTGATGTAAGCAACGAAAAGGAGATCCCCGCCTGCGCGGGGATGACAATGAAGGATGCGGGGATGACACCGCTTACAAAAGCGCGCATCGTCATTCTGTTGAACGGAATCGTGGCACTCCTGCTGGCGCTAGTATTTACCGACATCATCGGGACACTGCTGCTCGCTCTGGCCGTTTATGCGGGAGCCTTCACCGTCCCCATCTTGTGGGGGCTCTTGGGTCTCAAGGCAAAGCCGAAATTCGTGGCGGTAGCAATCGTGGCAGGAGGTGTTCTCGCCCTGGCCGGAAAACTCTGCCCCGCATTGCCGGGGCCCTTGGGCGGCCATACCGGCGACATATTGATGATTGCGGCTTTCGTGGTGAACGGGATAGTGCTTGCAGCTGGGCGGGAACATCTATCTAAGCAAGTATAAAAAGTATGGATCCTCTCCTTGATGATAGGAGATGCCCGCTAAGGTTGGTGAGCGACGCCGAACCACGCAGGCATGACAACGTAAGGCGCGAGAATGATGTAAAGCCCTAGCGGTTCAGCAGCCTCTGGCTGCGGAGAGCTGCCGTAGGGTGTTCCCGATAAATTAACGCAAACAGGGGCGTGTAGGGAATCTCCCTTGCGACAAGTTCGCGCATGGCGTCTTTGGCCATTTTCTTGCCAAGCTTTTTGTAGGCATAGTTGTCGGCCTCGAATTCCTGACCCCAGCAGGACCAGTGGAAAAACAGCTTGAAGGGAATCGCCGCCAGGTGGAGCCACAGCACGGACTGCCACCAGGGTAGTCCAAGACGCACCACCAAAAACAGCAGGAATCCCACCGCAAGGCACAGCAGGATTACCTTCAGCAGGTTCCGCAGGACCCCGTGCTTCAATTCACGATGGGCCTTTTCATGCTCTTCCACAAAACGGTCTTCGGGCACCTCCCGCCTACTTTCGGGCAGGGGCACTATGTCGTTCAATAGGGGAATCAGGCGCAAAAGCGCAAGCATACCGCCACGCAACTGGGTTACGCGCCTCTCGCGAATTTCAAGCACAGCCCGCGCCGCAATCTCCAGCGCAAGCAACGCAAACAAAAGCACAGGATAATCCATCGGGAGCTAGCCCAGATTTTTCAGCACGGCGCTCAGGCGCTTCACGGATTCCTCGAAGCGGTTCTTCTCCCATTCGGCAAAATTCTTGTCGATGGGATGAGCGCTCTCGTAATCGTCGAAGATTTCCTTGCCGCGGGCAATGTCCTTGTCAAGCCCGTGGGCCACGCCGTCGAACCATTCCTTTTCCAGAGTGCGGTAGCGCTTGACCAGTTCATCAAAGGTAGCTGGCATAGGCACCACCCGCGAAACTTCCCGGTTCAGGTCGCCCGAAAGCAGGCGACGGAGTTCCCGCGGGGGCTGAAGCGCCAAAGAGGCGTCGTTTTCCACCAGGGCTATCATCTGGTCCAGCACGTAGCGTTCCAGGTATTCCCCGTAGGTCTTCAGGGCCTTCTGGCGGACCCGTTCCCGCAAGAAGTTTTCGCCCAGGCCGTCGATGTGTTCCTTGGTATAAACGTCTTGAACCTGGTTCACCTGCAAGCGGCAGTATGCGTCAAACGCATAGTGAACCGTTTCCGCCCCGTAAAGGCTAAAGTAGGAATTGGGCACAGCGCCCTTGCCCCGCTGGGCATACTTGTAGATGTTGCGGTCCAGGGCGTAGGCGTTCCGGGCGTAATTCCAGGCGGGCAAAATCTCGTTCAGGCGGGCAGGCACTCCCATGAGCTGCGGGTCACCGGAGCGAATCAGGGAGAAGGGGAACTTGACCCTCTGGGGCATGGTGGTCACACCGCTTGCAATCAGGGTAAAGGGCGATTCCCTATAGTTGGCGGGGAACTTCACGTTCACTCCTAGACCAAAGAACATCCCCTGGCCGGGCATAATTTCCTGGTCGGGCATGCGTCCCGTGTGGTTGCTCCCTACGTTGGCGCCATAGCCCAAGTTTCCGCAACCTTCGGGCCACAGGGCCGCAATCAGCAGGGAATGATGGTGCATCTGGGTCAGGGGGCCCATGTAGGAGCTGTTCACCTCTCCCTCTTCGATATGGCAGCAAGGCGCCACAATAGAAGACTTCACGATAGCCTTGCAGCCTACCTTGGACCTGCTCATCAGCACAGAACGCTGAACCTCCGCGCCGGTATGGACCTTGACGCCCATCTGCAGGTCGGAATTCTCGATAATCACGGAATCGTAAATGTGGGTGGATTCTTCCAGGGAACTGAGGATAATGGTGTTGCGGATCTTGGCCGCCCCTTCTACGCGGGCATGGGCCCCGATCCAGCTGTTGCGCACAATATTGGTGTTACTCACCACCGCGCCCTTGCCCACCACGCCAAAGGGGAGCGAAATTTCTTCGCGGAAATTTTTCAGCTGTTCCTCGAAGGACTGCTGCACATCGGATTCCGCCTTGTGGAAAAGTTGCGCCTCCACCAGGTCCATAGTAATGTCCGGGAACACGAAAAGTTCCCGACCGCCCATCTCGTTACCCACCGACATGGTAGAACCGATCATGAAGTTGATCTTGCCGCTGCTGACCAAGGTCCCCACGTTGTGGACCACGGCGCTGCTCCGCACCAGCACGTTAGAAAGCATGGAAACCTTATAGACCAGGGCGTTTTCCACGATGCAGTTGTGGACCAGGCTGTCGTAAATTCCCGTAGGGAACGAAACGTCGCCGGGCAAAAGAAGAGTGCCGTAAAAAGCGGGCAGGCGGACATCGCCCATGAACACGGAGCGCTGCACGCGGGCGGGGTCAAAATTGGGCTCCACCAGCACACGGTTCCAGTCCTCGCAACGGTTGCCGTTTTTTTCCAGGGTGGTAACCTCTTCGGCGGTCAGGTTGCGCAATTTCGCCACAGACGCCTTGATGGCCCTGAAATTTTCGGCCAGCGACGACAAATCGCTTGCCTTCAGCACTTTTTTCAACTTCAACAATCTTTGCATGCCCTAAAAATAGACTAAATTATGGGCGATGATGAAGGAAACCCTCTTCGAAATTATTCGAAAATGCCGTTTTAATATTTCCATCTACACCGCGGAAATATTCGAAAGGCGCTGTCAAGAAGAAATTATCCGCAGCGACGAGGATAAGAGTTCCTTCGTTTACCTCGAATTTGACTTCAAGACCATCAAAGAAATGCTCAAGACCGACGAGCAGAACGAAATCTTCTGGGAAGTGTTCCTGGAATCCCTGACCAAGAACAGCCGCGGAAGCGACATCATCGGGTTCCTGGAGAACAACTCCGGTCTGGGCATGCTGCTGCTGGACTCCAAGCTGGAAGGCTGGAACCGCGTCCGTGGCCGTATCGAGCAGATTGCCCAGAGGCGCGAATTCAGCGCCATCTCCCTGATTCTGCCCAACGCCGTGCGCCCCATCGTTTACCCCGCCTGCATCCAGGACGAAAGCGAAGCCGCCAAGACGGGAACCTAAGATGAAAGTCCTGGTCATTGGCTCCGTCTATCCGCGGTTCCACGAAGACGCCGAAGTCCCCTGGCTGCGCACCTCCATCGCCCACCTGAAAAAGGCAGGCCTACAGGTGCAGGTTCTCGCCCCCGCCTACAAGGGCCTGAAATCCCACGAAATCGACGGTGTGCCGGTGAACCGTTTCCGCTACGCGCCCGCGAACCTGGAGATGCTCACCCACGAAGACGGCGCTCCCTCCAAGATGGCAAGCAAGCCCTGGCTGCAACTCCTCGCCATCCCCTACATCATCAGCGGATTTTTCAAGTGCCTTGCCATCTGCCGCAAGTGGCGCCCTGACATCATCCACGCCCACTGGCCATTCCCCCACGCCTACATCGCCCTCGGAGCTGCTAAGTTGTTCAGAATCCCGCTGGTGCTGAATTTCCACGGGGCGGAACTGCTGCTCATCCGCAAAAAGAAATGGGTGAAACCCCTCCTGAAATTCGCCATCGGGCAGGCCCAGGCCGTGTTCGCCAACTCCAGCTTTACCGCCGGCAAAATTAAGGCCATCCGGAACGTCGATGTGGAATGGAGTCCGTACGGGACGACTTTAGACGAGAGACGAGAGACGAGAGACGAGAGGCGAGAGGCAGTGGAAGGGGGAAGCCTCCCCCTCGCTCCAGCCTCGGCTTCCGCTACCCCCTCACCTAGGGGAGACTCCCCTAAAACCCCCGAGCCTCACGCCATAAACGGCAAATTCAAGATCCTGTTCGTAGGGCGGCACATCGAGCGCAAGGGCATCTGCTACCTCATCGAAGCCGCCAAGTACCTGCCCAGGGACCAGTTCGAAATCCGCATCGTGGGCGTGGGAGACCTGACGGAAGAACTGAAGAAGCAAGCCGCCAGCATGCCTCCGGAATCTGCCGAAATCATCTTTACGGGCAAGCTTTCGCCGGAGGAACTTGCCAACGAATACAAGACCGCCAACGTCTTTACGCTTCCCGCCATCGTCGATAGCAAGGGCGATACCGAAGGACTGGGCGTAGTGCTCATCGAAGCGATGGAGCTTGGCCTCCCCGTAGTCGCGAGCAACGTCGGAGGAATTCCGGACGTAGTCGTTGACGGCGTCTCGGGCATCCTGGTCCCTGAAAAGTCCCCGGAAGCCCTCGCCAGCGCCTTCAAGAAGCTCTCCTCGGACGCCGGCCTCGTAAGGGACTTACTCGCCGGCGCCCAGAAGCGCATCGCCGAATGCTTCACCTGGGACGGCATTATCGAGCGGCAAGTCCAGGCCTACGAAAAGTGCCTGAAAAAATAGGCGCCGAAGCGCCTACCCCAATTACACTTCTATCGTCACCCGACTGATTTTGTTTTCGTCCTTTTTCACCCGGACAATCTTGTCAATCTTGTGTTCCAGTTCGTTCACGTGACTGATAATGCCCACTAGGCGATTTTCGCCGGCAAGGCCTTGCAAGGTATTGATAGCAAGCTTCAAGCTTTCATCGTCGAGAGAACCGAACCCTTCGTCCACGAACATGGTATCCAGCTGGATTCCGCCTGCAGAACTCTGCACCTCGTCGGCAAGGCCCAAGGCAAGGGAAAGGGACGCCAAGAAGCTTTCGCCACCGCTCAACGTCTTTACATCGCGCTGCCTGCCGCTGGAATGATCCAGCACGTTCAAGTCAAGTCCACTCTGACTCCTGTTATTGGCGGCCTCGATACGGCGAACCAGTTCATACTGGCCGTTGGAAAGTATGCGAAAACGGATGTTGGCACGGTTCACAATGCGGTCAAAGTAAGACGCCTGCACGTAGGTCTCCAGCATCACCTTGCCCTGACCTGAAAGCCCTCCGTTGGCGGTATCGGACAGATTCTTGATCCAGCCGCGTCTGCGGAGCTGCTCGCCCAGCGCACCCACCGTCTTGCCAATCTGTTCAAGTACACTCCGGTTCTGGGCAAGACGGGCAGAAACTTCGTTCTGCGAATGCGCAAGCGCATTGTGCGCTGCGGCGGCCTGTTCACGGCTTGCCTGCAGAGCTACAAGGTCGTATTCCGGAGCGCCTTCCAGCTGAGAAGCAAGCGTTGACTTGCTTGCCTTCAGCTCGTTCACCTGCTTTTCGCATTCAGTAAATGCGGCAGTAGCTTTCTCCAGTTCGCGCTTGGATTCATCAAGCTTTGCCTGGATTTCGCGAATCTGCTTTTCGGCTTCCGTCTTGTTTTCAAAGGGCAGCTTTTTTGAAAGGTCTTCTGCCGCCTTCTTGGAAGACTCCACTTCGGCGCTTAGACCCGAAATTTGCTTTTCCAGTCCAATTGCCGCAGCCTGCAATTTTTCAAGTTCAGTTCGCTTTTCGGGAATCGTTTTTTCCAGGAAGGCCTTGCGCTTGTCCCGTCGTTCTTCTTCAGTTTTTGCACTAGTCAGCACATTCATTTTTTCGCGGTTTTCGGCATATTCCCCATTACCCCGTTCCCGGGCGTCTTCCAAGCTGCAGTCACCGAAAAGTTCCTGCACCAGCGCCTGTACGGCGGTCTGTTTTTCTTCGAACTTTCCCTTTGCCTGCGATGCGAGGCCACTCTTTTCGCTACGGTCAGATTCCAGCCCCGACAAGGCCCTTTTGAGCTGTTCCAGTTCCGCCTGACTGGGAGCATCTACGGACTTGCACGCCTTATGGGGATGGTGCGTAGAACCGCATACCGGACAGGGCTCATTATCCACCAACGCATCGGCCATAATTCCCGCCTGCTCATTCAAGAAGGCACGGTTTTTCGCCTCGTACTCAGCCTGCTTTTCTTGATAGGCTTTATCGGCATCGACGTATGCCTTCTTCGCACTTTCAAACGCTTCGCCTAGCGTGGACAATTCCTTGACATTCTTGCCCACCTTCTGCAAGTCCTCCTGCCTGGCCGAAAGTTTCTCGAGTTGGGCCAGCAATTCCTGCTTCTTTGCGCCTGCATCACCAAGGTCTTTGAAATCTTTTTCAAGAAGTTCGATATTCGCCTTGAGCGAATCAATTTCTTCGTGATTCTTCTGGAGCAATCCCTTAAGATTTTTACACTCGATTTCCTTCTTGACTGCGTCGGAGCGGTACGATTCCAGTTTGTCGTATTCCGGAAGTGAATTCCTGAGAGTCGTAATCTGTTCCTGCAATTGGTCGCGCTCCGGCTGTTTGCCTTCGGCAGCAGTTTTTGCAACCTTCAACGGTTCCAGCTTCGGCAAAAGGGTTTCAAGATCACCTGACGCCTTTTTAAATGACTCACGAATCCTTTCTACATTCTGGGCGCGACCAAGCTCCTTGTCCATATCGGCAAGATGCCTGCTACTTTCATCTGCTTCAGCCCTCAACTTTTGCGACGATTCGTCATCTTCAGCAAGAAGAGCCTGCACCAGGTCACAAACGCCCTGCCAATCCGATACCTGTTTCTGGGTCGCCAAGTTTTTCTGACGATCCAGCTCCGCCGCATTGGCAGATGTGCCGGAACATTGTATTTGCGCAACCAGGGTGTTTGCAGCCGATTCGCTCCCGCTGCAAAGCTTTTCTATTTCAGCAGCCCGTTTCTTGAGTTCCTCCTGCAAGTTGTTGAACTTGTCCGTCTTGAAAATTCTGCGGAAAATTTTCTTGCGATCGTCGGTGGACGAAAGCAGCACCTTCATAAAGTCGCCCTGGGCAATCATGGCGATTTTCGTAAACTGGTCGCGGTCAATCCCGATGATTTCTTGCACTACGGCGGTAACATCCTTTTCCTTGCTCACGGAACGGCTCGTTGGCCCTTGTTTACCGCTTGCATCAGGGTAATAGAACGTGACGGATGCAGGCTCCTTTGTAAAGCCTTCACCACGAGCCTTGGGGCGTTCGTATTCGGGATTGCGCACCACGCGATATTCCCTGCCTGCATAGACAAAGGTCAAGTCCACAAGTGTTGGAGTTTCAGGTTTTGCATTCAGGCAACGGAACAACTTTGCATCATCACGGTTTTCACCGCTGGCACGGCCAAACAGGGCATAGGTAATGGCGTCAAAAAGGGTCGTCTTACCGGCTCCTGTATCGCCCGAAATCAGGTAGAGCCCATTTGCTCCGAGTTTGTCCAAATCAATGACCGTTCGATCCGCATAAGGGCCAAAAGCAGAAATTACAAGCTTGGTCGGTCTCATTTTTCCTCCCAAATGCCATCAATGATGTCCTGCACGAACGAACATTCCTCTTCGTTCAATTCGCGCTTGGTCATGTCGCTAAAGAATTCCCCGAAAAGTTCCATCGGGGTCTTCTGCTCCACCTTTCCGTCGCCTACCGTAACATGCTGATTGCGGGTGCGTTCGTTGTCATAATCCAGCATCATCAAGTTCGGGTATATTCCGCGCAATTTCAAGACCGCATCAGGCACGTCATTTTCGTCCGTGAGTTTTACATAAACAAAATCATCGAGTTCAAGGCCTTCGGCCAACTGCCTCCGCTGAAATTCCGGCGAAACAAGCTCTGCAAACGTTCCCTTGATTTCACGAACATCATGCTTGGGTGTCAGCGGAATCTCTCGAACTTCTATCCCGGCAAGCCCATCTGCAGATTTTCCTGCAAGTTCCACCACCGTCAAGGATTTCTTGTGGTTTGCTTCCGACAAGGAATACTTGAGAGGCGTTCCGCTGTAGCGCACGCGGGCATTTCCGGCCGCATCTTTCGCCACGTTCTGAGGTTTGTGAATATGCCCGAGGGCTACATAGTCAAAGCCATCGAAAACAGAGGCATCCACGTTGTCGAGGCCTCCCACGTTTTCCTCTGAATCGCTCCGTTCGGCACCCGTCACAAACTGGTGTGCCAGAAGCACGTTGCGACGCCCCGGCGTAAAATGCATCTGGGCAATCGCCATACGCATGGCAGAGGTGTAATCCGTCACCTGGTCCCGCTCTTCGTCGCTGCCCAGGCAGGCGCGTACCGTCGCAGGACGCACAAAGGGGAGCATCCACACATCCACCTCGCCAAATTCATCTTGCAAGGTCACGGGAGCAAACTCGCCACTATAAACCGGTGACATGTGCACGCCCCGATCTTCCATAAGGCGGCCGCCAAAGGCTATGCGCTCCGCCGAATCGTGGTTTCCACTCAACACAAACACCTTTGTGCCAGTCTCGGATAGCCGCACCAAAAAGTCGTCCAGAACGGCAACCGCCTCGGCGCTGGGCACCGACTTGTCATAAACATCCCCCGCTACCAGGAGCGCATCGGGTTTTTCTCCCCTAACCGCCTCCAGGATGCTCGCCAGGATATGCCTCTGTTCGTCGAGCATCGAATGTTCGCATACACTTTTCCCGATATGCAAGTCCGCCGTATGTAAAAATTTCATTCCATCATCCTTTTTTACAATCTACTCGACAGCAAAAAAAACTTTCGCCTCTAAATATAGTATCGACACGACGACACAAAATGTCAAGTAAAATTTGAAATTTATTTCAAAAAAAGCGAAAGCTTGCTAAAATCCAGAATCGTGATGAACACGAAGAAGCTGATGAAGAAGGCGGCGGCGACATTCTGGATAATGCTCTGGGTCTTGGTAGAAAGGGGTTTTCCCCTGAGTTTTTCAATTCCGAGGAACATTAGGAGCCCGCCGTCGGTAATCGCCAGCGGAAGCAGGTTCATCACGCCCAGATTGATGCTGATGAGCGCAAGGAGCATCAAAAAGTCCTGGAAACCGCTCATCCAAACGTTACCCATCACGGCCACGATGGAAACCGGACCAGAGAAGGCATCGACCTTGACCTGTCCCTGGAACATACGCTTGAAATAGCGGAAGATGCTGGTGGTCATTTTCCAGCTGGTGGCGCAAGTTTTCGTAAAGGCTTCGACAGGGCCACGGCGCACAATCTTTGTCTCGCGGAAAAGCACGTAGCCCATCTGGATTCCCACCATATAACGGTCGTATTCTTCATTATAAACTGGGGTGAGTTCCCTGGTAAGGGTATCGCCGTTTCGAATGACCGTAATGTTTACAGGCTCGCCCTTGCTTCCGTCAATAATACGCACCACTTCTTCGTAGCGGGAAATGTGTTCACCGTTAATCTCAAAAATGGTGTCATTCTGGAGAATTCCGGCTTTTTCGGCGGCAGAGCCAGCCACTGGCGGAAGCCGTACCATGACGCGGTTGCGGGGGTAAATCCCGATATCGCCAATGCCCATCTTGATGGGCTTGCCCGTAGAATCCTGGGCAGGAATCACCAGTTCCTGGGGCACCACGGTAATGTTCAGCGGAGCGCCACCCCGATGGACTTCCAACACCACCTCGGCACCGAGGCTCACGCCAATCTGTTCCCGAAAATCGTCCCAGCCCTGGGTAGGCTTTTCGTTCATGGCGGTAATGGTATCGCCAGGCTGGATGCCCGCAATTTCTGCGGAAGAATCATTCGCCACAAAGCCCACAATAAGATTCTTGTTGTCGGCCTCTTCGACACCCACCATGTAGAGCATCATCAAAAGCAAAAAGGCAAAAACGATGTTGATGAAGGGCCCCGCAAAGGCGATGGCCGCGCGGGCTCCCACCGACTTGGCCACAAAATCCCGCTCGTCGGGAACTTGGCCCTCTTTAAGCTTGTCCGGGTTCTCCCCCGCCATGGCCACATAACCGCCAAAGGGTATGGCCGACAGACAATATTCCGTTTCGCCGTGGCGGAACTTGATAAGTTTTTTGCCAAAGCCGATGCTGAAAGTGTTCACCTTGACATTGTTCCACTTGGCCACCAAAAAATGGCCCAGCTCGTGAATGGTCACGAGAAAGCTCAGCCCGATAAGGCCCAGCACAAACATCAAAACATTGTCAAGAATGGATTCCATCGAGGCAAAATGTAGAAATCAACTATTTGATAAGCGCAGCGGTAAGCCTGCGGGCTTCGGCGTCGGCTTCGAGAACCTGGTCCAGGGTCAGGTGGCCAGAGACCGTAGGAGCGCCCGCCATGATGGTTTCCACATGCTTCGGGATGTCGGTAAACTTCAGGTTTCCCTTGAGGAAGGCGTCAACCAGCACCTCGTTGGCCGCGTTCATCATGGCCGGAACAATACCGCCACGACGTCCCGCTTCAAAAGCCAGGGCGAGGCAGCGGAACTTGTTAAAGTCCGGCTCGAAGAAGGTGAGTTTTGCCAGCGTCGGCAAATCAAGACGCTTGGTCTCCAGCGGCAGGCGGTCGGGCCAGGTAAGCGCCACCTGGATAGGAATGCGCATGTCGGGAGCGCCCAGCTGAGCCATCAAGGAACCGTCCCGGAACTGCACCAGGGAATGCACCATGGACTGGGGGTGAACCACCACCTTGATCTGTTCGTAAGGGATGTGGAACAAGAAATGGGCTTCCAGAACTTCCAGGCCCTTGTTCATCATGGAAGCAGAGTCGATGGTAATCTTCTTGCCCATGCTCCACACCGGGTGATTCAGGGCGTCGGCCACGGTGATGGATTCAAACTTTTCGATAGGCCACTCCCGGAAAGGTCCGCCAGAAGCGGTGATTTCCAGGAACTCCACTTCCTTTTCGGGGCGTCCGGAAAGGCACTGGAAAATGGCGCTGTGTTCAGAGTCAATCGGAGTGATGAAAGACTTAGGATTCTCAGCAAGTTTGTCCCAAATGACCGGGCCCGCCATGACCATGGTTTCCTTGTTGGCAAGGGCCACGTGCTTTCCGTGTTCGATAGCGGTAATGGTGGGGAGGCAACCCACAGCACCCATCAGGGCGTTGATGATGATATCGGCCTTGGGGTCGGCGGCCAGTTCGCACAGGCCTTCCATGCCGGCGAGCACAGGCATGCCCAGCTCTTTTTCCAACTCTTTCGCAGCATTCGGGTCGAACATGCACACGCGTTCCACCTTGAACTTGCGCACAATTTCGGCCACCTTCGCCACACTGCTGTTGGCGGCAACGGCATACAGCTTGAAAATATCAGAGTGTTGCAAAATCACATCGACGCTAGAGGTTCCGATAGAACCGGTCGCACCGAGAAGAACAACATTTTTCATAATCACAATTCCTTAGTTTCCGCCTTCGGTATCAGCGAAGGACTCACAATCAGCCATCACCTTCTCGAACATTTCGTCACGAGTCACATTCGTGTAGGTCGAATCGTTCCTATCCATGTGGTAGGCGTTCATGCATTCCTTGAATTCAACAGTGGAATCATCGGTCCATGTGTAAATGTCAATGTAATTCCAGTCCTTGTATATGAACTTCCAGACCTTGTCTTCTTTCTTGAAGTTGCACCCAGCTTCGGGCTTGGCTCCGCAGATGTCGCCAGGATTGGCGTTATCCTTAGCGTTGTCGCTTCCACCGGGTTCCGTAGTCGTCGTACCCGTATCAGAGCTTGTAGAACTGCTGTCGTCACATGCGGTAAAACCAAGGGCCATCACCAAAGCGCACGCCCCGACAAGAAACTTGGATTTCATAAAGTCCACCTATTAAGCAATATTCTTGAAAAAATCCATGAGCAGATAAAGGGCAGGGGCCGCGAGGTAGAACGAATCGCAGCGATCAAGCACTCCGCCATGACCCACGAACAAATTGCCGGAATCCTTGGTTCCGCTCCAGCGCTTGAGGGCACTCATCAAGAGGTCGCCGGCCTGGCCCGCCACCGTGACGAGCACGCCGAGAATAACGGCCCGGGTCCAGTCAATTTCTACGCTAAAGCAACTGAGGGCAGCGCTGCACTTGGCCCAGTAGGCCACCCAGGCAATGGTGGCGATAGAACCAGCGACGCTTCCTTCCCAAGTTTTCTTGGGGCTGATGCTGGGTGCAAAGGGGTGACGCCCGAAGGGGCCCTTGCCTGCGGCGAATTTCCCGAAGAAATAGGCCACCGTATCGCACATCCACACAGATGTCATCACCAAGATAAAGGCATAGCAATGTTCAAAACCCTGACCGTTGCCCATCATGAGCACGTTCATGCCGCCCCAGAGGCCCACGTACAGCGGAGCTCCCAGCTGCATCACCAGCCAAGGGAACAGATGGTCAATTTCCACCTTGGCGTAGGCCACACCAATGTAGATGGCAAAAATCACCAGGAAAGTCATGCCCACCACGTAAGGCACCGCGGGCAGTCCGAAATAGCCGCCCTTGGAGAGCGTCCACGCAAGGGTCAAAGCCAAGGACGACGCAAAAGAAAGATAGCGTGTGTCCGGCCCCTTGTACATCTTGGAGGCCATGCCCGCCCATTCCCAGGCGCCCACGCCAGCCAAGAAGCACATAAGCCCGATACGACTGTAGTCGCTGAACCACAGCAAAAAGAACACTATCGGAATGGCGATAAACGCCGTTATCAAACGCTGAGCCAGATTACTCATGCAACACCTTCCCAAACCTTCTTTCGCGGGTTTTGAAAAACTCCACAGCCTTCAGGAACTCCTCTTTGGTAAAGTCGGGCCAAAGCGTGTCCGTCACATAGAACTCGCTATAGGCCGCCTGCCAGAGCAGGTAGTTCGAAAGCCTAAATTCACCGCCGGTGCGGATGACCAGATCCGGATCGGGAGCGCCCTTTAAGTACAAATTCTTTGCAAATACAGTCTCGTCGATATCCTCGATCTTGAGCTTACCCGCCTGCACCTGCGCGGCAATGGCCTTCGCCGCATCCACGATTTCGAGCCTGCCACCGTACGAGATGGCCAGGTTCAACTGCATGCCCGTGTTGTTCGCCGTCTTGTCGATGGCAGACTGGAGGCTTGCGCGGGGTTTCTCTGGCAGGCGTTCCATGTTCCCGATGACCGTGAGCTTCACGTTCTTTTCCATGAGGTCGGGGATTTCTTTGACCACCATCTCGATGAGGAGGTTCATCAGGTAATCCACTTCCTTGCTGGGGCGACCCCAGTTCTCGGAACTGAACACGTAAAGCGTCATGTGTTCCAGCTTGAGGTTCACGCCCACTTCAACGGCATCGATGGTGGCCTGGGTCCCCTTGCGGTGCCCCAGAAAACGCTCCAAGCCGCGGCTGCGGGCCCAACGCCCGTTGCCGTCCATGATGATGGCCACATGTCTCAGCTGGTTAGCCACTGCCGCTCCGGACTACACCTTCAGGAGGTCCGCTTCCTTTTCGGCAAGGAGAGCGTCAATCTTTGCGATATACTTGTCGGTAGCCTTCTGGATTTCGTCCTGCTGTTTCTTGACTTCGTCTTCGGGCAGGTCCTTGTTCTTCTTGATGGCATCGTTGGCGTCGCGACGGATGTTGCGGATTGCCACACGACCTTCTTCGGCGTGCTTGCGGGCCACCTTGGCCAGTTCCTGACGGCGTTCAGAGGTAAGGATGGGGAGCGTCACGCGGATGCAGTTGCCATCCTTCATGGGGGTCACGCCGATGTTTGCGGCGAGGATCGCCTTGTCGATGGTATCCACGAGCTGCTTTTCCCAGGGGGTCACCAGGAGCATGCGGGGTTCGGGCACGGAAATCTTTGCCACCTGAGAAATCGGGGTGGGCGTGCCATAGTAGTCGATGCGCACATCGTTCAGAATCGCGGGGCTAGCCTGGCCTGCGCGGATCTTGGAAAATTCACGTTCGGTGGCCTCGATGGCCTTGTCCATTTTTTCGGTGTAGTCTGCCATAATAGGTTTTAGGTTACAGGTTATAGGTTTTAGGATCTCAAGTTAGACCCCTTCTTTCTAGCAAAAAATATAAATAAACAACCGGGGATGACGAAGAGGGTTAGCAGTGGACCAGGGTGCCGAGGTCGCCTTCGATAGCCGCGCGGGTCAAATTGCCCTTTTCCATCTTGAACACGAAGATGGGCATGTTATTTTCCATGCAGAGGGCGACGGCTGCGGTATCCATGACCTTGAGGCCGCGGGAAATGACTTCCTTGTAGCTGATGTCGTCGAAGCGGGTGGCTGTCGGGTCCTTCACCGGGTCTGCGGTGTAGATGCCGTCGACCTTGGTAGCCTTCATGATGACGTCGCATTCGCTTTCGATAGCGCGAAGAGCGGCACAGCTGTCTGTGGTGAAGAACGGGTTGCCCGTACCGGCGGAGAAAATCACAACGGAGCCCGCGGAGAGGAGCTTGAGAGCCTTGCGGCGGTCGAAGAATTCGCAGACCGGTTCCATGCGGATGGCGGACATCACCACGGAGTCGATTTCCTGCTTGTCGAGGGCATCTTGCATGGCAAGGCCATTCATCACGGTGCCGAGCATGCCCATGGCGTCGCCCTGGGCGCGGTTCATGCCACCAGCAGAAGCGGAAATACCGCGAACGAGGTTACCGCCGCCAATCACGAGGGCAACCTGCACGCCCTGCTTGACGATGGAGGCAATTTCAGATGCCATGTCAGAGAGAATAGTATTGTCGATACCGTGGCCCTTTTCGCCTGCGAGGGCTTCGCCACTGAGTTTGAGAAGAATGCGTTTGAATTTCATAATCGGGATTAGGGGTTTGGATCTAGGGGTTAGGTTGTATGTATTAGGATTGCTGGTTACAGGAAGTGTCAACTATTGGACGCGGTGCATGCTGAAGGTTGCCGTATAAAGGGAATCATTTTCGCTTTTGCGGAGAGCAGTCCAGTTCATCACGTCGTTTTCAATAGATTCTATTTCCCACCATTCTCGGTGTTCCGTACTGTCTCCCACATTTTTCCAGCGGGTGCAGAGCAAGTTGCCATCGACAAAGTAGTCTCCCTTGGAATTGACATCGTCTTCCCACTCGCCATCTTCAGTCAGGCCCATATAGGAATAGGTTCCATCGTCCCTGTATTCCCAGCGGTGCTGCTTGTGGTCATCGTAGGCGGATTGCTCACTGGTGACATGGCCTTCCCAAACACCAAGTATTTCCTGGCTATAATCCTTTTCTATCCGAACAAACCGTTCGTGCCGCGGGGCAATTTCTGCATAAGCTTCGCCGTCATTGAACAAGGTGGTCTTGGCGTCAAAACGCATGTCCTTGTCGGTAATAGCGGTCACCATCATTTCGGTAGTGACTGACTTGCCGTTGTCGTATTTCGCCTTCAGGATTATCCGGTTGCCTTCTATGGCGATATCCATGTTCTTTTTGTGTTCCCACCATGCACCCACATCGTTCAGGGCCATGCTGTTGTAAACCTTCATGACAGAATCTTCAAGGGCAAAGGTTCTCACGGACTTCTGGTTGGTGAGCACGGGAGCGCCATCGGTTTCGGCATGGATCCACTTGCCAACAAGTTTTTCGGAAAGGTTGCCTATCGGCTGGTTTTCGGCCGTCTTGCCAGCACTTTCGTTGCCGGAACACGCCAAAAACGCAAGCGCGCAACAGGTGAGCGCCGTAACACAAAATCCTCGCAATATGTTCATCGTTTCTCCATTCGAGAATAACTTGCACCATCAAATATAGCCCAATTTCTGCTTAAGCTTTTGTCCGGCGACCTCCCCTGAGCAAAAACGGGTGTTGCGCCGGCGTTCTTGTCAAAATTACTACGCGTTTCTTACATTCCCTCGGTAGAGATTGCTGGTGTTCCACTCAGAAAAAAGAGATAAGACACATGCAAGGTAAATATAGGCTTTGCCCGGTAGCCACACCATCAAATAAATGTATCTTGTACAGAGCAAACATCTAAACCATAAACAAAAAACAATTATGAGTCTTAAAATCGTTGTGCTTGCTAAGCAAGTACCTGACACACGAAACGTGGGCCCCGATGCCATGACGGAGCAGGGAACCATCAATCGTGCCGCATTGCCCGCGGTCTTCAACCCCGAAGACCTGAACGCCCTGGAGCAAGCCCTTCGTTTGAAGGACCAGTTCCCGGGTTCCACCATCTCTGTGCTGACGATGGGTCTCCCGAAGTCTGCCGAAGTCGTCCGCGAAGCTCTGTACCGCGGTGCCGACGAGGGTTTCGTGGTGACGGACCGCCCGC
>DGRZ01000100.1:0-483 GCA_002391195.1 Fibrobacter sp. UBA4375 | reverse complement strand
CGCTCGGTGGTGCTGACACGCTCGCCACGAGCTACACGCTCGCCCAGGCCGTCAAGAAGATTGGCGACTACGACATTATCCTCGGTGGCCGCCAGGCTATCGACGGCGATACCGCACAAGTCGGTCCGCAGATTGCAGAAAAGCTCGGCCTCACGCAGGTGACCTACGCCGAAGAAATTTTGAGTCTCGACGAAAAGGCCCGTAAGGTCGTGATCCGCCGCCACATCGACGGTGGCGTGGAAACGGTGGAAGCACCGCTCCCGCTGGTCGTGACCGTGAACGGAAGTGCGGCCCCGTGCCGTCCGCGCAACGCAAAGCGCCTCATGAAGTTCAAGAACGCAACCGTGGTTGCCGAACGCAAGCCGGAAGATGCCGAAAAGTACGAAGCCCTCATCGCGAAGAAGCCCTACCTGAACATTCCGCAGTGGGGTGCCGCCGATATCGACGCAGACCCTGCACAGATCGGTAAGGCCGGTTCGCCGA
>DGRZ01000034.1 GCA_002391195.1 Fibrobacter sp. UBA4375 | reverse complement strand
GCCACCTTCGGTTCCAAAACCTTCACGGCCTCTTCGACCTTGTCGCCGTAAACCATCTGCTTCGGGAGCGGCATCGGGCTCGCAAGCACGTGGCCCATCTGGCTAATAAAGTTAGTGACGCTCTTTTCGCTCACGGCAGAAAGCGGAATGCACGGCACGCCGTAGAAATCAGAAAGTTCGTCGAGATCCAGCTGGATTCCGCGATTTTCGGCAATGTCCATCATGTTGACGGCAATCACCATCGGAATTTTCATGTCGGCAAGCTGGCTCGTAAGGAACAGGTTGCGTTCTAGGTTCGTCGCATCGACAATGTTGATAATCAGGCTCGCTTCGCGGCTGAGCAAGTAATCGACAGCAGCGCGTTCGTCTTCGGCATTTGCGAACAAAGCGTAAGTACCCGGAAGGTCCACCAGGCGGATCTGGCGGTCGCCCAGTTCAAAGTAACCTTCCTTCTTTTCGACCGTCACGCCGGGCCAGTTACCCACACGCTGGCGTGCACCCGTAAGGGCGTTAAAGAGAGCCGTCTTACCGCAGTTCGGGTTACCGGCAATTGCAATCGTCAAAAGTTTTCTGGCAGCCATTATACCCTCCTCAGCTTGAGAACATTGGCTTCTTCTTTACGGAGCGAGAGTCTGTAAGACAGTACGCTTACTTCAATCGGATCGCCGAGGGGGGCCACCTGCAAGACTTCCATTTGAACGCCACGGACTAACCCCATGGACAGAAGCTTCGACTTGTAACGGGAATCGCCTTCGTTATAGCCGACGATCTCTACCTTGTCTCCCTTCTTGAGTTCCGAGAACTTGGGCTCGGTACTCCACTTTTTCGTTTGCGACTTGCCGCCGCAACCACAATTACAGCTCATATTTTATCCTCGTATAAAAGGCCGGATACCGCATGAGCCGCGATTTCCAGCCTATTTTTTGTTTTTGACAGCCTTTGTTTTTTTAGGCGAGGGCGCAGCCTCCGCCGGTTTCATAAAATCTTCAATTTTTCCGAGAGTTTCTGCCGAAAGAATATGCTCCATGCAGCAGGCATCCTTGTCGGCTATGGCTTCGGACACGCCCAGCTTGATCAGGAATCCCTTCAGAAGGATATGGCGGTTCAGAATCATGGCGGCAACGCGCTGACCTTCTTCGGTAAGCTCTACTCCGCTGTATGGTTCCTGTGTCACAAGCCCGAGCTTCTTGAGTTCAATCATAGCCTTCGCTACCGACGGCATCTTGACCGTAAGGGCTGCGGCAATGTCCTTGACGCGGGCGATTCCATTTGCAAGGCGCAACATGTGCACCATTTCCAGGTAGTCTTCCAGACTCTGGCTTAGTTTTGTATGATCCATTCGAGGCCTCCGATCCGGATTATACGGGTTAATTTTTGTCTAATCGTCATTAGACGGGGCTAATATAGTTCTTTTCGGCTAATTAGGCAAGGCTAAAATTATTAAAAAAGGCGTACTTTTTTAGGGTGGTCTAACTTTTTATTCAAAAATTTACAAAAAATCGCAGATTTACCCTTGTTTTTCTTGTTAGATTTGTCTAACTTTGGATTGGCGGGTCAAATTCTAATTGTAGCCATAGGGTTAGAATGGAGCCTGCCAGGTTGAAGCAAAAATCCAATTCCCTCCTTGTGTCTCTTTGGGAACGATTTCGCCCCCGCTCAAGTAGCTCTGAGCAGGGGCGTTTTTTGATAATTTGGGCCGATTTTGATTGTCGCGGGCCTACACCTGCTTCAGCGGCGTCATGCTCTTGGCGCAAATCGCCATGGTCGAGAGGTTATGCAGCAGGGCCGAGGTCGAGGGGGCAAGTATTCCGAAGAAACCTGCGGCCAGGAGCGACGTGTTGAAGGCGACGATAAAGCGGTAATTCGCCTGGATGCGATTCATGAGCTGCGTACTCAACGTGCGGAGTTCGGCGAGGTCGCGCAGGTCTTCGCTGCGGAGGGTCACGTCGGCGGTTTCGCGGGCAATGTCACTGGCATCGCTCATGGCGACCGACACGTTCGCGGCAGCCAATGCGGGAGCGTCGTTGATTCCGTCGCCCACCATAATCACGCGGCGGCCTTCGGCCTTCATCTTTTCCACATAGCGGTGCTTGTCTTCGGGCAGTACCTGCGCAAAGAAGGTATCGATGCCCAAAAGTTGCGCCGTGCGTTCAGCGGCTTTCTGGCTATCGCCGGTAATCATCGCCACATGCTTGATTCCGCGTTCGCGCAGCATGCGAATGGCTTCTGCCGCTTCGTCACGCGGAGGATCGCTGATGCAAAGCACGCCCGCAAGGTTCCCGCCAATGGCAAGGTAAATCACGGATGCGGCTCCGGCGAGTTCGTCTATTTGCTGTTGTTCTACGTCGCCGACAGAAACGTGCTCGTCTTCAACCACAAAATGCTTGCTGCCGATAACGGCGCGTTCGCCGCCAAGGGTCGTCGCGATTCCATGCGCCACGATGTACTTGACATCGGCGTGTTCTTCTTCGTGGTCGATTCCCCGTTCGGCGGCCCCGCGCACAATGGCCCGGGCCATGCTGTGCGGGAAGTGCTCTTCGATGCAGGCCGCGATGCGGAGGATTTCCTCTTCGCTGCGATCTCCGAACGGAATCACGTGTTCGAGCTTCGGTTCTGCTTTGGTGAGCGTTCCCGTCTTGTCGAAAATGATGGTGTCGGCAAGCGCAAATTCTTCCAGATACTTGCCGCCCTTTACGGTCATGTTGCGGTCGGCCGCTTCGCGCAGCGCCGAAATCACCGAAATCGGGGTGGATAGCTTGATGGCGCAAGAATAATCTACCATCAGAATCGAGACGGCCTTGGTGATGTTGCGCGTAAACAGGAGCGTAAGCCCGAATCCGATAAAGCTGAACGGTACAATTCCGTCGGCAAGGCGTTCGGCGCGGCTCTGGATAGAAGCCTTCAAGTCTTCGGCGCGGTCGATGAGTTCGATAATTTTCTGAATCTTGGTGTTGCCGCTCACGGCCCGCACAGATACTACGATGGAGCCTTCGTCCACGACGGTGCCTGCAAAAACGGACTTCCCGACCGTCTTGTGCACCGCCTGGGATTCCCCCGTCATGGTGGCTTCGTTCACGAATGCATCGCCTTCGGCAACGGTTCCGTCCACCGGAATCATGCTGCCGGAACGTACGCGTACCAGATCGCCCACTTGAACGTCTTGCATACGTACTTGGACATCCACACCGTCGCGAACCACCCACACGCTGTCCACTTTTACAGCGAGACTTGCGGTAAGGGCCGTGCGGGTGCGCGCCTTGGTGTAGTCTTCCAGAAGGCTGCTCACATTCAGCAGGAACATAATTGTCCCCGCCGATTCGTAATTGCGCTGCAAGATGCTCGCCCCGATGGCCGCACCGTCCAACACTTCGACAGAAAGTTTCCCTTCGCCAAGGCAGTTCAAGCCCTTCGCCACAAACTTGAGGCCCCTGTAAATCAGGTGCGCCGTGCGAATGGGAGCCGGAATAAACAACTTGGCAAGGTAACGCCGCGCAATCATGAACGCGAGTCGGTTCTTGAATCGGGTGTCCAGTTCCTGTAATTGGTATTCGGTATCGGGTTCACATTCAGGGAGATTCGCGATGTTCAGATTACGAACGAAATCAATCACCTGTTCACGATAGCCGTTTTCGTATTCCAGCAGGATGCCGCCGTTTTCCGAATGGACTACCGCTTTCTGGACATAAGGTTCACTCACGCATGCCTTGTGGATGCGCGGTTCATGCACGCGTTCAAATGCATAGGCCCCCGCCCGAAAGCGGATACGCCCCGGCTGATCGTAAACAATGCGAAAATTCATATTATTACAAATAATGGATTAAACTTTTTGTCATTCTGAGCGAAGTGCGTAGCACGAAGTTGATATAGAATTGTGAGCAACTTGTTGCTCGACAATTCTTAGGTTCGAATGAGCAGAATCTATGCTAAAGATCCTTCGATGCGCTTCGCTTACTCAGGATGACACTTCTTATTTCACGCCAGCCTGATTCTTCGCGTCGTTGCAGATGTCGGCAGCTTCGTCCTTCATATCCTGGAAGGCGGCCTTGGCGTCGGCAGTAATCTTCATGCCTTCGGCAAGTCCCTTGACGGCATATTCGCGGGTTTTGGGAGCCTTGAGAATCTTCTTGATGATAGTCGGGCCAACGACGCCAGCCACCACACACCAGAACTTTTCATTTTTCCATACGGACATAGCTTACTCCTTTTGTTGATTTGTCATTCACCGCTATTCATGTCATGCCCGCACAGGCGGGCATCTCCATTTCAAACGGCATTGTTCCTTGCACAATAATCTACCTAATTATTTATTAAAAAGCAACTTACATACAAACTAACAAACAGACCTCAAGCCCAAGTCCTGTAAGGCTTCCGTGCGACTAACATTATTAGATTTTTTCTAATTTAGTTCAGCCTATTTAACTTAGTTAGCGTAAAAAAAGTTAGTCCTATTCTTGTTCTAATTCGTTTATCAACTGAATGTTGACCACCTTCATCCTTTGCGCGATGTTCTTCGTGTTCATCTTCAGTCCTATGGGTGCCCTCTACAACGTGGGCCTGCTCTCCATCGTGGGCCTCGGTGCCGCACTCCTTGCCGACTACACGCTCACCACTGCGCTTGTTTACCTGAGCAAGCCATACAGTCGCAAATTATCCTGAGCGGAGAACCGTAAGGTTCATAGTCGAAGGATCTAGGGCGTTCCCCGGCCCAAGTTCCCTGAGCCTGCCGAAGGGTGGGCCGGGTCGGGCTATACTCGCTTCGCTCGCCGAGCCTGTAGTCTCGGCCCTTACGGGTGACTATCCCTAACGCAGAACTTCTTCACGAAAAAAAAGATTCTATTACATAAATTATATTTCAGTCGAAGATGAAAAAAAGCATGTTCGTAAAATTAGCGTTGGTCATATCTATCCTGGCCGTTTTTTGTCACGCCAGTGATGTTTCCAATAGATTTTTTAGGTTCGGTACTAGCATTGGTCTTTCCTACGATTTTTTGGTCGGAAAAGATGGAAACTTGATGAATCCCATGGATTTCAATGGCCCAGGGTTTCTGTTTGCAATCAATACCATCTTTAACTTCCACGATCTCCCGGCACTCCGTACGGGACTGACTTATAATGTTCGCTCACTTGAGAACAACGTCGGCTTCGCAGACGAAAAGCTTGATCGCGACACCTACGTACGATACGAGACGGTCAGTTTAGGAATCCCCGTTCTTGCTCATTTTCAAACACAACATCTGTTCTATTTTGATGCTGGTTTGGCCTTCGCCTTTATCATAAATGCGAAAGAGGCCTACAGCTGGAGAAAAAACAGCACCTACGGATTTTTAACAAAGTGGGATGGCGAGGGCCTTTCCTTCTGCGACGTACAGCTCACTGCTGGAACGGGAATCATGCTTGGGAACCGCTTTGAATTGGGCTTACAAACATTATTCGGCCTGACAACTGTTTTGGACGCAAGTGAAATAAACAAGCGGTATGATGATATTAGCGTACACCTGTTATCATTCAGCCTAACTCTCGGTTTCTATTTCATTTAGCAACGCGTTAATCATGAACGAGCCTGTCTTACAAATTGCCCAAGGTCTTGCCATTCCGTTTTTAGGGACGGTTCTCGGTGCCGCCTGCGTATTCTTTATGAAGAAGCAGATGGGGCAAAATCTCAAACGTGGCCTTTTGTCGTTTGCGGCGGGCGTCATGGTGGCAGCTTCTGTATGGAGTCTGCTTTTGCCTGCAATCAGCGCGAGCGAATCGATGGGCAAACTGGCTTTCATCCCGGCGACGGTTGGGTTCTGGGCCGGCATTCTGTTCTTGTTTGTTCTGGATAAAATTACGCCCCACTTACATTTGGGTAGCGCCACGCCCGAAGGCCCCAAGGCAAAACTCAAACGTACGACCATGCTTACGCTGGCGGTAACATTGCACAACTTGCCCGAGGGCATGGCCGTCGGCATCGTTTTCGCGGGCTGGCTTTCGGGGAATGTGGCCATCACGCTTTCGGGTGCGTTTGCGCTTGCCATAGGCATTGCGATTCAGAATTTTCCTGAAGGGGCGGTTGTCTCGCTCCCGCTCCGAGCCGAAGGGGCATCCCGCAAAAAGGCTTTTGCACTGGGTGCACTCTCCGGAGCCGTAGAACCCGTAGGCGCGTTGATCACGCTGCTTGCGGCTGAGGCACTCTCGCCGTTTATGCCCTACCTGCTCTCGCTTGCAGCAGGAGCCATGATCTATGTCGTAATCGAAGAAATGCTCCCCGAAGTCAGCGAAGGAGAGCATTTTGATGCCGGCACCATCCTTTTTGCCGTGGGCTTCACGCTCATGATGGTGCTGGATTCGGCCCTGTAGGGCAAAAATCCCCAAAAATACAGAATTGACAATCATTCGCAAATTGACTATATTTGAATTTGCGAATGAGTTGCAAATTGTGAAATTAGAGGAAAAATGGAATACAAAACCCAGTCAAAACAGCAGATTTTGGACTTTATGGTAGGCAATCCGGACCGGATTTTCAAGGCGTCTGAAATAGCCCAGAGCCTACCCGAAATCTCGCTGAGCACCGTTTACAGGAACCTTTCCAGGCTCGAAAAAGCCGGACTGATTCAGATTGTGGGTGCGGCCGAGAACAACGAACTGCAATACCGCTATACAGGTCCTGGACGTTGCGAAGCCAAGATGCACCTGGTCTGCAAGGATTGCGGCAAATTCTTTCACTTGGACGGTCCCGCTCTCAAGATGTTGCAGCTTTCCGTGCAGCGGGTAAGCGGCTTTGAACTGGACCAGCAGCAGTCGGTGCTGCTTGGCCGTTGTGCTGGCTGCTCCGGAAAGCCTCGCCACTCAAGGAGGCGCCATGTTTAAGGGATTTGTAGTCAAGGCGTTTCTCGCCGTGACTTTGTTGCTGGCCGCTTGCGGAACAAAATCCGAGACCGAGGGTGCAGCGAAGAAAATTTCTGTTATTGCCGTGACATACCCGCAGTACGACTGGTTCAAGAACGTTCTTGGCGGGCGTGCCGACGCTGTTGACCTGAAATTGCTCATCAAGAACGGCGCAGACCTGCACAGTTACCAGCCTTCGGCTCAGGATATTGCGGCCATTGCAAGTGCTGACATGGTGGTGTATGTAGGTGGTGAATCGGACGAATGGATTGAGAAGGCTCTTGCGGCGACCCCGAAAGAAGGGCGAGTGCAAATAAACCTGATGGAAGCTCTCGGCGACCGCGTGAAGGAAGAGGACGTCGTAGAGGGCATGCAAGGCGAGACAAAAGACGAAAAGCCTGCCCTGAGCCTGCCGAAGGGACGAAAGACGAAAGAAATCGCAGAAGAGAACCACGAACACGCAGAAAGACATCACCATCACGACGAAGAGGAAGAAGTCGAGAACGACGAACACATTTGGCTATCGCTGAAAAACGCCGAAATACTGGTAAAGGCTCTTGCAGAGTCCATCGCAAAACTGGATACGGCCCATGCCACGGAATACCACATGAATGCGGCACTCTACATTGCAAAAATCAGTGCGCTGGACGCCCAGTATCGTGCCACAATGGAAAATGCAACGCTCAAGACAATCCTGTTCGGTGACCGTTTCCCCTTCCGTTATCTGGTGGACGATTACGGCATCAAGTATTATGCTGCATTTGTAGGTTGTTCTGCCGAAAGTGAGGCGAGTTTCGAGACAATAACCTTCCTTGCGGGTAAAATAGATTCCCTTGCCCTACCTGCCATTTTCACCATTGACGGCAGCGACGGGAAAATCGCCCGTGCCATTCTCGATGCCAGCAAGAATTCGAAAAACGCCGAAGTGTTGATGCTGAATTCCATGCAGTCGGTGAAAGACGAACAGATAAAGGCCGGGGCTGACTATCTCTCCATCATGCAAGATAATTTGGAAGTTTTGAAAAAGGCGATTAAGTAGCATTTATAGGAGATGCCCGCCTTCGCGGGCATGACAAACGGATGGTAAACGCACAGACACTTATCAAATGCAGGCAGCTGACGCTAGGCTACGGTAGCAAGGATCTGGTCCGGGATTTGGATTATGATATAAACGAAGGCGATTACCTTTGTATTGTCGGCCATAACGGCTCCGGCAAGACCACGTTCCTGAAGGGAATTGCCGGCCTTCTTTCGCCCAAGTCGGGAAGCATTGAACTTTGTGGCGGTCTTAACCGCAATCAAATCGGGTACTTGCCACAGATGACGGTGGTACAGAAGGACTTTCCCGCTTCTGTCGAAGAGATTGTGCTGTCGGCGTTCCAGGGAAAACACCGGCTGTTGCCCTTTTACAAGTCGGCGCACCGGGAGCGCGCCATGGAATGCATGGCGCTCACCCGAACCGAAAGTTTGCGAAAGTCCTGCTTCCGCGAACTTTCGGGGGGCCAGAAGCAGCGGGTACTGCTGGCGAGGGCCCTGTGCGCCGCCGAACGCCTGCTCTTGCTGGATGAGCCCGTTACCGGTCTAGACCCTGAATCTACCGGAACCATGTACCGCGTTATCGAAGACCTGCATCAAAAGGGAATGACGGTCGTCATGGTGACCCACGACGTGGATACCGCCCTGGACGATGCCACCCGCGTCATGGATTTCAATAAGATTTCAACTAAGGAAAGATAAAACCATTAAGCCAAGGAGATCCCCGCCTTCGCGGGGATGACAGTGTGGTATGCCAATTGACAAGCTTCTTTTCTACCTAGATTTCCCCTTTGTGCGCTACGCCATTATCGTAGGGGTCTTGGTTTCGCTCTGCTCGTCGCTTTTGGGCGTAACCTTGGTGCTCAAACGTTACTCCTATATCGGTGACGGTCTTTCCCATGTGGCCTTCGGGGCCCTTGCCATTGCCGCAGTACTCAAGGTCACAAACAACATGCTCATTATCTTGCCCGTGACAGTCGCGGTCGCCATCCTCTTGCTTTGCACCGGTAAGAACGCCCGCATCAAGGGGGACGCCGCCATCGCCATGGTCTCGGTTGGGGCTCTTGCTCTTGGTTATCTGTTGATGAACCTGTTTTCTACATCGGCGAATATTTCGGGCGATGTGTGCACCACCTTGTTTGGTTCTACATCCATTCTTACATTGAAAGCAGGGGAAGTGTATCTCTGTGTAGTCCTTTCCGTTGTCGTGCTGGCCATTTTTGTGTTGTTTTACCACAAGATTTTTGCCATCACCTTCGACGAAAATTTTGCCCAGGCGACCGGCGTGAATACCGCTTTTTTCAACCTGCTGATTGCCGTTGTCGTTGCGGTCATTATCGTGCTTGCTATGAACCTGGTGGGGGCGCTACTGGTATCGGCCTTGGTGGTGTTTCCGGCTCTTTCGGCCATGCGGGTATTCAAGAGTTTTTTTGCCGTAACCGTCGCCGCAGCCATTATCTCAGTAGTCTGTTCGTTAGTCGGAATCCTTGTGGCCATTCTTGCAGGCACACCCGTAGGCTCCACCATTGTGGCCGCCGATATTGTTGCATTCGGCAGTTTCTATTTGATGAGCCTGATTCAAAGTAGAGAATCGTAATGTAAACAAAGCGATTGTCGATTTATTCCAAATACACAACCTCACCCATTTGCGGCATAAGCACGGGCTTGCCCGATTCCTGGGCGGCACGTTTCGCATTTTCCAGCGGTTCCGTGTACGAATGCTTGCTCAGGCAGAACTTGGAGTGGTGAACAGTCATGTAGCGGTTTGCATCCAGTTCCACCATTTCCTTGCCCAGGTATTCCGGCATGGTGTGGATAAGCGACCAGTCCTTATTGTACTGCCCGTTTTCAAGAATCGCCAAATCGATGTCGGCAAATTTCTTTCCGATTTTTTCGAAGTGCGGACCGTACCCCGTATCGCCGCCAATCCAAATGGTGCGTTTGGGAGACTTGAACGCGAACGACGCCCACAGAGTCTTATTCTGGTGAAGATCGCGGCCCGAAAAATGCCTTGCCGGAGTCGCCGTCACGTTAAAGCCTTCACCCAAGTCAACAGATTCCCACCAGTCGAGTTCCGTAAGTTTTTCAACGGGATACTTCCAGTATTCAAAATGCTCGCCCACGCCGAGGCCAGTCACCACGCGTTTTACGCGAGGTTCCAGTTCCGTCACCACCCGGTAATCCAAGTGGTCCCAGTGGTCGTGGGTAATCACCAGGTAGTCAATATCCGGCATGTCGGCGGGCTTGTAGACGTCCGTTCCCTTGAACATCTTGTTCACGAAACTCACCGGCGAGCCCTGGTAAAAAACCGGATCCACTAGCACCTTCTTTCCGGACAAATTAAGCATGTACGAGGAATGCCCGAACCACACAATCCAATCGCGGTCCTGCGGTAGCGACTTCAGGTCCGTCTTGATGACGCTCAATGCGGTATCGGGAACGGTCTGGCTCTTGTCGCCGAACAGGAAATCCTTCCAAACGGCAAATACGCTCCTGTCTCCCGTCATGGTGACGGTCTCGACCTCGTTCACGAACTGCTTTCCGTCGTAATTCGGCGACTGCTTGATACGTTCAAGGCGCTTGCCTTGCGGAATATGGCCGAAGCTCGCCTGCGATAAGAACAACACGCCCACGTCTCCCAAAATAAAAAGTACAGATAAGATAATCGCCGTAATCATGAGTTTCTTGTTCTTCGCAAAACGCAAGCGCATCGTTCCCATTCTAGCGGATAAAGTTCGTGAAAATTTTCTTTTCGGCAACGGGCTGTTCAACACCCGCCTTCTTGCCCGCTTCGATGCTCTTCAGGATCCACGCCATGTTGCGGCCCAGTTCCTTCATCACCTGCACGCCTTCTTCGTCCTTCAGCACATCTTCAGGGCTAGAACCGTGAACCATGTTCCAGTAGCGCGATGTCACCAGGGGCTGTTGCGCAAAGGTGGGGTACTTGTTCAGGGCGTCGAGCGTTGCGGTAGTGCCGGCACGGCGGGCAGAAGCAACCGTTGCGGCGGGCTTAAAGAGCAGTTCCGCTTCGGCAATGCCGTAAAGCCTGTCCAGGAACATCAACATTTCGCCACTCGGGGATGCGTAATACACCGGAGAGCCGTAAACGACGGCGTCGGCCGTTTTAAGGATTTCCTTGGCTTCGTGAACCACGGCGTCGGTTTCGCCCTTCAGCACGCGACCACCCACAAAGAAGATTTCAGTCTCGATGCCAGCGGCCTCGAGTTCGCCAGCCACGAGGCTCAGTGCCGTATATGTGCAGCCCTTTTCGCGACGGCTTCCATTGAATAAAACGACCTTCATGATAAATTCCTTTGTTATGAAAAAAGTTTCTTTATTAAGATTCTACTTGTCAAAATCGTCCGGGGATTCGAACAACTTTTTCTTCAGATGTTGGAACCGCCTTTCGTTGGTGGCGATGTCCAGGTTCCCCACCCGAACCGCTTCCCGATACAGCAGTTCCTTGTAGCGAATCTTGTTCATGACCACCGTAAGGCGGGCCATTTCCTTTTCAAGAATCTTGCGGCGGTTTTCAAAAAGGGAAAGCCTTTGGGCAAGCGTAGAATCGCCCTCGTTGAACCACTCGATGTACTGGCGGATTTCCTTGATTTGCAGTCCCGAATCCTTGAGGCATTCAATCATGGTAAGCCAGCGAAGGTCTTCGTCGCTGTAGGCCCGCACGCCCGAGGCATTCTTCTTGACAAAGGGAAGCAGGCCCTCTTTTTCATAGTAACGCAGGGTATAGGCCGAAAGCCCTGTTTTCTTGACAACATCGCCTATAGAGTAAGTCATGTTTACAAAATATAAATATTTTCGCCCAAATGATAGAGTTAGAGTTAACTCTAAATAAAATTTTTCAACTTTTTTCACAAAAACTCAACACCTAGAGTAAACTCTAGGTGTTATATTTCTTATAGAACATTTTCAAAAGGAGATTTTATGTGCTGTTTTGTCGTGCCCATGGCCGAAGCGGTCGTCACCACCATCGCAACCCTCGTGTTGCAACAGACCGACAAGTCTAAAAGAGAATCCAGGAACCTGGAAGCCGCTGTTTCCGGCGCTCCGCAGCCCTTCTATAAAAGCCTGCGCCTGCTCGCCCGTATGCTCTGGCTCGTAACAGGCGTCCTGATTATCGACCATGTCATGAACGGAGAACTCATGTGGAGTTATCCCTTCTTTACCGCCGCCACGAGCCCCGAAGGGGTTTCCGAGATGGTGCGGGAAATGTCCACGGTGGGCGTTGCCATGTCAGTTTTTATTACGGCAGTATGGGCAGTGATGATTATCGCACGCAAGTACA
>DGRZ01000017.1:26717-33612 GCA_002391195.1 Fibrobacter sp. UBA4375 | reverse complement strand
CCCATGCACTTGATAAAGACGGGGAGCACAAGCACAGAGGTAAGCATGCTGAAGAATACGCCTACGGAGGCCACCACGCCGAACTCATAGAACCCACGGAAGTGCGCAGCGAGAAGAGTCAAGAAAGCAGCAATCGTCGTGAAGCTTGCGAGCAAGAAGGGCTTGAGCATTTTCCTCTGGGCATGTTCCAGCACTTCTTCAAGGGTGGCGTATTTGTGCAAAAGTTTCTGCGAAGTGCCCAAAATGTGAATCGAGTAGTCGATGCCGATGCCCAGAATGATGGAGGCGACAAACACCGTGAACGGATTCAGCTTTCCGTAGAAGAGGGCAGTAAACGCAAGCGTCGGGAGGCAGGCGTACAGCACCGAAGCAGTCACCAGAATCGGGCCCTTTACGCTCCTGAAGAAGAATATAGTGAGGAAGATGATAAGTACCAGGCTGATGGCGAAGGAGAAAACGGAATCGTTGGCCACTTCGTCCACCTCCTTGAGGCCCTCGTAGGTGCCTTCCACCGTAAAGCGTGTGGGCACCGGGTACGTCTTGCTGCTGAAATAGGCCAGCAGGGAATCGGTACGGGCCAAAATGTGGGTCACGAATTCGTAGTCGGTAGAAGGCTTGATGAGCTTGGCGTTTACCACGCCGTTATAGAGAATCTTTCCGGTGCTGTCGGGGCGGGGGGAACCGATGAGGCGGTTCTTGAGTTCTGTGGGAATGGTAGATTTCGGATTCCATTCTTCCTCTTCGTTTGCGGCCTTTGCTATATCGACGGAGTCGGCCTTGTCTTTCTTGAAAAAGGCGTCAAAGGCGCTCACCGCTTCGTCGGGGAGGCCTAGTTCCTGCGGCAGGTTCTCGTCAATCCAGACTCGTTCTTTTTTGGGCTCGGCTGTTGTCGCACTATCGGTCCCTGAATTTGTCGAAGGCTCGTCCAACAGGTCAACTACCAGCGGGCCGTTCTTGCGCCCGATTTCAAGCTGCAGGTCTTCTAGATTGTCGCGGATGTGTTCCAGGTGCTTTATGGGCAAATAGAGGAGGGCGTTATCTTTGAAGAACTGGTTGTCGTTATCTACCTGTGTGGAGACGAAGTCGCCTTCCCAATTCTTATGAATGTAATCGGCAATGGAATCCTGCAGGGCTACCACCAGGTTCACGTCTTCGCTCTGGATGGCAATCATGAACTTGTCGGTGGAGCCGAAACGCTGGTAAGATTCCTCGAGAGCCTTTACGCTCGGGGTTCCCTCGGGCAGCAAGTGGGAAAGGTCGGCATCTAGCTTGAGTCCCGGCTTGAATAAAATGGGAATCGCAAAAAGTAGCGCCAAAATCAGGTAAAAGGCGAGGGCCTTGTACTGGTGCTTGCAAATCAGGGGAATGTACCAGTTGGAAAATCTTTCGGGAAGTGATTTCTTGTTAGCCATAAAAGGCAATATAATAAAAAGGGTCGCACACGGCACGGTATGCGACTCAAGTTGTTGATATTCGGTCAATTACGACTGATGGAGTGATTAGCTCTACGGCATCATGATGTCGTTGCGGAGCACTGATCGCACGGCTCTGGCAGCCCCAACAGCCTTCTTTTTCCAGGCAAGGTCGCTTGCATCCGTCGTGAGCGCGTACGGGGATTCGCCACCGGGGGCGGCGCGGTACACATCCTCGTTTTCGAGGCCCCCTGCAAGCACATGGTCGCGGAACCCTAGGTAGTAGGCGTTCTGTGAGAAGAATACCGATGGCTGTTCTGCAGGGCGCTCCTGAGCAAGCAAGTCATAACCCCAGAAATGGTTCGGTTCGCGGACCTGAGCCAAGTCAAAAATCGTGGGTCCTAAATCCAGTTGCGAGGCCACATCTTCGCGAATGGTAAGCCCATTAAAGAGAGCTGTGTCAGCCGAGAAAATCCCGATAAAGATTTGCGAAGCCGAAAGACCAAGCGGTTGCGGAACCAGATAATCTACGGAATCTACGGGAGTGTCGTGGTCGCCTAAAATAATAATTACCGTATTTTTGAAATCGGGGCGTGTGGAGAGTGCTTCGAAGAATCGCCCGAGCTGCTGGTCGGTATAGCGGATGGCGTTCCGGTAACGTACCATGGCGTCTTCGGGTTTTTCGGCATAAGTATCGGGGTAGCCGTAGAACGGAATATGCGAAGAAATGGTGTTGAACGAAAGTTCCCAAGAACTGTCCGCAGGCATTTTGTTGAGCAAATCAATGGCGAGATCCACTCCCAGGCTGTCTGCAGAACCTTCGATTTTTTCTTCGCCAATCAGGTGCCAATCCTTGCCGAAAAATTTTTCAATGAAGGGGAGGGTATGGTCAAAAATCGGGTTAGAAACGGTCGCATAGGTTCGGTGATAATTTGCTAAAAATTCAGGCCAGCCCTTGAACTTGTTCGCCGCATAGAAACTGGGTACGTCGCGGTTGGGGTGAGAGGGGAACCCCATGTAGGTGGCCATGGTGCCGCGCACGGTGGGGTAGCCGCCGCTAAAAGCGTTCTTGAACCAGAGCCCGCCACCCAGCGTATTGCCGGCGGAATCTTTTTCGTAGTAGCCGCCATTTGCCAGTTTCCAGATATTCGGGGCTACCGCGGTATCGCCTGCGAGCATCTTGTTGAAGATGCGTCCCTTGAATGATTCGCCCATAATGAACACGATGTTGTAGGGCTTTTTCGCCTTGTATTCGTGGGCGGGGGCATTGCGGTACATCGGAAGTTCCAGAGCATCGCTGCGACCTGTCGCAAAATCCTTCGGCAAGAAAGCATCCAAATCGTTCACCAGTTCTTCGGTGATTTTGGCGTTGTCGTGAATGAACTCAAAGGTTTCAACAGCGGCAATGTGCAGGATGGGCGCAGTAAGCGTATGCTTGCCCAGCGTAAAGCGCATATCCACCTTTGTGTGCGTCACCGGGATTTCAATCCAGCCACGAGTGCCCGTAAGGAACAGCACGAGCGGCGTTAGCGATAGAGCCATGCCAATGGCGAACATCGCGACAGGCGTTTTTTGGGAGGCAGGCTTCCAGCCGCCTTCACTGTTGGTGAGCACGAGCGTGCGGCGCTGTTTACGGAGCCGGAGCGTGTAGGCAACCACAAACGCGATTGCCCCTGCAAAGCAAAGCACGACCATCGAAACCCACAGCACCGTCCCGGGCAAATCACCGCCTAATGTGGAAACCGTCGTGGCATCGGTGATGTTCGAAAGGTGAAAATACGTGCGCAAAAACGAATAAGAAAGGCGCTGGTGCGAAAAACGAAAAACATCGTAGTCCGCGATGGCAATAAAGAAGTAGAGCGCATAAAAGACGGCAAGCCCGCGGGGAGAGCGCGCGAATCCGAATAGGCCCGCCATGGCAAGCACTGCGCCGAATGCCATAAAAATCTGCCAGAGGGTCTTGCCTTCGAACATCTCGGCCATCGAGAGCCCCAGCGGGTCCGGCAAGCTGTAGAAAAATACCAGCAAGACGCTCTGTACCACAAGGGCAATGAGTGCCATTGCGAGGAAGGGATTCTTGAGGGCAGAAAACCCACAAAAAGATCTTGCAAGCAGGATGTGCTTTAACGACCGTTTGTTTTTGTGAGAAATCATATTGAAAAATATAGCAATTTAATTCTTTAAAGCAAAATGCCTATGCAGAAAACAAACGGTCGATTAAATTCCGCACACATTTGTTTTGGTTCATGTTTGCTTTGATATTGATTGTAGGCAGATTTTTACTGCTTTGTTCTCTCTATATGTTACAAACTCCGGCAGGCCAATCCCTTGTTCCTGATTGGAATAGGTTCATTTGGCATACACTCTATGCAGAATCGGGTTTTTGCATGGCTCTTGCCTTTTTCTTTTTTGTCTTTACGCTATGGATTCCTCAAAGAAAAATGAGGTGGATTAAGATTGTTTCCGCTATTTGCGCATCATTGTATCTTTTTTTGAGCGGTGTTGATGACGAATTGCAAAGATGGATGAGTCAAAAACTTTCACTTTCTTTTATTAAAACATACACCTTTGCTTTCACTGATGGCGGCCTTGTCGGTAAAATTGCCTTAGGTGGACTTGGCCACTTTCTTCTCACCCTTGGAATTGTCGTTTCTACAATAACACTCATTTCTTTCTTTTTATATAAAGTAGATTTATCGCAAATTAGACATAGGCCTATTCAAAAAAACACATGGATGTCTCTAGGATTCATTTTTGTTTTGGCTGTCCTTGGTTGTACATCCCACCTTTGGTATCACTACTCTCCTCGTCGATGGGATCGTATTCGCCCTGTCGTTTATTCCCTTGTAAGCGATTTATTTGAGTCGGTCGATTTAAAGGAAAAACCAAAGGATTTTCAGGAAGGCGTTGCCATCTTGGGAGGTGACCCCGATAAAGACTACCCCTTTTGGCACGAAAAAAAAGACGAACAAAAGTCTTTAGACTTATTCAAGCAAAAGCCCTTAAGCGATAAACCCAACATAATCTTGTTCACCATCGAAAGCCTAAGGGGATGGACTAGTGACATGCGGGTGGAAAGCAATTGCAAACGTTTCCCAAACTTATGCAGATTGTCCCAAAAGAGCTTGTATTTTCCGAATACTTATAGCATAGGAAATCCGTCTGTGGAGGGACTTTTAGGCATAATGACGGGTGTCATGAGTTTGCCATCCAATACCCTTTTAAGAGATTTTCCAAATACCAGATTAAAATCCTTTTCTGAAATACTTTCCGAGGCAGGGTATTATACGGAGGTTCTCTTGGGTGCGGACCCACGTTTTGATAATGAAGAACCTTGGTATAGAAAGTGGTTCGATTATTACGAATTCGACCCGAAAAATGCTGACGACGTTTCTTCTGCATTGAGATTCGTGGAAAGGTATCATCAGCGTCCCAAAGACAGGCCCGCATTCTTCCATTGGATGAGTTTAAGCATGCACACTCCCTACATTTTGCCAAGCAAGATGGGAGAAACGCCAAAAGATCCTGGACAAGCCTATCTCAGAGCCACAGCCTATATGGATAGCGCCCTCGGAATAATTCTGGATTCTTTAGAAAATGAAATCCTTTCACAGAAGACTCTGCTCATTTTAACCGGAGACCATTCTTCGCCCAACGGTAAACAGCAACAGGATGCAGCCCGCATAGGCCTTGGAAGCGAAGGTTATTCGTGGATTAGCCTTATGTTTTGCGGACCTGGAATCATTCCCAGGATTGATTCTAGAATTGTTTCACAGCAAAATATTGCACCAAGCATATTGGGATATCTTGGCTTAGATGTGTCGAACCATTTTATGGGAATCAATCTCTTTGCAGGTAGTCTAGATTCAATAGAATTGCCTCAAATTTATTCCTTCAAATATGGTAGTATGGCCATGCGAAAAGATTCCTTGGCGTATTACATACACCCTGTAAATGGAACGGAGCCTGCAATTGTCCAAAAGATACTTTTATCTCCTACTTGGAACACCAATGATCCTTCGGATGGTTTTACAACGGGAGAGATTGTCGAAACGCCTATTGAAAAGCGAAAAGAAATCGCAAGAAAAATGAGAGCGGCAGCCAATGCTTGGAATTATATTGTTTACAGCAATAGAATTATGCCGCCAGAAAAATAATCTTTGGAGAACAGAATATGATAGAACATTTTTCTAAATGGTACATATCCTTAATTTGCAGCCACCAATACAGGGCCCTGGCTTTTTACCTGCTTTTAGCTGTGCTCTTTGCGGTTCCTATTCTCTTTAGGCCTGGTCTCAAGCTGGACGCCGATCTTTCGCATTTGTTGCCCGAAGGCACGCCCAGCGTGAAGGCCCTTGAGGAATCTTACCAACGTTTCGGTTCAACAGACCAATTCATGATCGCTATTCAAAGCGATGATGTTTATCTAGTTGCGGCCTTGCAGGATTCAATTCGTGAATACATTCACAAAAATTGGCAGGGAGATTTTGTTTCAACCCAAATTGACAATGAAAACCAGTTCTTCAAGGACAATGCTCTACTTTACTTGCCTGTTAAGCACCTAGAAAACATCCGCGACAATTTGGAAGATCTTCAACTTGAAATTGGCCGCAAGAACGGCCCGTTCGTGGTTGACTTGCTGGGATTTGCCGATTCGTCTGCCACGGATTCCGCTGGTGAGTCGTCTGCTCCTGCGAAAAAAGAACGTGTGTGGTTTGACGCAAATATACCGCAAGATCTCGGACTCCCCGACGAAGCGGCTGGAGCATTCGATTCATTCTTTAAAGGTAAAGGCGAAAACGTTTCGATTGATGGCGAGGAATGGCACAAAAAGAAACCCGTCCCTGTTGCCCTGAGAAACCGTTTTATCGGGTGTCCACCTCCCGATAGTACCGGAAAAATTCTATTCAACGGAGTGGTAAATGCGAAACTGATCAAACCTTCTACCGATTACGAATTCGTAACCCATATTCTTGCGCGCACGGATTCCCTACTCGATTATTTTAGGGCAAAAACTTATCCCGTACCGACCCGCTTTTCTGTCGAAGGAACGTACGAAGGCCTTAAGGAAGTGGACGAAGTGGCAAATGACTCCATCTTCTCGTTCGCCATCAGCCTAGTGCTGATTATCTTCCTTACTATCTTCTTCTTCCGAAGCGTGAAGGGTCCAGTTTTGGTGACCGCATCGGTACTTTACGCATGCCTCCCGACCCTTGCGTTTACGGCCCTGTTCTACGGCAAGCTGAACCCCTTCACAGTGTTTGTGGCCTCCATCATCTTGGGCATCGGTATCGACTACTCGATTCATATCCTAGGCACTTCGCAGAAACTATTGCACAAGTACGCGACCTTAGAAGAAGTGCTGGAACATGCCCAGAGGAAAATGCTCAAGCCCTTCATTCTCGCAAGTTTCACGACAATTGCCGCCTTCCTTACGCTCCTTGCCGCACACTTCCGCGGGTTCTATGAGTTCGGCGTGGTGG
>DGRZ01000017.1:0-26631 GCA_002391195.1 Fibrobacter sp. UBA4375 | reverse complement strand
GCATGCTTACCTCTGTGCTTGTGCTTCCCGTCTTTATCAAGTGCATGGGCGGTATCCCGAAGGCTCCGGACAAGTCCCTGTTGCCCAAGTCCTGGGACGAGGCGAAAATTTTGCGTTTCTTCAAGTATCTTGCCCTAGCAGGCTTTGTTCTCGGTGCTGTATCTATTTGGTTTGCACAGGATGTAGACTTTGAACACAACCTGCGTAACCTGCGCCGAGTTTCTACAGAAAAAACACAAGCAAAGAAGGGTATTCGCACGGGTGTTACAAGAATCAACAACAGGTCTTCATCTACTCCTGCCGCTGTTATGGGAAGCAAAGCGGAGCAGCTGGATCTCCTTTATGACACCTTGATGGTGCGCCTCCATGTGGATCACGATACAACTTTACGCAGTTTCCTCACATTAAAGACTTTCGTTCCGCCTAAGGATTCTCAAGAAAAGCGTCTTGAAGTCATCGAGGAAATTCGTGAACTTGCCGAGGCCCGCGTGTTCGATCGTGCGGTCGGTGATGATTCTGCGAACATAGCAACTCTACGCAAACTTGCTAATGTCGAATCAACCTTTACTGCCGAAGACATCCCCGATTGGGCGTTGGACCTGCTTCGCGAAAAAGACGGCAGCTATGGAAAAATCGGTTTCATCTACGGAGATTTCCCCAGCTGGGATGCCCACGCCCTGCAGAACTTCCAGGACCGTTACGGCCACTGGAATTTCGACGGCGAAGACCTGCGAACTTTCTCATCGCAGTTCATTCTTTCCGACGTGATCGACTCCGTGAAGAAGGATAGCTTCAGGCTTGCGCTGGTCATCATCCTCGTGATTTTCGGCACGCTGGTGATTTCGTTCCGCAAGCCGAAACTCTTCTTGGCAGGCTGTATTTCCTTTGGCATGGGAACGCTACTCACCCTCGGGCTTCTCGGATTCCTGACCGACATGTTTGAATTCGGCAAGATCAGCATCTACAACGTGATTGTGATTCCGATGGCACTCGGTATCGGTATCGATGCCACCATCCACATGATTACCTCATGGATAGGCGACAAGGACCTGACTCTCCGCCAGCTGATGGACACCACCGGCCGTAACGTGATGGCAAGCTCCACCACCACCATTGCCGGCTTTGTAGGTTTCCTGTTCACCACCCACCGTGGCCTCAAGGGCATCGGCGACCTCGCCTGCATTAGCATCGCCATGTTCTTGATTACAAGCATCATCTTTACGATGTACCTGTGTGGTTCTTGGCTGAAAAAGAAGTAATTCGATACACATTCTTATTTTCTTGTTCGTTTTTTCAAACGGCGTTATTTTGTTATATGTATTTTTTAGAAGTAAATTATGGTTTTTGGATACATTCGTGTAAGCAGTGATAAACAAACTACAGAAAATCAGAAGTTTGAAATATCTCGATATTGCGAGAAAAATGGTGTCAAAATTGACAAATGGGTTGAAGAAAAAAATAGCGGCGCCTTAAATTATAGCAAAAGGAAGCTTGGAAAATTACTTAAAAATATTAAGCGGAATGACACTATTATATGTAGCGAAATATCTCGCTTAGGCCGTAATCTGTTTATGATTATGGAAATATTAAACATTTGCATGAATAAGGGATGTCAAGTATGGACAATCAAGGACAATTACAGATTAGGCGATGATATTCAGAGCAAAATCCTAGCCTTTGCTTTTGGCATTTCGGCAGAAATAGAGCGGAATCTAATCAGTCAAAGGACTAGAGAAGCTTTAGCTCGAAAGAAAGCCGAAGGTATTTCACTAGGACGGCCAAAAGGGAAAAAAACTGCGCCCTGTAAACATAAACTTTATGGGAAAGAAAACGAAATCTTCAAATTGCTAAACAAGGGATGTTCCAAAAAGAAGATTGCTAAAAAATGTGGTGTTGATAGAAACACTATGGCAAAATTTATTGCAACGACGAAGCTGAACCCAAAATAAAATCTACCGCCTTTTCCAAGTCTTCGGCCTGGCGGGCGTGAACCTGTGCGTAGCGTTTCGGAGCGCGTTCTGCATAATCCCCATAGATGCGGGCGTCGAGCAGTTGCACCAGACGGTTCTTGATTTCGCTCACGGAATACGGGTCGAAGTACAGCACCGCATCGCCGCAAACTTCGGGAATGGAAGTCGTGCCGCTTGCCGCCACAGGCACGCCGTAGCGCATGGATTGCACCGGCGGGTAGCCAAAGCCCTCGTTCAGGCTCGGGAACACGAACGCGTATGCATTCTTGTGCAAGAACTCCAGTTCCTTGTTTTCCACATAGCCGAGCAGTACAAAGCGGTCTTTATGCTTGAGGTGGCGCAGGTAGGCACGCGCATTCGTAGCGCCGGTAATGACCATCTTCATGTCGAGCGACTTGCCCTGCGATTCATACATGCCCACCAGTTCATCGAACGCGCGGGCAGCGCGCAGGTTGTTCTTTTCCCAGCGGGCTCCGCTCGTGAGCAAAAAATATTTTTTCGCGGCAACTTCCGGCGGCAAGAATCCTTCGGGTTCGTATTCTGTCATGGGGCTGTAGAACACCGGAATTTCCAGGTCCATGAGTTCCGGGAAGAACGCCTTGATGGAGGCGCGGCTGTGCTCGCTCACCGTAATGGTACGCACCTTGCGACCCTCCGGCCCCGAAGTCAGCGACTCCGCCATGCGCCGCGCCAAGTCCTGGTACTTGGGCTTGTAGAAATACTTTTTCCAGCTTTCGCGGTAACGTACCAACGCCTCGAACTTTTGTCCGAGTTTCTTGGCAAAACCGACGCCAGCCCAGTTGTACTGCATTTCCAGCGCACGCACGCCATGCCAGGTAAACACGAAAACCTTTACGTCTATCGCCCATTTTTTTTCGAGGGAATAAAGCGGCGTATAGAAGGTATCAATCTGGTTTTCGTCAATAATCTGCTGCGGCGTTTTTTCGCTGATATCGAACAGCGGAATGTTCTGCGTTTTGCACGCCTCGACAATCGCCGGATCCAGGTACTTTTTGCTGTCATAGGCGCAGCTGAACTGCACGCCGCGCTTGACCAGCGCCCAAAAAATCACTTCGCCATAAGAACCACCGCCGTGGAACTTGGCACTATGAATCGGCTGTACCGCCACCAGATTGAACAGCAGGTTCACTTGCGGCCCCCGCGATTATCCTTCCCGAGAAGCGTTCCCAAAATTCTCAGCGGGAACACAAGGAACGGCATCTTCTTGTAAATCCAAGACAGAGACTTGGCGAAGGCGTAGCTGCGGATAATATAGGCTCCACCGGCCCCTACCTTGCGGGTCTGAAATTCAAACTCTTCTTTGGCATGGGCAATTACATCGTCGTAGTATTCGTTGATAGTAATGCTTTTGTCGGCGTTGACCTTCACCGGAATGTTCTTCAGGTTGGTATAGAAGTCCTTGCGCAAAATCTTGGGCAGGAACAAATCCATGCTTGCAGGCACCTTGTGGCCGCGGGTGTCGATGATTCGCGAGCCAAAGAAGTGCAGCACCTTCGCTGTCGGCAGGAACCTGTTACCATAAGCCAACTGACAGTTCCAACCGCCGGGCATCTTTTGCGTGATGTAGCCGAACTTGAAGTTGGTCTCGGCGAGGCTTGCCATGTCGTAGGGGAAATTCTTGGATACGCAATAGAGCCAAAGATCGTGCCAGGTCTCGAAGAACTTGTGGGCTTCGGGGGTGTCTGCGGCAAACATCACGCCCCCGTTGAAAATCTCGTCATTCAGAATCGGCGAAAAGCCCATCATCTTGGCGTTGTTCAGAACCTTCTTGCGGTTGATGGCCTTCGAAAGGTTCGTGTGGAAATCCAGCACTGCGTAGATACCGCCTTTCCATTCTTCTGGAATCGAGAGGTCGCCAACGATGGCAATATCGGAATCCATGTACAGAAAATCGCCGTCGATAACGTTACGCATCACCGTCTTCAGGTAGCGGGAGCGCAACATGGGCGTGAACTTTTCGTCGAGGGTCAGTACCTTGAGTTCATCAACAGCGTCCTTGAGGACGGCCCGGGGGCCGGTCAAAGTTTCTGCAGTCTTGTCGTCGGTCAAGAGCGTTACAAAGGCGCCGGGGTTATGCACGCGCAAAGAGGCGATCGCCACCAGCGTCTGTTCGCAGAAAAAATCTTTCGGGGAACTAGTCAGAACAAAAAGGTATTTGGTCATGGGCGGGCTCCCCTTCTTTGCTAATCCAACGGAATGGTGGACTTGGCGTTTTCAAAATCTTCAACGGTATCGAGTTCGCAGGAGAAATAATCCGATGCATCCCACACGGTGTAGGTATGACCCTGCGGAATCAGGCGTTCAAAGGCGAGTTCGTAGAACGTGTTTTCTAGGTGTTCCACGTTCATCATCTTTTCTAGTTCGGCATAAAGAGCAGTGGAATAGTCTGCTCCAATTTTTTCAATGCCGAGACTTTCGCCTGCGGCAGCCTTCGGCGAGCAAGTCTTGCTGATTTCAGAGATGTTTCCGTCGTCTCCGAGAACCACCTTCATCTCTTCTTCACCAAGCTCGTGACGGATCAGCGTAAGCACGTTCGCCGCCTTGGATGCAAGCACGTTCTTTACAATCTGCGGATCGTAAAGCAGGTCGCTATCCAGCAGCAGGAATTCCTTGCCGGCAACTGCCTGGCCTGCAAGCCACAGCGAATAGATGTTGTTCGTGGAATCGTAGAGCGCGTTGTGAATGAAGGTCACGCAAATGGAATCGCCGTAATGGTTCTTCACGAAGTCTTCGATCATGTGGTTCAGGTAACCCGTCACAATTACGAAATCGCGGACACCAGATGCCATGATTGCGTCCATGGAACGTTCCAAAAGGGAACGGCCTTTCACGTCCAAAAGGCACTTGGGCGTGTTATCGGTGAGCGGGCGCAAGCGCTTCGCCATTCCGGCAGCAAGAATTACGGCGATCATAGGGCGGCACAACGCTTGATGGTGTCCACCACCACCTGAATTTGTTCCTTACGGCCAAGCGTAATGCGCAGGCAATCTTCCAGACCCTTGTCGCTCATGAACTTGATCTTGTAATTCTGTTCGGCCAGGGCCTTCTGCAAGGCTTCTTTGATGCGGGTCGGGTACTTGATCAGAATGAAGTTTGCAACACTCTTGTAAACCTTGAATCCCGGGAGGTTGCCAAGTTCCTTCTTGAACAACTGGCGGTCCCATTCCATTTCGTCGGCGACCTTGCGGTAGTGATCTTCGCTTTCGATGGCAGCCATGGCCACCGCTTCGCTGAAGCGGTTGTAACCTAGGTATTTGTTGGCGTAGCTCAAGAAGGATTCGTGGCCCTTGCCCATAAAACCAAAGCCCATGCGCAGTCCCGGAAGTCCGAAGAACTTGGAAAGGGTGCGGGAAATAATCAGGTTCGAATACTTGTTCACGAGGGGCGCAATGTAGGCGGTATCGGTAGTAATGAACGAAGCGTAGGCTTCATCAATCAGCACCATGGTGTCGTTCGGAATGTTTTCCATGATGCGACCGATTTCGTCTGGTGTAAGGCTATTGCCCGTCGGGTTATTCGGTGAGGCGAGCAAGAGCATGCGCGGGTGAATCTTGTTAGTAAGCGCAATGACCTCGTCTACGTCATAGGCGAAGGTGTCTTCCTTTTCGTGGAGCGGATACATTTCAAAAGAACCGCCACATTCACCGGCGATGCGGTTGTAGTACCACCACGAAAATTCCGGAATCATGATGGTCTTGTTGTCGCCCTTCATCAGGTAGTAATGGACTGCGTTCTTCAAAATGTCTTCGCCACCATAACCCAGCAGCACCTGTTCTTCGGGCACGTTGTAGATTTCGCTAAGCTTTACCGAGAAGATACTCTTTTTGCCCTCGTCATAGATGCGGGTGTAGAAGCAGAGCAGTTCAGGGTCAAAATTCTTGACGGCATCCAGCACCTTCTGCGAAGGCTTGAAGTTGAATTCGTTTCTGTCCAAGTAGTTCATGTTTTACCTTTGTGGGGCTTATACCCCGATTCAAAACCTTTTTAAATATACGTTTTTCCTTATTTCCACCACACGTCAAGCCCGTGATTGTAGCGTTTTTCGACCGGCGGAAGCTGCATGTAGTCGCGGTAGAAGAGCGACAGGTAGTAATCGTAATTCTTGTAACCGCTAAATTTGCGGTTCTCGAACGGGTAGTCGACCGTTTCTGCAATTTTTTCCAGGTCCAAAATGCGGTCGGTTTTGGTATCGAAGAAGAGGGTCGCTACATGGCCCGAATGGGCTGTGGGGTAGCGACGAATCACCCGTTCCACATAGCGGCAGAAGCGCTTCTTGCCCACGATGCAGGCAACCGCATAGAAGAACCGCTTATACAGAAGCGTCCAGGCATCGTAACCCTTCGACTTGAAGTCGGTGGTAATGGCAAGGGTAATCACGCGCAAAAAGCTACAATAGAGCACAAAAGTTTTTTCCCAGAAACTGGATTTCGGGAGTCCGTCCAGCGGGAAAATATCGACCCAGATTCCCATCTCGCCCTTGTGACGTTCCATCTTGACCGTAGTGCGGTTGTCGTAGGCCTTGGCAAACGGGTAGAAGTAGCCGTCACAGGTATCGTCGACCAGCGTGAGCCATTCCTTGTGGCCCGCCACATTCTTGTCTTTCAGGATGGCGATAAGTTTCTCGTAATCCTCGCGCAACATGCAAATGTCAATATCGTCGTCCCAAGGGATATAGCCCTTGTGGCGCACCGCCCCCAAAAGCGTGCCGTAGGCTAGGCTATACTTCAGGTTGTTTTCCTTGCAAATGCGGTCAATCTCGTCCAGAATGGACATCTGGATTTCGCGACATTCCTGCTGTTCAATCTTCTTCATTTTTTATTTCCTGCCGAGACGGCGTTCCTGTCTTTGTCCATCTTTTTCTTGACTACAAGGCCATAAGCGCCAAGAGCCAAAAGAATCACCACGTAAACGGCGGCTTTTTTGAGCATGGACAATGTAAACACCTGCATGTTGATGGCAATATAGAATGCAATCAAGAATAAGATCCAGAACACTTGCGACAAGAGCCGCAAGGAGTATGGCTGCAAGCCCATCTTGAAAAGGTAAATGTTGTTACAGATGACCGCAAATATGTTGTAGCTGAGCATCGAAAGGGCTGCCCCCACAAGGCCGTAGGTCGGAATCAACAAATAGCCCGACAGGAGTGCCACGCCAAGCGAAACGATATCCATAATCAAGGAATACAGGCTCTTGCCCATGCCGTTCAGCACCACCAGGGACATCCCGCCAAAACCCGCCACCAGGTGCACCAGCAAAAGGATGCCCAAGGTTTCAGGCTGCACGATAAAGTCCTTGCCCGCAATACCCAGAATCAAGTCCGGGAACAGCACGATAAAGAATCCGATCATCAGCTGGATGAAGGTGACCATGAAAACGCAGTAGCTGTAAACCGGCTTGAGGTCGGTCTTGAGGCGTTCCTTGTTCATGCCCGCCACCACCGGTGTAAGAATCGGCGTGAACCCGACGCGAATGGTCTGGAGCGCATTGGAAATGGTGACCATGATGCCGTAAGCGCCCGCCTTTTCGGGTCCCAAGAACAGCATAACCATCCAGAGGCTCGAACGGATCAGGAAAGACGACACGAATTCATCGACCCCTAGCGGGAGCGAGTAACGCAACAGCACCCACGAAACCATCTTGTGAGGGCGCAAAGGCATTTCGGGGAACTGCCTGCGGACCAGCACAAAATGCACGATAAAGCCCACCACCTGGCCCACAAGCAAGCCCAGCGGGAGGGCGTGGGGGATTCCCATAAAGTGGAGCGCAATGGAGGTTGCCGGTGCAAGAGTCACCGTCAAGAATGAATTCACGAATACGGCGTTTTGCGGACGGCGGTTGCCTTCGGAAGCGGTGCTAAAGACATAGGTACCCACATAGAACAAAAGCGAAAGGGCGTACCAGGGGAGTTCCTTGGAAATATAGGGCGTGAAGGAACCCACAAAAATTACTGCCGTGCAAAGAATCGAGATGGCTGCCGAAATCCAGAAGGATTCCATGATGCCGTCGTATCGGGGGCGGCCGTGCAGGCCGTTCTGTGGCAAGTACCAGTACAGGCCCTTGTCGAGCCCAAGAGTTGCCGAATGCGCAATGGTCAAAAGGAGGGTCTGGGCAGATACAAAGATTCCAAATTCAGCGGCGCCAAAAATACGCGCCATCACGAAAGTCAAAAGCGGACCGCAAACCTTGAGGATTGTCCCCACGATGTTTACAATCATCGCCTTTTTTAGGAACTTGCTGTCGGTTTCCAGATTGCTCATAACAGGCCAAAAATAGATTTATTTTGCTTGGAATCCGAGAAAGGATTAGGCTTTAATCCGATGAATTATCTATATTGGGTGACGAAGTTCAAATAAGTGGACCTTTTCAACTCGCAAAACGGGATTTTATCATGTTCAAGACCATCGCTATCGGCTGTGATCACGCCGCATTCGAATACAAGGAAAAACTCGTCAAGTTCCTGGAAGGCAAGGGCTACAAGGTCCTTGACATGGGAACCGATTCTACGGAATCCTGTGACTACCCGATTTTTGCCGACAGGGTCTGCAACAAGATTACGGGCAAAGAGGCGGATTGCGGAATCCTCATTTGCGGTACGGGTATCGGCATGAGCATGGCGGCAAACAAGCACAAGGGTATCCGCGCTGCCGTGGTGGGCGACCTTACCTCTTGCGAATTCACTCGGCTCCACAACGATGCCAATGTGCTTTGCATGGGCGCCCGCATTATTGCCTATGCGCAGTGCGAAGTGTTCGCCACCAAGTTCCTGGAAACGGAATTCATGGGCGGCAAGCACAAGAAGCGCATCGACATGTTCGAAGCGGGCTAAGGGTAACCGGTGGCACGACTTCTGCCCAACATCACCAGGTGGTGTCGCGTCCTTGCCTTGGGCGCGGTTTTGGTGGGTTGTGCCGAAATCGAAGAAGAAAAGCCCTGGATTCATGTGGATAGGCCCCAGATGTTATTTACGGATACCACCCTCATGGACAGCTACGACAAGGGCGTGTTGAGCTGGAAGCTTAAGACGGCTTATCTGGAGCGGTGGTCCAACACCGAAGAGGTTTTTGTGCGGCCTGTGCTGGTGGACATCTACGACTCCTTGGGGGAACGTTCTGCATTCTTGCGGGCGGATTCCGGGCGGCTCGATATGAAGTTCACCTACGTCTATGCCTACGGCCATGTCTATGCGCTTACGCCCAGGGGCGCCTCTGTCCGTGCGGATTCTCTGCTCTGGAACAAGAAGGACAACTTGGTCAAGACCGAAAGCTATGTGCGGGTGGTCTCCGAAGATGGCGACGTGCTGCAGGGCAAGGGCTTTGAAAGCGACGCCAAGATGGACCACTGGAAAATCCTTTCCAACATCACGGGCATTTTCCAGGATGCTGCCAACCGAATCAAGGAAGAGGACAAGGCCAAGGCTGAAGAAATCGAGAAACGGGATTCTGCGGCAGCTGCGCCCCAGCAGACTCCTCCACCCAAGGCCGTAGAACCACCCAAAGTCAAGTCTCCGGCATTCAAGCCCAAGCACACGTTACGCCAAAGGGCACAGGCAGAGGAACGCAAGGAATGAGTGTCCTTCCGAAAAAAGTACTGTTCCTGATTCTGGTTGCATTCGGTTGTGCCTTTTCGCAGACGTCTCCCCTTATCATGAAACATGCGGACAATCTGGAGGTGGCCCGTACCCGCGGGAACCTGCTGCTGCAGGGCAAGGTCCATTTTGTTCACGATTCCCTGGATTTCAAGACCGAAAAGGCCACCTGGAACAAGGATGCCGAAATCCTCCAGTGCGAGGGCGGTTTCTTGGCGGCACACCCGTCCGGATACATCAAGGCGCAAACCGGCATTTACAACAAGAAAAAGGGTGTCGCTTCGGCCCGTGGAAACGTTGTGGCCGCCGATTCGGCAAAGACCTACATGTTTACAGGGGACTATCTGGTTTACGACCGGGAAAAAGAAATTCTCACCATGCCCGAAAAGCCGAAACTCTATGAGTTCGAAAAAAAGAAGGACGGGAAAATCGATACGGTCCTGATTGAAGCCAAGACCATTATCTACAACAAGGGAGAATCTTTTGCCGAAGCCTACCAGAATGTGAAAGTCACCCAGGACGACATGGTGGTCACCTGCGATACGGGTTATTTCAACCGCAAGGACAACTGGCTTTCCATGAAGGGCAGTCCCACATTCGATATGAAGAATTACCACCTGACGGGGGATTCCATCTACCTCACCCTGGATTCTACGGGCAAGTCCCTGCGTTCGGCCTTGGTCATTCGGAACGCCCACGGTATTCAGCAAGAGGACGCCAAGAAAAACGCCCCCGGAAGCGTGACGGAAGCCTTCGGTGACACCCTCTATGCCGCTTTCAAGGACAACAAGATTGAACGCCTGTATGTAAATTTGAATGCACGGGGGTTCTTTTACGAGACGGACCTTCCCGATTACCAGAACCAGATGGACGGGAATAGGCTAGATATGTACTTTAACGAGGGAAAGATGGATCATGCGGTTGTGTCCGGCAAGGCCCAGAGTACCTATTTCTACGTCAAGAAAGACCGCACCGTCGCAGGTAAGAACGAAGCCGCCGGAGATACCATCAATATCCTTTTCGATGCCCAGAAAAACGCCGTCAAGTCGTTACGGCTTTTGGGCGGCGGTACCATGGCCAGCGGAAGGTATATCGACATGGAAAAGGAACAGCGGAACAAGAAGAAACTGTTGGATGCCGATTCCTCCAAAACCGATTCTACGAAATCTGTTTTGGCGCAGCCTTCGGACAGTTCCAAGGTTTCGGCTCCCAAGGCCACCAGCGTAGAGACCAAGCCCGAAGGCAGCGTCCAGGATAGGTTGATGCACGAAAATTCCAAGAGGGGAGAACTATTCCGCAAGGCCATGAAATCCAAGGAATCACAACCTCGACCAGCCCCGAAAAAGGAGAACGCAAAATGAGAACGGTAGTGAGCACGATTCGCACGGACAAGTTGCGCAAGGTTTACGGTGGCCGCCAGGTGGTGAGCGATGTTTCCATCAGCGTCTCTCAGGGCGAGGTGGTTGGGCTCTTGGGGCCAAACGGCGCCGGCAAGACCACGTCTTTCTATATGATCGTGGGCATGGTCCGCCCGGATTCTGGCCATATCTTTCTGGACGACATCGAGATGACGGACAAGCCCATGTACAAGCGGGCAAGGCTTGGTGTCGGCTACCTGCCGCAAGAAGCTTCCATTTTTCGCAAGCTTTCCGTAGAAGACAACATCATGGCCATCTTGGAAACCCAGGACATGAAACGCGCCCAGCGCAAGAAGCGTCTGGAAGAACTTCTGGAAGAATTCAAGATTACCCATATCCGCAAGACGAAATCCTACAGCTGTTCCGGCGGTGAACGGCGCCGTCTAGAAATCGCTCGCGCCCTTGCCAGCGATCCGTCGTTCCTGTTGTTGGACGAACCTTTTGCCGGTATCGACCCTATCGCCGTGGCCGACATTCAGTCCATCATTTCGGAACTGAAAGAGAAGGGCATGGGCGTGCTCATTACCGACCACAACGTCCGCGAAACCCTCTCCATTACGGACCGAGCCTATATCATGTACAAGAGCCAGGTGCTTACCGAAGGTACGGCGGAATACCTGGCCAACGACCCCGAGGCCAGGCGCATCTACCTTGGCGATAGCTTTAGACTGGACTAGGAACGTTTATGGATGTAGGAATGCATTTAGGCCAGAGCCAACGGCTGGAGCAGAATATCTCGCCCCAGATGCTTCAGTCTATTGCTATCCTGCAAAAGAATTCCCTGGAGCTGGAAACCGCTATCAAGGCTGAGGTAGAGGCGAACCCCATGCTGGAATTTGACGACGAACCCTTGGGAGAATCCCTGGATTCCCCCTCGGAATCGGTGCAGTCCGGCGAATCGGATTTCGATACCGAAGACACGTCCCGCAATTCCGACGACAGCACCGTTCCTTCTTTGGATTTTGAACGGGGCACTCTCGAAGACAGCGCCGACGTGGACCACGGTCTTTTGGACGGCTCTACTCCTTCGGAGCTGAACTGGGCCCAGTATCTCGAAGACGGCACCGACCATACGGATTCGCTTTACAGGGATTCCGTCAACCAGCAGAAGGACCCCGACGACGCCTGGGACCGCCCGCAAAAAGACAGGGAGGCAAGCCTCCAGGACCGCCTGCTGTTACAGCTTAGGGATTGGAACGGAACCCGCGAACTTATGGCACAGCTTGCAAAGGCGGGCTGTCCGGAAGTTCGTTTTCGCAGCCTGGTGGAATACCTGATTGACTCCCTGGACGAAAACGGTTTTCTGCAAAGTGCCGACGAGATGGCCATGGCGAAGGTCATGTCCGACAACGATCCTTTCATCATCGAAATCGAGAAGGTCATCCGCAACGAAATCCCCCTCGAAGAGGCGAGCCTCCCGGTGGTAGAGGCGTTCCATGTGCTCCGGAGTTTTAGACCCAGGGGAATCGGCGCTAGGAACCTTCAGGAATGTTTTATCATCCAGGCGGAATCCCTGGAAAATTTTCCGGCCCTTTCGCTCCAGATTTTGAAAGAGCGTTTCGATGACCTGATGGCGCTTCGTTACGCCAAGATTGCAAAAGACCTGGGCGTCTCTACCGAAGAGGTGCAACAGGCGGTGAGCAGTCTTTCCAGGCTTGCGCCCCACCCCGGCCAGCAGATGTCCAGCGCGCCGAACCAGGTCAAGGTGGCCGACATGAAGGTGGTGGAAAAGAAGGGCAGGTTTGAGGTGGAATGCTACCGGCGACGTGTTCAGAAACGCCTGCACCTGAACCAGACTTACGCTTCCCTTTTAAACGACAAGCACCTGAGCAAGAACGACAGGGAATATATCCAGAACAACCTCTCCAAGGCAAAGGAATTCATCAAGGCGGTGGACAACCGTTTCTCTACTATGGAAAACGTGATGATGGCCATCGTCAAGCACCAGGAGGCTTTTTTCCGCCAGGGGCCTGCCTTCTTGAAGCCCATGATTCTGCAGGACATTGCCGACGAGGTTGGCCGCGACCTGAGCACCATCAGCCGCGTGACCAACGGAAAGTACGTGGATACGCCCTACGGCATCTTTGAGCTCAAGCAGTTCTTTACCACCGGCATCAAGCAGGGGAGTGCCGCAAACGATGAAGTAATCGGCTCGGCCCAGATTCTTGAAGCTATCAAGAAGCTTGTGGATGAAGAAGACAAGAAAAAGCCCCTTTCGGACCAGGCCATCGCAGACGCCTTGGACAAGCAGGGCATCAAGGTGGCTCGCCGCACGGTGGCCAAGTATCGGGAAGAGGAACTGAAAATCCTCCCTGCCAGGCTCCGCAAGGCGCTTTAGGCTTGCTTTTATGTAAACTTTTGTTTACAAATAAACGCGAATATCCTGCAATTAATCCGAAATTTCCCGAAAATTCCCCTCATTATTCCAAATTGGGCGAATTATTTTTCGAAAAAAACATATTATATTTGCTTTTTTCATAAAAAAAGATGTATATACTCTAGATGCGATGCTAGAACATCGAAATGTGCCATCTCAACATACGGAGGTTTACAATGGATATTCAATTTTCTGCCCGTCATTTTAATGCATCTGCCGGTCTCCAGGATAGGATTCAAGAAGAAATGGACAAACTGGCAAAGTTCTACCCGAACATCACGGGAGCCTCCGTCATTTTGGATCACGAAGTGGAGCACCAGCGCCATTGCGAAATCTCGGTGAACATCACGGGCTCCGTGGTGGTGGCTTCTGCCGACGAAGAGAACATGGGCAAGGCTGTGGACGTGGCCCTGGAAAGAGTCAAGACCCAGCTGAAGAAGGCCAACGAAAAGCAGAACGATCATCGTGCCCAGCCCCTCTCTGATTTGTCCTAATGGCTGAATCCAGACTGAAAGACATCAAGGTTTTGCACCGGGAAAAACTCTCGGTGCGAGACTTTTTCTGTCGCTACGGCAAGGATTTGCAGCTGGCCCTCCATTCTCCGGAAGAGGACCTGAACACAAACATTGCCGAAAGCGGTATCCACCGCCCTGGCCTTGCCATGGCGGGTTATACCAAAGTTTATAGTTCGGAGCAAATCCAGGTGGTGGGCCATACGGAATGGAACTACCTGGAATCTCTGGGTACTGCGGGTCGCGTGAAGGTTTTTGAAAGCCTTTCCGTTTTCAAGGCGCCCATGTGGGTGGTGACCCATGCCCAGATGCCCCACCCGGAACTTCGGGCCATGTGCAGCAAGCTGCATATCCCGCTGTTCTCTACGACGCTCCACACCTACGAGTTCAACAAGATTGCCCAGAGAATTCTCGAGGAATTCTTTGCGCCTCACGCCATTATCCACGGGAGTCTCGTGGATGTCTATGGTATAGGCATGCTCTTTGTGGGCGACAGCAACGTGGGCAAGTCCGAATGCGTGCTGGACCTGGTAGAAAGCGGGCACCGCATGGTGGCCGACGATGTGGTTCATGTAAGCCACGTGGGCAACGTGATTATCGGACGCCCCGACCCCCTGATCCGCCACCACATGGAAATCCGCGGGGTGGGCCTATTGGACATTCGCTCCATGTTCGGTATCCACGCTATCCGCAAGGTGAAAAAGATTGAAGTCATCGTGGAACTCCAGCCCTGGAGCCAGAACGTTTCTTACGAGCGCACGGGGCTGAACGAGCTGGACGAAGTCGTCATGGGCGTTTCTATTCCGAAGATTGTGATTCCCGTGTCGCCGGGCAAGAACCTGACGGTGATTTGCGAAGTGATTGCCATGAACGCCCTCATGAAAATGAACGGCCAGAACGTGGCCCGGGATTTCAATGAAAACCTGATGCAGAAAATCAAGGCCAAGGCGAAGGGCGAATACACCGACGACCTCTTGGAAATGGAGCCGGAGAACTGGTCCCCCTATGAATAGCTTCCGTCGAAAATTCCGTTCCAATTTATTCCCCTTTGTCGTCTTCTCGATTATCGTGGTCGGGTGCGGTATGGCCCTGTACCTGTTCCATCCGGCAAGCCCTCACCATGACCGCTACAGTTTTGTGGTGCGCTACGAAAGCGTCGGAACTCTTTCTCCGGGCAACCGCGTAGAAGTTCGCGGAATCACCAAGGGCGAAATCGAGAAGGTGCAGCTGACAGACGAAGCGGTCTATGTGACGGCCCGCGTGCTTGCCGATACCAAGATTCCGAAAAACTCCGAGTTCCGCCTGAAAACGGCAGGGCTTATGGGCGAGCGTGAACTCAGCGTGTTGACCGGGGATTCAAAGGATCTGGTTGCCGACGGCGATACGGTGAACGGCTACTACGAAGAGGGCGCCAACGCCATAGGCCGAAACATTGCCTTTATCCTCTCGGAACTGGACTCCATCGCCACCCAGATTGGCGCCCTGAAGGACTCCGTGACCAAGGGTACAGCGGGCAAGCGTCTTGACCGCGTGCTCAAGAAGGCAGATAATCTGGTCGGGACATCGCAGGAATCGGTCCAGGAATGGGTGGGCGAGGCCAAGGACCTGCTTTCAAAGGCCGAAGGCACTCTGGACAAGGCGAAATCCAGCCTGGGGAATGTTCCCGAAAGGGCCGAGGGCACCGTCCAGAAAATGGAAAACCTTGTGGCTCATGTAGATACCCTCTTGAGCCAGGTCCGCGGGCTTAGAACGGAACTTGAAACCATCCAGGCGAAACTCTCCCAGGACGACAACACCATGGGGCTGATTTTGTCTAAAAAAGGCGACATAATTAAGGAACTGGACCGCATAGGTGCCGATATTGACGGCCTAATCGCAGACGTCAAGAAACAGGGCCTTAGATTAAATATGGATATTTTCTAAAATTGTGTCCTCTTTTGAAAAAAATAATTTAGTTTAACACGAAAAAGATTAAGAAGGGAACCCCAAGAAAGGAGCGAACTATGGCCGAAAAGAAACCTGCAAAGATGAGTGCTGCAGACCTCAAGTTTTTTGAGGAGATGCTTCTGGAAAAACGGCGCCAGCTGGTGACCGCCCAGAGCGAGACCGAAAAGTCCAATGCATTCCAGGGCCAAAAGCACCAGTCCGGCGACGGCGGGGATTCCGACAGTGCCGATTCCGCTACCGACTACAACGCTCTCGAGACTACGTTCTCCCTGGCGGCCCGCGAAGGCAAGTACCTGGTTTATCTGGAAGAGGCGCTCCAGCGTATCAAGAAGGGCACCTTCGGCGTGTGCAAGGTGTGCCAGCAGTTGATTCCCAAGGCCCGTCTCATGGCAGTGCCTACCGCCACCAAGTGCGTGAACTGCAAGGAAGAGACCAAGAAGAAAGAGCAGGAAATCAACCGTATCGAGATGGCCCGCCTCTTTGCCGAAGAACAGCGTCGCGAGATGATGAAAAAGAATGCGGGAAGGTAATCAGGACTGAAAGTCCGTGGTTAGTGGTTGCTGGCTAGGAACGTCATCCTCGCGAAGGCGAGGATCCACTTGAGGAAAAGAGACGCAACCCTCCGTCATTGTCAAGCATCTAAAGGTCATGAATATCACGAAAGCCTCCTTGTTTGGGATTTTAGTGGCAGCGACGCTTTTGCATGCCGGTACGTCTTGGACTTTGGAGGCCTGCCTCAAGCAGGCGGCCGAAAAAAGCCTTACGCTGGAAACGGCTAAGCTCCGGGAGCAGCAGGCTCAGGTAAATGTCAAGCAGGCAAAAATCGGGCATTACCCCACGGTTTCGGCCAGTATCCAGAATACCCTTTACGACCACCCCTTTGTAGATCAAGAAGACCATTACCGCCTGAACCTGGGTTTGAACGGCTCCGTGACCCTGTGGGACGGCGGTGCCACCAGCCTGAACGTAGAGGCTAAGGAATTGAGCCGGGAGGCGGCGGAACTTTCGACCCGGCAGACCAAACGCACCGTACAAGAAAACGTGCTGAACGCCTACATGAGCCTGCTTCTGGCCAAGGAAAACTTGCGGACGGCGGATTACGCGGTAGAGGTGGCCCAGGCGGAATTCGAATACTTTACGAACCTCTACGGGGTAGGTTCCGTGACCAAGAAGGACCTGACCCAGTCCGAGGCCAGTGTGCTCCAGAAACAGGCGGCAAAGATTACGGCCGAACTGAAGGTCTCTACCGCAAGGACCACGCTCCGGCAGCTGCTGGAACTGCCCGAGATCGAAGAGTTCGACGTGTCCGCTCCCGAAATCAATATGAACAATCCGGATTCCTTGCCGCCCCTGCCGGAATACGGCGAGCTGCAGGCCCGCATTCGTGCGGCTCACCCCGGGCTTAAATCCGACAGCATTTCTGTGAAGGCCGCCCAGAAGAACACCAAGGTGGCAGGCAAGAACAGCTCTATCTCCGTGACCCTGGGGGCAAATTCCAGCACAGGCTTGCAGGCCTGGGAATCCAAGGGCTACAAGGACCAGCTCAAGTACGGCTGGCAGAATTCCGTGACCCTTGGTATCAACATCCCCATCATTGACGCGGGGGCTACCGCCAACAAGGTGCTGCTGGCCCAGGTGAACGAGGCCGAAACCCAGGTGGGCCTGCAGGAGACGGCAAAGAATTTGGAAAACAGCATCGAGAAGCTCTACCTGAATGCCCTCAGCGCCGATTTGCAGTGGAAGGCTGCCGTCTTGCAGGTGGCCGCCGAGCAGGAAGCCCTGAAGGTGGCCGAAGAGCAGCGCAGGCTGGGGGCGCTGACCTACACCGACTACCTGAACCAGAAAAACAGCCTGGAATCGGCACAGGTCTCCCTGAACAACGCCAAGTACACGAGCCTCCTTTCCCGCAAGCTCTTGGACCTGTACCAGGGCCTGCTGGACTAACCCAACCTGTCATCCCCGCGACCTGTGGTGAGCGAAGTCGAACCAAGGCGGGGATCTCCTTTTCTTGCCCGCTTAAAAACAAAACGTCCCCCTGTTTCTTACCTGAAACAGGGGTGTTTCTTATTGAAAGGGATGTCCGCTTTGTCATCCCCGCCCCGCATCAAGTGCGGGGTAAACTCCGGCGGGGATCTCCCATTTTCACCCCAAAAACGCCATTTTTTGCCGTTTTCTGGCATTTTTTCCGAATGGGTGCCGTCTTCTGCAAAAATTGGCACGGCCTTTGCATATAGGAGTATGAAAACAAAAAAACGGGTCCCCGGCCAAGGCAAACCGCCAAGGCCAGGGACCCACAACCAGTGAGGTTAAAATTATGCTCAATACTCAGATTCTTCCTTCTGCTTTCTATGGTCTCCAGAACTTCCTCGACAACTTTAACGCCTGCAACGCTCAGGGCGAATGCGCCTACACTCCCAAGGCCGACTACTACGAAGTGGACAACGGCTTTGTGCTAGAGGTGGAGTTGCCGGGCGTCAAGAAAGAAGACCTGGACGTGCAGGTAGAAAAGAACATCATCACCGTCAAGGCCACCCGCGCCCGCAAGGATAGCAAGTACACCTACGAACGGAGCTTCCGCCTGGCCGACGATATTGACCCCGAGAACATCAAGGTCTCGTTGGAAAACGGCGTGTTGACCTTCTCGCTAGCCAAGAAGCAGCAGGCCTCCGCACGCAAGTTGACCGTGGGCTAACTCGGCGATTGTAACGATTCTTCATTGTGCTCCTTAAACACCAGGGACATCCGCAAGGATGTCCTTTCTTTTTGGACATTTCAAAAAAATTGTTGAAAAATGTCAACAGTTGTTTGCAAAATTTGGCTATTTCTTGTTTTTTGCCATTTTGTTTGATAACTTTTAATCCTTGAAAGTTTAACCTTGTTGACTAATAATCAAAAATTGATTATATTTAACCATGTACAATGTGACCATAACCAAAAAGGCGGAACGTTCGGCAAAAATGATGCCTAGAGCGGTGCAGAACAAGCTGAAGGCACAACCACTTTTCTGGCATTACTCAAAACTTGGCGATAGCAAGTATCATTGTCACATCGCCTTGAATTGGGTCGCTTGCTGGACATGTGAGAACGGGTCGATAAATATTGAGGTTTACTATGTTGGCAGTCGTGAAAAAGCCCCGTATTGAAATTCGTGCGAAGCACATCCCTGCTCCGCTTGTCAGGTTCTTGAAGGATACCTACAAGTCCGAAAATGTGGCGGTTTGCAAAAACGAGGATTCGATCCCCTTCGAAGAGTCTGACTGGTTCAAGAATCTGGATTCCACTCCCGGCGAAATGATTGTTGCGAACCGAGATTTGCGCAACTGGTCGCAGGTCACCCTTGCCGAAAAACTCGGGATTCAGGTTCAGAACCTCTGTGCCATGGAAAACGGACGAAGGGCGGTATCCCGCAAGATGGCGATAAAACTCGGTGAAATCTTCGGGACGGATCCCGCAGCTTTTTTTGATTTTAGTAAGTAGCGGAAAATGCCTAAGTCAAAAAACTATATTTGACGTGTTTTTTACAGGAGTGTTCCCTTAGGAGAGTGGGAGACTTCCTCCGCACCCCTATTCCCTAGATCCTAGCCCCTAGATCCTAAATCCTAGCCCCTATCCACTTTTTTTACATTTCCGGTGACACTTTTAACCTCCACAAGTGTTACACAGGCATGGAAAGGATAAATTCCGCAGATCGCATGGCGTTTTCTAGACTGTACGAGGCCTACGCCCCGATGGTTTACCGTCGCTGTATGGCCCTGCTCAAGGACGAGGCGGAGGCTTCGGATCTGATGCAGGACGTGTTTTTGCGGATTTATGCCGGCATGGACCGCCTGAACCTGGACAGTCCCAGCAGCCTTTTGTGGAATACGGCGACAAGGCTTTGCCTGAACCGCATCCGCGACAAGAAACGCAGGGGGCTGGATGTGGATTCCAGCGAACTGCTCCTAAATATCGCCTGTGCAGACGACGAGCGGGAAGGCAACGAGGCTCGCGGCATATTGGCGAAAATTTTTTCGCGGGAGCAGGAATCTACCCGGACCATTGCGGTGTTGCACTATGTAGATGGTATGACGCTGGAAGAAACCGCCGAGATGGTGGGGCTTTCGGTAAGCGGGGTGCGCAAGCGTTTACGCACCTTGCAGGCAAGAGTTAAAAACCTGGAGGTGAAGTGATGATTCCCGACTGGAAACTGGAAAAATATTTGACGGGCGACTTGCCTGCTGAAGAAATGCGCGAAATCCGCGAAATGGAGGCGACAGATGAAATCTTCGCCAATCGCGTGAAGATGCTGCGGGAAGACAATGCGGCAATTCTCAAGAGGCTTCCTTTCGAAAAACTTTCGGAAAAGATTGCCATGATGCCCGGACGCTCCAATGCGGGAGTCGGCAACACGGTGCGTGTGAATTTCAAGTTGGTGAAACTTGCCGCCGCCGCAGCCCTGGTGCTTGCGGTGGTGACGGTGGCACTGTTCAGCCAGCGTTCCCTTTCGGAGCAGGGCGGCACGGTTCTTGCGGACAATGCGAACATGGCGAACAGCGTAAACGGGGTGCAAGTTATGGAAGTGGCCATGGCCGACGTCTCCGGTGATGATGGCCTGCGTATCAAGGGACTCTCCGCCCGTATGGAAGTCTGGAAAAAAACAGGCGATAGTGCCGTGCAAATGGAAAATCTGGGAGAGGCTCGGGAGGGCGACGAAATCCAGTTGCGTTACGCTGTTGCCGAAAAGTGCTTCGGGCTACTTTTTAGCATGGACGGGAACGGGACCATCACCATGCACATGGGGCACGGGAATCGCGCCGTAGAACTGGAGCCTGGCAAGATGACCACGTTGCCCTTTGCCTACAAGTTGGACAATGCGCCCAAATTCGAGAAGTTCTTTTTCTTGACCTCCAAGGATGAATTCGAGTTGAACGCGGGGGACATCGACGCCTCGCTGAAGCAGGAGGGCGTGAAAACGGTAAGCCTCACGCTCCGCAAGACGGAGGGCAAGTAAGATGATGAATTTGATTAAAAAGATGGATGCGTCCTTGACGCTCCAAATAATTTCAGTTGTTGTCCTTGTTTTGTTGGCCGCGGCTTCCGGCGTTTCTGCCGCCCAGGAAATTCAGATTAACCGCTACGTGCTGGCCGTAAGCGCCAACTACGGCGGCGAAGGCCGTCCCACCCTCCGCTATGCCGCAAGCGATGCCCGCTCCTTCGTGAACGTGCTGAAGGAAATGGGCGGCGTGCAGGCCGGAAACGTCGTAGAGGTGAAGGAACCCAGCGTCGCTGCGTTCCAGCAGAAGATTGACGAACTGGACAAGAAGATTGCAAAGAACAAGTCGGCGGGCGGCCGCGACGAGGTGCTGGTCTATTACAGCGGCCACGCCGACGAAAAGGGCCTTCGCCTGGGCAAGGAGACCTTCGCCTGGAAGGCGCTCCGTTCAAAAATAGATTCCCTCCATGCCGATGTGAAGATTGCGGTGATTGATGCCTGCGGCTCGGGAGCCATTACCCGCGCGAAGGGCGGCGTGGCGGTTCCCGCCTTTATGGTGGACAAGAGTTCCGACATGAAGGGCTATGCCTTTATCACCAGCAGCACGCAAGATGAATCCAGCCAGGAAAGCGACAAGCTGAAGGGTTCCTTCTTTACCCATTCCCTGGTGAGCGGGTTACGCGGTGCGGGCGATATCAGCGGCGATGGCAAGGTGACCCTTTCGGAGGCCTACCAGTTTGCCTTTAACGAGACGCTCCAGAAGACGGAAGCCACCATGGGTGGCGCCCAGCACCCCAGCCGGGACATGAACCTGGCCGGTACTGGCGATGTGGTGATGACGGATTTGCGCAGCATGAACGCGGGTCTCGACATCGGCGAAGATGTAGAGGGCCGTCTGTTCATTCGTGACGAGCGGGGCGAGCTGGTGGCAGAACTCTACAAGAAGGCGGGTCGCCCCATCAACCTGGGGCTTGCCGCCGGCAAGTACAGCGTGCGTCTGGAAAGGCCCGCCGAATACAAGGAGGCGAGCGTCACCCTGCAGGACAATTACCGTGCCCAGCTGACGCAAAAACAGTTCAGTGCCATCGTAGCCGAAAAGACCACCCTCCGGGGCGAAATCGCCCGCCGCGGGGACTGCGACTCCGGCGATACAACTGCCTGTGCCCTAGATTCCCTGGACCACAACGGAAAATACCGCGTGACCTTCAACCTGGTGGACAAGGACCGCGAAGCCCGCAAGGGCCTGCAGATGGGCCTGTTCGTGACCCGTACCGACAGCTACATGCTGGGCTCGCAAATCAGTATCTTTGCAAACATCGCTCGCAAGGAAATGCACGGCCTGCAGCTTACGGCGGTGTTCAACGGCGCGAGGGAGCATTACGAAGGGGCGCAGGTTTCGGGCGTCATGAACTATGCGGGTTCCTTTGATGGAATCCAGGTGTCTCCCGTAATCAACGTGGCCAAGGAGAATTCTTCGGGCGTGCAGGTCTCGGCTACCATGAACGTGACCCGCGATTCCCTGAACGGCGTGCAGGTGGCCCCTGCCATCAACTACGCCCGTGAAACCAAGGCCCAGATTTCTGCCGCCCTGAACGCGGCAAAGAAATCCGGTGTGCAGGTGACAGCCGCCCTGAACGCGGCCAAGGAATCTGACGTGCAGGTGGCGGCCGCCATGAACGTGGCGGGCAAGCTCAATACCGCCCAGGTGAGCGTCTTGAACATCGCGGGTCGTGCCGACGGTCGCCAGGTGGGCATCTTGAACATTTGCGGCCACTGCGAAAAGACTCCCGTGGGCCTCGTCAATATCGTGGGTAACGGCGTGTGGAGCGTCACGGGCTCACTCAACGAAATGGGTGCCCTGGGCGTTTCCCTCCACATGGGCACGGCCTACCTCTACACCGCCCTTGAAGGGGCCCGCCTGATTGAAAAGGGAACGGAATTCAGGCACTTTAGCGATGTCTTCGAAGCAGGTCTCGGTCTTGGAACCCAGTTCGGCAAATACGGCAGCCACTTTGACCTGGAATACATGCTCCTGATGGAACAGGGGGCTTTCGACTTCGACGATTCCGATTTTGAATATGGCTCCGATAACGGCGTCAATTTCCACCACCGTCTGCGCCTAGGCTATACGACTCGAGTGTTCCCCTTCTTCGGACTCTCGGTGGGCGGCACCCTCAACGTTGCAGCGCAGGGCTATCGCGAAAAGATTTGGGTAAAGCCACTCAGCGAATACCACGACGACTTCGGCCATGAAGGGGATAAATTCCGCTTCTGGCCCGGATTCTACGCCGGCATTACCGTCGGAAGGTTCTAGGATTTGGCGCGGGAGGAGTCCCCCTGGCTTCAGCCCCGCCCCACCCCTCATTGTCATGCCGCACTTGATGCGGCATCTTTTATATCTTGAAGAGTGCCAAGGCTAATTTTCGCAGCGTTTTCGCAATTTTGACCGGAAAGTACGGTTTAGCCCGACAGCGCCTGAGAAGTGGTTGTTTATGCGTATAGGCATAAGTACTATAGCATAGAATCTACATCTTTCTTTGCATCTAACCAAAGTTCTAGCAATTTGATAAGATCTTTGTTACTGGTCCACCCGTTGGGAAAGTATTCATGGTCATTCAAGGTTTGCAGCTTTACAGAAAAGTTGTCAAATTTTATTTCTGCATGATAACTTACGTGCCCGTAACTTTTAGAACTATTCTCGATCTTATTTATTGCAGCCTTTATGTTTTCTTTGGAGATAACGCCATTCATAAGTGTGTCTTTCTTGTATGAATCATCGTCGTCCCAAGCGAGGAGTTCTGCCTCTGTAGATATAACCTTTACCTGATCCAGATTGATGTGTCCCCCGTCAATAGGGTACCAACATGCGGTGCTTTTCTTGCATCCTACAATCGCAAGAACACTCATTAGAGCCAAGAAAAGAATTATCTTCTTCATAGTTTTTCTCCCCCAAAACATGGTTTGTATGATTGTTTCTACGTAATATACATTAAAAGAAGGTGAAAAGAACGAAAAACATGAAAATTTTTTAACATTGCCTGTTGCATTGGTTGTAAGGACTTTGTTGGCTTGTGCTCTTTTGAGCATGTATGTATAAACTTTCTTGAGGTATATGGCAAGAGATTTTTGAATTTTTTGTGGGGGGGGGGGATCCCCCTGGCTTCAGCCCCGCCCCACCCCTCATTGTCATGCCGCACTTGATGCGGCATCTTTTATATCCCGCCCTAGCCGGGTCTTCCGCCACCCCCCTCTCCTAGGGGCCCTGCCCCTAAAACCCCCTCTTGTCATTCCGGGTAGAGCCTGTCCCGAACTTGTTTCGGGAACCCGACATTTTCTTTTTACACGTCATTCCGGGCTTGACCCGGAATCTAGTACACTTTTTTATATATATTTCCCACTGACATAGCCCGTGACTTTTCAAGGTCCCTGAGCCTGCCGAAGGGCCGGCCCAACCTTGATAGAAGCCATGGGCGACCGGAAATTTTGAGATTCGTCTCTTATTCTCATCGCTGAAACTACCACTTTCAAACCAATCGAGGATAAGACGAACACTCACGTCCCATCTGGGGCGTGGGTCGTTTGTGCTTGTTGATTGGTAAGGGTGTGGTAGCCCGCAGCGATGATAAGCACGCTAAGCGACTCCACGCCTTTTTTGTTTTCCTGACATCTTAGGCCAACGTCTCCGTGCGAATGAGGATGGATTTCGCCACTTTTGCTTGGAGATGTTATGGCGAAGGAAAAGAAGCAAGTATCGCTCGAAGCGGGACTTTGGGCTGCGTGTAATAAGTTGCGCGGAAGCGTGAGTGCCACGGATTACGTGAACGTCGTGTTGGGACTATTGTTCCTGCGGTTCGCCTATGACAAGTTCGAGGCACAACGTCAGGTTCTCCTTGCAAACGAAGACACGAAGGATTTCGTCAACAATCCGCGTTTTTATTCCAAGGAAAACGTGTTCTATCTCGAAGAGACGGACTGCTGGAACTACCTGCTCAAGAATTCCAAGAAGAACGACATCTACAAGCAGATTGACGACGCGTTCAACAATATGGAAAAGAACAATCCGTCGCTCAAGGGTGCTCTCCCGATAGGCTTCTATCGCGACCTGCATATCGAGGCGAACAAGTTCTCTTCGCTGATGGACGAAATCAACAAGATGCAATACAGCACCGATGAAACGGACGATGTGATCGGTCGAGTTTACGAATACTTCTTGCGTAAGTTCTGCATTGCGGCAAAGTCCGAAAAAGGCGAGTTCTACACACCGGGAAATATTGTCGAACTGATGACCGAAATCGTGCAGCCCTATACGGGTTCTGTTTTTGACCCGGCCTGCGGTTCGGGTGGAATGTTCGTGCAGTCGGCCGAATTTATCAAGCGCCACAAAGGCAACAAGAAGAACATTACCATTTATGGTCAGGAGTCGAATGACAAAACTTATAAACTTGCCCGAATGAACCTAGCCATTCGCGGCTTGAATTGCAACCTGGGTGATACCGACGCTTCGAGTTTCACGAACGACAAACATAAGGACTTGAAGGCTGACTTTATCTTGGCAAATCCGCCGTTCAACCTGAAGAACTGGCGAACGGAAGAAGAGTTGAAAAATGATGCCCGTTGGAAGGGCTACGAAGTTCCGCCGGTAAGCAATGCGAACTATGCGTGGATTTTGCACATGATTTCGCACTTGAGCTATAACGGGACGGCGGCATTCCTTTTGGCGAATGGCGCTTTAAACGCCGATGGCGATGAATACAAAATCCGCAAAAAATTGATTGAAGAACACAAGGTAGAGGCAATTATCGTACTGCCGCGAGATATGTTCTATGCGACGGATATTTCGGTGACGCTTTGGATTGTGGGCAATCATAAGAAAGAAAAGACTGTAAAACGCGACGGCAAGAATGTCAAGCTCCGCAACCGCGAAAATGAGATTTTGTTCATTGACGCTCGCCAGCTTGGTGATGGCGGCGCAAACGAAGACGGCTTTACCCTTTTGACGGAAGAAAGCAAGCAACGCATTGCGCAGACTCTTTTCAACTGGCAATCCCCAGATTGGAAAAATTTGTATAAGGACGAAGCGGAATATTGCTACTCTGCCCCGATGAGTGAAATCATTGAAAAGGATTATTCGCTTGTTCCGAGCAAGTATATCGAGTTCATTGACCACGATTTGGATATCGATTACAAGAAAGAGATGAAACGAATCCAAAAGGAAATGCAAGAAGTCATTGCCGAAGAAGTCAAGTCTCAAGAAATGCTCGTAAATGCGTTCAAGGGGATTGGGTATGGGATTAAGTAATTTGACTACATATAAATTGGGTGATTTGATAGAGCAAAGACGAGAAAAATACGATGGTAAAGGGAATTTGCCTATACGGGGCGTATCCGCCGATGGTTTTATTCCTCCAAAACAAAAAGATGCTGATACATCTCTCTACAATGTATTTTATAAAAATGATTTCGTTTTTAATCCCGCCAGAATGGAATTGAATTCTATTGCTTTGAATACGGTTTTTGAAAAAGCAATATGTTCATCTTTGTATGAAATTTTCTATGTAAAGGATGAGTCGGTTCTTATTCCCAAATATTTGAATCTATTTGTCAAAAGAAAACAGTTTGCTCGTCAATGTGAATTTATTGGTTGGGGATCTGCTCGTGAATACTGCAGGTGTGCGGATATATCAACAATTTCAATTACGCTCCCCGATGTGCCGACGCAGCAGAAGTATGTAGATATCTACGACGCAATGTGTGCAAACCAGAAGGCTTATGAAAAAGGCCTTGATGACCTGAAACTCACCTGCGACGCCTACATTGAAGAACTCCGCC
>DGRZ01000064.1:23711-63423 GCA_002391195.1 Fibrobacter sp. UBA4375 | reverse complement strand
GTTTCGAAGTTCGAAAGCGGAGTCGCGAGAGCCGGGCTGTACGGCTGGATGCGGTAGCCCTGGTAGATGAGGCCCTTGTCGAAGCACTGCTTGAACACCCACCACACAGATTCCATGAAGTTCTTGTCCATGGTCTTGTAGCCCTTGTCGAAGTCGACCCAGCGGCCCATGCGGCGCACCGTCTTCTTCCATTCGCTGGTGTACTTGAGCACCTTGCCGCGGCAGGTTTCGTTGAACTTATCGATGCCCAGCTTCTGGATTTCGGCAACGCCCGCGAGACCGAGCTCGTTCTGCACGAGAGATTCAATCGGAAGGCCGTGGCAGTCCCAACCGAAACCGCGCGGAACCTTCTTGCCCTTCATGGTCCAGTAACGCGGAACGATATCCTTGATGGTACCGGCAAGCAAGTGACCGTAGTGCGGAAGGCCCGTTGCAAACGGAGGGCCGTCGTAGAAAGTGTACGGTTCAGTTTCCGGACGGCTGTCAAGCGACTTCTTGAAGCTTTCGTCCTTGTCCCACAATCCGAGCACGCGCTCTTCAATCTGCGGGAAGGTCTCTTCTTTCTTTACTTCACGAAACATGGGTTACCTCAAACCCCGCGGCACTGCGCCCCGGGCATTAAATTTTCGGGTTCAAATTTAGAAAATGTCGCTTATAATATCAAGAAAAGGGTCTCCGATATGCCTCAAATTCGCCACAACTACCCTATTTAATGAAAAAAAGTTATATTAATAAAGGAATTCCTGCATGGAGGTTGCATCATGTCGTTAGCCACTTTACAGAAGAAAATAAGCACTTTTCCTGAAGAATACTTCGATGAAATCGACAGTTTTCTCAATTTGCTGGAATTCAAGGTAAAAGTTCTCTCCGCCAAAGAAAAGCAGGACGCCCCCAAAATAATCCCAGGCTTAGCGAAAGGGAAATGGAAATACCCCAAAGACATCAACGCCTTCGACAATGAAGTTGCAGAGGATTTTAAGGAATACCTATGAGAATTCTTCTGGACACGCACATTCTCGTTTGGTTTCATACCCGCGACGAAGCATTATCGCAAAAGGCTTGGGATATTCTGCTAGACCCCGACAACGAAATTTTTTACAGTTCCGTAAACATTTGGGAAACCCAGATGAAATTTTTGAAGCATGCAGAAGACATCAATTTCTCTGGTGACGAGCTTAACGACCTAAGCGTAAAGGCTGGTTTGCAAAGCCTGCCAGTAAAGCCAAATCACTGCATCGAACTGAAATCTCTCGTTTATTCCGAAGACGCTCCCCAACGACATAAAGACCCGTTTGACCGGATTTTAATTTGTCAGGCAAAGGTCGAGGGAATGAAACTTATGACACACGACTCCCTGATTCCCTATTACAACGAGTCTTGCGTTTTGTCGGTTTAGGAAATCATCCCGTCACGTCCAAGCGTGAATTGAGAATCGAAAATCTAAGTGCAAAATACCTTGCCGAAGATTTGATCGAAAACGAGCCGGCACTATTTGGGTGAAAAGTAATTAGCCTATTTCATTCTACCTGGCAATTACTTTTTGCGAGACCCCGTTCATCCTTATAAAATATGTTCCCGGAGTCTTCACTGTTTTTACATGATGGCCAAGAGCGTCGTAAATGACTTGTCGCGAGCCACTCCTGACCATATCATGAGCAAACTTAGAACGAACTATCGTTGTAGAAGTGTCAATTTTGGCAGTGTCAATTGGCGTTGGCATTTTGGAGTATTCACAAAAACCCGTAAAACCAGGGAAAGTTCCACAAAGCTCCCAAACACCCCTATCTTCAACAGAGTCATTGAACGTGTTCAAATTTTTCACAAAATCGGCACTTGAAAATTCCGCAAACTGTAAATCGAGTACATTTATCAAAACTCTAGCAGAATCATTTCTTATAACGGCATATTCAAGATCTTTCAAAGTTTCAACATTAGCATAGGATTCATTCACTTCAAATACAGACGATGTAACGCTGGCCGCTATTATTGCAACATTCTTCTCTGCCGAAATTGAATAAGGGGAAACATATACATTCCGAATACAGACAGAGTCTGCCAAAGAGAAGCCAAAAACACCCCCAGCAAAGCTGCTTTTTCCTTCGGCCCTGGATATAATGTTTCCTAAATTAAAAGCATCTGTCACTGAAGAACGAGAAGAGCCGGCAATTCCCCCCACTATAGCCGAAGGAACCCCTGTACTACTACTAGAAGCATTCTCCCGATGAACATTAACTTGAACGGTTCCATAATTGCCGCACTTTTTTAAAGATCCCATAGAGAAACCACTCACACCACCCACATAGGCTGATATATGACGCATGCCTCCTGTATCTCTATCTGTAGCCACATCAACAGTAATATTACCTGTATTGACAACTCCTTCAAGAAGACCTTCTACGCCACCAGAAATTCCACCAACATAAACATAAGAGGTCGAAGCAAATTCGCCCTTGTTTGTAACAGATCCATTATTCACAACATTCAGAATTTTGCCATAATTATAGCCGGTAATTCCTCCAATATAAGCCTCAAGCCCCATATCAAGATTCACATTATTTACCGAATTTGAGATTACTCCCTTACTGAAATTTGTCCCGACAAGTCCTCCAATGTTTTCCGCAAAAACCTTTCCCCTAGATGTGATTTTCCCGGATGTCGTACAATTGTCAATAACACCATGATTACGCGCGGCTATAGTACCGATAGTTATCTTTTCACATTCACCGACAATGCAGCCACTATACCCAGTGACATTTATATCAACATTCACAAGGTTCAGATTTTTAACCACGCCCTGAACGCCAACAACCTTGAAGAACCCTGCAAAAATCGTATTGATTTTCAATCCATAAACACTATGACCTTGACCATCAAAAATTCCCTCATATGATCTCAGTCCGCCCTCCTTGTAAGAAGGCAATGGGGAGCCAATGGGTATCCAGTTTTTCGATGAAACCGAAAGCGAATCGCTTCCTAAAATAATGTCTTTTTCTAAAAGAGCATTTATGGATGAATCGCCGTCTGCAACCTTTTCTGCAAACCAAGCAAGTTCTTCTGGAGATGTGATTACATAATACTTTACTCCATCAACATCCTTAACGGAAGCCTCCTTAGTGGAACCATCCCATTCTGCAAAAACAAATCCAGAGATGAACAACAACCAAATTAAAATTTGTTTCAGTAACCACATAAGACTATACCATTTTTTTCAATAATATAATAATTATTTCAAAACGCCCCCCAAAAAAACACTAATGCCGAAGATATTCGCACGCGCTCTTCGGTCTGTGGGACAACTTCTCAAGCCGAGAGCCGCGACTAAACTTGTTTAGGCATGGCCGAGGCGAAGAAGTTGGCGCTTGCGCAACGTTTCTTCTTTCTTTACTTCACGAAACATGGGTTACCTCTCGGCCTTCGGCCAGGCTGTGAGCCATGAGCGCGGAAACCTTCGGTTTCCTTTGAGCAATGAGACTGCCTAGCAAAGCTAGGCGATTTATCAGGCGCCTTTGGCGCGATTCTTTAGTTCAGAGCGTTCTTTCTAGGGCTTGCTTTTTTCGTATTTTGCCCTTATCCACTCGGGGCTGCGGGCGCGGGTTTCAATACTTACGCCGTCGATTACGCCATTCCAGGTCTCGGTCCTGATTTCGTTGCCGCCCACGCGGAATGGAACGCTCCGGTTCAGGTCATTCGGAACAAATTCCTGTGCATTGCCTATGGGATTGCCGTTTACGAACATGCTCACCATGTGGTCTTTCGAAACGAGTACGAGGAACGCCCATTCTCCCACAGGGACACTGCTTGAATCGCCGAAGAAAATGGCTTCGGGATAGTTGGGCATGCTTTTCATTACGGTGAATGAACCGGTGTTCGACTCAAAATGCCACTGGAACCGCGACGTGGAATCGCTCCAGTAGGCGCGCTGGCAGAACAGGGCCTGGTGCTCTCCGTTTGGACCGTTCCATTTTGTCCACAGCGAAAGGGTAAAATCTCCGCCAGTGGGGTTGAGGGTGTCCAGGTCTATATACTGGCCCGGTTCAAGCAGTACGCCATTGCCACTTACGCCCTCTACATAATTTACACTGTTTGCAATTTTTCCGTTGTGGTCAAACACATATTCGTCGCCATTCATTTCGATGTCTATCGTGGTCCATCCGGTATTGGCCTCGCTTACATCGTTGGCGTGGGAAGATGTGAATCCGTAGGTTTCCCCGAGTAGGTCAAGGTCTGGATTCCAAAGGTGTCCTCCGTAGTTCTCCAGTTGCGGAAGTACCAGCGTGTCGCCGGCGTCCTGTATCGAGAACGGGATGTAACCCGTCACCGAGACACTTTCTGAATAAATTAACGTTTCTTGTATGCCGGGTGGAATCGAATCGAAACGGAAGGATCCGTCTGCCTGCACTTCGGCCATGAGGCGTGTTCCGCCGATACGGACCAATCCAGACGTTGCACCAGAAATGCTTCCCCGGACAGCCTTGTTCGTGCCGATGCGGATTTCTTCTGTCTTTTGAGTTGGCGGGAGAGAAAGTCCCGAAAGTGCACCCGATTCGGCGTACAGGTAGAGTTCTGGTGTGGCCTGCTTGCCGATACGTTCATCGTCGGCGGACATCTTGAATTCAAACTGGGCGTTGGAATCGGCAAAGGTTTCCAGGGAATCGACAATTTCAATGCCGTTGTCCCAATACAGCGCAAGTCGTGCGGCGGGCATTTTTTTGCCCTGCATGTTGACTACGGTTCCGCAGAATACTACCGAGTCTGGTTCCTGTGCAACAGAATTTCCGATATCGGTAACGCCGCCAGCCACATCGTTGCTGTTTGAACAAGCGAGGAGGGCAAGGGTGGTGGCAAAGGCGGCCATCCACCCATGGCAAGGTTGTCTAAGCCAAACTATCAAACGATTCATCCTTCGTCCTCCTTCGTGAGCATCTTGCTCATCGGGAACGCCACGAGCATCATTTCGTAAATACGCTCCACGTTGGTGTCGTTGGACGCGCGGGCTATAATTTTTTTGCGGGCATCCTCGAGAATTTCTACGGCGTAGTCATAGGAACTTTTGCTCATGGCAAGGGTCGTGAATGTAGCAAAGCGTTCGTCCTTGGGCATGGATTCCACTGCACCTATGGCGTGCTGTATGTACTCGTGTCGGATTTGCCGGAGTGCAATGGGTGGGATTTCTGCGGCGTCCAGCATTTGCGAAGTCAGCTCGTAGCGTTCGCCCTCTTTTTTCAGGAGTCCCCATTCCAGCAAGTTTTTCACCGCCTTGCGGGCTTCTTCTGTCGTTATTTGCGGCGTGAGCGACCGTGCCAGCATGCGGTAGTCTTCGTGCCAGTCCAGGTCTACGGCGAGTTCGCGTATGATAGGGTAGTACCACTTGCTAAAGTAAGCCTGCTCGCGGGTGGTGACATGGGTAAACTCGATTTGCTTGCGAATTTGCAGAATCTGTTTCCATGCCTGCTCCCGGATGTCCACCTGCTCTGCCTGGTTGTATTGCACCAGCGCCTCGAAGTATTCTTTTTGCAGGGGCTCGAAGTCCATGGCCTTCGAAATTTTCTCGATGGACTTGTGCGTAAGGTTGAATCGCCCGCGAATTACATTCAGGCAGTAAGAGGAACTGCTGAATCCGGCTTTTGCCGCAAAGAAACGGTGGGAAAATACGGAGCGCATTTTCTTCTGCTCTTCGAAATAATCCTGCATGAACTTGCGGAAATCGTCGTAGTCGAATAGATGTTCCAGTGCGATACTCACGTCCTAAAATGTATATAATTTTTACACATAAATCAAGAATTTCCACAAATATTGTATATTTTTAGTATAGTTTTGTAACAAAAATTACACAAATAAAGGCAAAATTAGGGCTTTTACACGCTTTTAACACGGAATCTTTTTTTACAGATGTCAAAAAACTGGGATTTGGGGCAAAGGGATTCTATTTATTGCGCAGGACAATGTCAGGAGTGTTATTTATGCAGAAAAAAATGACAGGATGGATTATGCTGGCGGCACTTGTCGCCGGAATGGGAGCGGATGTATTTGCCGCCAATGGCGATGCCTACACATGGCCCGGCTATCGCAGCGACTTGGATTACGACACGAAATCGAATCTGGGCGACATTCAGCCACCGACCAAGTTCAACAACAATTGTTCGGGTGTGACCGGCAAGAAGGCCGGCAAGTGGTGGGCCTTCTACTGGGGCAAGGATCGCGACAGCCGCATTACCGACGTGACGATTGATTCGATCCTCAAGAAGTACGATACCGATTTCGAGTACCTGTACAATGAGATGGGATGGGCGCCGGATGCCCAGGCGCAGGACGGCCAGTACAGCGCCGTTTATTACTACGGCTCGGGTACGTGTGCCGGTGGTGCGAAGGAAGACACTACGGGCGGTTGGCAGACGTGGGTGGCGGGCTACACGGCCGTGGCGGCCTCGTTCTACCCGCTATACAGTTTCAATACGAGTTGCCCTTACCACGATCGTGTGGCCCAGATGGATGCGATGATTCACGAAGGTATCCACTCGATGACGAACGGTTACCCCGGTGCAAAGGATGCCCACTGGTTTCAGGAAGCGGGTAACACCTGGATTCAGCAGGATATGTTCAGTCGTCGCGATGGTGTTTACAGTGGCATGGGATTCCTGAATGCGGCGACGGTCATTGCCCCCTTTATGCCGATTGAAACTTATTCGGGATGGTTGATCGATGGCACGTTTGGTGGACCCGGCGGAAGTGCCGATAATGGCGGTGTTACGGGCAAGAATCAGAGGTACCTCTTGGGAGGTTCGCAGTACAGCAACATTTTCCCCACCTTCATGGGAACTTGGCTGGGTACGGGATCTGTTCGCTGGATTTACGGGAATGCTTACGGCAAAACAAAGTACTTGCTCGAAACCTACGCCCTCGACAAGGGACTCGGCGAAGCGGGCGTTCGTCGCCTGATTACGGAATTCCGCGCAAGGCTTGCACTCCTGGACATGAAGAAATGGTCAAACGAGATCAAGTCCCTGCTGAATAATAATTTTGGTAGCAATACCTACTGGGAACAGGATTATTGGGACAACAAGAACTACAGTTACACCTGGAAAATGACACCGTACCAGAGCGTGACCGCGAACGGCGATTACCTTGTCCCGAACCAGGACATTACTCCGGGCTGGTCGGGCGCGAACTATATCCCGCTCAAGGTGCAGAGCGGAGCCAAGCAGGTGAGTGTGAGCTTTTTCCCGAACGGCAGCAATTCCAACAATACCAATATGAATTTTTTGATTTGCTATCGCGCCACCGATGGTACCCCCGTTTACAGCGAACCTATTACCGGTGAAGGCACGGCGACGCTTCGGCTTGACAAGACTCCTTCTTCGACAGGCGGGACGCAGATGGTCTTTGCCGTGGTTGTGAATACCGACTTCCAATATACGGGCAATACGGAAATACGAAAAAAACACTATGACTACAAGTTGAAACTTGAAAGTGGCATCAGCGGTGCAGGTGATGCGTACACTAAGTATTACAACGACTTTAAGTTGGATTATGACTGGCCTGAAATTGGCGATAGCCCCACTCTCATGTTGAGCAGTTCTTCGGGAACACCGGCAGTGAGCAGTTCTTCGAGCAAGATTACGTCTTCGTCGAGCATCGTGAAATCCTCCAGCTCTGCACAGCCCGCAAGTTCCAGTAGCGTCGTTATCGGCAGAGTCGATACATACAACGTGAAGGTGACGCTCCCCATAGATGACAACTACACTCCCGTCACTGTAAACTTTGACGTGGCCGAGGTGGCAGCAAAGTTGGGGCTTTCCGCTTTGACTATTTCCCAGGCTGCTTTCTTTGCCCAGGAATCCGACGGCACGGTTGTCACGAAATCCACGGCCAAGGAACCTGGACATTGGTTTGGCAAGGACGGTTCTGTGGTGGCATGGGGCGAAAAAGCCTATGTGTTTTCGGAGGCGGATGTTTCCAAGGGAACGCTTTCTATTGGGCATTACCCCAACCGCGTGAACAATGGCGAGACCTACAGTTTTACGCAGGGGTTTTCCTATAACGGGAAACAGGTGCTGTTTAGGGTTTCGGTGACGCTCACTAACGGCAAGGATGGTGCCGAGATTGTTGTGGAAGAGTCCAGCAGTTCTACTGCTTCGTCTTCAGCCGGGCTAGCGGCTTCGAGTTCGTCGAGCGGTGCAAATGTAAGTTCGTCAAGTGCCGTCACCAGCGGGATGGCGGTCCTTATGGATGGCTTGAACGGCCCGGCGAGGAACATGGGGGTTTCTTACCGGCACGGGATGATTATGGTGCAGTACTCGCTCCCCCAGAGGGACAACGTGAAAATCAGCCTGTTTACGGGTTATGGCGCCCTTGTGGCGCAAGAAATCACGGGCCGGTTGAATGCTGGAGTGCACACGTATTCCTTTGACTTGGCTGGGCTACCTGCGGGCATGTACATCGTAAAGGTCTCCTCCGGCAGTTACCGTGAGGCAAGGCCGATTAGCATTACACGCTAAAGACTTTGCTATCGGGTCCCGAAATTATCCATGGAACACAGGGACCCGTATTATTCCAATTTGGAATATCTTTTTTTGTAAAAATAATACTATCGTGTGACATTTCTGGCGCAAAGCGGGTATATTAGAGAGGATGGTTCAATTCAAGGGAGGCCTGATGTCCAACGCAAATCCGCAAATGAAACACATAGTGCTCATAACCCTGTCCGCCGCCATTGGCGGGTTTCTGTTCGGGTTTGACTCGTCCGTCATCAACGGGGCAAACGGGGCGTTAAAGGCACACTTTAACGCGACGGACTATGAACTGGCCTGGTCTGTCTCCCTGGCCCTTATTGGGGCTGCCATCGGTGCGTTTTTTGCCGGGCGGATTGCCGACGCCTTCGGCCGCGTGCGTTGTATGCTTTTTGCTTCAGACCTGTTCCTGTTGAGCGCAATCGGGTCGGGCATTCCTTTTGGCATCCCGGACTTTATTATGTGGCGTATCATTGGGGGGCTCGGTATTGGAATGGCAAGCATTATCGCACCGATCTACATTGCAGAAACTGCGCCAGCCCACTTGCGTGGACGCTTGGGCTCATTGCAACAGTTCGCTATCGTGATAGGAATTTTTGTAGCGCTCCTTTCGAACTACCTCATCGTACGCATTGCGGGTTCGGCCAACAATCCGATGTTTGGCCACATCAAGGCATGGCAGGTGATGTTCTGGGTCGAAATTATCCCGTCGGTAATCTACGGCTATGCTGCCTGGAAACTCCCCGAATCGCCCCGTTACCTGATTCACAAAGGGCTCCTGGACGAAGCCAAGAAAGTCATTGCCAAGATCAATCCCGATGGGGTTGACGAAGAGGTTGAAAAGATTCAGGGCTCCTTCAGCAATAAAAAGCCCGCCAAGTTTACCGACCTGTTGGAAGTCATTAACAAGAAGGAGCGGATTACTCCGGTTTTGTGGGCGGGTTTGGGCCTTGCTATTTTGCAGCAGTTGGTTGGCATCAACGTTATCTTCTACTACGGCACCATGCTCTGGCAGAGTGTGGGCTTTGGTGAAAGCGACGCATTTCTCACCAGCGTGATTTCTAGCGCCATCAACTTGGTGATGACCGTTGCCGCCATTTTGCTTGTGGACAAGCTAGGCCGTAAACCCCTTCTGCTTATCGGTAGCGTTGGCATGGCGGTGACCTTGAGTACCCTTACGATTTGCTTTATGAGTAGCGGTGGCGCAGCCCTGTCTGATTCGGCGGCTTTTGTGGCCCTGATAGCGGCAAACCTCTACATCGCCTTCTTTGCGGCGACCTGGGGTCCGGTCATGTGGGTGATGCTGGGCGAAATGTTCAACAACCGTATCCGCACTATCGCCATCGCCATTTGCGGGCTGGCCCAGTGGTTTGCAAACTTCGTGGTCACCTGGACATTCCCCGTGCTCACGGGCGAAGACGGCATCGGAGTGGGCCCGACTTACGCCATCTATTCCTTCTTTGCCATATTCAGCATCTTCTTCGTGGCAAAGTTTATCAAGGAAACCAAGGGTAAACAGCTAGAAGATATGTAATTGCGAATTGATTAATGCAAGTGCATAATCACGGGCCGGTTCTTGCCGGCCTCTGTCTTATGGATGGTAAGCTTGCCCGTGCTATCAAAGCTGAACTGTTCGCCTACACGCTCGCCGTTTACGAAGGAGAGGCTATCTCGTAGGATACCGCTTTTGTACCAGTTGCGTAAAATTCCGTTCCGCTGGCCCTCTTTCCAGAAGGCTTCGCTTGCAAGTTTCCCGCCTAGGCTGTCGGGGTAGAAACTCCGGCTTATGGCAATCTCGCCGTTTTCCCAGATTTCTTCGTAACGCAGGTCGTGCCCTTTCTTGTAGTACCACAGGGTGGCGCCCGAGACGGCTTTCCCGAGAACGGCGCTACTGTCCAGGGTTCCGCCTGGAACACCCGCTACAAAAGATGTCTCGGCACAGATTATTCCGTAGTTGTCTTCGCACTGGCCGTATCCGATTCCCGTCCCGTTCACGAACTCGCTTTCGATTACAAGGTGCAGGTGGCCGTCGTCCAGCCGCCAGACGGAATCTCTCGCTCCCATTTTCCACCGTTCCCGTCTGTAGGGGAGTAACCCGTCTTCGGAAGGAAGGTAGAATTCACGAGGGCCATCCAGCACACCGTCCGTGTAACCTTCTGTAACAAGCCAGGAATTCTTTTCGTCTGCAGCGTAGGTGATTTGCGGACCGTTAAATACTCCGTATCGGCAGCTCGTGGAATGTCTTCGTTTTCCGTTCTCGTAATACTCCACGATGATTCCCAAACTGTCGCCGCCATGACAGCTGTTTTCTTCTTGGAGTTTTCCGCTTTTGGACCATTTTTTCCACACGCCTACGGTGTCACCCTTGTCGTTGTAATGTTCCTCAAAGGCCTTGTTGCCGTTGTAATGAAACCCTTCCCAGTCCCCTACGGGGTGGTCGTCCTTGTAATACCGCACCGCCTCCACCTTCTTGTCGCCGTAATAACTGGTCCATTTGCCTTCGCGTTTGCCCTTTTTGTACTGGCCAACCATCACAACGTTTCCAAGCCCGGTCCAGCGCTTGATTTCACCGTGGGGAACGTTGTCCTTGTAAGGGATCTCAAATTCCTTGATGCCGTTGTTGTACCACTCGTTCCGCTTCAAGATTTCGCCATCGGGGTACACCCATACGGAGGCCTTCTTGACCCCGTTGGCGTGGCGCTCCACCACCTGTTCTTCGGCTCTTTCTACGGTGCAGCCACAAAAGAAGGCGAAAACACAAAAAAAAGTGGCAAAATGGAGGAATCTCATGGCATTCAAGGTAGAAAAAAGGTAATTTCTTTTTGTGGAAGAATTGAAAAACAAGTCTATCAAGGAAACTTTCCGCTCTAAGCTGAAAACACCCTGGGTGTGGATGGTGGTGGCCCTGACGGTAGGGCTCACTATATTGTTTTCTCTTTCCCAGAAACCCCAGATGGTCCTTTATTCCCAGTACATCAAGTCCCTTTCGGATTTTCAGTTGCTGGATGCCAGGCTTTCAAAGGATATGGAACGAGCCCGTAGCGGTTACGGTCTGGACACCATGAGAATCTTGTCCGAGACCATGACCCTCAGGGAAATGGCGGTATCCTTCGCCCGCCAGATGGACGAGTTGCAGGGGTTCGGTTTTGAGCGGCCGAGTTCTGCCCTGGTAAGCCGTTTCGAGCGGGAGGTCTTGGGCAAGGTTTCTACGGCCAGGCGTTATTTGACGGTCAGGACCCAGTGGCTGAGTTCCTGGCAGCAACTCTCCTATGCGGTAAACAGCCTGCCCGACAACCAGGAATACGTGGTCCGGGAACTTCTGGATTCTGCTCGCGCCGGGTTCCCGGTGGTGCGGCCCGAAGGTCTTGGACTTCCGGATAGTATTGCGCACCAGCTGGATATGCTTCTGAACATCAACGTGGATCTTTCTCATGCCTGGGCCCGCATCGACAACGATGCCGCTATGCTGAACAGCGAGGAACTCATTCAGTTTTTCCAGATGGAACGGCTAAACGAAATCGCCCTGAACGCAAAGATTCCCCTGGTCTTCTACTTCTTGACCTTGGTGCTTCTTTTAGCTACATTTTTCTTCATGTTCCGCTCCAAGCAATAGTTTTCGATGCCCAGATTTCGTTCAAGACGTTCTATTTATTTCAATTTTGCCTTGCTGTTCTTATTGGCGGTGGTCTGGTGCGTGTCATACGCAGGGCCTGTGTTGCAGAGCTTTTTCAAGGAAGAACACCTTTTTTATGGACGGGTCTCCTATGCCGCTATCCCCAGTGTTTTTGGGGGCAGCAACGTTCCGTTTTTGGACAAGACTTTCTTTAGGATAAACGGTGACGACAGCGCAACCTTTGTCCTGTACGCGTCAGAAGAAATGCTGGACGAAATGTCGGATTGGTTCAGCTTTGCCGCTATCAACGTGGGAGATGTTCCCCTGGAAATCAGCGCCGTTAGGCTGTCCGACAACCGCTATATCGTCAAGTCCTTGGCCTCGACCTTCGGTGAACTGGACTGGGAAACAGTGTCGGAATACCAGCTGGTCAACTCCCTAATAGCCCTTGGAATCATCGGGGTCTGTTCAGTCGGTTTCCTGATATTCTTTATCCTCGCCATAAGAAACAAACGATGAAACCTCTTTGGGTGCTGTTGCTTACCGTATCCCTGGCCCTTGGGGCTAGTCGGGATTCCTTGTCGGTTTCGGTTCTGCCGACAGAGGCTACCGGCACTGTGTTGCGGGTACCTGTTGGAATCTGGTGGCCTGAATACGATTCAAAGGCCAAGGCGTCGTTTCCTGGACATGCGGCGAAAAAGGATGTGGTGGTCTGGTTCCACGGAGGCATGACCAGCGGCAACTGTCAAAAGGGCTTGGTGGCGGGGGAGGCCTTTTCGGATATTTTTCAGGATGTGGTGGTGTTGAGCGCTTCGGCCTGCAAGGAAAACCATTGGGCGACGGAGGTGATGGTTTCTGCGGTGGATGCGGCCCTGGATTCCATTGCCAGGAGGCGGAGGGGATTTGTAGAAGAGGTCTCCCTTGTGGGTGTCTCTGACGGCTCTCTTGGGGTTCTGGTTTATTCTATGTACGGGAAACGCCGGGTGAAGAACCGGCTTTTGGTGAGTTCCTATGGCAAACTGTTGGGGGAGGCCCCCGCTGTTGCGGCATTTCCTAAGATGAACTTTGGAAGGTGGCGCTTTTTGCAGGGCGGTGCCGACAGGCTTTATCCTCCGTCGGAAACAATCCCCTGGATTCAGGAATTTTGCAAGAATGTGGGGGCGGACTGCGACCTGAGGTATGACCCCTCTGGGGAGCATGACTGGAGCTATTGGCAAGGCCACCACCTGGATTGGATTCGGGAAGCGTTCCCTTTCAAGAAATAATCGGGCTACCCCCTTGACAAAACGGGCTTTTTTTTCAAAATTTGGTGCACCACGCGGATGTGGTGGAACTGGTAGACACGCTAGATTCAGGTTCTAGTGCTCGCGAGGGCATGAAGGTTCAAGTCCTTTCATCCGCACTGAAGGCCCGCCGACTCATTCGGCGGGTTTTTCTGTTTTCTTCATTCTGTTGATAACGCCAGCATTGTCATGCCCGCGAAGGCGGGCATCTACTGGCGAGATCTGTGTATGGATCCTCGCCTACGCGAGGATGACGTTCCTCGAACCTCGAGCCTCGAACCTGTTTCCTACATTTCAGCCCATGATTCTAGACGAAATTCCCGAAACGGAACTGCCTGGCGAGCGGGTTGTTCTTCGAGCGCTGCACGAACCTGATGCGGCAGGTCTTTACCGCCTGATTGACGCTTCCCGCGAGCATCTCTCGCGGTTCCTGCCCTGGCCTCCTGATTGCAATTCCGTCGAAGACGTTATGGACCGTCTGGAAACCTGGGAGATGCAGGCTCAGATGGGTAACGGTGCCTGCTGGGGCGTTTTTGAGAAAACCGCCGGCGGGGATAGTCTTGCGGGCTGCATCTTTATCGGCTGGGTTCATCCAGAGCACCGCTCGGCCACTGTCAGTTACTGGCTTGGGCAGAACTTTACAGGCCGCGGCCTCGCGACGGAATCCCTGAACCTCTTGTGCAAGTTCTGCTTTGATACCCTGGAGCTGAACCGCCTGGAAATTACGGCTGCGGTCCAGAATTACGCCAGTATCGGGGTCGCTCGCCGCTGCGGTTTCGAGGAAGAAGGCGTCTCCCGGGACTTAGAATGCCTGCGTGGACAATTCCACGACCATCTTCGCCTGTCGAAACTTGCTTGTGATAACTAGCCCCTAGATCCTAGTCTCTAATTCCTAATCTGGTTACTTAGGTAAACGATATTTAACCATCGGATAGTGCCTTTGCCCCCCTAGACTTCTATTTTTAGGGTATGGAAAATGGAGAAAGTGTAAAATTGACAGAGCCCGATGTGCTGCAATACACGAATTTTCGCGTGTATCTTCGGGACTACTACGAATACAAGAAGAAGACCCAGCCGGCCTTCAGTTTGCGTTTTTTTGCCGAAAAAGCGGGACTTTCCAGTCACGCCCACCTGAAACTGACTATCGACGGCAAGAGAAACATTACCAAGAGTACGGTCACAAAGCTTATCCAGGGTCTCGGACTTATTAAGCAGCGGGCCACTTACTTCGAGAACCTGGTGTTCTTTAACCAGGCTACCGACGACGAAGAAAAGAAGGTCTATTACGAGCAACTGGTCAAGGCTAGCCCCCATTCTAAGCTCCACAAGATGGACCAGGCCCAGCTCCGTATCTTTAGGGAATGGCACCATTCCGTCATTCTGGAAATGGTGTCCCTGAAGGGGTTCCGCCCTATTCCCGACTGGGTTTCCAAGCGTCTCGATGGCAAGGTGACCCCAGCCCAGGTGCAGGAATCCTTCAACCTCCTTCTGGAACTTGGCCTCCTGGTCAAGACGGCCAATGGATTCCGCCAGCGAGACCCCATGATTACTACCGACGACGAGGTTCATGACCTGATGGTAAAGCAGTACCACCAGCAGATGTTGGAGATGTCTAGGGATAAGTTGTCCGAACTGGCAAGCCAGGAAAGGGACTTTTCGGCCCTCACTTTCAGCATAAGGCGCAAAGATTTCCCCAATTTGAAAAAACAAATCCAACTAATGCGCAAAGAACTACTAGATTTTTCAGCCGATGCTGGAGAAGGAGACGACGTAGTTCAGGTTAATATCCAGCTGTTCCCCCTAACACGAGGAATGTAATGCGCTTTGCGGGGTTTAAATTTGGGGTTTTGATGGCTATGGCGGGTGTTGCCATGGCTTTTGTGGCTTGTTCTAGTGATGATAAGTCTGTGGCGGGTATCGAAATCGGGAACCCATCCTTGGCCTTTACTGCAGATTTCTCTGTTGATTATTCTGAGATTTCCTCTAATTCTCTTGCTAAGGCGGCTGCCAAGGATGAACCTCTGCTGCTGGATTCCTTCGCCTTGGATTTCTTTGAGGTCCGCTCTTACTCCAGTTACTATGTGGCAGTAGATATCGATGTGGCAAAGGGCGTGCAGCTTTGGCCCGGTGAAGATCTTGCGGATTCTTCCTTGAAGGTTTCCTTTACTGACGCCGACCAGGTGGCAGAGCCTTTCAAGAATATACAATTGGAAGACAAGGGTTACTTGAAAGAGATGGGTGTTTCCTTTAGGCCGGCTAAAGGAATGTCCGACATCCGCGGAAGGTTGTTGATAAACGGCAACTATGTTCCCGTCCAGTATTCCCTCTCTTGGTTCAAACAGTTTGAACTACGGTATCACCATACTCAGATAGAAAAGGTTTCGGACAGTGCGGCGAATTTGTCCGTAGTGTTCTATCCCCGCTATTTTGTAGATGGAATAGATTTCTCTACGGTCGAGGTTGCAGAGGATGGTGTTGTCTATCTTGATGAGGCGCGTAATGCTTCAATATGGGCGAAGCTGAACCAACAGTTCATCTCCAGCTTCAGACCGCTTCGATATGGATTCACCGCTGTCGATGGTAATACTTCTGAGGATTATGTCCTGGACATTTGGGAAGGAATAATTGGTTCCTTGAGTGATAATACCATTACGAATGGGGATTTTTCCAAGGATTTTTATGGTTGGATTGTCTTTGACCAGTTCGACGGAAAATCCGTTGCCTCTGTAGAAAAAGAAGGTAATGGCGAGCAGATTGCAAAAATCCAGGTGACTGAAGGTGGCAAGTATTCTTACAGTGTTCAGCTCATTCAAGAAAATGTGGCTCTCCTTGCCGGCAAAAAGTACAAGTGCGTGTTTACCATCTGGTCCGATGTAGAGGGGCAAATTACCGCCAGAATCGGTGCCTACGATGATTACGAGACCATCGGCTTCCAGAAACATGTAGACGTGGGAACTTCGGGCAAGTCTGTAGAAATCGAATTTGTCCCGAAGGAGAGCACTCCCTTCGCCCGCTTTGAACTGAACCTTGGCGGTGAAGAAAGAACCTTCTACATCAAGGCCGTAAAGATTTACCGCCTGCAAGAATAAAGCGTTTTTCTTTCGTCATGGCGGACTTGATCCGCCATCTTGCATTCGTTAGATTGTAAAATTTCAAAAATCTGAAGATTTTTAGGCATATTTTCGGTGAAAAAAGCGTCTATACAAGTAGATGCTTTTTTTGTGAGGAAATATGCTTGAATCCTGGTCCAATCTTGTTTTTGGAATGGAATGCCTTGGCTGTGGTTCTGCTTCGGAGAGCCTTGACCCGTGGCTGTGCCCTGAATGCCGGAAGGCTCTTGTCGGGCTTTCAAAGGAGACTCGACATCCTTCGGACGATGTGGTCTGCCTGTTCCCTATGGAGGAGCTGACTCGTCGTTTGATACACTTGTTGAAGTACCGTGGTATTCCCGGAATGGCCACCTACCTGGTAAAACATTCTTCTGTTATGCAGGGCCGCTCTGAAAACCTGTTTCCGGAATTTGTACGGCCGCTTTACTTTGTACCGGTGCCACTCCATAGGGCCCGTTTTCGTGAACGGGGCTATAACCAGGCAGAAATGATTGCTCGTGCCTTGGCAACGCTGACAGGTGGCCAGGTGTGCCGCTGGTTAAAGCGCAAGACATTTAGGGTGTCCCAGACAAAACTCTCCCAACAGGGACGGCAGCAAAATGTGGCAGGCGCCTTTGAACCGGCGCTTCCAAGAAAACTCCCTTCTTGTGGGACGGTAATCATTGTAGATGATGTTTATACTACGGGCGCGACTACAGGAGCTTGCCTTGATGCCTTGGGTAAGGATTTTCCATTGGATACGAAGGTATGCACCCTGCTTTACGATATGCCGCTTAGCGCTACGATGGACTATGTGGCTGACCGAAGGGCCTTTTGGAAGGTGGATTAGTGATGAGTCTTGAGTTGTGAGTAATGAGTTGTGAGAACTGATAACAAAAATCTATTGTTTTAATGAAAATAATGCATTTGGCTTGATGAATTTTTGTGGGTATATTACGGATGTAAACAAACAAGAATCTAATTCAAAGGAGGTTCATCATGAAAAAGACATTCTTTACTGCTGCTATTCTCGCTACCGCTACCGCTTTTGCCGCCGATAACGTCCAGACTACAACACCCCAGCCTGTCGCCCAGCCGAAAGACAAGAGTTGGACTCATTTCGTGGGTGCTGGTGTTACGGTTCCCGTCTCTAAGTACAATGTAGAGGGATCGGATTTCTCCCTGGTGAGCGCTGGGCTAAACCTCAGTTATATGGGAATCGGCAAGAGCGGCTTTGCGGTTCGTGCGGACTTGAGTTCTGGCGCTACGTTTACGGACGATGTCAAGTACAACGAAAAGGAAGATGCCGATGTTGGCACCTACGTTGCGGGCGAAGTCGGGCTTGGCTACGGGTTCGTGAATACGCCGGACTGGACCGTTGCCGTCTTCGCGACAGTCGGTGTTGAAGGCTCCGTGTTTACGAGGGACACGGAAACCTACAAGCATCCGGACCTTGGAAAGGTGGACTGGACAAGATCTGTGACGCTGGGGGCCCTGACCCTTGGTGGCGACTTGGTTGTCCGTAAGGCTCTCGGCAATCATGTGGGCGTGTTCGCTTCTGTGGGCGGCCGTTGGGCACCTGTTGCAGTGTGGCTGCTTACTGACGAATATGACAACGACGATGTCAATCGTAAGGATACCTTTAAGTCCGACAAGAGCGATGGTGGATTCACGGTAGTGCCTACTGTAGGAGCCATGTGGAGCTTCTAGGGACAGTGAAGTTCTCGTTTACGACCTACTATGAAAAGGAGGTTGAAAAAGAAAAGTGCCCTTATGTAAAATTAGCGAACAAAAGAAAAAACGCCCTCATGGGGCGTTTTTTTTACGGAGGAAGAGGGACTCGAACCCCCAAGCCTGACGGCGGCGGTTTTCAAGACCGCTGACTTACCAATTAGCCTATTCCTCCAAAGGGCGGGTAAAGAATAAAAAACTACAGGGTCACTGTCAACACTTTTTCTATCTTTGGCGCCATGAAGGGAGAATGTGACGACAACTCTATGGAATCAGGTCGGATTCTGGATTTGCTGTTTTCGTACATGCCGAAGATTGCGGCAGAACGAAAAATGGACAATCTGCTAATCCTTATGGCCGATTTAGGCCGTTCCATGGTGTCTGCCGATCGCTGTTCCCTTTGGCTTATTGACAAAGATACCCGAGAACTCTGGACCAAGGTGGCTCACGGGGTGGACCAGCTCCGGATTCCCCTGGATGCGGGCTTTGTTGGATATTCCGTACGGACTGGGGAGCCTCTGCTGATAGAGGACGCTTACCAAGACCCCAGGTTTGACCGTCGCAGTGACGAAAAAACTCATTACCACACCACGTCCGTGCTGACCGTCCCTCTTTTTGATACGGAGGGAACTGTGATGGGGGCGTTTCAGGCCATCAACAAGCAGGGGAAACCGCCTGTGTTTTCTCGCCAGGACCTAGAACGCCTCATTCTTACCGCCGTCTATTCCGCAAAAACCGTAGAATCCGCCCGCCTGATTGCCGAGCAAGAGGCTACCCAACGGGAAATTATTCACATTTTGGGTGAGGCGTCCGAGTACCGCAGTCAGGAGACGGGGGACCACATTCAGCGGGTGGCGGAAATATCTTACATTCTGGCCAAGCACTATGGTCTTTCCGAAGAAGAGGCCGAACGCATCAGGCTTGCCGCTCCTATGCATGACCTGGGGAAAATTGGCATTCCCGATTCCGTGCTGAACAAGCCCGGCAAGCTTTCCGAGGTGGAATACGGGGTGATGAAGTCCCACGCCATCATTGGCGAGGAGATGCTCAAGACCTCCAAGAGAGAACTTTTGCGGTTTGCCTCCGCCATAGCTGGTTCCCATCATGAACGCTGGGACGGCACGGGCTACCCCCGCGGGTTAAAGGGGGAGATGATTCCCCTGGCAGGCCGGATTTGTGCCGTTGCCGATGTCCTGGACGCTCTTTCCAGTCCCCGCTGTTACAAGGAGCCCTGGCCCGAAGAACGGATTCGTGAGGAATTTAGGGCTCAGCGTGGAACGCAGTTTCAGCCGGAGTTGGTGGATTTGCTTTTGGCCCATTGGGACGATTTTTACGGGCCTTACCGCCACTGATTGGCGGGTAATCATGAAATGTAAGAAAAAGAAAAGCTTCGGTCGCTAAACCGAAGCTTTTCGTGGTTCCGATTGGAATTGAACCAACGACACGCGGATTTTCAGTCCACTGCTCTACCAACTGAGCTACAGAACCAATTTGGTAGCCCAAAAATAGACGATTATGTGAGATTTGTCAAGGGTAAATAGAATATTACTAGCATTTTTAGTGAAAAACATATAAATTTAGGTAGCATATAGAGGACTTGCAATGCATATCTATAGTTGTATTTTCAAATTGTACCTAGCCGTACTTTGTATGGCGTGTTTCTTTGCTTGTTCCAATGGTGGAGGTGCGACCAAACCGATTGAAGAGGGCTCCGAAAATGGGGATACGGTGAATTCCGGTTCCTCGACTGCTCCAGGAGATAGTGCCGGGTACACTCGTGTGATTACGGAGGCTGGCGATACCATTTATGTGAAAGATACGGTGACCGTGTATCCGGATACGACCCTGCGTTGGGTGGGTAATTCTGCAGTGGTTATTACCGAAATTGCGTCCCTCAACCTGGATTGGCTTGACATGGATGAAGACGATCCGTCTTGGGTAGAAGTTTATAATGCCGGCACGGTTTCCGCGAATCTCAAGGGTTGGGCTTTAGTTGAGAATCTAAAGGAACCTAAGAAGTGGGTGATTGGTGACGAGGTTATTGCTGCCAAGTCTTTCCGCACGATATTCTGCGACAAGAAGAATATTTCGTCCGTCGCTGGAATCCCCGATGGAAAGAACTCTGCCGGAAAAACTTTGCATAGCCGACCTCATACCAACTGGAAGTTAGATAAGAGTGGTGGTACCGTTTATCTGGTTGACCCTAGTAATGGGATTCGTGATTCAGTCGCTTATCCTGAACTAGCCAGTGGCGTTAGCTGGGGAATTGTAGATGGAGGCGATTGGAAGTATTTTGGTACGCCGACTCCCGAACGACCGAATACAGAGGCTACGGCGTATGATGGTATGGCTCCGTCGGTAGATTTTAGTTCTATCAAGTCCGGCTTCTACAATGGCCCGGAAGTGACGATTAACCCGCCTAGTGTAGAAGCTGGCGTGACTCTTCGCTGTACCACGGACGGATCTGCGCCTACGGTATCTTCGGAAGAATTTAATTCCCCAAAGACGTTCAATAAGAACACTGCGTTCCGCTGTTCGGCGTTCAAGAGCGGTACATTAACTAAAGAAGTTATTACTAAGACCATCTTTGTAGGTGAGACGGTAAAGATGCCAGTGGTGGCGGTCAGTGTAGATCCTGTATTCTTCCAGAAACATTACGTGCATGCTAGTACTGACGGTTGTGGTCCAAAGTGCGCTCCGGCCGGATTGTTCGAAGATGTGGAACTGCCGGTGCATGTGGAGTACTTCCCGAATGGAAGCAGTTCCGATGGGCCTGCTTTCGGTGTGAATGCTGGAATCTCCTTGATGGGCAACTGGAGCCGCTTGGAAAACAAGAAGTCCGTGGCGATTGTGATGCGTGAAGAATACCAAGATGGCAAGATCCATTACCCGTTATTTGAAACTCGCAAGGAGACCGCAAATACCTTTAGGGGCTTTAACTTGCGCAACAATGGTAACCGCTATGTGAGTGACTATTTGGAAGACGCCATGGCGGGAGCTTTGCTTGAAGGAACAAACGTAGATTATCAAAGAAGTCGCCAGGTGGTTGTGTATTACAATGGCAAGTACTATGGAATCCATGATATGCGCGAACGTGAAAACAAGCACTTTGTGGAAACTAACTACGGTATAGATGCCAACTCAGTAGAAATTATTAAACATTTGGGACATGATATTTCCAGCAACATGGGCTCTACAAGTAATTGGACGGACTTGTTGGATTTGGTAAACAAGAACGATGCTGTTTCGGATGCCGATTATGCTACCGTAAAGACCATGATGGATGTGGGTAGCTTTGCAGAATATATGGCTTTTGAAATTTATATGCATAATGGAGACTGGCCGGGAAACAACGTGCGCGCTTGGCGTAGCCCTGACCAACCATACAAGTTTATGGTATATGACTTGGATCATGGAATGGATTGGAGCTGGACTGCTTGTGGAGAGTTCTCTACAAATGAGCAAGCGACTGGAACCAATATGTTCAATTGGATTGCTTCTGGCGGATGCAAACATGAGACTGATAATAGAAGTTTTGCTAGTATTTTCAATCACCTAATCAAGAATGCTAACTTTAAGCGTCTGTTCATTAATCGCTCTGCAATCTTGTTCCAGAACTATGTGAATTCGAACAGGGTCAAGGCAACTTTGGAGGCTATGGCACAAACATTGAATAGTGACGAGACTACGAGAGACCTTGACGAAATGGAACGTAGGGATTACTACAACGCCTGTGGGGACAAGTTCAGTATTTCTGGGTCTTGTATGAAAACCTGGGCGACAAATCGCGATGGTACGGTGATTAGTGATTACAAGCAAAAGTTCGGCTTGGGCGACATGATTACCGTGAACATCAATGCTTCGGGCGGATCGGTGCTAGTGGACGGAATGAAACTGCCTTCCTCATCTTATGCGGGACAGTTCTTTTCTGGCAATGCAATTGAATTGACTGCAGTACCTGCTGCAGGAGGCATGTTTACGGGTTGGAGTGACGGCGACACGGACAATCCGCGTATTGTGACGCCTGCGGCGGGTGCTACCTACACCGCCAACTTTAGTAAGTAGTAGTTTTTCTACATTTGCCGTGTGATTAGTCCCGTCCGCAAAATGTTCGACGGCATTGCAAGCCGTTATGATTTTTTGAACCACTTTCTGAGTTGTGGGCAGGATATCTTGTGGCGACGCTTTTGCTGTCGACAGTTAAAGCGATACGGCGCTGGCCGACGGTTGCTGGACCTTTGCGGTGGTACGGGCGACTTTGCGGTAACTTATGAAAAGCTGTGCGTAAAGCCTGACATGGCCGTTCTGGGGGATTTTTCTTTTGGCATGTTGAAAGGAGTGTCGGGAAAAAAGACAGTGGCGATTCCCATTCAGCTGGATGCTATGCGGATCCCGTTTGCAGACGCCTCTTTCGATGTTGTTTTGAATGGCTTTGGGATGCGGAATGTTCCTGATGCAAAAGGTGCCTTGCAAGAGAGTTTCCGCGTACTTGCGTCTGGGGGCTACCTCTGCGTGCTGGAATTTTTCGCCCCTAGAAATCCGTTCAATCGGTTTTTCTACGGAATTCTAGCTCCGGTATTTATCCCGCTGCTTGGGGCTTTCTTTAGCGGAAAAAAAGAGGCCTACGAGTACCTGGTAAATTCTATCAAACGCTTTTTGCCTGTGAAGGTTTTTTGTCGTATGGCGAAAGAATGCGGATTCCAGGTGGAGAAGGTGAAAAGTTTCAACGGAGGAATCTCTTACGGAGTGTTTTTGAGAAAACCTCTGGAGGCGTCCCGTGGCTAGATATATCCTTGGGGTAACTGGGGCCAGCGGGGCAATTTATGCGACCCGCACGGCCATGTATTTGAAAAAGTTTGGTCACGAAGTATCACTTATTGTGACAAAACCTGGACGCGACGTGGTGGAATACGAAGGACTGGGCGCCCTTTTTGACTATGCCGACCGCGTGTTCAATGTAGACGATTTTTTTGCGGAATGTGCCAGCGGTTCTGCCGATTACGCCGGCATGGCGGTAGTGCCCTGTTCTATGGGAACTTTGGGCCGTATTGCGGCAGGAACTTCGGATAATCTGCTAGTGCGTTCTGCAGACGTTTGCCTCAAGGAACGCAGGGCGCTGGTAATTGTTCCGCGAGAAATGCCCTATAACTTGATACATCTGGAGAATATGGAACGAGTGACCCGTGCAGGAGCGATTGTAATTCCGGCTTCGCCGCAGTTTTACAGCAGGCCGACCTCTATCGAGGAGCTTGTGGATACTGTGGTGGCAAAAATCTTGAAGCATTTGGGGGCGGGTTCGGCCGCGGACTGTGCCGGAGTTGTGAAACCATGGGAAGGCGGCTCTTCATGTTAAAGAAAATTTTAGAGTTCGGTCACCTGGTGCGTTTTAGTCATTCGCTTTTTGCGATGCCCTTTGCCATAGGTTCCATGTGGGTGGCGGCTCGGGGTTTCCGCGGCATGGATGCCGCAGAGGCGGTCAAGATTGTAGCGTTGATTGTGGGCTGTATGGTGACCGCCCGCAACAGCGCCATGAGCTTTAACCGCATAGCCGACGCCGATATCGATGCCAAGAACCCCCGTACCGCAGGGCGCCACTTGCCTGCAGGGCGTCTCAGCAAGGCGTCGGTTATTGCCTTTCTGGCCGTAAACGGCGTACTGTTCGTTTTATTTGCGGCACTCTTGCAACCCCTCGCCGGCCTGCTGGCCTTGCCCGTTTGGTTGCTCCTGCTTTCGTACTCTTATTGGAAACGTTTTAGCTGGCTTTGCCATTGGTTTTTGGGCTTTGCCATCGGTATGAGCCCCTTGGGAGCCTGGATAGCCATCCGGGGCGAGTTTGCGGTTTTCCCGATTTTTCTCCTGGTGATTCTGATGTTGTGGATGGGCGGTTTTGACATTATCTACGCTACCCAGGACGAAGAAATTGACCGGGAGATGGGACTCCATTCGGTGCCGGCCCGGTTCGGCCGCAAGCGTGCCCTGCAGATAGCTTTCTGGAGTCATGTGGCCATGCTTGCCCTATGCGTTTTCTTTGGCGTGTTTTGGAGTATGGGAGTCCCTTGGTGGGTGGTGACGGGCCTAATGACCGCGGCAATCCTCTATATCCATTTGTTCCGAAAGTCCGATGACCTGGATGCCATGAATAGGGATTTCTTTTTGGCCAACGTGGCCATCAGCGTGTTGGTGATGGTCGGACTTATTGTGTGGATTTGCATGGGAGGTGACGTCGATGCCCTTTATTAAACGCCCTGACGGAAAGTTTAGCACCGAAGACAAAATCAAGATGTTTCAGCAGATGGGTTCTGTAAGTGCCGTTATTGCCCTGATTTTAATTGTCCTGACTGAAACGGGTGTTGCCGGCGAACAGAAGCCCCTGGCCGAAATGGGGCTTACTGCCATGATTGTGGTGTTGGCCGTTTCCCTTGGCGGAAGCCTGTACTTTAAGCGGAAACTGTAGTTATATTTCCAAATCTGCGGAATATACCGTCTCGATGTTGCCGTCGTCGCACTTGAATAGCAGGCTGCCGTCATCGTTCATGTCGATGATGCGGCCTGTCTTCTTTTGTACAGCCGCCCCGCTGTCGCGGTTCTGGTCGGTACAGCGGTTGTTTACGACGATAGTGCCCCGAGTTCCGATGAACTGGTCCATCTTGCGCCAGGCGGCGACCCAGGGGGATATCCCGAAGGCCCGGAACTGACCGATGGCCCGTTCCAGATTTGCCACGAGCATTTGTAAGAGTTTTTCGCGGTTGATGTTTTGTCCGCATATATTTTTGAGCGTTGTGACGGCTCGACCCAAATGGGCGTAATCAGCCGGATCGCTGTTCACGTTGATGCCGACTCCCATGCTGACGGCAGGTATTGGCGTTCCATCGGCACATTTTGCGTAAACTACTTCTGCCAGAATTCCGCAGAACTTGTGGGTGCCGCAGAGGATGTCGTTTGGCCACTTAACGGATACTTTGCCGATGTCGCCGTTGCCACGCCCCTGTACGTTAGAATCGTCCTGCAGTTTTTTGAAAACTTCGGCAAAGGTAAGGGCCGCCACCTGCGTAATTTGCGGTGCAGAAGAAAGAGAAATTCCTTCTAGTGGAATCAGGATGTTGAAATAGAGGTTCTTGCCAGCGGGGGAGTCCCAGGTGCGTTCGTGCCTGCCCCGGCCTGCGGTTTGTGTGTCGGCTACAATTAGAGTGCCGGGGGCAATCTCTCCAGCGGCGGCCTTTGCCTTCATTAGGGAATGGGTGCTTTCAAGGGTTTCAAAAAGTAGGGCGGGTGCATTGCCGAAACCTGTGAGCTGCCAATCCGTGAATTTGCGTTCAGATATATACATGTTAGGCGTCAATTCCGAATTCTGAAATCCGAATTCCGAATTCCGAATCACTCCTCGTCCTCTTGCTGCTCCTGCAGTTCCTTCAGGGCTTCTTCGGGGAAGATGGCGAAGAATTCCCGCTTGCGGTCTTCGAACAGCTGCAATATGCGCTCCTGTTCAAACTGCTCACGGTCGATGTTCTGCATAAAGAATTCGTCACGGGCGAAATCCCTAGTGGTCATCATCTTCTTGATGTCTTCGGAAAGGTCCACCATGTCCCACAAGATATAGTAAGAGCCAACATCTAGACTACCGAAGATGTCCACGTTGAGTATAACCGTGTTGGCCTTGCTGGAATCCACCAGCTGGATGTTGGATTCCCGCTTCTCGGGGCGGAAAATCTGCACGTCACTTACGGGCTTGGACAAGTCCTGAGCCCAGAGAGCCGACGCCACAAATAAAACGGCAAAAATGTGTGGAACCTTGAATTCCATACCTACAATATAAAATGAATTTTCCGAAAAAAGAACCGGATTTGGCGAAAAAAGGCGTTTGACGGAAATTTGTGCTTCCCGTCAACGCATTTTTGGCAGTTTTTAAATCATCCGCAAGATTTCTTGGGTGGTCTGCTCGGCGAAACTGTTGTCCTGCACAAAGCGGCGCACTTCGGTGGGGTTTATCCTGGCATATTCGGACAGGGCCTTGCCGATGCCGTTACGGATGTAGTATTCGTCATCCTTGGCGCAGGTAAGGCAGAACTGCCGGAGCAGGGGCCAGTCGGTGCGGTCCTTGTACTGGATCTGGAAGATGATGGCGCTACGGCGAACCCAGATGTTCGGGTCCCGAATCCAGGAGGCGATCTTGGCATGGAGCGCGGGCAAGCGCAGGGCCAGGTCTCCCAGGATGCAGGCGGCGATAGTGTCCACCGTGTCCTTCCAGGCGCGGGTTTTAATCAGTTTCTTTAAAAAGTTGAGGTGCTGCCCTCCCAGCATGCCCTTGTGCCTGAACAGGTAGTCGCAGGCGGCGTACTGAATTTCCCGATAGGGCTGAGCCCACATGTCCTCTATCCGGCTCACCAGCTCCGCATCGTTCTTGGGAGGGTTCTTGTCGAATATGGGGTATGTCACTTCCCGACGGGGAACCAGTTTCACTCCGAGGAAGTCGAATTGCTCACGGGCCTTTTTGGACATTTCGTGAGATTCTTCTTCGTTGGCGATGGAACGCAGTGCCAGAAGGATATCTTGAGTGAATCGTAACATTTGAACTCAAATGTAGTCCTAAAAAAATTTTTTTTCTAGGTCTTGACAAGCATTTTTTTCAACTTTTTTTTGAAATTTTGAAAAATTTTGCGAAAAAAAGACAAAAAACACCCTTGACAACGGAAAAAAGGGAACGCTTTTGCACGGCCCACAAAAAAAGACCCCCTTGCGGAGGTCTCGAGAGGCAACGATCAGACTCGAACTGATGAATAAGGCTTTTGCAGAGCCGCCCCTTACCAACTTGGGTACGTCGCCAATGTGAGGCCTAATATAGGTAATGAAAACCCGTTTTCCAAGGGCAAAAGGCTAAAAAAACTAATTTTTAGGCCATGTTTGACGGTTTCAGGGCGAAAATGGGCTCTTTTCTGGTGAGCCTCTGGCTAAGGAGCCTCAGGGTTCGCCTGGAGACCCCCGAGGAGTTCGGTCCGGGCATTCTTGGAACTTGGCACAGGGATCTGCTTGCCAGCTGCGTAGCCTTCAAGGACATGGGGGTCCACGCTTTTGTTTCCCAGTCCAAGGATGGGGATTTCTTTAGCGCTACCGCCAAACGACTAGGGTATATTGTTACAAGGGGTTCGGATAGCCATGGCTCCCTCAACGTGCGTCATCTGCTGGAATCCCTAAATGGGGGGCATTTTGCAGGCATGGCTCTTGACGGCCCGCATGGTCCTGCAGGAATTGTGAAACCCGGATCCCTTTGGCTGTCAAGGAAATCGGGACGACCGTTGTGGGAAATCCAGGTGCAGTACGGCCGACATTTCACCTTGCATACTTGGGACAGGTTTATAATTCCCTTGCCTATGTCAACAATTGTCGTGAGAATTAAGTATTTTTGTCATAAACAAGAGGAAAATGTACCGTGATTGCTTTAGCTCCAAAATTCGTGGCCTTTGACTTGGAAACGACGGGCCTTGACAACAAGAAAGACGAAATCATTGAAATCGGTGCCGTAAAATTCACTGTAGAAACCAAGAACGGCAAGGTTGTGCCCAAGCTGCTTTCCGAGTTTGAAACCTTCGTAAAGCCCAACATGCTGATCCCTGCCGAGGCTTCCAACGTGAACCACATCTACGACAAGGATGTGGAGAACGCGCCTCCTGTAGGCGAGTGCCTCAAGGGTTTTACGGCTTTCTGTGGTCAGGGCTCTATATTGATTGCCCACAACGCAAACTTTGATGCCAGTTTTTTGCGGGTGGCATACGCCAAGAATCCCCAGTTGGTGCCGGGGAATCCGGTGATTGACAGTCTTGTTGTTTCAAGAACAATTCTGCCGGAGTTGGAAAACCACAAGCTGGGTTACATGGCGAACCTGTTCAAGCGCCGTAACGAGATAGCCATGAGCATCGATTCCGAAAAGATGCACCGCGCCGTCTATGACTGCGAGATGCTCATGGAAGTTTTCGTGGCCATCCTCCGCCGCCGGTTCAAGGAAAAGGACTGGGAGCTGGGGAGCATCATGGCCAACATGGCCAAGTACAAGGGCACTCCGCAGTTTATTAATAAGTGATTAGGACTATGAGGTTTGAGTCCAGCTATCCTAACCCCGAGCCTCGCACCTCGTGCCTCCCAAACCCCTAAATCCTAGCCCCTAGTCTCTAAACGATACACAAAACACCGCCAAAGAGGACTTTGGCGGCTTTTCAGTTTTGTTTGGCGAGAATTAGATGCCGAGTTCCTGGGCAACAGCCTGGATACCGCACTTGCTGATAGTGCGGAGACCGGCAGCGCTTACGCGGAGGGTAACCCAACGATCTTCTTCGGGGATATAGAAGCGCTTCTTCTGGAGGTTGGGAAGCTGCTTCATCAACTTCTTACGGTTGGAGTGGGAAACCATGTTGCCCACGAGGCCGGCTTTTCCGGTGACTTCACAAATACGGCTCATAATAAAACTCCGTTGTTTTTTACGGACACCAATTTTAGTTAAAAGTGGTTGAATTGTCAAGACTGGGGGGTGTCCTGAAGTTCCTTTGGCAGGTTAAATTTGGTAGATTCCACCAATTTGACGAAATTTTCCACCTCTACGGGGGTGAATTTCGCCTTTATCCAGTCCACTACCTCCTGGACAAGGATTTCGGGGGCACTGGCACCGCTGGAAAGCCCCACGGTCTCCACCCCCTGGAACCATTCCGGGTCCAGGTCGTGGACGGACTCGATCAGGTGGCTCTTGATGCCCTGTTCCAGCCCCAGTTCCATCAGTCGGGAAGAATTGGAAGAATTCTTTGCCCCTACCACCAGGAGCAGATCCACCTGGGAGCACAGGTCCAAAACGGCGGCCTGACGGTTTCCGGTGGCGTAGCACAGGTCCCCAGCCTCAGGTCCGATGATGTTCGGGAATTTTTCTTTCAGCTTGGCGATAATCTTGCGGGTTTCGGCCACGGAGAGGGTGGTCTGGGTGATGTAGGCGATTTCCTTGCCGTCGTGGAAAGAGAGCTTTTCGATGTCTTCTTCGTTCCGGATGAGGGTGATGGCTCCTTCAGGGAGCTGCCCCAGGGTGCCTTCCACCTCGGCGTGTCCGGCATGCCCGATCAGGATAATGTGGCGCCCGGCGTTAAAATGGCGCTTGGCGCTGAAATGGACCTTGCGGACCAGGGGGCAGGTGGCGTCCACCACCTTCAGATGCCTGTTTTCGGCGTCTTGGTAGATGTGGTCCGCCACTCCGTGGGCCGAAAAGATGACCACGGAACCTTCGGGAACCTCGTCCACTTCATCAACGAAGATGACACCCTTGGATTTCAGGGTTTCTACCACGTAGCGGTTGTGGACTATCTCGTGGCGCACATAAATAGGGGAGCCGAATTTTTCCAGGGCCTTTTCCACCACGTGGATGGCCCGGTCAACACCGGCGCAGAATCCGCGAGGGGTGGCAAGAATCAGTTTCTTCATGTTTTTAGCCTTGTGCTTTGAGCAGGTCTTTCAAAAAATCTACAAGTTTCTGGTATGATTCCGTAATTTTCAGCCGTTCCCGTTCCAAGAAGGACTTGACCATCCGGATGTCGGCCTTGTTCCGGTCGGCAAAGCCTGCGGTGGTCTGGAGCTGTGTCAGCACTCCTTCGCGGACCAGGGTGCAGACGGTTTCCCTTTGCCCTCTGGAGTAAGGACCGACGCAGGTGGCCACGCCGTTCTGGAGAGGTTCCCAGAAGTCGTGGACCCCGAGGGTCAGGCTGAAGGAGCCTCCCACTACGGCGCTTCTAGACATCTTCAAGATTTCCGGGACAAGCCCGAATTTGGTGACCAGGGCGACGGCGCCCTTTTGAACTAGGGGCCACTCCGTTACAATCAGTTCCTGTTCTAGCAGGGCCTTGCGGAAGGTTTCCACCTCTTCGAGCCTGCGGGGGACAAGCACTACGGATTCCTGGTGCTTGATAGAAGAAAGGATCATGCGGCTGAGGCTTGCCCATTCGGCAAAGTGCATGGACAGGAATGCCGTATCTACGGTGGGGTTCTCAGGGGCAGTGACTTCTTTGCCGGACTTGGCCCAGGAGAGCAGTTTCCAGTCCCCGCCGATAAAGGCCTTTGCAGAACAGGTTCCGTCGAAGGCTGACTGGATTCGGTTTGAATCGGCGCCGGTCTGCATGGCGGCGAACCCTACGGAACTGTAATCCAGGAAGGGCAGTGCCCTGTGGAACCTGCCGGACACGATGGCTACGGAAGGCTTCAGCGAAAGTCGCCGCATGGCGGAAAGGTAGCCCGGCCAGAGTTCGTTTTCTCCCAGGACAAGACCGACAGGCTTTACCTTGGAGATGAACTTCGCCAGGGAGGTGGGCGTGTCGGCGGGAGCCAGGGCGGCCTCTATCTCCTTGCCAGAGTTCTTTAGGAAATGGACTACTTCCGGCTTCTGCGTCGTGAAGAGAATTTTCGGGCAGTCGGGCAGGTCCTGCTGCAGGAATCCGGCGAGGGAGAGGAGCATCCGGCATTCGCCGAGGCTTGCCCCATGCAGCCAGAGGAACGGGCCTTCGGGCCAGTCGCCGTCCAGCCTTTCTGAAATATGGAACCGGTTTTCGATGGCGGGGACCTTTGCGGTGGCGCCAGCCACAATTCCTGCCACTTCGCGGACTATGCTGAATGCGTTGAACATCTACGCTCCAAAGAAAACTTTTCTACTGTACAACAGGAAAATTAACAAAATGACCCATAGCCAGGTAGAAAAATCCGCCCGTAGGGTTTGGAAAAAAGTTCTGGGTTGCGCGGTTGCCACAAAATTTCGTGGATTTGGAAAAAACGCCCTGGTCTTTGCACTCCATTCTATCCATTTTTCTTGAATGGTTGTTTTCAGGAACTGGTCTTCTGCCTTCGATAGGGCGAATTCCAGGGCGAAAAGGGCGGCAAAAAAAGGAATGGTCCAAAGGTCAAAACCAAGGTGAAAAATGATGGCGGCGCTGGCGATGAAACTGTTGGAAACGTAGAGCGGGTGCCGCATCAGGGAGTAGGCTCCGGTAGTGGCTAGGGTGGGGGCGGCGTGGGTGTTTCCGCGGGTGTGTTCGCCGATGGTGCGCCTTGCAAAAATCCGGAGCAGGATGCCTACGGCCAGGAGGATTGCCGCTACTATGGTGGGTCCATATTTTAACGGGGATGGGGGCGTAACGATGAGTCCTAGACCGAGCACGCCCAGAATAAAACCTCTCCACCTATAGAGACTTTTCATGGTCCAGGTCCACCAGCAGGAACTTGCTTTCTAATGTTTCGGGCAGGCGGTCATGGCTAGAAATCAGGAGCCACTTGCCCAGCTTTTCGCTGGCCTCCAGGAGTCTTTCCAGGATAGGAGCGCGGTCGTTCAGGGCGATGCCCGCCAGAGGTTCGTCCAGCAGTAAAATCTTGGAAGGGGAGGCTAACGCCCATAGCAGAGCCACCTTGGCCCGCTCTCCTCCGGAGAGTGACTCCTTGGAAAGCAACTTCTGGATTCGGGAGGCCTCTATGAAGTCGTGCAAAAGGGGAGAAGGGTCTCGTTCCAGCATCTTTTTCAGGAGGTGTTTCGGCGGGAGCTCCAAATCCTGGGACATGAGGAAAATTCCGTCGGGACTTGCGCTTTCGGGGAGGCTCATTTCGCCTTGACTCCATTCTTCTAGATGGGCGATGAGCCGTAGTAGCGTAGTCTTGCCGGAACCGTTTTGCCCTTTCAGGAGCACGGGCTGTTTTGCGTTCCAACTGAGATGGAGGTTTCGATAGACCTTGGTTTCGGAACTTTCGCCGTCAAGACCTTTGTACGAAAAATCTCCCTGACAAACGGTAAGATTGTCTCCTCTGGCAGACGGTGCGGGTGTTTTTTCGGGGATGGTCTCGAACTTGAAAAGGTAGGCGCAGGCGCTAGCTAGAGCGCGGAATTCCGGCAGGGCACGGGAACATTCCTTGACGGGTTTGTAGCTCAGGAGTACGGCGGAACAGAACAGGATGAGCCCTTTGCTGTCCATCCAGCCCTGTGCGATAAGGATGGCGCAGAAAGCGAGGACGAACACCATGGACAGAACCGAGACGGATTCCATTACCAGGGAAAGGCCGTTCTTGCGTATAGAAAAACGCCTTGTCCGTTCGCTGAGGTTTCGGGAGTCTCCCTGGAGTGTCGCCGAAAGGGTAGCCCTTTCTTGAGGGGCGCTCCAAGTCCGGAATAGCCTTCGGGTCATGTCGAAGTTGTTCCGGAATTTAGACTTTTCAAACAGCAGGGATTCTTCTTCGGGGCCCATGCGGTGGATTTTGCGCTGGAGGAGTGCTACCAGGGGCACGATAATCAAGAAAAGGAATAGGGTCAGGGGCCAGGAAATATAGAGCAGTACGGGAATGAAAACGAGGAGCTGCAAAATGGCCTGGGTTGCCTGGAAAAAGACGTTTCCGTTACTTTGGACGGTATGGATGGCGTCAAAGGCCATTTCTGTCTGGGTGTTGCTGTTTTGGTCATGGAAAAAACGGGGGGACAGGTTTCGGAGCTTGCGGATAAACCAGCTCCGCAAGGTGGAACTGATGGAGAATATCCAGGTCTCGTTCTGCCGGACCTTGGCGAAGAGAAAAACAAGGCGGAGTGCCGTCAATAGGACCATCAGGGTCACCCATTCGGTCAAGGTAAAGGTGGATTCCTGGGAGAGTAAATCCATGAAGGAACGGATTCCCCACAGCAGGGCGCCGTCGGCGGCACTGGAGGCTATGGCCAGCGGTAGGAACCGCAAAATGCCTTTCAAAAGGGATTTTTTGAGCCACTTTTTCAACATCTTCGTCGAAAATGTAAAAAAATTAGCCCCCCACCCTTTACAAAGAAATAAAGTTTCCTATATTTGGCCTTACTTAATGCCCCTATCGTCTAGTGGCCCAGGACTCGGGATTTTCATTCCCGCAACAGCGGTTCGAAACCGCTTGGGGGTATAAAAAAGGAACCAACGTTGTTGGTTCTTTTTTTATACCCTGAGGTTGGCCTTTCGTTCTTTGTTCAATGATGGTTTTGATAAAAATTCTATAATTCCCATCATGATTTTCTCCCACAAGATTTTTTTACGCAGCTTGCTCGTCTTGGCCTTTGTGGCAGGGGCCGCTCATGCCGCAGTGAACATGCCGGTCCACAAGGAAGTGTTGGATAACGGCCTTACGGTCCTGTTGCACCCGAACTCTCAAGCTCCTACGGTGAGCTGCAGGCTTTTCTATGTGACGGGGTCCGTCCACGAAGTTCCGGGCAAGTCCGGACTTGCCCACATGTTGGAGCACGAGCTTTTCAAGGGCACGAACAAGGTGGGCATTACCGACAGCGTTGCCGATGCCCGGTTCATGGCGGTACAGGATTCTCTGCAGGCCTTGATTCGCTCGGCGAAATTGACGGCCGACACGGCTGCGGTCAAGAAGCTCACGGCGGAACACGATTCCGTGGTGAACGAACACCGCAAGATTTTCGTGAAAGATGAACTGTGGAGCGCCTACCAGGCTGCAGGCGGCACGGGCCTCAACGCCTTCACCTCTGACCTGATGACGGCCTATATCGTGACGCTTCCCAAGGACAAGATCGAGTTGTTCATGTGGCTGGAAGCGGACCGTATGCAGAACGCCGTACTGCGGGAATTCTATTCGGAGCGTTCCGTGGTCCGCGAAGAACGTCGCATGCGTTACGACGACAAGCCTGCGGGCCGTTACATCGAGACTTTGAACTCCATGATTTACGAGGCGTTTCCTTACCGCGTGCCCACCATCGGCTGGCCTAGCGATATAGACAACTTGACTCGCGAAATGGCGGCGGAACACTACCGCAAGTATTACAAGCCCCGTAACGCCATCCTTGTGCTGGCGGGGGATTTGGACACGACGGCTACCATGGAAATGGTCAAGAAGTATTTCTCGAATATCCCTGCAGGGGAGGCGTTCCCGCCTCTCACCATCCGTGATCCGGAACAGGCCGGAGAAAAGCGTCTGGTGGTCAAGCGTCCCGACGCTCCCAACATGTACGACCTGGTTTTCAAGACGGCAGAAGTGGGCGACAAGAGCCTTTACGCTCTCGACATTATCGAAGGTGTGCTGAACGGTCGTTCCGGCAGGCTCTACAGGCGCCTGGTGGAGCAGGAAAAGCTGGCCGTCGGTATCCGCTCCAGCAACAGCCCCAACAAGTACGTTTCCGAATTCGGAGTCCATGTGAATCTGCGCCCAGATGCAGACGAAGCCAAGGTGGAGCAGATTGTCTGGGAAGAACTGGAAAAACTGAAGACCGAGCCTCTGAGTGCCCGCGATTTTGAAAAGGTCAAGAACCATTCCTATGCGGCCCTGGTCCGTAGTCTGACGGACATGGAGAACGTGGCCACAATGCTCGCCTGGTACGAAATGTACGGGGACTACAATATTTTCTTGAACTGGGCCGACGAACTTTCGAAGGTTACCGCCGCCGACGTTCAGGAAATTGCCCAGAAGACCTTTGTTCGGGAAAAATCCGTTTCGGGATTCTTGCTGAAAAAGTAACGAGTCTTTTTTGCAGGAACGCCAGAACCCTGCCGCATTTTTGAAAAGCAAAACCCCGAGCACTTGCGTGCCCGGGGAACTTTTGGAGGAGCAAAATTTTGTGCGTTATTCTTTTTTGACTCGTGAAATCAGCAGTTTGCACTTGCCGTCTTCTACTACGATGTTGTTGGCCGAGAGCATGACATTTTCCATTTCCCAGTTGCCCTTGCTCCAGTGCTTTGTATCAAGTGCGTCACCGTCGAAATCGTCTTGCCAGGACTTGGTGAAAGTCTTTGTTTCTGTGTCGTAACTGTATACGCGGACATAGTCAATCTCTTGCGCCACGGGACCATCGGCCAGTTCAGCGCCTGTGAATTTTCCTGTCCAGCCGGCGCTTTTTGATGCCCACAGGTTGAAGCGGAGGGATTGCTGGAGGGTCATGAATTCCACTTGGCCTTTATCCATGCCAATGACATCACGACGGATTTCTACGCTGTCTATTTCCCAGGAAATATATTCGGGAGTCCACACGAAGGCGAACAGGTGGAAGTCTTCGGTAGAATTGAATCCGAAACCGGTCTTGTATTCCGAGGTGATTTTGGGGTTCTTCTTGTCTTCGTCCGGCAGACGGGTAATCAAGTTGGACTGCCACATTCCCGGGTTGGTGCCGAGGACTTCGATGTCGATTTCGTTCCACGGCTCGCTACCAAGCAGATAAGACGGATCGTAGTAGAGGAACATGGAACTTACGGAACCAGAGATGGAAACCATCTTCATGCGGGCTTCGAAGCGCCCGTAGGTGAACTGGTCCTTGCCGGTGAGTTCTGCGCCATAATACTTGTAGTCGGCGAAGTCTTCGACTTCGGTGGCGGTGTTGTTTGGAATAGTATTTTCCACTTCTTTGCGGAAGGGCTCGAGAGGAGTGGAATCGGAACTGGGTGTTTCTTCCGATGCGGAGGATTCCACGGTCGGATCGGTACCTGGTTCTGTGGGATTACCGCTGCTGCTGTCGTCGGAGCATGCGGCAAACAGGCCTAGCGCAATAATTGGAAGAATGAATTTCGTTTTCATGGGATTACCTCTCTTTTTCCCATAATATACAATCGTTTCGAGGCGCAGGTTAGCACTCTGAATGTTGTTTTTACGAAACTGTATCGATTGTTTTTTTTGGGGAAGAACAACACCCCTGATGAATTTGTTGAGATAAAATCATCAGGGGAATGAGATGCAGAATTGTTTTTGGATCGATTAAGATGCGTTACTAACGGCATCGCCCATGCTGAACATCGGCATATACATGGCAACCAGCAGGCCACCGACGGCACCACCTAAGAATACGATGATCAATGGTTCCATCATGCCCACCACGGCATCCACGGCGGCGTCCACTTCTTCGTCATAGAAATCGGCGAGTTTCAGGAGCATGCCTCCCAAGTTACCGGTCTTTTCGCCCACGCCAGTCATTTGTATAACCATAGGCGGGAAAATACCAACTTCAGTCATTGGCTCTGCAATGGATTTACCGCCTGCAATACCGATGGAAATCTTGTTGATAGACTTTTCCACTACCTTGTTGCTTACGGTGGAGGCCACCACCTTAAGGGAATCCATAATGGACACACCGGCGTTCAAAAGGGTTCCCAAGGTTCGGGCAAAGCTTGCCGTTGTGGATTTGATTTGGAGGTCTCCCAGTTTAGGTACCTTCAACATAAAGCCGTCCCAAGCAAACTTGATACTTGGAACCCTCATGGCCAATTTGAATCCGACAATAAAGATGATCAAGCCGATAATCATAAATGCAATGTTGTTCCGTATGAAATCGGATATGCCCATTACCACCAGGGTTGGCCCAGGCAGTTCTGCCCCCAATGATTCAAATTGCTCGGCAAAAGTCGGCACCACGAATGTCATAAGGGCTATCACCACTAAAATGCCGACGATGATGAGCATCACCGGGTAAGTCAAAGCTTTTTTCACCTTGCGCTTCAGGCGTTCCTGGTTTTCAAGAGTTTCGGCTAGACGGGCGAGAATGCCGTCCAAGATACCGCCGGCTTCGCCCGCAGCCACCATGTTGGTGTACAAGGGACCGAACACCTTTGGGTGCTGGGCTAAAGCGTCTGCCAAAGAGGAACCGCCGTTGATAGACTGGGTGACCTTGTGTATCACGTTTTTTAATTCAGGATTGTCGCATTGCTCTTCTAGTATAGTTAGGCACTGCAGCATAGGAAGGCCTGCCGAACTCATGGATGAGAACATTCGAGTGAACCTAGCGATGTCGGCGTGCTTGATTCCAGATCCGATTTTGATTTTAATTTCGGCGGGCTTCTTTTTTAGACTGGTAATCACCAGTCTGCGACGCATGAGCATGGACTCGGCTTCGGCTTTGTCCTTAGCCTCAAGAGTCCCTTGGAAAACATTGCCCTGGGTATTTTGGGCTTTGTATAGGAATTCTGCCATAGGTTACACACCTTCCTTCACGAACAGCTGTTCCAGCTGGTCGGGGCTTGGGGAACGGGAAAGGGCTTCGAAACGGTCCACCTTGCGGTTCTTTACCAGTTCGCAGAGACACATGTTCATGGTGTTCATGCCGAACTTCTGGCCGATTTCAATCATGGATTCAATCTGGTGTACCTTGTCTTCGCGAATTAGGGAACGGATACCGGGAGTCACGTTCATGATTTCGTAGGCCATGACGCGTCCGCCACCGATGCGGGGAACCAATGTCTGGCATATCACGCCCTGGAGCACAAAAGACAGCTGGGTGCGCACCGTTTGCTGCTCGCCTTTGGGGAAAGCGTCCACGATACGGTTGATGGTTTGCACGCAGGAGTTGGTGTGGAGTGTTGCGAAGGCCAAGTGGCCCGTTTCGGCAATGGTAAGGGCGGCACGGATGGTTTCAAGATCACGCATTTCGCCGATGAGCACTACGTCTGGGTCCTGACGGAGGGCCATCTTCAGTGCCTGGGAGAAACTGTTGGTGTCGCTGCCCACTTCGCGCTGGTTCACCATGCAACCCTGGTGCTTGTGCAAGAATTCGATAGGGTCTTCTACGGTGAGAATGTGGTCGTGACGTTCCTTGTTGATCTTGTCAATCATGGCAGCAAGGGTGGTGGACTTACCGGAACCAGTAGCACCGGTCACCAGTACCAGACCCGAAGGACGGGTGGTGAATTCGGCCAGGATTTTCGGGAGACCCAGTTCCTTGAATGTGCGGATATCAAGGGGGATAATACGGAGGGCAATAGCCACGCAGCCGCGCTGCAGGTAAGCATTGGCACGGAAACGGGCGAGGTTTGCAATACCGAAAGAGAAGTCACATTCCTTCTGCTGTTCGAAGGTCTTCTTCTGCATCTCGTTCATGAGACTGTAGGTCATGCGCATGGTCTCGTCCGGTTTCAGCTTGTCGGCCCCGATAGGGGTGAGCTTGCCGGAGATACGGAGTAGGGGAGGGGAACCTGCCGTGATATGCAAGTCGGAGGCTCCGCGTTTAACCATTTCAGAAAGAAGTTCTTGAATATTGTATGCCATATTCAAGAATATAACTAAAAAGGAGCGAAATTTCATAAATTCTACAGCATAATGCGTATTTCTACACTAAAATGGGCTTTGATTCCCCTTGTTCTGCTTGGAGGAATCTACCTGTACCGTACTGTTGCCCTGGAACGGTCTTTTCGGGAAATCCCCAAGACGGTAGTGAACTTTGAGGCTTTGAAGGCCGATGGTAGCCGGACGGATTACGCAAGGGAGAAAGGAGAGACGACCCTTATCGTTTTGAGTGCCAGCTGGTGTCCTGGTTGCCTTATGGAAATTCCCATGCTTCAGAAATTCCATCGGGAATATGGCCCTAGGGGACTAAAAATCCTGATGATAGACGAAGACGATAACCTCAAGACCATGGCTCGGTTCAAGAAGGCTAAGGAAATGCCCTGGACCGTGGTCCACTGGAACTACGACGCCATGAACGCTCTCGGGAATCCGGGAGTCATTCCCGTAAGCTACCTGGTAGATAAAGAGGACAATATCGACAAGGTGTTCGTGGGTGACGCAAGCGAGTCTGAGCTACGACGGCGGATCGAGAAGTTATTAGGTAATAGGTTGTAGGTTTTAGGGCCGCAGGGGACAAGAGGTTCGAGATTGCTTCACTTTGAGGAATGTCATCCTCATTCCGGAATAATCGTCTTACGCAATCGGGCTGGGGAAAAGAATCACGTCTTTGATTTCTGCCTTGTTCAGGGCCAGCATAAAGAGCCGGTCCAGGCCCAAAGCTACGCCGGAGCAGGCGGGCATCCCCGATTCCAGCGCCTGCAAGAAGTTTTCGTCTATCGGTGGCAAAGGCTTGTTCATGCTACGGCGGATTTCAAGGTCGGCCTCGAAACGCCTGCGCTGTTCCTTGGCATCGGTCAGTTCCGTATAGCCGTTGCAGAGTTCCACCTGGTCCACAAACAGTTCAAATCGCCTGGCCCAGGTGTGGCCGTCTTCGCCTACGTAGGTCTGGGCGAGAGCCGCCTGGGACTGGGGGTAATCCAAGATGAATTCCGGACCGTTCTTTGCTAACGCTGGCTCTACGGCAAAGACCATCAGGTAGTCCCACCAGTCTTCCCGGGACATGTCTGTAGAGGCTGCTGGGAGGGGAATGTCTTTGGACCTGCAGGCTGCGACGAAGTCACCGTCGGTGGCGGTAAGGGGGTTCACGCCGGCGTAATTCCTGAAGGCGTCAATCCAGCGGGTGCGGCGGGCGTTGAGGGGTTTTCCGAGAATCTCCGAAACCAGGGCTTCCACCTCGTCCATCAACTGCTCCTGGGGCATGCCTACGCGATACCATTCCACCATGCTGAATTCGTTGTTATGGTGTGCGCCGAATTCGTCCTTACGGAAAGACTTGGTAATCTGGAAAATGTCGCCGAAACCTGCCGAAAGCAGACGCTTCATGTGGAATTCCGGACTGGTCATCATGAACCGGCGGGGCGATTCAATCTCGAAGTAATCCAGCTGCGGGTCGGTGCCGCAAGCGTTGGACAGCACCGGCGTTTC
>DGRZ01000064.1:19962-23598 GCA_002391195.1 Fibrobacter sp. UBA4375 | reverse complement strand
TGACGCTTTATCCAGGTTTCACGATTGCAGGTAGGAGAGAACATGGTGGGAAGGGGTTAGGATCTAGGGGCTAGGGGTTTGAGGTCGCTTTGCTTTGAGGAACGTCATCCTCGCGAAGGCGAGGATCCGCTTGAGGTGCCAAAGGCTCTCTTTGAGGTTCGTGCCTCATATCTCATACCACATAACTCACTACTCACAACTCACAACTCATTACTCATTACTCATTATTCACCACGCAGCGGACCGACAGGGAGAATTTCTTGTCTACGGAGATAGAGGACACTTCCTTGTCTGTGCTGAACATGGAGCGTGCTACGCCTCGGCCGTCGCCACCATCCTGGTTTGTCCAGAAATAGGCGCCTTCGCCGACGATGACCGAGATGTTGTTCTTGTTGGCGTAGCCTCCGAACAGGGCGGTAAAGGCATAGTTGTCGCTTCCGTTACTGCGGAGACGTTCTGCGGCAGTGTTGGCACCACCGGCATAAATCTCCAGCATTTTCCAGTCTTCGTCCGTAGAAAGTCTGGTTCCTTCGGGGCAGGCCTTTTGGGCGGCCTCTTGGGTGTAGAGGCGTCCATAGACCTTGCAGTTGTCGTCTTCGCGGTCGTAGCACATGGAGCCTTCTTCCATGGCAAAGTTCAGGTTCTGCACGAACCACTTTGTGCCGTTGATTTCCTTGACCTTGTAGGTCTGTCCGTCGCGGTTGTCTGTAAAGTATTCGAATACGGGACAGCGGGTTTCAAACTCTTTCGATGCCAAGATGGAATCTACCGCCGGTTGCCAGGCGGTACAGAACCGGAACAGTTCGCCACCGGGCAGTTCCGTAGAATCGGCCTTGTGCTTGTCGGCCCAACGATTCACGTAGGCGATGTTCGGGATGGTCGAGTCTGCAATAGAAAGGGCCTTTGCGTTTGTCTGAATCAGTTTGGAAAAATTTTCCGCCACGGTCATGGGAGATTTCCAGTAACCTTCCGTAAGTCCCGTGCGGATTTTTTCGTAAAGGGGAGAAGGCTTGGTGACGGTAATGGTAGTCTCGATGAAATGCTCGGGCTTGGTGGCGCAGGTCTGCTTGCGGGCTTCGTCGTTCAGAGAATCGGCCTGGGTCTCGCATTGCAACTTGCAGAATTCCTTTTCCTTACCTTTCTTGGGGCAGGCTACCCAAGTGGTAGTGTCCACCTGTTCCTTGACGGGCTTGGCAAAAGCCTTGGTTTTGAGGGCTGCCTTGACCACCTTGTCTAAAGCCTCCAGGGCGTTAGCGTTTCCGGCGGTTCCTTCCATGAGCAGGTAGCTTACCACTTCGCTACAGGCATTCATCGTCTTGGCGTTGGCGCAGACTTTTGCTCCGTAGCCGTAGGCAAACTGCGACGGGCACTGGGCAAAGGATTCGTCGGGCATGGACTTGAAAATTTTCTCGAAGACGGCTACGGCGTCGTTGGCATTCAACTTGCCGCAATAGATTTCTTCTATTTCGTTGTTCCTCACCATCTTTTTAGCGGTGGCGATATCTTGGTTGTCTATCGCTTCGCGAAATGCCTCTTGGGCAAAAGCAGTTGTGACGCCCAAGGTCAAAACTCCTACACTTAACAAGCCTTTAAGAATTTTCATTGTAACCCTCATTTTTTGCGGTGTAAATATATAAAAGTTCCACCCTGATGATGCTAGTAACTAGTAACTAGTAACTCAGAACTATTAATTATACCAGCTCTGTTTTCTATATTTGGGCCCATGATTGATGCAAATTTTAACGCCGAAAAAGTTCGTAGCGAATTTCCGATGCTTGTCGCAGGCGATAAGGATGCAAAGCCGCTCGCCTTCCTCGACAGCACGGCCACCACGCAAAAGCCCGCATGCGTCATCGACGCGATGGACGACTTTTACCGCGAACACTACAGTTCCGTGAAGCGCGGTGTGTACCGTCTGAGCGCCCGCACCACCGAAGCGTTTGAAGCTACCCGCAAGAACGTGGCAAAGTTTATTAACGCCAAAACCGAAGACGAAATCGTGTTCACCCGCGGCACCACCGAAAGCATCAATCTGGTGGCGTGGAGTTACGGTCGCAAGTTCTTCGAGGCGGGCGACGAGATTCTGATTAGCGGTCTGGAGCATCACGCCAACATCGTGAGTTGGCAGCTCGTTGCCGAAATGAAGGGCGCCAAGATCAAGGTCATCCCGGTTCTCGATAACGGTGACCTGGATTTGACAAAGCTACCCGAACTGCTCACCGCACGCACCAAGATGGTGGCCGTCGCCCACGTAAGCAATTCCGTGGGCACCGTGAACCCGATTGCAGAAATCATCAAGACCGTGCGGGGTCTCGCCCCGCAGGCAAAGATCCTGATTGACGCCGCCCAGAGTTCCAGCCACATCAAGATTGACGTGCAAAAACTCGACTGCGACTTTCTCGCCTTCAGCGGACACAAGATGTACGGCCCCACAGGCGTAGGCGTACTCTACGGCAAGTACGATGTTCTCGACAGCATGCCCCCATGGCACGGCGGCGGCGAGATGATCAAGAACGTGACCTTCGAAAAGACGACATACGCCGATGTTCCCGCACGTTTCGAGGCAGGCACGCCCATGATTGCCGAAGTTATCGGGCTCGGCAAGGCCATTGAATGGATTAATGAAGTCGGCATCGAGAACATCCGCAAGCACGAAGAAGAAATTACGCAGTACGCGCTGGAACAGCTTGCGCAGATTCCGCAGGTGAAAATTTTCGGGAGCCCGAAGGAACGCGGCGCCCTTATCAGCGTAACCCTCGACGGCATCGCCGTAAGCGACGCCGCCATGATTCTCGACGAAGAGAACGTGGCAGTCCGCAGCGGACACCACTGCGCCCAACCCGTGATGGACCGCTTCGGCGTCGATGCCACGCTTCGTTTGAGCTTCGGCGCGTACACCCTGAAGCGCGACATTGACCGCTTTGTCGCCGGCATCAAGCGCGTCATTCGCCTGTTTGCATAGTTCACCGCGAGACCGCGCAAAGTTTATTATGGGAATCGAGAAAGGCATCTTCAACCGCACATCGCTCCTGCTCGGGGACGACGTGATGGGCAACATCTACCAGAAGCGCGTCATCATCTTCGGTCTCGGCGGAGTCGGCAGCTGGTGCGCAGAAAGCCTCGTGCGTTCCGGCATCAAGGAACTCGTGCTCGTCGATTCTGACCGCGTGTGCGTCACCAACGTGAACCGCCAACTGATGGCCACCACAAAAACCGTAGGCCAAGTCAAGGTGGACGTGCTGAAAAATCGCCTGCTCGAAATCAACCCGCACGCCAACATTGTCGCATTGCAGGACATCTACGAAGAAGCGAATACGGACAAATTCCAACTGGACACGTTCGACTACATCATCGATGCCATCGACAGCCTCGAAAACAAGATGCAGCTGTTGTGGCACGCCACACGCACAAAGGCCACGGTATTTTCTTCGATGGGCGCAGCCCTCAAGATGGACCCCACGCGAATCAAGGTCGCCGAATTCTGGAAGGTTGCCGGTTGCCCGCTCGCACGCGCCCTGCGCGACAAGTTCAAGAAAAAGAAAATGGCGCTCAAGAAAAAAGTGCTATGCGTCTACAGCGACGAACTCCTGAAAAACCGCGGCAAGAATTCCTCTTGCGGAACGGACGCCTGCATGT
>DGRZ01000064.1:0-19818 GCA_002391195.1 Fibrobacter sp. UBA4375 | reverse complement strand
TGGTCGATCACGAATGGTGCAGCAGTAAGGCGCAAATCAACGGCACCATGGCACACTCCACCGCTATTTTTGGATTCATGATTGCGGGCCTCGTGATGCAGGATATCTACAAGAAGGCATTGGCTAGCGCGGAGTAATATGAAATTCTTGATTCAGCGAGTATTGAACGCCCAGGTGGATATCGCAGGCGACACTGTCGGAAAAATCGGCAAGGGCTACATGATTCTTATCGGCGTGGGCGAAGACGACACCAAGGAAATCGCCGACAAGTTCATCCGCAAGATGCTAGCGCTGCGCATCTTTGCCGACGAAAACGGCAAGACGAATCTTTCCATCAAGGATGTGGGCGGCGAGCTCCTGCTCGTCTCACAGTTCACGCTATACGCGAACTGCAACAAGGGCAACCGTCCGACCTTTAACGGCGCCGGCAACCCCACGCTCGCAAACGAGCTCTACGAATACATCATCGCCGAATGCAAAAAGGAAATCCCCGTTGTTGAAACGGGACGCTTCGGCGCCGACATGCAGGTGAGCCTCGTAAACGACGGCCCCTTCACGATTATGCTAGAGTAGGAGCGCTTCGACTTGGTGCGCAACTCTACGCATGTGCGTCCTTAGACGTCTCCCACTTCGCCTTTTTCAACGAAATTTCTTATAGCCTTGGAAATCCTCATGCTGCAGAAGTTCGGTCCGCACATGCTGCAGAAATGGCTGCTCTTGGCACGGCTTTCGGGTAGGGTCTTGTCGTGGAATTCCATGGCCTTTTCAGGGTCCAGAGAAAGGGCGAACTGGTCGTTCCAGCGGAAGTCGAAACGGGCGCGGGAAAGGGCGTCGTCCCTGAACTGGGCTCCGAAATGACCCTTGGCGAGGTCCGCCGCATGGGCTGCCAACTTGTAAGTTACCACACCGGCGCGCACGTCATCCCTGTCCGGAAGTCCCAAGTGTTCCTTGGGCGTCACGTAGCACAGCATGGCAGTGCCGTACCAGCCAATCTGTGCCGCCCCGATGGCCGAGGTAATGTGGTCATAGCCGGGAGCGATGTCGGTAGTGAGAGGGCCCAGGGTGTAGAAGGGGGCGTTGAAGCACTTTTCCGTCTGCTTGGCCATGTTGTCTTGAATCTTGTGCATGGGCACATGGCCCGGGCCTTCGATAATCACTTGCACGCCGTATTCCCAGGCGATTTTGGTCAGTTCGCCCAAGGTTTCCAACTCTCCGAACTGGGCGGCGTCATTGGCGTCGGCAATGGATCCAGGACGCAACCCGTCACCAAGGGAAACCGCCACGTCGTATTTGGCGAGAATCTCGCAGATTTCCCGGAAGTGGGTGTAAAGGAAGTTTTCCTTCTTGTGGACCATGCTCCACAGCGCAAGAATAGAGCCTCCGCGGCTCACGATTCCCGTGGTGCGCTTGAGAGTCAGCGGGATGTGTTTCAGCAAAAGTCCCGCATGGATGGTAAAATAATCCACGCCCTGTTCGGCCTGTTCAATCAGGGTGTCGCGGTAGGCTTCCCAGGTCAGGTCTTCGGCCTTGCCCTTGACTTTTTCAAGAGCCTGGTAGATAGGCACGGTGCCGATAGGTACGGGACTGTTCCGCAGGATCCATTCACGGGTCTCGTGGATGTTCTTGCCGGTAGAAAGGTCCATGACGGTGTCGGCCCCCCACTTGACAGACCACACCAACTTTTCCACTTCTTCTTCGATTCCGCTACTGATGGCGGAGTTTCCGATGTTGGAATTGATCTTGGTGAGGAAGGCGTTTCCGATAATCATGGGCTCGCATTCCGGGTGGTTCATGTTGGAGGGGATGATGGCCCTGCCTGCAGCCACCTCGGAGCAGACGAATTCCGGTGTGATAGGCTTGATGCCCGAATCCTTGGGCAAGATTTCATCCAGACGCTGGTTTTCGCGGATGGCCACGTATTCCATTTCGGGAGTGATGATTCCCTTGCGTGCAAAGTCCAGCTGGGTCTTGCAGCCTTCTGCACCGGGAACGTCCTTGAGCCATTCTCGCCAGCCTTCGCGAATCTTGGGAAGCCCCTTCTTTATGTCGATTTCTGCAGAGGCGTCGCCGTAAAGTCCGCTGGTATCGTAAACGGGCACTACCGGAGTCTTGGGGTCGTCAATCTTTACTTCCCGCATGGCTACGCGAATTTCGGGGAACATTTTCCCCTGCACATAAATCTTGCTGGATTGCGGAAAAATCGCACCCTTTATATCCATATATTCCTCACTTTTCCTACGGCCAAATTACTGGCACAGGTTCAAGGGGTTTGTTCTCAGCCATAGTTCCTACAGCACCCCCAAGTTTTTTCCACAATATAAAATTTTATCTTTCGTATCGAGGACATTTATGGATATCAAGAAGACAAACGCCGCACGAATCTTGGACCGCCAGAAGATCCAGTACGAGCTGATCCCTTATAAGGTGGACGAAAACGACTTGGGCGCCCAACACGTGGCGGACAGCCTGGGCGAAGACATCAACCAGGTTTTCAAGACAATCCTAGTCCATGGCGACAAAATTGGCTATCTGATATGCGTCGTTCCTGGCAACTTGGAAGTGGACTTGAAGGGGGCCGCCAAGGTCAGCGGCAACAAGAAAATCGATACCGTTCCCTTGAAGGACTTGACCCCGCTGACAGGCTACATCCGGGGCGGTTGCAGCCCTCTCGGACTCAAGAAGAATTTTCCCATCTTTATTCACGAAACGGCCCTGCAGTTCCCGTTCATCTATGTGAGTGCTGGTGAGCGCGGCTTGCAGTTGAAGATTGCCCCGGCAGATTTGGTCAAGGCAACCCGCGGAACAGTGGGAGTGATTGCTCGCGTGCCTCCCACTGCGCCCGAGGACTGATTGTTTGTTAATTTTAGAACGATGGTCCTGTTTGCCAAATACATTGCCGGCTTTGCAATAGCCCTTGTTTGTATGGGCTTGTGCAGCTGCACTTTCCCTGTGCGCACCGGTTACGACAGGAGTATCGGCGGATACAAGTCTGCTCCGAGTGAACCTTCGTCGGCAGCAAAGGCGGAATCGGGCACCAGGGATGGAGCATCCACGACGAAATCTCCTAGCAGAGCGCCTACGAACAAACATACCACCGCAGGGGCTACCAAACAGGCCGCCACCCAAAAGATGGCCCACGAAAACGCTCCCAGGCAAGCCTCCAATTCTTCATTGGAACAGTTGGCCAAGTCCTGGATTGGAACACCCTATGTTTACGGGGGCAGTTCCAAGTCCGGCACGGACTGCTCCGGTTACGTGATGCAACTTTACAAGAGCCATTACGGAATAAGTCTGCCCCATAACGCAGGCCAGATGTACGACGACAGCCGAGGGAGTTCCGTGAGCCGGGGCAGCCTGCAGGAAGGCGACCTGGTGTTCTTCGGCAGTTTCTGGAAAATCGACCACGTGGGAATTTATCTGAAAGGGGACCGATTTACCCACGCAAGCTCCAGCAAGGGCGTGATGATTTCCCCCATGAGCGACAACTACTGGCGCCCCAAATACCAAGGGGCGAGACGGTTCAGGTAATGAGTTGTGAGTTGTGAGTTGTGAGTCGTGAGGTGTGTGGTGTGAGTCGTCATCCTCACGCAGGTGAGGATCCGCTTACTGCAATCTAGCAGATCCTCGCCTTCGCGAGGATGACGTTCCTCAAAGCGAAGCGACCTCAAACCCCTAGCCCCTAGATCCTACCCCCTAGCCCCTAAAGACCAATTACTATCTTTTGCGCCATGAAAAAAATTGCATTCCAGGGTCGTCGCGGAGCCTATAGCGAAAGTGCCGCTTATCATTTGTTCGGAACAGACATCGAAGTGGTGCCTATGGACACCTTCGGTGAAATTTTCCAGAGCATCGAGACCGGCGCCGTAGATGGCGGTGCAATTCCCATCGAAAATTCTACGGCAGGTTCCATCTACGAAAATTACGACCTGCTTTACAAGTGGCGCCTGCCCATCGTGGCAGAGGTAAAGCTCCAGATTTCCCATGCCCTGTGCGCCCTGCCCGGAGTAAAACTCGGGGACCTGAAAAAAGTGCTGAGCCACCCCCAGGGGCTTGCCCAGTGCAGCCGATTCTTCGGTCGCAATCCCGGTATCGAAAGTGTAGCCTTCTACGACACCGCAGGCAGCGCCGAAGAGGTAGCCAAGCGCGGAGACAAGACTCTCGGTGCCATCGCCAGCGCCTACGCCGCCAAGTTCTACGGCCTGGACATTCTGGCCGAAGGAATCGAGAACCTGAAGGGCGTGAATTTCACCCGCTTTTACGCCATCCAGAAGGTGGCCGTCGATTTGCCCGAAGTCGGGGCCGGCGACACCCCCATCAAGACCACCCTACTCTTTATGCTGAACGATTCCGGAAAGTCCGGAGCGCTCCATGCGGCGCTGGGCTGTTTTGCCAAGCGGGACTTGAACCTGACCCGCATCGAAAGCAGGCCCCATCCGGACAGGCCCTGGGAATATATCTTCCACCTGTCCTTCGAAGGAAACCCCAAGGACCCGCTGGTGGTAGAGGCCTTGAAGGAACTGCAGTCCTACTGCGATTTCGTTTATCGCCTAGGCAGTTTCAAAGAAGGCTCCACCGAAAAGCTGAGCTACTAGAAAAAAGAAACGCCCGCATCAGCGGGCTTTTCTTTACCAGATCCTGTCGTATTTTCTCTTGTCTTTCTCTTCGTCCTTCTTCTCTTGAACGATGGCGTCGATGACGGCGGCCACCGTCAGATTGAAGATGTCATGGACAGAAGCGTCGGAGTCGGTGAAGTGCACCGGCTTGTTCAAGCCCATCTGCACAGGGCCGATAGATTCGCCTACGCCCATTTCCAGAAGCATCTTGCAAGTAGTATTTGCCGAAGAGAGGCACGGGAAAATCAAGGTGTTCACCGTCTGCCCCTTCAACTTGTTGAAGGGGTACTTGGAGTCCCGCAGTTCCTTGTCCAGGGCCACGTTCACCTGCATTTCACCGTCAAGCATATAGTCCGGGAACTGTTCGTGAATCATCTTCACGGCGTCACGGGCCTTGTTGGCCGTTCCGCGGGCGGCTTCCTTGTCAGATCCGAAGTTCGCGTAGCTGAGCATGGCCATCACGGGATCGTGAGCAAAGAACTTCACCGCGTCGTGGGTGAGCTTTACGATATCCACCAGGGTTTCGGTATCGGGGTCGCGGTTCACCAGGGTATCCGCCAGGAAGAAGGTCCCCTTGCGGGTGCTCAAGATGTGCATGGCGCCGAAGTGCTTGTATTCTTCGCGGATACCGATGATTTCCTTGGCCAGTTCGATGGTTTCGCTGTACTTGGAATAACCACCGGTAATAAAGGCATCGGCGTCGCCCACCTTCACCATCATCATACCGAAGTGGTTCGGCTCGAACATGTCGTCGCGGGCTTCGTCGAAGGTAACGCCGTTACGGCCGTTCTCGTCGGCATAGATTTCGGCATACTTGCGGCGGCGTTCGAATTCCTCGGGAGAGCGCGGGTTCACAATCTTGATGCCCGTGAGGTCGAGCTGTTCCTTATTCGCCATCATCTGGATACGTTCGGCGTTACCGAGCAGAATCGGGTGAGCGACACCTTCGAGCTTCGCCTGCACGGCGGCCTTGAGCATGTTGAGGTTGTCGCCTTCGGCAAACACCACTCGCTTGGGGTTGCTGCGGGCCGTATCGCTGAACTGGCGGATAAGTTTGTTGTCGTAGCCCATCATGTCGCGGAGTTTGTCGTAATAGGCGTCCCAGTCGGTAATCGGCTTGCGGGCCACGCCACTCTCGATGGCAGCCTTCGCGACGGCGATAGAAACTTCCGTAAGCAGGCGGGGGTCAAGGGGCTTCGGAATCAGGTATTCCTTACCGAAGGTAAAGCGCTGTGCGTTGTAGGCGATGTTCACCACGTCGGGCACGGGCTGGTGCGCTAGGGCGGCAATCGCACGCACGGCGGCATGTTTCATGTGTTCGTTGATGCAGGTCGCGCGCACGTCCAGGGCCCCGCGGAAAATGTACGGGAAACCGATGACGTTGTTCACCTGGTTCGGGTAGTCACTGCGGCCCGTGGCAAAAATCAGGTCGCCACGGCTCGCCATCGCCTCTTCATAGCTGATTTCGGGAGTGGGGTTCGCCAGGGCAAAGACAATGGGCTGGTCGGCCATGCTGCGGACCATCTCCCGGGTCAAAATGTTGCCCTTCGAAAGTCCTACGAACACGTCGGCACCCTTCATGGCGTCGGCGAGAGTCTCGATGTCGGTGCGGTCGGTAGCAAAGAAGGCCTTTGCCTCGGTTAAGCCCTTGCGGTCCTTGCGGATGACGCCCTTGCTGTCGCACATCACCAGGTTCTCTTTCTTGAGACCCAGCGACAAGTACAGGCGAGTGCAGGCGCAGGCGGCAGCGCCGGCACCGTTCACCACCATCTTCACGTCGCGGATGCTCTTGCCCGCAACCTCAATGGCATTCAGGAGGCCCGCCGAAGAAATGATGGCCGTACCGTGCTGGTCATCGTGCATCACGGGGATGTCGAGTTCCGCCTTCAGCGTGTCCTCGATTTCGAAGCATTCCGGAGCCTTGATATCTTCCAGGTTGATGCCGCCGAACGTGGGGGCGATACCCTTCACGATTTCGATAAACTTCTTCGGGTCCTTCTCGTTGATTTCGATGTCGAAGACGTCGATGCCCGCGTAAATCTTGAACAGGAGCGCCTTGCCTTCCATCACCGGCTTGCCCGCGAGAGCGCCGATGTCACCGAGCCCGAGCACCGCAGTGCCGTTAGAAATCACGGCGACGAGGTTGCCCTTGCCGGTGTATTCGTAGGCCAGGTTGTTGTCCTTCTCAATTTCGAGGCAGGGCACAGCCACGCCCGGAGTGTAAGCGAGGCCCAGGTCCGTCTGGGTGCTGTGCGGCTTGGTCGGCACGATTTCGATCTTGCCGGGCTTGCCCATGGAATGGTATTCGAGCGCCTGTTCCTTCAAATCCTTGCTCATCTTGACTCCTTTCCGCCGGATAAGCTCCGCGGAACTTCAATTTTCGGGACCAAATTTAGTAAAAGGCGAGTGCAGCGCTAACACTTGTGTTGGCATTGCCGAGCCGTACTAAATGCGTTCCGTAGGGACGCAAATATAGAAAAAAGTTTACAAAGTCCCAAGGGTGCTTTTAAATGGCAAAGGGGGAAGTCTCCCCCTCGCTACAACGGCTCGTCATCCCCGCCACCATCTTGTCATCCCCGCGCAGGCGGGGATCTCCTTGCCGTTTCCGCTACCCCCTCTCCTAGGGGGTCACCCCCCAATACCCCGTCGAACGGGACGCCATGTACGAAACCTTCGGGTAGAGTCAAATTTTCTGGACAAACTCTTCGGCTTTAGTTTCCAAAAGCTTCAAATTCAGACATCTCTTATGGACATGGAAAGTCTCCGAAGCAAAGCACTTGCCTCTTAAAATCCTTGCATTTTCAACAATTCTTTCTTCGTTCCTGTTGACCCAGGCAAGTTCCTGTCTCAATAACACGAGATACTTACTTTTTTCTGATGCACTTCCGTAGGCATCATTATTTAGAATCGAAGTTACATCTAGCGGCGTAGCCTGGGCTACGGGAACAGGCACTATGTGTTTCAAGTCTATGACTGCAGCCGGTTTCTTTTTCCGCTTTTCCTCATCGGTTTCATTGTGTAAATACACCTTGTAAAATAGGTTCGTTTCTTGGAAATCAATGTGTTTTTGTTTACCCGATGATATTGGGGCATAATAATCAACCTGATTGACCGTAAACAATTTACCGAAGAAGGGCTTAAATTTACCCCCATAACCGTCCAATGAAGGAACAAAGGGGTCAAACTCTCTGAGATAATCAAGATACGCCTTGTCTAGCAGATACCACTGCATTTTCCCTCCAAAAAAAAATAGATGTGATGAATAATTCATCACATCTAGGAATAAGAAATTAAGCAGGTTTTTACGGAACCTGGAAAACCGTCATTAGGCACTCTTTTACGGGGAGTTTGAGAACCGTCATTACACGGATTTTTTACGGAACCCGTGAAACCGTTCACTTCAAATATACATAAACATCTCGCCATAGTCAACACCTTTCGCAATCCTCTTTCGCCCGATATGATGCAAAAAGCGTGCCAATAACGAAAACGGCGATTTCAAACAAATTTCGCCATTGAAGCAAAAAAGAGAAACTGATTAATCACTTTTTAAGCAATGATTAATGACTAAAAACACTTGAAATACAAGGGGGGAAGCCTCCCCCTCGCTACAACGACTCGTCATCTCCGCCACCATCTTGTCATCCCCGCCCATTCGACAGGCTCAGGGCAGGCTCCGGCGGGGATCTCCTTGCCGTTTTCGCTACCCCCTCTCCTAGGGGCTTAGCCCCTAATACCCCTTAAATAATCCGAGTCTCAAGGGCACAGTCGCCTGCAAAAAAGACCGTCAGTCGCAACTTCACTTTGTTCGTCGCTACCCTCCGGATTTTTTGCCTAGCAACTATGCCCTCTCGCCTCGATAAATGGGTTCGCTACGCAGGAGGTTGCTCGGTCACGGTGTTCCCTCGCAACACCCCTTTTTGTCATGCCCCGCTTGACGGGGCATCTCCTTTTTTTACACGTCATTGCGAGAGTTCATAGAACCCGTGGCAATCTATAGTCCGTATTTTATTTATATTTCACGATACATAGCCCCGTACCGAATGGTTCGGAGCGACCGGAATTTTTGAGATTCGACTCTTATTCTCGCTATCGAAACTACCACTTTCAAGTTGCATGAGGATAAGACGAACGCTCACGTCCCAATCGGGGCGTGGGTCGTTTGTGCTTATTATGCAACAGGGTGTGGTAGCCCTCGATAGCGGTAAGCCTACGACTCCACGCCTTTTTTTATTTGGCATAAGTCATAAGCGCTTGTTTGAGTTGGAGAAAATCTCGCCAATCTTGGCAAGGACTCTTTATGACCGATGCAGGTAAATTTATCGCATTTGCACAATCGCTAAAAGGCGACGAAAAACAGGAAGCACAGACTTTCTTGAACCACTTCTTTCAAGTGTTCGGTTATGACGACGTGTTTACTGCCGGGGGCCTTTTCGAAGCCCGCATAAAGCCTTCCGACGCATCTACGAAATATGCCGATTGCCTATTTGCTCCGCAGGGGCATTCCGGCGTCCTTATCGAAATGAAAGGGAGAAAAGAAAAGTTCCTAGACAAGCATTTTGACCAGGTGAAGAACTATTGGCTCGACATGAAACCGCAAGAGGTCATCGGCCCGGGCGCACAAAAGCCGAGATACGCAATCCTTTGCAATTTTGACGAATTCATCATATACGACGAATTGTCCCTTGTCGACCGTATCAAGTTGAAAGATTTTGAGCAGCGAAAAGCGGCGTTCAATTTCATGTATTCCGATGGAAAAGAACCTATTTTCAACTGCAATGTAAAGGACATCTCTAAAAAAGCGGCCAACAAAATCGGCGAAATCTTCAAATACCAAGTTATGGAAAAGAAGGAATCTCCTGAAAAAGTCCAACGGTTCTTGATGCAGTGTATCTTGGCGATGTTCAGTGAAGATTTTGGCTTGCTTCCGGAAGGACTGTTCACAAATTTAGTCCGCAATTGTTGCATCAAGAAAGAAGATACTTACGATGAACTCGGAAATCTTTTCCGTCAGATGGCGAACCCGAATATGGCTGACGGCGGAAAATACAAAGGAGTTCGCTATTTTAACGGAGGCTTGTTTAGCAAGGTAGAGCCCTTATCGTTAGACGAATACTGTTGCAAATTGTTGCTTGATGCCTGCGAAGTGGACTGGAACCACGTTAACCCTTCTATTTTCGGAGCGATGTTCGAAGGCACAATGGATTCTGAGGAACGTCACGAATTCGGGGCCCATTTTACTAATGAAATTGATATCTTGAAAATTGTGAATCCGTGTATTATTCGCCCTTGGAACGAAAAAATTGAAAAGGCGGATACGGCCCCAAAATTGGAACAGTTGCTTACTGATTTGTCTAAATACAAAGTCCTTGACCCGGCATGTGGCTGCGGAAACTTTTTGTTTGTTTCTTATCTGGCTTTGGCAGATATTGAATTAAAGATATTGGACAAACTACAGGATTTTTCATTGGAATCCAACACCAACAAGAATGTGATGGAGCATCACCGGTTCAGTGTTTTGAATACAAAGCAGTTCTTTGGTATAGACATTATGCCCATGGCCACAGAGCTTTCTAAAGTGACGATGATGCTGGCAAAAGAGATTGGGGCGAAAAAATGGAACGACCACTGGGAATCAAACCCTTTATTCAGGGTTGAAAGTTTGCCGCTCGACAATATGGATAAGAACATCCTTTGTCAAGATGCCTTGCTGGAACCATGGCCGAAATTTGATGTTGTGATAGGCAATCCTCCGTATCAAAGCAAGAATAAGATGAAGGTTGAAATGGATGCTGCTTATGTAGATAGTGTCCGTAAACATTTTCCCGATGTCCCCGGTAGAGCTGATTTTTGCGTTTACTGGTTTAGAAAGGCTCATGAATTGATGAAAAACGGACAGCGTGCGGGCCTCGTGGGAACCAATACCATTCGTCAAAATTATTCAAGAGAAGGCGGTTTGGATTATATCGTTGCAAATGGTGGTGTAATCACGGATGCCGTAAGTACGCAGGTTTGGTCTGGGGAAGCAGCAGTATACGTATCCATAGCGAATTGGGTGAAAGGAAAGTATTCGGGAGAAAAAACATTGAGCTTCCAAGAAGGAAATTCTGTGAAGTCCCCGTTTGTCTACGAGCATCCCGACAACATTACTTCTGCTTTAACATCAATTTGTGATGTCAAAGAAGCTTTTGCATTGAAAGCAAATAAGGCAAAAGGTTTTTGCTATCAAGGACAGACTCACGGTCATAAAGGATTCTTAATAAAAGATTTAAATCTGGTAAAGAAGTTATTGAAAGAAGAACAAAACAAGAATGTCCTATTTCCGTTCCTTATTGGCGATTGTTTAGTCACTGCATACAATTCACAACCGGACCGCTATGTCATAGACTTTAGGAAACAGGATATTTTTGAGGCGCAGAAATACAAGGAACTCTATAAAATAATTGAAAAAGAAGTCCTTCCTGAGAAGCAAGAAAAGGCGAATAAAGAGAAACTCAAAAATGAAAAAATTTTAAAAAAGAATCCTAATGCAAAAGTCAATCACGACCATGAAAGTGCCCTGAAAACCTGGTGGAAATTGTTTAGACCTAGAGGAGAACTGTTAGATATGTTCGGGACAATATCTCGTTATATCGTTTGTTCTCGAGTGACCACTCGTCCCATATTTGAATTTATTTCTACAAGTATTCATCCAAACGACGCGTTACAGGTGTTTCCTTTAGAAGATGACTACTCTTTTGGCATACTATCTTCGCGGGTTCATTGGGTTTGGTTCAATGCAAGATGCTCAACATTAAAGGGCGATCCCCGTTATACATCAGACACTGTATTTGACTCTTTCCCCTGGCCACAAAAACCGACCGAAAATCAAATCGCAGCAATTGCGAAATACGCCGTCGAGTTGCGTCAAAAGCGCAAAGAAATCATGGTGAAAAACAAGTTCTGCCTTCGCGATGTTTACAAGACCATGGAAACGACACCGAATAATCCAGTAAGTGAAATTCAAGTGAAGCTTGATAACGCCGTGCGAGAGGCCTACGGAATATCGTCAGAAGACGATATTCTGGAATTTATTTTGAAGCTAAACAAGAAATGCCACGATCGCGAAGTGGCGGGCAAAGAAATTACGCCACCAGGCTTACCCAAATCCGTGAAAGACCCGCAAAAATACATTTCACAGGATTGCGTAAAGATGGAAGAATAAGGAGATTACCAAAACAAAAAGAACTGTTATTTGACATAGAGTATTCCGATACTCACGATAAGAGTTTTTGCTCTTGTATCTGCAACTGAAATCGGCAAAATTTCAAAATCTATCAGGACAAGGCAAATGCTCACGCTCGTAATTTAGGGCGTGGGTCGTTCGTACTTGTTGATAGATTGGCTTTGCCGAGCCTCAGTTGCAACAAATATGCTCGATTCCACGCCTTTTTTGTTTTTTTTCGTGTACTCTTATAAAGGGAAGTAAAAAACATGAGCGTTATAATAGTTAAACAACGGGACAGAGCCCCAAGGAGGTTCTTATAAGACCATAGGGTGTATGACATAGTGATTGTAAAGCATTTGCCGAGAGCATGTCTCTTGACAAGTTGTGGTGTGTTGTCTTTTGAAAAGGACAATGCTTGTTTAACACTTTTTTGCCACAAGGCAAGGAGGTCTATCATGGGGCAAAAAGCCTCAACGCAGTCGGGAGCCGTTTATAGGCTGCCAGATTTACCGAAAGAGCATCAGCATGAGTTGTATGCCCTTCCAAAACATTACCATCAGACGGAGCTTTTTTCGGAAATGGCACAAGGACAAAATCCTGAAAAACTTCCAAAACAATACCTCAAAGGTGATTTGGAAGCTTTGGAACATACAGAACTCTTTGAATCGAACCTGATAAAACATATATTTAATGGTGAGGTAAAGACAACTTCAGCAGGCAAAGGGAAAACACGATTCGAGGCGACCGGTTACCACACCGAGGTGATTAGGAATGCGGAAGGTCGAATTATCCCCGGTACAAAATCAGAACTGAATGAAAAAGGAGTATATCAAGGCAGGGTAACGGTCAACGGCATCCGAAAGCACAAAATGGGAGGTATGTCAACATTCTTTCCTGAACATTGGTCGCCACAGCATATCGTAAACGCAATAAACGAGGCGTACACAAACAAGCGGCTCAAAACGAACACACTTAACATGTATGAAGGCACATCTTCTGAAGGTATTCGTATACGAATGCGTGTTAATGCCAACGGAAAAATTGTTAACGTATATCCCTTGATGGAGGAAAACTGATGAATTATAATTACAAAATTGATTATACGACGCTCGAAGACGGAACAAAAACGTTGAATTTCGTTTTTGACGAAGGCCCTAATGCGTTCACAACCTTTTTTGCCTCTGATGTTGAAGAGTTCCCTTCAATTATCCTCGAACAAATCGACCAAGTTCTCTCCAAGAAGAATAAACATGTTGAATGTTCCGGCAACGATTGCTACTGGGATATTGGTCCGAAAGAAACCCTTATCGTGGACAATTTCGCACCTGAAGGAACTCCCAACGAAATAACGGTTGACACGTTGGAACTCCGTCGCCTTATAAATGAATGGATTGAGGCAAAAGCCAAGTTCAAGGAACAGAAGGCGGAAGGTAAAATCTAGAGTCTGCCAAGGAATATCAATACTTAACAAAGGAGGATGCTGATGCGGCACCCCATTGTGAGCTGTGCTCAAATATTGCACAAGGGCTTAAACTTTGATGTTTCGGAAATTCCGGAGAAATTGCAATCTTTTTCGGAATCACTTCATTATCCTGTTTATGACGCTTGGATTCATTTCTATGAAGAAGATGAAGATTGCAAAATTTATACCGAAGGGCTTTCTCCGCACATTGACCATATCAAGAAATTTGCAGGGGCGGTCTCACTGGATCGCAGTGTGGGGTGGTGCGATGACATCGAAGATCAAAAGAATATGAATCAAGTCAACAAACATAGCCGAAATGTATTTGCGGAGAATGAAATTCAATATATAACTAATGTCCGGTTTGGAGATGAAAAATCCTATCCATTCTGTTTTGATGACATTCCTCAAAAATCGGTTTTGTTCGTTGGGGCACATGGAACGCAAAATCGGGCGGACTACAAAGCTGTATTTTTTTTCTGGAATCTGTGCGATGGTTGAGCGGCTACGCCCTAAAAATTTGTTGGTTTATGGATGCGTTGATAGACGTATATTGAATATATGTATAAAAAGTGATATTACATTAGTTCAATACCCGAGTCAATGTGGTTTAGCGCATAAATCCTAAGTAATTTCAAGATCGTTGATTCGTTGTCCCAATATGTTGCTTGCTAGGTTCTTCGGGGGGATGGGTCGTTTGATACTTATTCATTTTATACGATATAATTATGGGCAATGTTCGTTTTCGTCCAGTAATTATTTCAGTCATAATCTTCTTTGTTACCGATCTTCTAATCGTGGCAAACGGATGGCTATTGAACATTTTGGTTGCGGTAATGCCGACTTAAACGATATTGCGGGGCATCCCCACTACACTCTCAGCGTTTTCAGGTACGCCTTTTGCTCGGGGGTAATTCTTAAACTTTCGCAAGCTTTCCGAATGGTCTTGCTATAGGTCCAGGGTTCCAGTTTGCGCTCCAGGATATAAGGTATCGTAGCATCGTATTGCTTGACCAGAGCCGTAGCAAAATACCAGGCCACCATCATCTTCACGTAGTAGCTGTCTCTCCGGATTGCCGCAACCCACCGCAGGAACATAGGGGCAAAATCGTTGTCCAAGTACCAGTTCATCAGCATTTCAACGCCGAAACGGACAATGTAGGTGTCGTCTTCAACCGGTTCGCCAGAAGCAAGCCTGCCGCGAATCCAGAGCTTTATGAGTTCCAGCAGCTTCTTGCGATTTTCCTTTTTCCCTAGAACCTTGGGCCTCAGCTGATCGCAGGTGGCCCAGTTGTCCACAAAGGGCAAAAATTTTTCTAACTGCTCAACGCATTCGTCAAAGTCCCTGATGTCCGACAGGATAAAGGAATGGAGCTGGTTCTCGTCGTAATACTCGTGCGGGAGCCTGTTCAGAAATTTGTCGATTTTTGGGTCTGCCGAAAAATTCCTGGCAATGAGCTTCAGGTCGGGAGTCCGCACGCCGATAATAGAATCGACGGGAATGGTGGGAATCATCTCGCTTTGAAAAGCCATGTACTTTAGGTCCTGTGCGTTAAACAAGGCCTCCTGAATGCGAAGTTCAAACGATGTCTTTTGGGCAGATGTTTTTTTCATAATTGCCTACTTGGACTTTTTCTTTTTCAGGGTTCCGAGAGTGCCCTTGCTGTATTGACCTATGCAGGTGACGGCTTCCCGTGTGCAGGGCGACTTGGGGTCGTAAAAGACCTTGCGGTCGTTCTTGAAGACTTCTTCGACAAGTTCTTTGCCGGGAGCGTTTGTGCCCTTCTGGTACTGGATGTCATAAAAAACGTCGGTGTCACGGGTGACCACCTTGATTTTCACATCTACGACATAGGCCCCATGGCGTCCCTTGAACTGGAATCCGTAAGGGATTTCGGTCAACTTGAAATGTTCCAACTCCGGACCCACATATTCCAGATCGTCCCAATCTTCGCATTCCCCGTTGTCCCGGGCCTTGAACCAGCCTTCAGGATCCCCTTCGTTGGCATCGTCCATGGCCACGTTCAGGGCGCTCAAGTAGCCGTCCCTGACTAGGGCCAATTCCTCTTTGGCTTCGTGGTAGGTATCCATGTCGCCATCGTAGGCAAAAGGCACGGCAACGGCAAAGGCAATCAAAAAGGCAAACAAGCGCATTTATTCTCTCCTAAATTTTTAACATTCCTAAAAGCAAAAGATGCAATTCAAAAATACAAAATCCGAATTCCGAAATCCGAATTCCGAATTGGCTATGCTTCCCCGATTCGGGTCATCTTCAAGAGAGGCACGCCCGCTTCGCGGCTTTCGGCAAGGTTTATCTCGAAGTCAATACTCCAGTCGTTGAATTCTTCTTCGTCTTGGAGCATCTGCTGGATATGCATCACGTCGCCCTCGTAGGTCACTATGGTGTGGGCGAGAGCGCGGCCTTCTACGTCCAGGCGGAACTTATGGTGTTCTGCCGTGTAGGCGGCCATGATTTCGGTAAGCGTATTCTCGGTCCAGGGTTTGCCTTCGCCGTCCACGAGCATCTGGCCTTCTTCCAGGTCGTCGGCCAGGCTGTCGAGAACTGCTGCAAAGTCCTGCTTCGCGAGGTTGCCCATAATTTGGAAGATGCGCTGGCGCACCATACCCAAGAACCGTTTCTTGTCGTAGGTGATGTCAGCGGCGGCCTTGTCGGCGCCGAAAGCTTTTTCCGCTTCGTCTTCGGCGGCCCCCTCTTCCAGGCGTTTCTGGTAGTCCTCGGGGTGGGCCATCTTTTCCCACTCTTCCAAAAGGCTCGAGTCGGTGCGGCGGATCATGTCGCCCAGGTAGTCTTCCATCTCCCGGAGTTCGTCGTTCTTGTAGCCATCGGGAACCGTCTGGCTCAAAACCTTATAGACGTAGTTCAGGTGGCGAAGCAGAATGGCTTCCATGCGTTGCAGGCCATACTGCTTCACGTAGCCGCTAAAGGTGCTGAAGCTTTCGAACATCTCGCGGACAATGCTCTTGGGCTCCACGTTTACATCCACCCACGGGTGAACTTCGGCAAAGGCGTTGTAGGTGTCGTAGATAAAGTCCCGCAGGGGCTTGGGGTATTCCACCTTCTCGATTTCTTCCATGCGCTGGTTGAATTCCATGCCCTGGGCCTTGAGTTCGTCAAGCCTTGCGTTTCGGGCCTTGTTCTGCTGAATGCGGAGTATGGCGTCGGGATTTTCTACGATGGATTCGCAAAGGGTGATTACATCCAGTGCGTATTCGGGACTTTCCCTGTCCAGTTTCGGCAAGGTATCCACCAGGTAAAGGGAAAGGGGCTGGTTCATGGCAAAGTCGTCTTGCAAATCCAAATTGACCCGCAAGTGGCTGTAGCCCTCGGCCACGGGCTTTACAAATTCTACGATTTTCTTTTCTACAAGGCTTCGGAACAGTTGGAAAGACCTGTGCTGCAGCTGCTTCTTGCTGGCCGCACTTTCGTGGCAGTCCTTGATCAGGTTTCGCATGGCCTTGCAACCATCGGTTTCCCGGCTCAAGATGTTCAGGAGCATGCCGTGATCCACATGGAAACTGGAGGTCAGCGGTTCGGGCTGGGCATCGATCAGGCGCTTGTAGGTGTTTTCGTCGAAGGGGACGTAGCCGTGCTCGGGCGGCTTTCTCTTCTGGAACTTCTTGCCGGTCTGGCGGCTCTTGGCCTCCAGTTTCAGGTTCTCGATGACGTGTTCTGGCGCCTGGGCCACCACGTATCCGATGTTGTCGAATCCCTTTCGACCGGCACGGCCTGCAATCTGGTGAAAATCCCGTGCAGTGAGAATCGCCGTCTTGTCGCCGCTATATTTGCAAAGCTGAGTAAAAAGAACGGTGCGGATAGGGACGTTCACGCCTACGCCCAGGGTGTCCGTGCCGCAAATGACTTTCAGTAAACCCTGCTGGGCCAGCTTTTCGCAAAGAATGCGATACTTGGGCAAAAGCCCCGCATGGTGCAGGCCAATCCCCTGCTTGAGCCAGCGCTTGACATCGGGGCCGTAGGGGCTAGAGAACCGCACTTCCTTGATGGCCTCGTTTATCTTGACTTTCTCTTCTTTGGTGCAGAGGTCAAGACTCATGAAATTCTGGGCGTTGCTTGCGGCAGCGGCCTGGGTGAAATGCACCACGTAGACGGGAGCCTTGCCCTCGTTCACCAGCTTTTGCACTTCGGTGGAAAGTTCCGTGGTGCTATAGCTGAAGTCAAGCGGGACAGGTCTTTGCGAGGAACGAACCGTCACGGACTCCCTGCCGGTGTGTTTCGTCATTTCCCGCTCAAAAAATTCCGTCGCACCGACGGTGGCGCTCATCAGGAGGAACCTGCTTTGCGGTAGCGTCAGGAGCGGAATCTGCCAGGCCACCCCGCGTTCCCTGTCGGAATAGTAATGGAATTCGTCCATCACCACATCGGTAATGGTAAGTTTTTCGCCCTCGCTGAGGGCCATGTTGCTTAAAATTTCTGCCGTGCAACAGAGTATAGGGGCGTCGTGATTGACGGTAGCGTCTCCTGTAGAGAGCCCCACGTTCTCGGGGCCGAATTCCTTGCAGAGGGCCATCCATTTTTCATTGACCAGGGCCTTGATGGGGCAGGTATAGACGCTTTTGCGCCCGTGAACGATGCTATCAAAATGGAGCGCCAGGGCCACCATGGATTTTCCGGAGCCTGTGGGCGTATTCAGGATAACGTTCTTGCCGTCTAAAAGTTCGAGGATGGCCTCTTCTTGGGCGGGGTACAGCGTGGTTCCGCGGGACTGCGACCACTCCATAAAAGCTTCCAAAATGTCTTCGGAAACAATCCTTGAACGGTCCCCGCCGCTTTTCTCGGCGAGTTTTGCAATGAAATCCTTGAGTGTAACCCTATTCTGCTCGGTCATGGAGCCAAAAGATAACTATTTTAGTCCTTATGAAAGGAATCGTACTTGCCGGAGGCTCCGGCACAAGACTCTACCCGCTGACCATGGTCACGAGTAAGCAGCTGTTGCCTGTTTACGACAAGCCCATGATTTATTACCCGCTTTCCACCTTGATGTTGGCGGGTATTCGGGAAATTCTCATCATTTCTACTCCCACGGACTTGCCGAATTTCGAGCGCCTCCTTGGCGATGGATCGGCAATGGGACTCAAGCTTTCTTACAAGGTGCAGCCCAGCCCCGATGGTCTCGCTCAAGCGTTCATTCTCGGAGAAGAATTCATCGGCAATGATTGCTGTGCCATGGTGCTGGGCGATAACATTTTCTACGGGAACGGATTTAGCCCTCTTTTGAGAGCGGCGGTGAAAAACGCCGAACAAAATGGCCGTGCCAGCGTGTTCGGCTACTATGTGGAAGACCCGGAACGTTTTGGCGTGGTGGAATTCGACGAGGCGGGCAAGGTGATTTCCGTCGAAGAAAAACCGAAGGAACCCAAGAGCAACTACGCCATCACGGGTCTCTACTTCTACGATAACCGTGTTTCGGGATTTGCAAAGGCCCAAAAGCCCAGTGCCCGTGGCGAACTGGAAATTACCGACCTGAACAAGACCTACCTGGACAAGGGCGAACTGGACGTGAAGCTGCTGGGCCGCGGGTTTGCCTGGCTGGACACCGGGACCATGGACAGCCTTATCGAAGCGGGCGAGTTCGTGAAGATGGTGGAAAACCGCCAAGGCATCCAGATTAGCGCCGTCGAAGAAATCGCCTACAGGAATGGTTGGATTACCAAGGAAAAGCTCCTGGAATCAGCCGCCAAGTACGGCAAGTCGCCCTACGGGCAACATCTGCGCAAGGTTGCAGAAGGAAAGATTAAATATTAGGTATGGGGCATGAGCTATGAGGTCGTGCTTCGCACTCTGAGTAAAAGTTTGGCGCCTACGGCGCGATGGTAAGGAACTTTCATATGAAGAATATCGTCATTACCGGCGGTGCAGGCTTTATCGGAAGCCATGTGGTTCGCCTGTTCGTGAACAAGTACCCGGAATACAAGATTATCAACCTCGATAAGCTTACCTACGCGGGAAACCTCGCAAATCTGAAAGACATCGAGGATAAGCCGAACTACAAGTTCGTGAAGATGGACATTTGCGACTTTGACGCGTTCTACAAGCTCATGCAGGACGAACATGTCGATGGCATCATCCACCTGGCGGCAGAAAGTCACGTGGACCGCTCCATCAAGGACCCGTTCACCTTCGCGAAGACGAACGTGATGGGCACTTTGAGCCTGCTCCAGGCCGCAAAACTTTACTGGGAATCCCTCCCCGAAAAGTACGAGGGCAAGCGCTTCTACCACATTTCGACGGATGAAGTCTATGGCGCCCTCAAGATGAACCATCCGGAAGGCATCACGCCTCCGTTCACCACGACGGCTTCTAGCTCCGAGCATCATTTGGCCTACGGCGACGACTTCTTCTACGAGACGACAAAGTACACACCGCACTCTCCGTATTCTGCATCCAAGGCGGGCTCCGACCACTTTGTTCGCGCCTTCCACGACACCTACGGTATGCCGACGATTGTCACGAACTGCAGTAACAACTACGGGCCCTACCAGTTCCCCGAAAAGCTGAT
>DGRZ01000024.1 GCA_002391195.1 Fibrobacter sp. UBA4375 | reverse complement strand
CAGTTCGAAGGCCAGACCAAGCGCAAGCTGGGCAACTCCGAAATCGCAAGCTACGTGAACAGCGCCTTCGGTGCCAAACTGGAAGAATACTTCCAGGAAAATCCGGCCGCCATCAAGGTGATTCTCGACAAGGTCTATAACGCCGCCGTGGCCCGCGAAGCGGCCCACCGGGCCCGCACTCTCGCCCGCCGCAAGAACATCCTTGAAAGTGGTGGACTTCCGGGCAAGCTGGCCGACTGCAGTAGCCGCGACCCCAAGGAATGCGAAATGTTCATCGTGGAAGGTGACTCCGCTGGCGGTTCTGCCAAGATGGGCCGTAACCGCGAATTCCAGGCGATTCTACCCATCCGCGGAAAAATCCTGAACGTGGAGAAGGCTAGCCTCCACCGCGTGCTGGACACCGAAGAAATCCAGAACCTGGTGAACGCCATCGGCACGGGTATCGGCACCGAATTCAAAATCGAGAAGCTCCGCTACCACAAAATTATCATCATGACCGATGCCGATGTGGACGGTTCCCATATCCAGACTTTGCTCCTGACCTTCTTCTTCCGCTACATGCGGCCCCTCATTGACGAAGGCCATATTTTCCTCGCCATGCCACCCCTGTACAAGCTGAAAGTGGGCCAGAAGGAACGCTACCTTTTCGACGAAAACGACAAGGACAAGGCCATGGCCGAAATCGAGGACAAGAAGAACGTTACCATCAACCGATTCAAAGGTCTTGGCGAAATGTCCCCGGAACAGCTGAACGAAACCACCATGGACCCATCCAGGCGTTTCTTGAAGCAGTGCTACGTGGAAGATGGCGTGCTGGCCGACCAGATTTTCAGCATGCTCATGGGCGAAGACGTGGAACCCCGCCGCAAGTTCATCGAAACCAACGCCTACAAGGTCCTGAAGGACCTGGACATCTAGGCCATGAACCTGAACAAGGCTGACTTCCAGACCGTACTGGGCCAGGCGCGAGAACTGGTCCAGGACCAGCTTGCCCTGACGGAGCAGGTCATCTTGAACGTGGCCAAGAACGCACCGGCTGGAATTTCGGACAGACTTGCCGCCCTTTTCCAGAAGAAGGGAAAGCGCATCCGCTCTACCCTGCTTTGCCTTATCGCCAACTGCGGAAAATCTACTGTTGACGTTGACCGGGTGGCCCACGCCTGCGCGGGCATTGAACTGTTGCACAGCGCAAGCCTTGTTCACGACGACATTATCGACGACACCGAAGTCCGGCGCGGGCAAAAAACGGCACACAAGGAATGGGGCACCCAGGTGGCCGTTCTCATTGGCGACTACGTGCTTTCCCAGTCCATGCAGAGCGTTATCGAAGAGACGGAACGGGACATTCCCGTAATCCTCTCCCAGGCGGCAGACCAGCTGATTGCCGGAGAAATCCTGGAGCTGGACCACTGCGGCGACATGCAACTTTCCTTTGAGACCTACAATCGGATTATCGACGGAAAGACCGCGGCCCTGATTAACGCCGCTGCCAAAATCGGGGCCATTCTTGCCGGGTTCGACAAGCCTATGGTGGACAAATGCGCCGAAATGGGAAGCCACTTCGGCATCGCCTTCCAGATTATCGATGACCTGCTGGACTACGGCTACGGTTCCAAGAACCTGGACAAGGCCAAGTTTACCGACCTTTCTAACGGGCTCATTACGCTCCCCCTGCTGTACTATTTCGATAGCAGTTCTGTCGAGGAGCGGTGTGAAATGGAAGACCTGATCAAGCGGGCCTCCGAAGACAATATTCCTGCGCAAATCAAGGAAAAGCTGAGCGTCAAGGGGGCATTCGACAAGGCGAAGGCCACGGCACAGAACCATCTGGAAAAGGCACTTGAAATCGCACAGACGTTGCCCAACAGCAAATTTACCGACGAGATTGTCGCCATGTTCGCCAGCATGAGCGATAGAGGGAATTGACGCTGTCGCGCAGCGTCATCCTGAACGGAGCCGTCAGGCGTAGTGATATAGAATTGTTAGCAACTTGTTGCTCTACAATTCTTAAGCTCTTTGGGCTAGGATCTAGTTCAGAATTGTAAGCCTGGATCCTTCGCCTAGCGGCTCAGGATGACGACTCACCACTCACGACTCACGACTATTTCCGTCGAATCCAGAAGCCGAGGAACAGCACCACCGACAGGATACACACGGCGATAACGGCCCAGAAAGTCATGGGCGAACCCACGGTGGCGTCGCCGTTCATGCCGAAGGGCAGTTGCACGTTCATGCCGAACAAACTGGCGAAGAACGTCGGGAGCGATATGGAGATCGTCACGATGGTCAAGTTCTTCATCAACTGGTTCAAGTTGTTGTTGATGACGCTTGCGCGGGCATCCATCATGGACGTCAAGATGTTGGCGTAGATGTTGGCCTGTTGCAGGCTCTGGCCGTTTTCAATCTGGATGTCTTCCAGCAGTTCCCGTTCGGCCTCGGTCCAGTTGAGGCTGCGACCCATCTGGAGTTTCTTCAAAAGGGTATCGTTACTGTTCAAGGCGCTCACGTAGTAGATCAAGCCCTTGTTCAGGCTGAACATGGAAAGCAGGTACTTGTTCTCCATGGAGGTGTTGAGCCGCTGTTCCAGATCGTCGTTGATGCGGTTGATGATTTTCAGGTGTTCGTTAAAATGGTAGATAGCGTAGCTCAAGACCTTCAGCACGAAGGTGTTCAGGCTGTCGATTTTCGAGAAACGCTTTTCGTCCATCACCGGGATGTCGCTGTCGGTCAGGAGCAGCACCCAGTCCTTGAAGATGAAGATGCCGAAGGATTCCACCCGGAACTGGAAGTTGTCGGCGGCGGAATAGTTCTTGGGCTTCTTGAACACGATGGTGGTGAAATCGTCGTCGTATTCGATACGAGAAAGCTCGTCGGAGTCGAATGCGGAGGCGATGGTATGTTCGGTAATCTCGTATTCCTTGACCAGGACGCTGCGCTGTTCCTGGCTGAGGGAGCCCATCATCACGATGTCGGCGGCATCTTCGTTGGGTGCGACCGCCAGGCGACCGGCTTCGATTTTGTAATACTTGAGCATAGGCGCCCCCTTTTATCGAACGGGGGTAAATATAGAAAAAGGGGCTAGGATCTAGGGGCTAGGGGTTAGGATGCTTGGTCTCAAGAGGTGTCATCCTCGCGTCCTGTGGTGAGCAATGCCGAACCAAGGCGAAAATCCGCTTGAAAATAGGGGCTAGGATCTAGGGGCTAGGGGTTGGTAAAACACTTGCACTTTCAAATAAAAGAGTGTATATACAAAAGGTCGAACCTATAAGGGCCCCTTATGAGTCGCGGAAAAGTGCAATATCATAAGAGGATAATCTATGAAAAAATTTTTCTTTTTGTTGTTTTTCTCATTAACGCTGATTGCTTGTTCTGACAACAATTCTAATGATTCCGACAGTTACTCAGAACCTGAATCTAGAGAAAAACTTTACAACGAATGTATGAAATATGTGGAAAACGACTTTACGTGTGACGGCAGCAGTCCCACCACCGAACCTCGTAAGAGAGCATATGCAGATTCTGTTTTTTCCAATTACAATTGCCGCGAAAAAGAGTGGTCATGTCTTATTGACGCCTGCATGTACATCAGAATACACTCAAAGTAATTCACAAATCTTTCAAACATCTTTATAAAGCCGCTTGTGGTTGCGAGGGAACACCGTGACCGAGCAACCTCCTGCGTAGCGAAACCCTTTTTGCGAGGCGAGAGGGCATAGTTGCTAGGCAAAAAATCCGGAGGGTAGCGACGAACGAAGTGAAGGCGCGACTGACGGTCTTTTTTGCAGGCGACTGTGCCCTTGAGACTCGGATTATTTTAAGGGGTTTTAGGGGCGAAGCCCCTAGGAGAGGGGGTGCTGGAAGACTTGGCGAGGCCGTCGGAGACACTGTCGGCATCTGCCTAATCGCCAAGGCTGCAAGCAGGGGGAGGCCTCCCCCTTTGTATATAAAAAAGAAATCCCCGGCCGAGGCCAGGGATAAAATTCAGGACTGGATCCTTCGCGGCTTTCGCCACTCAGGATGACACTTAGGTATTACACGCCCTTCTTGAACTTCTTGCTCCACCAGAGAACGATGGGAGAGCAGATGCACACAGAAGAGTAGGTACCGATGAGAATGCCGAAGCACTGCACCAGGCCGAAGTCGCGGATGGAGGAACCGCCCTTCACGGCGAGGATCACGCACACGAACAAGGTGGTGAGGGAGGTCACCATGGTGCGGCTGAAGCACTGGTTCAGAGACTTGTTGATGGTCTCTGCGAAGTTGCCGGAGCCGAACACGGCGGTATTTTCACGGATACGGTCGAAGTTCACGATGGTGTCGTTCACGGAGTAACCGATCATGGTCAAGAGCGAGGCAATCAGGGCTCCGTCGAAAGACAGGCTGAAGGCCGAGATGAAGCCCAGGGTGATGATGGTGTCGTGGACCAGGCCAAGCACCGCCGCCACACCGAAGCCGAGACCGAACTTGCCGAACCGGAACCACACGTAGAGCAGAATGCCGAGCCAGGCGAGAATTACAGACAAGATAGCGTTGAAACGGAGTTCCTTACCGATGGTGGGGCCCACGTTGTCCTTGGCCACGATTTCGCACTTCTGGCCTGCCTTGGCAAAGGCTTCGGCCATCTTGTCTTCGAATTTCACGTCGTCGGAGGCGCGCATGCTAATCTGGTAGGAATTGGCAGAGGTTCCGCCCAGGGTGCGAACTTTCGCACCGTCGATGCCTGCCGCAGAGAGAGCTCCGCTCAGGTCCTTCTCGTGCTTGCCGTCATCCTGGTACTGTACGGTATAGACCTGGCCACCGGTGAAGTCGATGCTGAAGTCGAATCCCTTCACGGCGATGCAGGCGATGGAGGCGATAATCAGGACAGTAGAAATCAGGCCGAAACGACGGCGGTTCGGAATAATCTGGAGGTTAGCCTCGTTGATGGCCTTGAAGCCGTTACCGATAGAGAGCGTAGTCCTGTCGGCCTTGGCAAGACGCCAGTCGAGGATAGCGCGGGTCACGGTGATGGCGCAGAAGAGGGAGGTCAAGATACCGATAGTCAGCGTGAGACCGAAACCCTTCACGGAACCGGTACCAATCTTGTAGAGGATAAGACCGGTAAGCACGGTGGTCAAGTTGGAGTCCAAGATGGCGCTGAAGGCCCGTTCGTAACCCTTGGCCACGGCGGCGCGGGCGGTAAGGCCGTTCTTCAGTTCTTCACGGATACGTTCGTAGATAATCACGTTGGCGTCGAGAGACATACCCACCACCAAGATGAAACCGGCAATACCGGGAAGCGTCAGGGTGGCGTTGAACACGGACATCACGGCGGCGGTCACGAGAGTGTTGATGACCATGCCGAAGCTGGCGATAAGGCCGCCCAGACGGTAGTAGGCCACCATGAACACCAAGCAGAGGATAAGGCCGATAGCACCGGAGCCGAAGCCCTGGACGATGTTTTCTTCGCCGAGGGTAGCACCCACGCTGCGGCTTTCGATAATCTTCATAGGAGCCTTGAGGGCGCCGGCACGGAGAACCACCGCCAGACGGTTCGCCTCGGCCATGTCGTCAAGACCGGTAATCTGGGCATCGCCGTTGGGGATACGGTCACGAATCACCGGGGCAGAAATCACCTGGTTGTCGAGAACGATGGCCATCTGCTTGCCGATGTTGGCAGCCGTGACGGCGGAGAACTTCTTGGGACCGATACCGCCGAACTTCAGGGAAACGGCCACTTCACCGGCGTTGGTACCGTCGCTTACACGATAGGGACGGGCACCAACGATATCGTCGCCGCCCATTTCGGCACGGCGCTTGAGCAAGTAGAGGCGCTTGGCCTTGATCTTGGAGCCGCGCTGCACCGGTTCGAGACCGCTGCCGAAGGCAAAGTTCACGTCGCGGGGAATCAGCTTCTGGACACCTTCGGTCTCCAGGAGCTTCTTCACCTTTTCGATGTTCTCCTCGGCGATAAAGCCGCCGTTACCGAAGGACAGGTAATAGGCGCTGAGGGCAGTTCCGACCTCGCCAGCAGGTTCACCCTCGGCAGGAGCGGCTTCCTTGGCAGAATCGGTGGCAGCAACTTCGGCAGCAGGAGCCTTGCCCAAAAGTTCGTCGTCGGAAAGGGCCTTCGCAGTGTCGGCAGCGTTAGCGGCAGGCTTGGCGCTGTCGGCGGCGGCCACGGTAGAATCCTTGGCGGCAGCCGTAGAGTCCGTTGCAGCGGAGTCAGCCACGATGTCGGTAGTCTGACGGGTCAGGTACTGGTCGATAAGGCCAACCACCTGGGTAAACTTCTCGGATTCGGCCAAAATCTTGAATTCAAGCTTGGCGGTAGAACCCACCAGGGACTTGGCGGTAGAGTCGTCCACGCCGGCCAGTTCCACCAAGATGCGGTCATCGCCGGAGGGGGAAATCTGGGGTTCGGAAAGACCGAACTGGTCCACACGGTTACGGATAATTTCCAGAGACTGGGCCTGGATGTCCTTGATGTCCTCGTTAGGCTTCAGGCCGGACTTGTCGATTTCCAGCGTGATGCTGGTACCGCCGGCCAGGTCCAGACCGAAATTGATGGACTTGGAGCCCAGTTTCGGATTTTCCTTAAGGAAAGCCTTCTTCTCGTCGCCCTTCCTGGAGTGGACCTGGATAGAGGGCCACACGGTATAGGCCGAAAGTGCTATTACAAGGAGAATGATAAATTCCCGCATTCCAAATTTATGTTTGTTCATTTGTAATCCCTTAATAAGGCATTATACGCTAAGTTTGCGCGCAAAGATAGAAATTTTAGCCCGTAGTTACTAGTTCCCAGTTACTAGAAACGGTGGATTTAAACGGCTTTGGTAAAGATTTGGGGTTCGATTGGCGGGATAAACGGCGTTTTTCAAAAAAAGGGGGAAGAATCCCCCTCGGCGGCACTGCGTTGCCACCTACCCCTTCGCCTAGGGGGCACGGCCCCCTAACACCCCCCCACATCGTCAGCTTGCGCTTTTCAACTTTTCTTGTTCGGAAAGAATCGTTATGTCGTCGATATTCTCCTTGATGGAAATCAGCGGCTCTCTTTTATACAAAGGCTTGTTGAAATTGACAAAATCCAAGAAATCCTTCCTTTTTTCTCTGATTTTTTCAGCGTCAAAACGCTTGCGAACCCGCATAAATTAAGGTATATTCAAGAAGTAGGTCTTATAGGGGCTCTTTATGAGCTGAGGGAAAACAAAAGAGGTTAATATGCAAGGTCCAGAATTTGAAGAACTTTTCGAGTTGTGTTACGAATGGTCTAATCACGATGCACCGCATTTTCTTGAATGTTCTCTCAAAAAGAATACTCCTGATCATGTAAAAAAGGCCTTTGAAAAACTCAAGAAACTTCAGAAAGAATATGATGATGCTGGTGTTATCATTTAGCCATTTATTAGTCTTATAGGGGCTCTTTATGAGCGGAGTTAAAACAATCATGATCATGGTTGACAAAGAGACAAAAAGAATCGAATTCTACAAGAACAACGAAGATGATAAAATCTGGTGGGTCGATTATGTCGATTATCATGGATTATATGCGGTTTCCTTTGATAAGAAAAAAATTTTATTTCTATTCGGAGATTATCCGAAGAATTTCACGCAAGAAGAAAAGGAACTCTTTGATAAAGAAAATCCTTACTGGGCAAATTTCTTTCGTAAAAAGAAATAGTCTTATAGGGGCTCTTTATGAGCTGAGATAAAACAAAGGGGGAAGGATATTATGCAAATCCATATGAAATCGAAGCGTATTATTTTCAATTCCTTTATGATCAAGGTTATATTGATATGTATGGGAATATAAAGAAAGATGTTGAGGAAAATCATGAAAAATGGTCAAAGCAGTTTTATGAAAAGGGGTACGAGAGTAAAACTACTGGCAAAGAAGTTGATCCCTATATAAGTAGGGATGGTGTACAAGAACGTTATGGCAAACATTGGACTTGGGAAAGAGATTGGTCTTTTAATGAAACTTATTAAATCAATAGCCCCTATCATGGGAACCCTATGCTTATTGGCTTGCGATCCGGCACCAGAAGCTGCGCATCTTAGATGTGGCTTGCATTTAAGTTTTGACATGCCTAAAGGTGTTGATTCAATTCATGTGGTAATCTATAAAAATGATTCTATCCAATATGTTTTTAAAGATACTATTCCATGTTCGAAATGTAGTGATAATCAAGTGTGGGTAGTTAAAGACGATAGTGATTTAAAAAATGTGTGGGGCTTTGGTGAATATTTAATCCAAGAAATAGCGTATTGCAAAGAAAAAAAAACTGTATTCTCTCCGATTTTACTGGATTTAAAAGAAAATTTCGTAGCAAGCATATATGTTCTATATAATGATGACCATAATGACATGTATTCTCCATTTATTCCAATATTAGATAATTGTGGTATAGATTCCACGTACCAGATACATATAACAAACAATGATAATTGTTATTGAATAATAAGGATTGTATAAAAGCATTATGAAGAACATTGGACGTGGAATGAGAATTGGTTATAACGAAACAGCCTTAATGAGAAAATTTTTCACTGCTTGCGAGACAAAATATACGTCTTATATGGGCTCTTTGTGAGCGGGGATAAAACGTAAAATGGTATATTAGAGAGCGAGGTTAATCATGATCACGGTTGACAAAGAAACAAGAAAGATTGAATTTTATAAGAAACATGAAGGTGATAAAATCTGGCATGTTCGTTATGTAGGTCTTTGCGGTCATCAGGCGGTATCCTTTGATAAGAAAAAAATTTTATTCCTTTTTGGCGATTATCCAAAGAATTTTACAAAGGAAGAAAAAACTTTATTTGATAAAGAGAATCCTTATTGGGCAAACTTTTTAATAAGGATTAACTGTAGATTACCTCTTGTCTTATAGGGGCTCTTTATGAGCAGGGATAAAACTATAATGATATCCGCAGCATTATGTTTCCTTCTAGGAGGTTGTACGCTCAATGAAGAAAACGTAAATTGTTACGAGGCAAATCTTTTTGCCAACATTAATTTATTGACAACGACTAGAATTGATAGTACTAAACTTAGTTGCAATAATAAGGATTTTAGATTTTTTAACGAATCTTTTATTTGTATGGATACAACCGTATCAACACATTTCATTACCGACACCATTTCACAGTTGGGAAAATATACTTGTTCTAAGGACTATCCACTATGGTACGCATATCATTTTTTCAGTACTCCTTTTAACAGGATAGAATTAGAATCAACGAAACTGAATTTGATTATTTATGGCTCGGAAATCGAACAGAAAATCGACATATCGGAATTCATCAGTGGTGGTCGGATCACCAACATAATCACAGAAAAAGATACCGTAAATTGGTTTTCACAGGACGAGAATTTTGTAGTACCTTATTTTTCCGATTATAAGTCTCCTTTGTTGTCAATTCGTTTAGGTTGCCGTGACGGCTACTGTTTTGCAACCTTGCCAATAACCGAATCAGAATTTTGTTATGACCATTCTCTATGAAGAATTTTATGCGACAAAAAAAACTCAATTTGGTTCAATATCAGCAAATCAAGCTAAATTTACATAAGTCTTATAGGGGCTCTTTATGAGCTGGGGTAAAACCTATTCTATTAATTTTGGGGTGCGTTAAATCATGCAAATAATGTCTTTATATTTTTTTAGCCTTTGTATAGTCCTAATCCTTATCAGTTGCACCTATGACAACACACCTCAAGAATGCACCAAAACAGATCAAATTATAGGAATAAGGATTATATCTACAACAAGAATCAACGAGATTAAAGTCACTAAAAACAACGAGATTCTCTGTAGCAACAATTACGAATTGCTATTCGTAAAAAAAGACAACGATTCACTCTATTCTCCTAGTGACATTGACAGCATAAACAACTTAGGAAACAGTATTTGGTTTATCAGCATAGGATGTAACATAAAGTACGACCATGACATAAGGAGCAACCAGGTCTCTTTGCAAATATCAAAGAAAAATGAAACTTCCTCATTAGACCTAAATAATTTTTTAGTTAGGAAAAAAATCATAAATGTATTCTCTGAACAAGATACGGCATGGCTATTTAGTTATAGCAACCCAACAATAAGTACGAATCCAGATTACGATTTCTCCGCTTTTACTCTAATGAATTGTCATGACGGCTACTGTTTTGCAGCCTTGCCAATAACCGAATCAGAATTTTGTTATGACCATTCTCTATGAAGAATTATATGCGACAAAAAAAACTCAATTTGGTTCAATATCAGCATTTAGTCTTATAGGGGCTCTTTATGAACAGGGATAAAACCAGGACAGCAAAAACCATTATAATTCCTGGGAATTACCGATAATACGCAAGTGATCAGGACTCTCGGCGGAAACTCGCAGGGACTAACAGTCACAAGAGTTTCCTCCTGTAGTAACTAGCCAAACCTGCTAAAGTAGATTTCGCCCACAAAAGCATTTATTTCCCGAACCCACCGCGTGTTTTTTGACCGAGATGTAGGCTTCCCGAACGAACAGTCGAACAAAGTGAATCTGTGAGCGAGGGAAGGCTCACATCGAGGGAGAGATTTGTTAAAAAATTGCCTTTTCCTGGTTCTGTTTTGTAGGTAACGTATATTTTCTTTCGCAAATTCCTCTAAGGGGGTAAAAAAAATAGGATGTTCCAATTTTTAGATTTGAAATAACCACAAATCAACCTAAAAGAAGAGCATCCTATGGATAACAATATAATCAAAATTGACGAGGAAAATCTCAAGAACGACCTGAAAGGAGTCATTAGAAAGACCATCGAGGAAACCCTCAACACGATGCTGGACGAGGAAGCCGCGGAGCTGTGCAACGCGGAAAGACATGAGCGGACAGACGAGCGCAGGAATTACCGCAGCGGTCATTACCACCGCAAGCTTCTGACTTCCGCCGGAGAGATCGACCTGTCCGTACCCAAGCTGCGCCTGGCCCCGTTTGAGACCGCCATCATCGAGCGCTACAGGCGCAGGGAATCGTCCGTGGAGGAGTCGCTCATCGAGATGTACCTGGCGGGAGTATCCGTGCGCCGCGTGGAAGACGTCACGGAGCTCCTGTGGGGCTCTCGGGTCAGCGCCTCGACCGTCAGCAACCTGAACCAGAAGGTATACGGCAAGATCGAGGAATGGCGAAACAGGGCCATAGGCGGGGAATACCCCTACGTGTTCGTTGACGGCATCTACCTGAAGCGCAGCTGGGGCGGCGAAATGACCAGCGTCTCGGTACTTGTCGCGATAGGGGTGTCCGAAGACGGCTACCGGGAGATACTCGGAGCATGCGAGGGCGCAAGCGAAAGCAAGGAATGCTGGCGCAGCTTCCTCGTAAGCCTCAGGGAACGTGGCCTGAATGGCGTCCGGCTGTTCACATCGGACAAACACCTGGGCTTCCTGGAATCGGCCTCGGAAGTGTTCCCGGATGCGAAATGGCAACGCTGCACGGTGCATTTTTTCAGGAACCTGATGACAAAGATCCCTCGCAACAAGCTCGCTTCGGCCATGCCCCTGCTGAAGGCTACGTACGCCCAGGAAGACAAGGAGGCGACACTGAAAAAGGTTGCCGACGTAGAACAGAAACTGCGCGATATGGGGCTAAAATCCGCCGCAGACCTTTACCGCAAGGGCGTGATGGAGACGCTGACCTATCTCGACTTCCCGCACGAACACTGGCGCAGCATAAGGACGAACAACATCCTGGAACGCCTGAACCGGGAGATACGCAGAAGGACACGGGTTGTGGGTTGCTTCCCGGACGGGGAATCTGCCCTGATGCTTGTGTGCGCCAGGCTAAGGCATATCGCCACGAAGGAATGGGGTGCCAAGAGATACCTGAACATGAAGCATCTCTACGAGATGGAAAAGGAGAACGAGCTGAAACGGGAACAGGAAAAGGACGGAAATGTAGCCTAGATTTGATGTTGGGACAAACTATTTTTGCGAAAAACCCTTGACACTACCGTTTTGTATATTACCCCGCGAAAGTCGTATTTCTATATCCCATAGCAGCCAAAAACGGCTGCGGGCTATGGAAATGCGGCTTTTTGCGTTTATAGGAGTATAAAAATGAGAAAAAGGATAAAATGGAGAGTCGCGACCAAGTCGGGAACGAAAACAAGGGCGAAATCGTGCTTTACCAGCCGGAAGGTGAAGTCCGGCTGGAGGTGCGTGTAGAAAACGAGACCGTGTGGCTTACGCAGGCACAGATGGCGGAACTGTTCGAAGTTCAACGGCAGGCAATCACAAAGCACATAAAGAATATTTTCGACACGCACGAACTGGATGAGCCTTCAACTAGTTCCATTTTGGAACTAGTTCAAAAGGAAGGTCGCCGAATGGTAAAGCGTCCCGTAACACTTTACAATCTCGATATGATTATTTCTGTGGGTTTTCGAGTCAATACGCAACGCGGTATCAAGTTTCGCCGCTGGGCAAATCAAGTTCTCAAGGAATACATGTTCAAGGGTTACGCCATAAACCAGCGAAAACTATCGACAGATTTGCAGATTGTGGACCGTCTGCACGAACAGCGGCAACTCATCGAAGGTCAGGGCGTAAAAATCGCGGAATTAAGGGACGCCACAGAAAAACGTCTCGGCGGAAACTCGCAGGGACTAACAGTCACAAGAGTTTCCTCCTGTAGTAACGGTTCTTACCTGCAAAAGACGTTCTTGATTGCAAAAGCTCATGTAAACCAGAGCCATTCTTGTGTTTTTCGACCGAGATGTGAGTTTCTCGAGTGAACAGTCGAAGGTCGTGAGTCCGTGAGCCGAAAGCAACTCGTATCAACGAGTTGTGTCGGCGAGGGCGAGGCGATTTCGTAGATTCTGCTACAAGATTGAGCCGAGCAGTCATTATGACGAGCGAGGGAATATTCACATCGAGGGAGAGATTTGTTGAAAAAGCGGGTCTGGGTGACATTCGTGCTAAAAAATTGCCTTTTCCTGGTTCTGTTTTGTATATTACCCCGCGAAAGTCGTATTTCCATATCCCATAGCAGCCAAAATAAGCTGCGGGCTATGGAAATACGGCTTTTTTTGCGTTTATAGGAGGTTTAATGAGAAATAACGCAATTTATAATACAATGTATTGTTACTTTACTAAAATTTATATATATTTTAGTAAAATGGAGCAAATTATGGAAACGACAATGAATACAATCAGCGCAAGGATCGACTCAAAACTCAAGACCCAGGCCGAGAACCTGTTCAACGAACTGGGAATGAATATGAGCACTGCTATTACTGTATTCCTAAAACAGGCCATTCGGCTCCGCAAGATTCCATTCGAGATTGCCCTCGATTCGCCCAACGCCGAAACCCTTGCCGCTATGACTGAAGCAAACGAAATCGCTTCGGGTAAACGCAAGGTTAAGTCTTACAAAAATGCGAAAGCTATGATTAAGGACATCTTGGACGAATAATGGAAATCAGGACCACCTCGAAATTTCGAAAAGATCTTAAACTGGCAAAAAAGAAGGGATTAAACATCGCACTCTTGCAAGAGGTTGTCGATGTTTTGGCTTCAGGGGAAAAACTGAGCGAAAAACACCGCGACCATGCACTAACAGGTGATTGGGAGTCTTTTCGCGAATGCCATATCCAGCCAGATTGGCTGTTGATATACAAAATCTCTGGCGATTCGCTAATATTGACCTTAGTCCGGACAGGAACGCACAGCGACCTGTTTTAAGTGGGCCTCTTTACTTGATTTCAAAAGAAGGTTGGGCGCCGGAGGTTGTGACGGAGAGGGCCACGGTCTTTTTGCCCAGGGTGCGGGTGACGGTGAAGTCGTCGGCGGTGTTTGCGATGGAGAGGCTGCCGTCGCGGAGGACGGGGTTTTCGCGGCGCATTTTCACCAGATTACAGATAAATTCGTAGAGCGGTTGGGACCTGCGGTTTTCCAATTCGTCCCAGGGGACGCTTCGGCGGCAGTCGGGGTCCTTGCCGCCCTTCATGGAGAGTTCCTCGCCGTAGTAGATGCAGGACGCGCCGGGCATAAAGAACAGGAGGGCGTATGCCAGCTTGATGCGTTCGAGGCTTGCGCGGGGCTGGGACAGGAGGCGGGTGGTGTCGTGGCTCCCCAAAAGGTTCATGGGGATGTCGCCGCGGCCTTCGGGGAATGCGGCGCGGACCCGGTCGCAGAATTCCTGGACGGAAATTGGATTCTCGTCGAAGAGGAACTTCATGACCGCCTTGCGGAAGATGTAGTTCATGACGCCGTCGAACTGGTCGCCTTGCAACCAGCGGGAGGGTTCGTCCCAGATTTCGCCTACGATGTAGGCCTCGGGATTGATGGCCTTGACGCGGCGGCGGAATTCCTGCCAGAAGGAGTCGTCGTCAATTTCGTTCGGCACATCCAAACGCCAGCCGTCGATGCCGCGACGGGTCCAGTATTCGGCCACGGAGAAAAGGTATTCCCGAACATCGGGGCAGCCGGTATTGAACTTGGGAAGCGCCGGGTAGTTCCACCAGCATTCGTAATTGGGCTTGCCCGAATAGGCGTTGAGGGGCCAGCCCTTTACATGGAACCAGTCCACGTAAGGAGAATTTTCGCCCAGTTCCAGCAAGCTGTTGAACTGGAAGAATCCGCGGGAACAGTGGTTGAACACGCCGTCGAGAATGATACGGAGGCCTAGCCTGTGGGCCTTTTTGACAAGGCGGTCGAAATCCTTGAGCGTGCCCAGCACCGGGTCAATTTCGAAGTAATCGACGGTATGGTAGCGGTGGTTGGAATTGCTCTTGAAGATGGGACAGAGGTAGATGGCGTTTACGCCGAGACCCGCGATGTAGTCCAGATGGTCCTCGATGCCCGCGAGATTGCCGCCGAACATGTTTTCGCGGGTGGGCCTGGAACCCCAGGGCACGAACCTGCCTACCGCCTGGTAGCGGGGACTGCGGCAGAACCTATCAGGGAATATCTGATAGAAGACGGCGTCTTTTGTCCAGGCTGGAGCGAACATATTTCGGATTTCAGATTTCAGATTTCGGAGTTGAATTTTCTCGTTAACATCAATTCATAATTCCGAAATCCGAATTCCGAATTGGTCTAGATTTTCCACATGGGCCTGCGTTTGCGGGCGTCCACCAGCTTGCGGATTTCGGAACAGAGGAAGTTATTTTTCGCGAGGTCTTCTACAGAACAGGGCAGGCGGTAGGTCCAGTTCTTGCCACCGACGGTGCCCGGAATGTTCACCCGTTCCTCTTCGGGAGCGCATTCCGAAAGGGCGGGCGACAGGGCGAAATAGTCCTGCACCGGCAAGATGCAGAGCAGGCTGTTGGCGGAGAACACGTGGGCCAAAATGTTCCGCACCACCGTGGGAGTCAGCTCTTCGGGAGCGTTACCCGGGAAACCAGCGTGAGACCAGTAGAGAGCCTTGTCAAAGTCAGGTTCCTTCCACAACCCGCGAAGGGAAGACGTGTCGTGACAGCTGGTAGTGCACACCGAGAGGCGGGGATATTCTTCCATGGCGTAGTAGGGAGAATAGGGAGCGTCCCAGTTGCGGGCCCAGCGCTCGATACGGAGCGAAAGGATGTTCAGTTTCTTGAGAACCGCAGGAACGCAGCGGGGCACGGAGCCCAGGTCTTCGGCACAGACCAGCATGTCCGTTTCCTTGGCAAGGACCGACAGGAGCTTGGTGGCGTTCGCCTCCCAAAGGGCGTTCTGGGCGGCCTCGTTTTCGCCGATAATTTCGTGAAGTTTCTGCTGTTCATATTCCGGCAGGGTGAAGAGCACCGGGGCATTGTACCAGTACCAGTAGGGGTAGAAGGTGTGTTCGTCGCCGGTAGGGACAAACACGCGGTTCCAGTAAACCTTCAGCAGCTTGTCCTTAATTTCTTGGGGTTCGGAAAGACCGAGGATGGCCTTTTCCGAGAGGAATTCGTCTTTCAAGATGTAGCGGTCCGTAGTGCCGTAAAGCGTCTTGAAGCAGAGGGGCAGCAGGCGTTCCGTATCGCCTTCCAGGAACTGCCGCAGCTGATCGACGGAATAGTTGGGCTTGCGCAGGTATTCCAGGGATTCCTGCTTGAACCCTGCGGCCTGCAGGCGTTCCAGGGTCAGCGGGATGCTGGGATTGAAGTGCCCGAGGATGCCCGTGGTCTCGGTCTGGGGGATGCTCCAGATACGGAAAAATCCCAGCACGTGGTCGATACGGTAGGCGTGGTAGAACTTGCTCGCCTGGGCGAGACGGGCTTTCCACCAGGCAAAGCCGTCCTGTTCAATGACATCCCAGCGGTAGGTGGGGAATCCCCAGTTCTGGCCGCTGTAGCTGAACATGTCGGGAGGGGCGCCGGCACGGTCCTCCAGGGAGAAATACTTGCGGCTCGCCCACACGTCGGCGCTGTCCTCGTTGATGAGGATAGGAATGTCGCCCTTGATGTTAATGCCCAGCTTGGAAACTTCTGACACAGCGGCACAGAACTGCGTCTCGGCAACGAACTGCATCCAGGCTTGGAACCAAACGTCTTTCTTGTACTTGGTCCAGATTTTTTCGATGTCCGCGTCCGTGGGGTTCTTGAAATTTTTCCAGTCCTTCCAGCTCTTCTCGCCGTTTTCGGCCTTCAGGGTGCTGTAGGCGCAGTAGGCCTTGGCCCAGGGGTTCTTGTCCAGCCACTCCTGCAAGACCTTGTCCTTGCGGAGCTGGTCGTAACGGTTGTCAAAAATTTTTCTCAGGATGGAGCGTTTCCAAGTGGAAATCTTGTAGTAGTCGATGCGTTCCTGCTCGTCGAACTTTTCCTTGGCTTCTTCGATATCGTCTTCGAATTCGGAGGAACCCTGCACCGCCTGGATGTTGATGAACACCGGGTTCAGGGCAAAGGCGCTGCGGGCGCTGTAGGGGCTGGCCTCGGCGCCGGTATCGTTCACCGGCAAAAGCTGGATGACGTTGAAATCACAAAGCTTGGACCACTGGGCAAAGGGAATCAGGTCGAGGTATTCGCCTATACCGATGCTGTTTTTGCTACGGAGGCTGAACAGGGGAACGGCTACGCCGCTCTGGAAACAAGAAATATCACTGTAACGCATGGTGGGAAAGATAGTATAGTGGCTAGGGATTAGGGGGTAGGATTTAGGGGATAGAGGCTAGGATCTAGGGGTTAGGATCTAGGGGATAGGATTTAGGGGATAGGATTTAGAGGCGCGAGGCACGGGGAATGTCATCCTGGAGAGGTGCCGCCGTCTCACGACTTCACGTGGAAGTAGTCGATTTCGGGGTGGCTGATGTAGAGGCCGCTTACGGAGGCCTGCGGGTACATGGCGCCGTTCTCGGTGAGGCTGATGCCTACGCTGTTAAAATCGATGAGTTTCGCGACGTTGAAGATTTCCTTGATGTTCGGGAGCACGGGGTAGCCGACGGCCGGGCGGATGCCTTTCCAGTTGTTGGTGCGCGCGAGTTCCTGGCTCAAGTATTCGGCGCCCGCTTCGGCGAGGCGGTCGGCGACAGTCTGCATCAAAAGAACGTCGTAGTCGCTGCCGCCCTGTTCGGCTTTCAGTTTTTCGAGGCGCTTCACGAAGGCGTCGCTCACGGTGACGGCGAAGGCACCCACGATGTCGCGGAAAACATCCTTACCGGCGGGAGCGTTAAAGACGCTTGCTGTCGTTGCGTTGGCAGGGGCTACATAGTCGCAGAGGGCAAGGCAGGTGCCTTCCGGGTTCTGCTGGCGTGCCGTTTCGACTTCGACGATGTCGGAGTCGGTGCCGGTACGGCCCGTGTTGAACCTGATGGAATTTTCCGTACCGGCTGCAGGGTAGAACGCCTGCACGGCACGCAGCGCATACTCGGGCTTTGTGAGACTCTTGATAAGTTCTTCGGCGTCGGCCTTGAGTTTCTTTGCTTCTTCCTGGTCGGGCTTGATTTTCCAGGTGAAGAAGAAGTATTCCCAGCTGATAAGCGGGATGACTTTTTCGAGCGCGATGGGCGGGAGTTTGCTTTCGCCCATGAACGGAGGC
>DGRZ01000004.1 GCA_002391195.1 Fibrobacter sp. UBA4375 | reverse complement strand
AAATGCCTTCCGTTTTTTTACATCATGAAAGGCACTTCTTGAACATTCCCGGTATATTCCGCTACTTTACGGAGAAAATCCGGTTAAAGTTACCGTTCTTGACCACATACAGGCCCTTTTCGATGTTCATCGCATCGAGTTTCGCCTGCACGTCGCCCATGCGGGTTGCCTTCAGCTTGCACACGAAGGCGCCCTTCATGTTGTACACGCTGAACGTCCTTTCGCCCGCCTGCAGACGGACCTTGCCCGCAATGGAGGTCGTCTCGCCGCCGACTTCGGATTCGTCGATTTTTGCAATAACAACGTTGTCTATATACACGCTTCCCTTCGCGAGGCCCGCATTGAAGGAAATGCGCCCGTTCTCGTCGGTAGATTCCTTCATGGTAAACGTAATCTCGAAGTTCTTCTTGTCAGTCCCGAGGTCAAACGCCTTCGCCTCGCCCAGGTAGCTGGTCCACGGGTCGGTATCCTTCTCGAGGTTCACTTCGAGCGACCTTGCCTCGGAGCCGTACGCATCGAAGGTTAGCTTGTAGCTCTGGCCCTTCTCGTAGTGCATCCCGTTCTGGATCATCTGGATGTCGTATGCATTCGTACCCACGCTGGTCACCTTGATTTCGGCCATGCCTTCGGTATGCTTCAGGGAGCCTTCGCCGCCATGGGTCTGCAACTTCCATCCGGCAAGCTTGAGCGAATCCGAGAACGTTCCGTTGAAAACGGTATCCCTGTTGGTCGGGACCTCGATTGCACCCGCAACGCCGTCGAGCGAGAACATCTTCACGAAGTTCCAGATATCCGAGACATCCGCCTTGGAGGGGCTATGCATACGGCCCTCGAGCTTCAAGTGCTTCACGTAGACACCGTCATCGCACGGGCCCCAGGAATAGAGCGTCGCCCTGTTCTCGCTATTCGGGTGGTTTTCCTCGACTTCCGCCTGCGCGGGGCAGTTGAACTGCTGGCGGTAACTCTTGAGGTTGTTTTCGAGATTGTTGTAACCCACCACGTCGTCCTTGGTTCCATGCGTATGGAAAATAGGCACAGGACGCATGGCCTGGCCCGGGCCGCCCATCAGGTAGCCGGAGCAGGGTGCGAACGCAGCAATCTTGTCTGCAATCTTGCCCATCGCATGGTAGCTGAGCATGCCGCCCATCGAGAAGCCCGACATGTAGACGCGCTTGGTATCGATGTCGTAGTCCTTGGCGAGCTGGCTAATAATTTCGGTAATCCACTTGGTGTCCTTGTCACCGCTAATGTCCCACGTGCTGTAGCCCGTAGCGCCCTTGGGGTATGCCACGACAAAACCGGCCGTATCGGCGACCGCCTCCCAGTGGGTATTCGACTGCTGATAATTGGGGTCCTGGTCCATGCCATGGAAAGAAAGCAGCAACGGGCTCTTTGCCGCGACACCGGACGGCGCGTAGACATAGACGTCCCGGCCCGAAACCGAGACCCTCTTGTAATCGTTAATGGATTTTCCACCGCCTCCCCACTGAGCGAAGGAAAGCGTAACGGCGGCTAACAGAAGTATTGGAAACTTCATATCTGTACTCCTCAGAATTTCCAGTTTTTACATCGTGTTGGCCTCCATATACCTACCCATATATAATGTATATCAATAATGTAGGAATGGGACTGCGGCCAACCAAATTGCGGTGTAAACGACTACAACGCAGTAAATGGCGAAATTAGCATAAATTAGGCGGTTTTTCGATATTTCACAACAAGCAGTTGGGTTTTCCCGAGAAATACAGGCGTGTTGACATTTTTCAGTATAGTTTGTATTTTCGTCGCAAGCAACGGTACACCCCTTGGAAAAAGTCTTCTATCACATTCCCGGACTGTTCGAGTTCTACGACCTGTACAAGGCCTTCTTGCCGCTATGGCGCGACCACCGGGAATACTTTTACGACTGGTGTGAAATCGGCTCCATCTACGGGGCACCCAGCGGCTGCCTCTGGGGCGGCGGGCGCGTCGGTTTCGGGGATGCCGAACCGGAAAAGGTTGTGGCGCTCGTGAAGGAATACGGGATTTCAGCACGGCTCACCTTCAGCAATTCATTGATTCGCGAAGAGCATCTGGCCGATGTAGAGTGCAACGCATTGTGCAGGATGTTCAAGAGCGAGGATACTGGGCTTGTAGATGGGAGGAACGGTGCTGGAAACGGTGCGGGTTTGAACGGCGCCGAGTTCGATGCAGGTTTGGACGGTGCCGGCATCATCGTTCACTCGGACCTTCTGCTCGATTACATCAGAGCGAAGTACCCCGGATTCTATTTCATATCTTCCACCACGAAGGTGATTACGGACTTCGGGCAGTTTGTCGCCGAGCTGAACCGCGACGAATTCCGTTACATTGTTCCGGATTTTCGACTCAACAGGCAAATTGACAAACTGAGCACGCTTACGGACGTGCAAAAGCAGAAGGTCGAGTTCCTGTGCAATGAATGCTGCTGGTTCGGCTGTCACGACCGCAAGGCCTGCTACGAGAACGTAAGCCGCAAGAGCCTCGGCGAAAACTACGAAGACCACGTTTGCGTTTCGCCCACCGCCCAGAGGGGCTACCGATTCTCCGACGCGATGAAGAACCCGGGATTCATCGGAATTGACGACATCCGGAACGTGTATGCGCCCGCGGGATTCCGGCACTTCAAAATCGAAGGCCGCAGCCTCGGCAGTGCGCTCATCCTGGAATTTCTGCTTTACTACATGACTAGGCCCGAGCACCAGCTCAAGGTGCGCGAAGAAATCTACCTGGACAGCTCGCTGGATTTGTTCTAGCGCAATCACGCAAATATTGGGCAACTGCATTTTTTATAAATGTCATGTTTTGACATTCTGTTTATTTATATTTAATTGAGAGCAGTACAAAAGCGACATCAAATACGAGGGAGCCAATAAAACTTTTTCTTAGAAGCAAGCACTTATAATTGTATTTTGGCATAATTTTAAGGTTATTTAGCGTATTGACAATTTGTAATACAATTTGTATATTAATTATGAAAATCATAAAACACGCATTTGAAAAATTCGATGAGAGAACATTCACTCCCGAAATGGCAGCAAAACTCGTCCATGGCAGATGTTTGTTTAGGCGTTCAAATTCTTTTCCAGACCGATACATAGCAATCGGAGAGGTAGATGGTAAAATATGGTCAGTCGTACTAGAAAAAGACCTGTACACAGTCGTCACGGCAAGGCGTGCACACAAAGACGAGCAAAATCTATGGCATTCAAGGTAATGGAAAAGCCCGACATGACGGAAGAAGAACTCCGCTATTTTAACGAGCACGATTTTGCAGAGGAATT
>DGRZ01000079.1 GCA_002391195.1 Fibrobacter sp. UBA4375 | reverse complement strand
TGTTTCCGTTCTTGATTTTGAGGTCATTGCTGCACTGGATGCCGTTCTTGAACTTGCCCTTGACGGTCAGGGTGCCTGCGCCCTTGATGTTCAAGTCGTCGCGGGAATAGATTGCAGCCTTCGAAGTATCCTGCGCGCCGTTGACCTTCGTGAACAAGTGATTCCCGTTGCCGTCTTCGACCACGTTGGTAGTCCCCTTCACTAGGTGGATGACCGTCTTGTCGGCATTCTTCACGAGGATGGGGGAATTGGAACTCTTGATGGTCGCGTTATGGAGGTAGATGCCGGTATTGCCCTCGTTCTCGGCGCCCGGAGTATTCACCACCACCTGGAAGTCGGATGATTCGCCCGTCACGTAGTAGGCGCCCGGGCAAGTGATGGTCGCGCTCTTGTCCGCCACTTCGACACAGCCGTTGTTGTTTTCGACCGTAGCCGAAGTGCCCGCAAGTTTCAGGAGAATCTGCGAGCCGTCCAACGTCCTTGAATCCTCGTTGTCGTTCTCGTCGTCGCCGCTCTCGTTACCGGGATTGCTGCCACCGGGAATCACGACGCTCGAGCTAGAGACAACCGGGCCGGGCCATACGAAGCTCGAACTGGAGATGCCGAAGCCGGGGCCGGCAATACTCGAGCTCGAAAGTTCAATGCCGGGCATGAAGAAACTGGAACTGGAAACTTCTACGCCAAGGAAGTCAGTTCCCAGGAAATCGCTACTGGAAGAAATTTCCACAGGGTTCAAGGCCCCACTATCGACATTAGGATTCATGGCCGCATCTTCAGAACAGGCTACAAGACCCAACGAGACTCCAATGGCGGAAAACGCCAAAAGCCCTAATTTCATATCTGACTCCTTTTTTTCTTAATATAGATTGGCCCCACCAAACACGCTACTGCAGCCTATAACATTCTGTTGAAGTCGAGAACAACAAAACCCGAAAAATCGGGAGTTTAAGTTCCGCACGTTACACATTATCCCGAAAAAATTTTCAAGCGCCCGTTTACGTAAAAAACATTTTGCAAGCGGGAGAAGACCCCAAGAAAAAAATTAGATTTGAAAAAAAAGGAAAGGACAAATTAAATATGCGGCGCAAGGATAGAGAAGTTTTAGGCGACGAAAATATCGCAAAGATTATCGAGCAGTGCACGACCTGCCACATTGCGATGGTGGACGATGCGGATGCGGGCATGCCCTACGTGATTCCGATGTCATTCGGGTATAGCCTGAAGGATGGCGTTCTGGAACTGTACTTCCACTGCGCGCATGTCGGCAAAAAACTCGACTGCATCCGCAAGAATCCGAATGTGGCGTTCAGCATGTGCGTCGAGAACCGCACCGAGATTCACGAAGATGTTTATTGCAAGAGCGGGCGCTTTTATGCAAGCGTTGTCGGGCAGGGTAAGGCCGAAATCGTCGAGGATAGCGCCGAGAAATGCCGCGGGCTCTCGCTCCTGATGGAACGGCAGGCCGCAGGCGCCGCGCACGGTTCAAGTTCCGCGCAGTCCGCAAAACCGGCGCAACCTATGCACGCGACCCCGCACAAGTTCGAATTCACGCCCGCGCAGGCCGCCGCCGTGACCATATTCAAGATAACGAGCACGAATTATACTGGGAAAGCGAAAAACGATTATGCTCAAAAGTGTTAGAAAGATACTGGCGTTAGCCTTGGCATGTTCTGCCCTCTGCTGGGCGGAAGAACAAATGCTAAATCTATCCTTGCAAATCACGAAGAACTATATGGTCATCGGTGCATTCGGAGGTTTTTCAAAAAATTTTTATTACAGAGCCGCACACGACTTATATGAGAGCCGCTACATTTCGCTTCACAAGGAATACGAAGATGATGCCGGACGTATCGTATGGGCACTTTATTCCGAAAAGAACGGCATGCTGGATAGCGTGATTGTCGATGAGAACAACGATATCTATTCAGCCATTGGCCGTGGCGAAGGCGGGATATGGCCGCCCCATCTGAAGCACAAGCTTACACCGCACAGGGACGATAAAGTCGCCGTCGCCCCCTTATCCATATTCGATGAAGTTTTTAAGGAACTGCTTAAATACCGTCATGCACCAAGTTATGCACCGAAATATGACACAAATGATATTGTCATTGTTTTGGACCCAGATAAAATTGCAGATCCGAATGATAATAGAGAAAACTTCTTGAAGAAAATTCAATCCTATAAGCCGCTAATACAGATGATAAAAAATGCAGGGTTTACCTACATCGCCATCGCTATTACAACACATAACATTAAAGAAACTGGACTTGACTATGGTGATATCGCGATTTTAGTCCAGGATATGTACAAGACATTGGGACTGGAAACTCCACCAAAACGGGAAGGACAAGGCAAGCTTCTTCTACGCACAATAGACAAGAAAAAGCTCGAGGAAATCGAGAAAGCATATCAAGAAATGAAAAAAGCAAAAAAATAATTCAGCCGCAATAGTTTTTGGGGGTCTTAGGGGGCAGGCCCCCTAGGCGACCTTTGGACACTTGGCCTTTAGGCCTTAGTGTACATGGCCACCTTTAGGTGGTGCGGGTAGCGGCAGACTTGCCCTAGACCCTATCGTCACGACGTTCCTCCAGGGTGACAGTCTGCAGTTTCCACAGGATGGCATAGGGCAAGGCTAAAGCGACCTTTGGACACTTGGCCTTTTATACGACTCTTAGTGCTTTAGCACTTAGTGGAGTTATGCCCTTTGGGTAAGGCCTTAGTGTACATGGCCACCTTTAGGTGAGAGCGAGTGAGAAACCGGAGGTCTCGACACCCTAAACGACGAACGAGCGGTCTTAAAAAGAGAACCCCGCTCGATTGAGCGGGGCTTCTTGTAAAAGTTTCAAGCGGAGGCGCGGAAATCAGGTTGCCCGAAGGCGGTTA
>DGRZ01000078.1:109810-135964 GCA_002391195.1 Fibrobacter sp. UBA4375 | reverse complement strand
CGACCTGGGCAATGTGTTCCTTGCCGTTGATCTTCACGGCCATCTTGCCGATTTCCTTGATGACGGCGTCAACCGCAGCGTCCATACCGCGCTTGATGTCCATCGGGTTTGCACCGGCGGCCACGTTCTTGAGGCCTTCGCGGGTGATGGCCTGGGCGAGCACCGTAGCGGTGGTGGTACCGTCACCGGCAGCGTCAGAAGTCTTGTTCGCGACTTCCTTGGCCATCTGGGCGCCGAGATTTTCGTAGGCGTCTTCCAGTTCCACTTCCTTAGCGACAGTCACGCCGTCCTTCGTCACGTTGGGTGCACCGAAGGAGCGGGCGATCATCACGTTACGGCCCTTGGGACCGAGAGTTACCTTGACAGCGTTGGCGAGCTTGTCCACGCCCCTCATGAGGGATTCGCGAGCCGCCACATCAAACTTGAGTTGCTTTGCCATTTTGTTGTTCCTTTTTCTTGTTTTAAACTTTTTAGAGGGGCTAGGATCTAGGGTCTAGGGCGGCGGAGCCGCGATTATTTCCTCTAGCCCCTAGCCTCTAATCTCTAGTCTCTCTTATGCTACAGAGTAGCGATGACGTCCGGTTCCTTCACAATGAGGTAGTTTTCGCCATCAACGGTGACTTCGGTGCCGCTGTACTTGCCGTAGAGCACCACGTCGCCCACCTTGACTTCCATGGGGACGATTTCGCCCTTGTCGTTCTTGCGGCCCGGGCCCACGGCCACGACCTTGCCCTGCATGGGCTTTTCCTTGGCGTTATCCGGAATGAAGAGACCCGAGGAGGTCTTCTGTTCGGCTTCTGCCGGCTTGACAACGATTCGATCTGCTAAAGGCTTGATCATTTTACTTTTCCTTTTTTGCGGACGGCCGCTTTCGCGGGGCCCTTTGTTTAAACACTGCCCAGAAGGGCGTTTTTGTTTTCGCCATCAAATCAGCAATTTCCGTGCCAAAACTTGCAAGTTCCATATCAAGGGGCGAAAACCGCGTTATGCTCCCCGATAACGACAAACGAGCTTCCGATTTATGGTGTTTTCTGGCCAAATTCCCGATTTTTGGCAAAAAATTTGCTACTTAGGAAACAAGCCCACCTAAAATCCCATTTCACTTAGATTTTTGGCGTTTAATTTTGAAACGTGTTTTTGTAATGTTTCAAATTTAACCACTTTGGGACCTAGCCCCGGAGTTGTTTTATGTATTCCGCACTGCGGACCTTGTCGGCCGCCAGCAGGACCTCCTTCCTGGAAAGCCTCCTCAGCTTTTCTTCCATGCTACGATACTCCCTTTCGTAGATGGAACGAAATTTCTCCGTCATTTCTACCGGAGAAATACCCAAACCCCGAGCCAGAAGGCAAAAACTTTCGAATGATGGAATGCGCTTGCCGCTTTCCATCATGGAAATGAATTGCCTCGTCAAACCTGATTCCATGGACAGCTGTTTCTGAGATATAAATGACTCCTTTCTCGTCCGCAGCACCAGCTTCTGGAATGCTATGCAAAAGATGTCATGGTTATGAGTCATGGGGCCAATTTTATCAAATCATGACGGGGAATCGTGCAAACAATTGTTACCTAATTGCTACAATTTTGATAAAATCTTATTTACATTGAGAAAATAGGGAGGGTGAATCACCCTCCCTAAGACCCTCCCGGCGCTCAATAACCCGCCACCTTCTAACAAGGACCTCGGGTCAGCGGGTTATTTTCGCGGCCACCTTCGGTGGCTGCACGGTAAGGGAGGGCTCGCCCTATCGTCGGTATAAAAAAAAAGAAAGGGCCGACCGAATGGCCGACCCTTCCTTTTATGCGGGTGCCAGGACTCGAACCTGGAGCAGGGTGACGACCGGACTAGCCCAAATTCTCGTATAAAAGGCCGGACTGGCTAGTCCTCTCGCAACCGCCCCAGTTCAATAACTGGGGCTTTGTTGCTCACAAAGGCCCCAGGTTCTCGACCTTACTCAGAATAAAAAAGACCCCTCTCTTGCCGAGAGGGGCCTTTTTTATGCGGGTGCCAGGACTCGAACCTGGAGCAGGGTGACGACCGGACTAGCCTAGATTCTCGTATAAAAGGCCGGACTGGCTAGTCCTCTCGCAACCGCCCCAGTTCAATAACTGGGGCTTTGTTGCTCACAAAGGCCCCAGGTTCTCGCCATATCGTCGGTATAAAAGAAGAATCCCCCTCTTTACGAGGGGGACTCTTCTTTATGCGGGTGCCAGGACTCGAACCTGGAGCCTTTTGGTTCGTAGCCAAACGCTCTATCCAGTTGGGCTACATCCGCATTGGTGCCCCAAATATAGCATTATCGGCCTACATGTCAAGGGATTTTCTTTAAATTTCTTGAAAGAATTACTAAATTTGGGCAAAAGAATCAAGTTCCGCGCAGAAACATAAAATGGTCAAGAACATTATTTTCAAGATACTGAACGCTCTCAAGTCCGCCTTCCTGAAAAAGAAAGTCATCCTGTGGCTGCTCATTTTGTTTCTGCCGGTCCTGCTTGTGGCGGCTGCCGTCGTGGTCACCTACAACCACTTCTTGCCGGAACTTCCTTCCCTCTCCCAACTGGAACAAATCAACCCCAAACTGGTCACCAACATCTACGACATGAACGGGAAAATCGCCCACGAATACTACGTGGAGCGCCGCGAATGGGTCAGCTTCGACTCCATCCCCGAAAACGCCATCCGTGCGGTGATGGCCACCGAAGACCGTGAATTCTACAACCACTGGGGCATGAACGTTTGGGCCATTCCCTCCGCCATCATGGAAAGCGTCTCCAGCGGCAAGAAACTCCGCGGAGCCTCCACCCTCACCCAGCAGCTCACCAAGCTATTGTTCCTTACTCCGGAGCGTTCCATTTCCCGTAAGATCAAGGAGGCCATGACGGCCATCCGTATCGAGCAGACCTACACCAAACAAGAGATTCTCGAATTCTACATGAACGAGGTTTACCTGTCTGCCGGTAACTACGGTTTCCAGGCCGCGGGCAAATATTATTTTGGCCGCCCCCTAGATAGCCTTACCATTCCGGAGTTGGCCGTGCTGGCAGGCATGCTCCAGCGCCCCGAAGCCTACCGCCCCGACAGGCACCCCAAGGCATCTCTGGAACGCCGCAATACCGTGCTGTTTGCCATGATGGATGCGGGCTACATCAGCAAGGAAGATTACCGCAAGTACGTGGACACCCCCATCACCTTGGCCGAAAAAGAAGAGGAAAAAGGCGCAGGCCTCTACTTCTACGAAGAAATCCGCAAGTACATGGAAAAGAAGTACGGCGAAAATTCCCTCTATGCCGACGGTGTTTCCATCTATAGCACCATCGACCCCGACATCCAGGCCTACGCCGACAGCGTGGCACAGGTCCAGGTAGAAAAAGTCCGCCGCCGCATCAAGTACCGCGCCACACGCCGCCTGTTCCTCGCGAACAAGTACGATATGCCCGAAGACAGCGTTGTCGCCCACTTCGACAGCATCTATACCCTGTTCAAGAAAGACTACCTGGCCAACGACACCAACCCGGATCCCAAGAAAAGACGTTTCCCCGACAGTATCCAGTATCACCACGCCGAAGTGGCTGCCATCTTGATCGAAAACGAGACCGGAGCCATCCGCGCCATGGTGGGCGGAAGCGACTGGAACAGCTCCCGCTGGAATCGCGCGGTGCAGTCCCTGCGCCAGCCGGGCTCCAGCTTCAAGCCTATCGTCTATGCTACCGCCATGGACAACGGGGCTTCCCCCTGCGACTCCGTGAACGACCAGCCCGTCACCATCCCCGACCCCGACGACAAGGACAAGAACAAGGTCTGGCGTCCGGCAAACTTCGGTCACGACTTTGAAGGAATGATGACGCTCCGCAAGGCCCTCTACAAGTCCAAGAACCTGCCCGCTATCCTTACCGGCATGAAATACGGGCTCAGCAACGTGGTGAATTACGCCCGCAAGTTCGGCATCGTAAGGGCTCCGCTCCTTGCAGTCCCGAGCCTTGCCCTGGGTTCCGTAGGCGCCACCCTGATGGAAATGACTTCGGCCTATACCGTGTTCCCCAACGGCGGTAACCGTATCGAGCCCTACATGATCGAATCCATCGTCGATAAGAACGGCGAGACCATCGAAAAGAACATGAAGGTGGAGCACGAAGTGCTCCGGGCCCCCAGCGCCTACCTGATGGTGGACATGCTGAAAGACGTGAACGTGCGCGGAACGGCCGCCCGCGTTTGGGCCAGCGGCTTTACCCACCCCAGCGGCGGAAAGACGGGCACTACCAACGACTATACCGACGCCTGGTACATAGGCTTTACCAAGCAGTACACCATGGGCGTGTGGATCGGTTCCGACAGCCCGGGCACCATGGGCGCGGGCCACACCGGCACCGAAGACGCCCTGCCTGTTTGGCTTGCGGTCATGACCGAACTCCACAAGGACCTTCCGAGACTCCCCTTCCCCGTGCCTGCAGGCGTTTCCAGCAGGGGCATCTGCAACTACACCGGCAAGGTGGCCGGAGAGTTCTGCTCCGAAAAGACCTACTGCCTCTACACCGCAGGTTACGCCCCTACCGAAGTCTGCGACGGTAACCATTTCGAGGTCAAGACCAAGTCCGCCGACGACGCCACCCTCTTCAGCAACAAGGGTGCAGCGGAGTCCTCTACCGGGCCTAAAAAGACCCGAAAAATGTTCTAGGAATCAGTCCTGAATTTCGGCAAGAAAACGCCTGAAATCCGCTAGATATCAAGGGTTTGAGCATACTCAACCCTTAACAAAATCTTATATTTTTTCTATCTTTGCGGTGCTATGGATTGGCCGCACAACATAAAGACCCTTACGGGCGACGAGCTCAAGGCTTGGCTTCGCGAACAAGACGAGAAGCCCTTCCGTGCCGACCAAATCCAGAAATGGCTTTTTTGCCAGCAGGTCAAGACCTACGACGAGATGGTGAACATCTCCCCCGCCCTCCGCGAAAAGCTGGCCGCCAAGTTCAGCCTCCGGGCCCTTACCGAAGAGACCCGCATGGAATCCGTCGATGGCACCGTCAAGTGGCTTTTCAGGACCCATGACAACCACCACATCGAGACGGTGATGATTCCCTCAAACGGGCGGTTCTCGGTGTGCGTTTCCACCCAGGTGGGCTGCGCCATGAACTGCGCCTTCTGCCGCACCGCCAAGATGGGCTTTACCCGTAACCTGGAAGCTGGCGAAATCCTGGAAGAGATCATCAACGTGAACTGGTTCCTAAAAGATTCCGGCACTCTCGATGCCGACGGGAAAATCGCCCAGGTCACCAACATCATCTTCATGGGCATGGGCGAACCGCTGAACAACCTCGAAAATGTGCACCGGGTCTGCTGCACGCTCCACAACCAAAGCCTGTTCAACATGGGTTCCAAGCGCATGACGGTGAGCACCAGCGGCGTAGTGCCCAAGATCAAGGAACTGGTGGACCGGAACACCCCCTGCTGCCTTGCGGTAAGCCTGAACAGCACCAACAACGAATACCGCTCCTCCGTGATGCCGGTCAACAAGACCTGGCCCATCGAAAAACTTTTGGAAGCGGTGGACGAATACATCCGCCGCACCGACAACTACGTAACTTTCGAATTCGTCCTCATCAAGGACATCACCTGCACCCCCAAGGCCGCCAAGGAACTTATCCGCATTTGCGCCCCCCGCCGAGTGAAGGTGAACGCCATCGTGCTTAACGACGGTGACGACCCCACACTGCACGCGCCCAACCCCGAAGAAGTGGAAGACTTCCTTGCCAAGGTGCGTGCCGCCGAAATTCAAATAACGATCCGCAATCCGAGGGGCCGAGACATCTTGGCCGCCTGCGGACAACTCGCGTACAAAAAGGATGGTAAAACATGTTAACGCAGAACCTCCCCGAATTCTGGGACAACCTCTACATGGACGGAAAGGACTACTGGAATTTCAAGAAGGCGACCCCCGCCCTCCTGGAATTCTTCAAGAACCCTTCCTGCCCCGCTACCGGCTCGGTCCTGATTCCTGGAGCGGGTTTCGGCTACGATGCCGAAGCCTGGGCTAATAAAGGTCACGACGTGCTGGCCGTAGATTTCGCTCCTACCGCCGTAGATGAACTGGACCACCTGAGCCGCAAGTACAAGAACCTCCGTTCTCTGGACCTGGACCTGTTCACCCTCTCGCCCAAAGACCCCAAGCGTGGCGGCCAGCTGTTCGACATCGTCTATGACTACGGCACCTTCTCGGCAATCCACCCGGGCCGCCGCGACGAATTTTTTGAAGTCTGCTACAAGATGCTCAAGGACGACGGCCTGTTCATCTGCCTCATGTACCCCCTCATGAACGGAAAGACCCTGCAGGGGCCTCCCCACTGCACCAGCGAGGGCGAACTCATGGCCCGTCTGGACGGCGTGTTCGACATCGTGGAACGCATCAAGCCCGTAAACAGCATTCCTGGCCGCGAAGGCAAGGAAGAATTCTGGCTCATGAAAAAGGTCGTGTAATTTTAGACGAGAGGACGGCACTACCGTGCCTACAGACGAGAGACGAGAGAATTATATTTCTGATTAAAACCCAAACACAAGGATTGAACTATGGCACAAGATTTATGTCCCTGCGGATCTGGCAAAGAATACTCCGAATGCTGTGAACCCATCATCAAGGGAACAGCCCTCGCCCAGAGCCCCGAAGCCCTGATGCGTTCCCGCTACACCGCCTACGCCAAGCACGAAATCAAGTGGCTCAAGGACTCCCTGGAAGCCACCCAGCGCAGCGACTTCGACGAACCCAGCGTAGAAGCCTGGAGCCGCGATTCCGAATGGCTCGGCATCGAAATCAAGCAGACCAAGACCGAAGAAGAAAAGAATATCGGCTGGGTGGAATTCATTGCCCGCTTCAAGCAAGGAAACATCACCCGCAACCACCACGAACTGGGCGAGTTCCACAAGGTAGGCGGCGCCTGGTTCTTCTACGATGGCCGTGCCGTCAAGCAAGAAACCGTCCACAAGGAAGGCCCGGACGTTGGCCGCAACGACCCCTGCCCCTGCGGTTCCGGCAAGAAGTACAAGAAGTGCTGCGGAGCGGGGAAATAGAGACTAGAGACTAGAGATTAGAGACTAGAATCTAGTGAAAAAGAATCACGCACGTTGTGCGTCAAATTTTTCTCTAGTCTCTAGATCCTAACCCCTAGATCCTAACCCCTAGATCCTAAATCCTAACCTCTAACCCCTAGGCATATGTTCAAAGTTTTCGTAGATGGTGAAGCAGGAACCACAGGCCTGCAGATTTATGAACGGCTCGCGAAGCGTAGCGACGTCGAAGTGCTGCGCATTGCCCCCGAACTCCGCAAGGATACTGCCGAACGCAAGAGGCTCATCAACGAGTCCGACGTGACGTTCCTGTGTCTGCCCGACGCAGCCGCCATCGAAAGTGCCGCCCTCTGCGAAAACCCGAACACTTGCGTCATAGACGCCTCTACGGCACATCGCGTGAACCCTGCCTGGACCTACGGCATGCCGGAACTCAGCCCCGCCCAGCGCGAAGCGATTGCAAAGGCCAAGCGCATCGCGAACCCCGGCTGCCACGCCTCCGGATTCATTCTCGGCGTGCACCCGCTGGTCGCCGCGGGAATTCTCCCGAAGAGTGCGAACCTCGCCGCCTACAGCATTACCGGTTACTCCGGCGGCGGCAAGAAGCTCATCGCCGAATACGAGGATGCAGCGGCACTTGCACACGCTGCCGGCGAATCGAAGGCCATCATGGCTCCGGCCCCGTACGCGCTTGCGCTCGCACACAAGCACCTCCCCGAGATGAAAAAATACTGCGAACTTGAAAACACGCCGTTCTTCAATCCGGTGCTTGGGCCATACTATAAGGGTATGGCCGTGACCGTCGCCATCTTCGCGAACGAACTGACTAAGAAGGTGGGGCCTGAAGGTCTTACCGAAATTTTGGCGAAGCATTACGAAGGCAGCCGTTTCGTGAAGGTGATGCCCTACGAAGCCGCCCCCGTGCTGTTCAACGGTCGCCTTGACGCCACCGTTTGTAACGACACCAACAACGCCCGTATCCAGGTGTTCGGCAACGAGAACATAATGCAGGTGACGACGATTATCGACAACCTGGGCAAGGGCGCCAGCGGCGCCGCCATCCAGAACATGAATATCGCCCTCGGGCTTGACGAAGGGATTAGCCTGGTTTAGGCCAAACCCTTTAGATATTCTTCCACATTCAGATAGTTAATATTATCGAGCGCTCCCGCGGAGCCTCGGTATATTATGTTTTTGCTCAAAATTTTCCCATAGCGGAATTCCGTATCGGCGCATTTTTTTGCGTCCAGCAAGTGACGGCATTGTTCCTTGGTCACTTGGTCGCTGTGCTTGATTTCGTAGATTTCGCAGCAGGCGTTTTTCGGGTCAAACACCACCATATCAAATTCGCCAACAGCAAACTGCAACTGAAAAACTTGCTTTTCGGGCCTAGCCATCTTGGTCTCGAGCAGGACAATTTCTTCCATCATGCGACCACGAATTTCATCGAGAATTCGTTTTTCGATGGACATGCGCTCGGCTATCGGAACATTCCTGAACGTCTCGTCGAGCAACAAGCTCTGGATAAGCGCTGACGCCTGAGCGTAACGAAGCCCCGGCTGCGAAAGAACTGTACGCGAAACACGCGCATTCAAGTTCGACATGTTTACCACATCGATGTCGCACGTAAGGTCCAACAAGTCCAAATATTCCTTAATCTCCGCACGGTGAGCCTCGCCTATTCCGACAGAACGTTCCGCCTTATCACGTATCTGCAAGAGATGCTTAAGCCTCTTCGTTACCGCACCTATATCAACCCTATCCAAGACATCCGTGGGTCTGAACCTGTCGCGACGCAGATTCTGTGCGGAACGGCTCAAGTCGCCTGACTTAAACGTTCTCGTCAACACCTCTATCGTAAAGCGATGGTTCACGTCCTCCACGATGCGATTAATCGAATTCGTCAGCTCCCCCGCATCATAGTGTTCTTGCAACGAGCGGAAATGCCCCTCATGCTGATAGCACCTCAAAGAATGCTGAATATTGCGGGCAATGGCGGAATCCACGTAATCGTCCGCGCTCTCTTTCGTCGCAAAAGTAAACTTGTCCATATTGTAGTTCGTGCCACCCATGCTCATGGTACCGCCGAACTCAATGAACTTGTCAATCCCCGCTACACCAAGGACATTCTCAAATTCACGATATGGGATAAAGGTCGTGTGCAGCAAAATGCAACGGTCATAAAGCTGTTCGTCTTCAGAAAAGACAAACCCCAAGGAATCCGTCCCCGAAAGGACTACCTTCATGCCACCTGCCGCAAACACATCGGAGAACAGCGCAGCGCCCTCAATAAAATCGCTGAGCATGGTCACTTCGTCAATAAACACGTAGCGGTAGCCGAGCGATTCCAGCAACTTGAGATCGTGATTGACATCGGCAAGGGAATGACGGGAGCTCAGCTGGACAAACGCCGTTTTCGCAAGCATCTCGGCAGGCATCTCGCCCATAAGCTGGCGGACAAGCGTCGTCTTGCCCGTACGGCGAAGCCCATACAGAATCAGAACGCGGTCATTGTTTTCGCTATAGATATAGTCATGCAGAGCGGCAAAACACTCGCGTTTTTTCCACTTCATTACAGAGGCGAAAAAACGGGGCAACTGCGCACCGATTTTCACGTCGGTCTTGAAATTCGGAGTAGCAGAATAGGCCGCAACGGGTTCAGCCACCACGCCCTGCAAAACGCCACGCAGCGATTCTTTTTGCGCACGCTCCGCCGCAATTTTTGCGGCAAGTTCCGCAAATTCCTCGTCTTTCACACGACGACTACGCTGCTTACCGTTTTCTGTCCACTGGTAGTAAGCATAACGCTTACCGTTGATTGTCTTGTAGGTGATTCCGCCGATACTCATACCAATCCACCCTTTTTAACTTAAATTTAACTTATTAAGTTAAAAAAGTCAATAGGGCGGAAAAAAATCAGTCCTTGATGCAGCGGATGGAATTTTGGTAATCACGGCAGCGTTGTAATAAATAGGCCGCTTCTTCACGGCTCAAATTAAAGCAATCATCTTCCATTTCCCCAACACACCAAAAATAGGTTTCCTCGTTTAAATGTCCGTAATACATTCCGTCATGGCTATAGCCTACAGGCTTTGCCGAAAAACCGTAATCATCGGAGCCGTTTCCGTCCTTTGTTACGTTTTCCTCTTCATCATCGTCCCAATAATCATAGCTATACCATTCCGTTGTAGATTTAAGCCTTTTGCCGGCCTTTTCTTTTCCTCCAGCAGTCTGAATCAAAGTTTCAAACTCTGCAATGGTCGGCAAATGCCAGCCACTTGGGCAAGCGCCCTTTGCCGCATCATAAGTATAGAGCCGACCGCTGACAAATTTCTTGTCGTTGCAACTCGGCTGTTTTTTATATCTCTCACCTTCGGCATCATAGCAGTAGCTATGCTTCGTTTCAAAATCCAGATTTTCCGCCATCCAGACTTGATTGCCAATCTTGACAGTCTTGTAAGTTTTCCCGTCGCGCGAATCCGTCATGGCCCCCATTTGCGGAGCAGCAAGGGCAACCAACGCGGTCATCAACACAAACAGAATCATTTTGTTTATCATATTTGAATCTCTTTACTTACTTGAAACACAACCTTTTTCCTCAAGCCCTGTGCGATAGGCCTCTGCCGAAGGGCTATCCCCTTGGAACAGGTCCCAATCAATATCATCGCAGGCGGAAGCCTGAATACAACGGACGGACATGGCGCCCTTCTTGCTATAAGTATTCTTATCTATCGAGCCCGCACTGGCACTGTAATAATGATATTTGCCCTTGTCACCTGCATCATCGGCTGTCCAAAAGTCTGCACGCTTGCCAAGTAGTTCAAACTTGCCCTTGGCATTGCGGAATCCTGCAGTTTTTATGCCGAAAGAAGCACTATTGCTCGCCACAGCATCCCACTCCCTATCGGATGCCATTCTCCAGCCATCTGGACACGCCTTTTGGGCAGCGTTCCAAGTATATAGACGACCATATTCATTGCAGTTCTGCTCGGAATTGTCATAGCACCAGCTGTCACCAGTCTTGATGTTGAGATTTTCCGCCATCCAGACTTTATTGCCGACATTCACAGTCTTGTATTTCTTGCCATCGCGGGAATCCGTCAAGGAATTATCCGTAGGATTGTCCTGTTTTACCGAGTTAGCCTCTTCCGCAGCAGCGGGGACGTTTGCCTCTGGGGCATTATCGGAAACATTAGAGTTTTCTACCCCATTACCGTCACTACCCTTGACGCAACGGACAAACATATTTCCATAATTATCACCATTATTATTATTGCTTCCACTAAAGCTATGGTAGACACAATGAGTTATTCCCATCCAACCGCCAATATTTCCTTTATCAAATCCCTCTATTTGCAGATATCGGTTTTCTCCATGACCAGAAGTCTCAACGAATTTATTTTGCTTGTGATCATATACTGATTTTGAAGAAGTCCAATAGTTTATATAAACTTCTTTGTCGAAACCATACTCTTCGTACGAGCGCATTCCGCTTAGTTTAGTCTTTGAATAGGCCGAGAAACCATATATATCATAGCCGCTCACATATTCTCCCGATATAAGCAGATATGGAGCAAGTTTGCCGATGTGACACTGCCCCGATCCTGCTCCAATGCCGTTTGCCCATTTTCGCAACAGCGACTTCTCCCCCATATAGACACCATTCAGGTTTTTCAATTTTAGACCAGGGATGCAGATTCCTTCATCCGAAACCGGATGTTCAAACGTGTATGCGACATCTAAATTATTTCCATCCTGCACAAACTTAAGCAATTTTATAAAATCATCTTCGCTCGGTAAACGCCAACCATCAGGGCAGGCTTTAACAGCGTCGCTCCTAGTATAAGTGCGAAGATTATTCTCGCATACACCATTGTTTTCTTGAGACAAGCATCCACTATGTTGCATTTTGTAATTCAAATTGGAAGCCATCCAAGTTTGATTTCCAATTGTGGTAATCGGATATTTTTGGCCGTCTCTAGAATCCGTGAAGAATTCCTTATGCACGAACTGACCGTTTTCAAATTCGCCCTTTGCCATCAATGTCCCATTTTTCGAATACGCCTCGAATGGTCCATTCAAAGCTTCGTTTTTGATTGTAGAAAAGACCTTTTTCTTTCCGTTATCATAATAAGACCTATATTGCCCATCAACCATTTGACCATCTTTGAATTCCGTCTCTATTTTAGATTTACCATTTGAATAGTATTCTTTGTAAGAACCCGTCAGCAAGCCCTTTTTTAACGATGCGTCTATTCGCAGCTGTCCTTTGTCATCATATTTTTCGTAATCACCATCTAAAGTATCATTTGTATACGAGGTTTTGACATTTAATTCGCCGTTCTCATAATAGCTTTTGAACGATCCATGCAATTTTCCAGCCTTGTATTTTTCTTTCTTTTCCAATTCTCCGTTCTTATAATAGGTTTTACGTACGCCATCAAGTTCCCCATCCTTATAAAATCCCTTTATATGAATTTCGCCATTAGAATAATATTTCTTATAAGAGCCATGCTGTTTTCCTTCTTTAAAATTTCCTTCCACTTTGAGATTCCCATTTTCGTAGAATTCTTTGTAGGAACCATCCGGCTTTCCCGTATTCTTGTCGACCTCTATAATTTCCCTTGGCTTGCCACTATCGTAATACTCATAGTGTTTGTCACGACAGCCCGAGAAGATAAAAAGCATCGTAACTGTCAAAAGGACAAGATTCCATTTCAAATGTTTCATAAAGGGACTCCTTTATTTTTCCTTGGTTTAAAAATTCTTCTTGTAAATGCAGAGGATTTCCTCGACTTCCCATTCGGCGAAGCTGTTGAACCATTTTGCAAAGGCTTGCAGCGTTAGCCTATGCGGCAAGGCCCCCCGTTTGAGAAGTGCCTTCGCACCGTCCAAAGCCCCGTTGTGCAAGAACACTTGCCGAGGCTTAAACTGACCTAGAGCTTTTTTATGAATTTCGAGAAATGCACCAATTCTCATTGCGGTATCGTAAATGGCAAGTTCCCCGACACCCTTCTTTTTACAATTTTTCCAGACGCAATCATAGAGAGATTGGAAATCCGTGCATTTTGAAATCGATGCATAGCATTTCTTCAGGTCGTTTAGAAACTGTGACTTGCACACTTTGTAAATACGTCGCTGGTGAGGATCGCAGAGCATTGAATCGCAGTGAAACCTTCCCGCTTCATCAAGGACCGCATCGAGAGACTTCAATCCCGCGTAATAAGCAAGCGTCTGTCGCCAAAAATTTTGACAGTTCTTGTGGTAATCAGCACAAATCAACTTAATACTCTGTTTTCCAATAGGCATTTTTATCCAAACCCAATTTATCTTCATCGCAAAGCTTAGCAAAATACACCCTCTTTCTCTAAAATTACTTTGTTTGTGATTCATATTTCAATAGTATATTTTTTCAACCTGTCTTTGTTGTTTATGCGTTATGATACGATTTTAGCTAGAATTTTTTAGTCAAAATGGCGATTTTGCTCCAAAAAAAAACGATTTTAATTTTTTCCGTATCATAAAAATTGACGATTTTTAAACATTTCAAAATCCCGTGTTTTTTTCTGTTTTCTTCAAATTTATGATACAAAGCAATGATACAATCGAAATTACATTCTCTTTTACTATATTGCTTCAGCTATTTCTATATTTGCAACATGCGCTCCATTCTTGAATACGACGATTTTAGAAAGTACATTCTGGATTTCTATCTTGAAAAGAAAGAAACACAGAACCTTTCATGGCGGGCCTTCGCGAAAAAAGCAAGGATTAAATCTCCCACATTCCTGAAACTGGTTTGCGACGGCAAGAGTGGCCTTGCCGAAGACACGGCCATGCGCGTTTCCGAGGCCATGGACCTGACAAGTTACGAGCAAGATTTCTTTCTACTTTTGGTAAGATTCAATCAGGCAAAACGCGACGATATGCGTAACCTGGTTTTTGCCGACATGATGGAAATCGCCAAGGTCCACAGGGTAAATGTCCTTGGGGCGGGGCTTTACGACTATTTCGCCAATTGGGTAAATGCAGTCATACGAGAACTTGCCCCGGCTATCAAGAATCCAAGTCCTGAAAAAATCGCATTGGCCTCCTTCCCGAAAATTACTGCCGAAAGCGCACGCGATTCTCTTAGTTTTTTAATCAAGAACGGATTCCTAAAAAAACGTGGAAACAGATACAGGCAAACATCCAAATCCCTTTCTACGGGAAGAATTTCCATTGTCGCCCCGTCCGTCCGCAGTTTTCACAGGCAAATGGGCGAACTCGCGCTGAATACGCTGGACAAAGTTCCCGTTGCAGAACGGAATTTCTCTACCATCACGCTAGGAATTACCGAAAAGACTTATCAAAAAATTTTGAAGGAGCTTGCTTACTTTAGGCGAAAGATAATCGCGCTCGCCACGAACGAAGACGAGACGGAGCGCGTTTACGAACTGAACCTTCAGTTGTTCCCGCTCACCAAGAAGCTCAGCAAGGAAAAGAAAAATGAAACAGTTTAAAACATTCTCCCTAATCCTGTTCACGGCTGTGTTCTACCTTGCTGGATGCGGTGATGACAAAAAGACAACGGGAGGTTCCACCGAAGCCGAAAACGCCATCGCCGACAAGACCGTGGCGGGCGTTTCGCAGAAGGGACCGTTCGTGAGCGGCTCAACCGTAACCTTGTACGAAGTCGATGGGGACAACCTGGTGCAAACAGGCAACACGTTTACGGGAAAAGTCGCAAACAACAAGGGCGAATTCAATATTTCCAACATCAACCAGGACGCCCCCTATGCGCTGCTCGAAGCAGAAGGATACTACTGGAACGAAGTCACCGGCAAACGTTCGGCAAGCCAGATAAAACTGAACGCGCTGACCGATTTGGAAGACCGCGAAACCGCGAACATCAACCTGCTCACGCACCTCGCCTACGAGCGTACGCAATGGCTGGTGCGCAATAAGTCCATGAAAATCGGTGAGGCAAAATCGCAAGCGGAGCGGGAAATTTTCGCCGCATTCGGGATTACGGACATTTCAAGAGGATTCGAAGACCTGAACATCTTCGGCGACAGTGAAGGGGACGCTGCCCTGCTCGCCATCTCCGTCTTGATGCAACTGAACTACACCGAGGCGGAATTCAGCGAACAGCTGGCAGACTTTGCAAACGATCTGGAAGAAGACGGATTCTGGAGTAGCGAAAAGTTGAAGGCGACCCTTGCCGACCATGCCTTCGAAGCGAACTTCCCAAAAATACGCAAAAATATCGAGGCGTGGGATTTCGCGGACACCATTCCCGCATTCGAGCCCGTCATGGAATCGTTCTGGAACGATGTTTACGGGCTTGGCCGCTGCACCGAAAAACGCGCCGGCGCGCTGCTCCCCGACACCAGCGAAAACTCCGCCTACTACCGCTCCATATTCCGCTGCCTAGACGGCCACTGGATTCTGGAGCAGAAATTCGATGGCGACACCGTAATCTTCCCGGTCGTAGAACTGGACACAATCGCCGAACTGGACTGCACCGGTTCCATGTACTGCGCCAAGAACTGCATGAACGTAATGGACCCGGATCTTGGCCGCACCTGTAGCCGCGTGAACACGCAAATCGACGACGGCAGCGACACCTACGGTTTCTTGCATTTCTATACTGATTCCGCATCGACATTCAGCTGGCCCGCGGGCGACAAGGGTTACGGCTACGAATCGGCATCCCGCGACAAGTACGGCTACATCTACACCATCGCGCGCCTCGGCGACAGCCACCCCTACGCAAGAATCTTTTTCGAAATTTCCGGCGATGAACAGCGGGGCAACGACCTGACCGAATGGGGCGGCGTATGCATCACCTACACCGCGAACGAAAGTTTCTTTATAAACATCCGCTTCCCCGACGACAACAAGCTGACGGAATACGACTACTACAAGGCGCAACTGCCCGCAACGGAGCAGCTCGTGACCGCAAACATCAAGTGGAGCGACTTTGTCCAGGAAGGCTTCGGGCTCCGCGTCGAACGCGACAGCGTCGTGAAAAACATCAGCCGCGTGGAAGTCAGTTTCGAGAAACCAGGCTCGAACATTTCGTCAAAGATTCATTCCATCAGCAAGTACGGGACCTGCAACAAGTAGAAATGGGTTTCCCCGATAACAATTTTTCTACATTTGTTGTATGTTCCTAGACGAAAAATCCATAGAAGTACGCTCCGGCAAGGGCGGTGACGGCATCGTAAGCTTCCACCGTGAAAAGTTCGTGCCCCTGGGAGGCCCCGACGGCGGCGACGGCGGGCGCGGCGGTCACGTAATTCTCAGAGTCAACGAACAGTATTCTACCCTCCTGGACATGGGGAACGCCCGCCTGTACAAGGCGAAAAACGGCCAGCCCGGTGGCGCCAAGCGCTGCACCGGGGCTTCGGCCGAAGACCTGATTGTGGATGTTCCTCGCGGAACCATCGTCAAGGACGCCGAAGGGCGAATCCTGGCAGACCTCACCGAAGCAGGCCAGAAATGGATTGCGGCCCGTGGCGGCAAGGGCGGCATGGGCAACCAGCATTTCGCCACCCCGAAGGTGCAGGCACCCCGCAAGTGCACCCCCGGCGAAAAGGGCGAAAAGCGGGAACTTTTCTTGGAACTGAAACTCATGGCCGACGTGGGCCTGGTAGGGTTCCCAAACGCGGGCAAGTCCAGCCTGGTGAACAAGATTTCTAGCGGCCGCCCAAAAGTCGGAGACTATCCGTTTACCACGCTGGAGCCGGTACTCGGCATTGTGCAGATGAACGGTCACAGCTTTGTGGTGGCCGACATCCCGGGGCTTCTGGAAGGAGCCAGCGAAGGCAAGGGCCTGGGCCACCAGTTCCTGAAGCACATCGAACGCACCCATACCCTGCTGTTCGTCATCGACGGCTTTGCCGAAAACGCCTACGAGCAGTTTACCGTGCTCAAGAGCGAACTGAAGGCGTTCCACCCGAAGCTTGCCCAAAAGTCCTATGTAATCGCCCTGAACAAGAGCGACCTTGGAATTGAAGAATCCATCAAGGAATTCAAGAAGCACAGGGAAAAGGTCATCGTGACCTCTGCCATTACAGGCGACGGCTGCAAGGAACTGCAGCAGGCCCTGGACGACGCCGTGCCTCACGTGCAAAAGAAAAAAGTGGGCTGGGAAAGCAAGAGCAGTTCCGGCAGCGACAGCCAAAAGGGCGGCTGGAAAAAGAAGGCCTAACCTATGGCTAAAAAGGAACAGAGTACACCTGTTATCGTGAATCGCAAGGCGCAGCACCTCTACTTCGTGGACGAGACCTTCGAAGTGGGTATCATGCTTATCGGTTCAGAGGTCAAGTCCATTCGCGACGGCAAGTGCACCCTGGGCGAAGCCTGGATCGACATCGACGAGAAAAAGAACGAGCTCTGGTTGGTAGGTGCCCATATCGATGAGTACGTTTTTGCAAACCGTTTCAACCATTTCCCGGCAAGGCGCCGCAAGCTTTTGGCCCATGTCCATGAAATCGCCAAGATGCGCAAGGCCAAGGAGCAGAAGGGCTGCACGCTGATCCCCCTGAAGCTCTATTTCAAGAACCGCCGCGCCAAGCTGGAAATGGGAATCTGCCGCGGCAAGGACCAGCGGGACAAGCGGCAAGATATTATCAACCGCGACGCCAAGCTGGAAATGGCCCGGGCGGCAAAGGTGCACCTGCGATGAAAAGACTGGTCGCCGCCATATTCGCATGCCTTGTCTGCGCCACCTTCGCATGGGGGGCTTCCAATGCAGCATCGGTAAATTTTCTGGATGCAGAGATTCTTTCCAAGGACGCCGGGGCATCTTTCCACTGGTTCCCCATCCAAAAGACCTTCATCTTGGTTACCGCCAAGGATACGGCCAAGTTCGCCGTCGGGATTCCCTTCGTTTCCCACAACAGCAACGTGATGGAGCTTGCGGCAAGTCCCAAGCTTGAAAACGGCCACCTCTGGATTTCAAGAGACGACGCCTACAAGCTTTTCCCAAACGCAAAGCCCAGCAGTTCAAGCGCCGCACCAGTTTCTAGCTCCGTGACGCAGTCCAGCTCCAGCGCAACGCTTATGTCTAGTTCGAGCGCCACTCCCGCTCCAAGCGCGGCAGCTCCCGCAGCGGTGACCACACCGGCAAGCACAATTCCCGCCGCCACGCCTGTCGCTCCCCCGAAAAACGAAACCGCCGGCACCCGCGAAGTCAAGACCATCGTCATCGATCCCGGTCATGGCGGAAAGGACACCGGCGCCCAGGGTAAAAAGTCCAACGAAAAGGACATCGTGCTCGCCATCGGAAAGCTCCTGAAAAAAGAACTGGAAAAAGAAGGTTTCAACGTCAAGATGACCCGCGACAAGGACGTGTTCATTGAGCTGGGTCAGCGGGCAAATCTTGCAAACCAGTGGGATGGAGACCTGTTCATCAGCCTGCACTGCAACGCCATCGACGCTACCGCCGAACGCAAAAAGCAAGTCAAGGGTTACCACGTTTACGTGCTGCGCGCCCCCGAAAGCGAAGAAGACAAGGCCATCGCCCGTCGCGAAAACAAGGTGGCCACGCTCTACGGCGAAAAGAACGCCAAAGAAGAACTGTCCCCCATCGAATGGTTCAAGCTGGAAGCCCGCCTAGAAAAGTATAAGCAGAATAGCTACATGTTCACCGAAGAGATGCTCAAGGCCATGGATGGCGGAAAAATCCGCAGGCAGGCAGGCGGCGTGGGCGGCGCCGGTTTCATGGTGCTGGTGGGTGCGCTGATGCCAGCGGTCCTCTTTGAAATCGGGTTCATCAGCAACCCCGAAGACGAAGCCTACATGATAACCGACAAGGGCCAAAAGGACATCGCCGAGCGCATTTCCAAGGCCGTCAGCACCTACAAGGCCGCAGTCCACAGCTACCGCGAAACGCTCGGGCGATAGTCAGTTCAGAGTTCGGAATTCAGAATTCGGAATTATTTTTCAGAAAAAACCGCTGCAAAAGCAACGGTTCTTTGAAAATTTCAGATCTAATCTTCCAGAATTCAGAATCCATTCCGAATTCCAAAATCCTAATTCCGAATTTATTCAGCGTCCATGTCCGCTTCGTCGATTTCGGCGTTGTGATAAACATCCTGCACGTCGTCGTGGTCTTCGAACTTGTCGATGAGCTTCAAAAGCTTCTGGGCGTCGTCATGACCGAGTTTTACAGGGTCGTTGGCAACGTAGCTGAGTTCGGCACTCATCATTTCGATTCCTGCAGCTTCAAGAGCCTTGGAAACGGCGTCAAAGGCTTCGGGGCTGGTGGAGATTTCGTGCACGCCGTCTTCGGTGGACATGTCTTCGGCACCGGCTTCCAACACCAGGTCCATCACCTTTTCTTCGGGGTACTTTTCGGCATCGACGATAATCACGCCCTTGTAGGTGAAGGCCCAAGAAACGGAACCGGATTCGCCCATGGAACCGCCGTTCTTGTTGAAGATGTTGCGGACTTCGGCAACGGTACGGACCTTGTTGTCGGTCAGGCACTGCACCATGATGGCAACACCGGCCGGGCCGCGTCCTTCGTACAGCGGCTCCGTCATTTCGGTACCGGAGTTGGCTCCCGTACCCTTGGCGATGGCGCTTTCAATGTTCTTGGTGGGCAAGCTCTGGCTCTTGGACTTAAGGATAGCTGCACGCAGACGGGGGTTTGCGTCGGGGTTTCCACCGCCGAGCTTGGCGGCAATGGAGATTTCCTTAATCAGCTTGTTCCACGCCTTGGCGCGGGCGACGTCAGTCTTAGCTTTCTTGCGTTTGGTGGTGGCCCATTTGGAGTGACCAGACATAAATACCTCTATCGGGGTTTAAAGTTGATGTTTTGTTAAACTCTTCAGGAATACTATTCCTCTTCCTCGTCATCTTCGTAGACGACTTTTTTCTTTTTCTTCTTTTTCTTCTTCTTTACGACAGGTTCCTCTTCATCTTCGTCGTAAGATTTTTTCTTCTTTTTCTTCTTCACGACAGGAGCCTCTTCCTCGTCTTCGTCGTAAGAACGCTTCTTCTTTTTCTTCTTCACGACAGGAGCTTCTTCCTCGTCTTCGTCATAGGAGCGTTTCTTCTTTTTCTTCTTCACAACGGGTTCTTCCTCTTCTTCCGCCTCTTCTGCTGCGGCTTCGCGTTTTTTCTGCAGCATAGCACGGCGGCGCTTTTCCTTGACCGTCAGGTTAGAACCATCCTCATCTTCTTCGTCTTCGTTATAGGAGCGTTTCTTTTTCTTCTTTGCAACAGGAGCCGGTTCAGCTGCAGGTGACGGCTCAGGACGTTCTTTCTTCTTCAAGTTGGCCTGAAGCTGTTTTTTGTCCATCGGAACGGCAGAAGCCTTGGTGATTTCGTCTTCGTAAGCGCCACCCCAAACGGAACCCAGGGCCGTACCGGAGGCTATAGCATCCTTGAAAATACCCATGGCCCATTCGTCATTGGCCGGGGGCAGAAGACGGAACTTCACGTTTCGCACCTGAGTGGGTTCGTCTTCCAGGAACAGCATCATGTCAAAAACGCCCACCTGATATTCCTTGCCGTCTGTTCCGGCGGCAGGGGCCGGAATATAGGCAACCACGGAATAAAGCGTTCCATCATAAAGGGCCGAGTTCAACAGTTCTGCATCACCAGCCACAATATGGACCTCACCAATCGCCTGGAATGCCCAAGGAGCCACTTCAACCTTGAGAGAGAACTTCTGCCATCCACCCTCGGCAGGTTTCAATTTTAATAGCGAACTAGCAAAAGCTTGGAACTCCGGCTTGGTGTTTCCCTGTGCAAAGCTCAGCACAGCAACAGCCATAAAAAGCATGCATAGTATTTTTTTCATCATCCTATCCTTTTTTGTTTAAACTCAAACATTCCTTAATTCTTGAAGAATAGAGCCTTCGCAGCCTCGAACATCGGGTCCTTTTCATCCGGGTTGCGACATTCCGTATAAATGCGCACCTTCGGCTCAGTACCGGACGGACGCACCAGCATCCAGGAGTCATCGTCGAAGATGACCTTCACGCCATCGAGGGTGAGGAGCTGTTTCACAGTCTTTTCGTTGTTACCGACCATGACCTTTGCACCCGGCTTTGCGATATCGGCAATAGCGTTCACCTTGGCCTTCAAGGGTTCGCCAACGAGGGACTTGTCCACTTCGAAGCCCGAGCGGGTCGGGTAGAAGCGGCCATATTCTTCGTACAGGGCGTCCAAGTATTCACCCAGGTTCTTGCCCGTGGTAGCCATAATTTCAAGGGCGATGAGGAGACCGAACTGGGCATCCTTTTCGAGCGTGTTGTTGAGGCCCGAAATACCGTCGGATTCTTCGAAAGCCACGAGAGCCTTCTGCTTCGCATTGCGGCTGAGCCACGGGCGGAAGTTCTTGAAGCCCACCGGAGTTTCCATCACAGGCACGCCGAGCTTTTCGGCGATGATGTTCACAAAGTTAGAAGTAGCAACGGACTTAGCAACACAGCCCTGTTCCTTGCGCCAGGTAGCCATGTAGTGGAACGCGATAGCGCCGAACTGGTTCATGTCGATTTCGCGCGTGCCGTCGTAGAAGCGGATACGGTCACCATCCGGGTCAAAAATGGCGCCCAGGCGGAACCAGCTCTTGCTTTCGTCCAGCACCTTGCGGACCTTCTCGAGGTTCTTGCTGGACGGTTCGGGGGCAATGCCGCCGAACAGGGAGTCGTCTTCGTTGCGGAGCGTAATCAGGCATTCCGGATTGTCAAGGAGGGCGGCCGGACGACGACGGGTAGAGCCGTGCACGTGGTCACACACGAGAGTGAGGCGGCCCTTCTTGATGAATTCCTTGATGCGGTCGAACTTGATGGTTCCCTGCTTCACGAGGAATTCCTTGTAAATCTTGAGGGAGTCGATGATTTCCCAGTCAACCTTGCCCACCGGTTCAAACTTCCAGGTGGCCATCATTTCGTTGCTGAGCTTGGTAATGACGTTCGTGATTTCCGGACCGGCAGGACCGCCGTCAGCCGGATTGAACTTGATTCCGTTGTAGTGGCTCGGGTTGTGGCTCGGGGTCATGTTGATGGAGCAGGCGGCACCGAGCATCTCGATGCAGGCGCTGAATTCCGGTGTGGGCATTTCGCCACCGTAGTAGACCTTCACGCCGGCCTTCGCGAACTGGTCAGCCACGGCTTCGCAGAATTCGTGACCGAGCAAGCGGTTGTCGTGGCCCACGACCACGCCACGTTTCTGAAGTTCGGCAAAATCCTTCACGCCGAGAGCTTCAAAAAGTTCAGGTGTAGCTTCCTTATAGAGGCGGACGATTGCGGCACCCACCACCTGCAGATTGCGGAGGGTGAATTCAGAACCGATTTCGCCGCGCCAGCCGGACGTACCAAAGCTCACCTTGGCGGGCTCCTGGGAGGTCAGAGCGACCTGTTTCACCTGTTCGACCAGACCCATGTCTGTGGCAGGATTAAACTCGGGGGACTGAATTTTCTTCCAAATCTGGGTAATATTATCCATAACGGTTCCTTTTAAGTTTAGCAAGGAAAATTTAGTAAAAACACGTCACCCAACCACTAAATACCAAGCACCAAATAGCTATATTCCCCGCCATGGTTTACGTTCTATTGATTCTCGCCAGCTTAATCGGCATCGCCATATCTGTTTTTTACCTGCGTAAGAATATTGTACGCATTCGCGAAAAAAACAAGAACGAGCCCAAGGCCTATAAGCGCGGGCTCAACTATGTCATGACCTACCTGTGGTACGGCTACCTGCTGGTATTTTTTGCTGGACTTACTATCAACAACCTTGGGAACTGGTAGCCTGTTTCCATCGTTCGTAAAGGAACAGCGCTATTAAGTTCTTTCCGTCAATAAACTGACGGGCGGCCTCTTCGTACGGAAGCACCACGGTCTTAATCCACTCTATTTCTTCGGTGTACTGCTGGTCCTTGCCGTCCATGGCGGCAAGTTGTTCTGGAGTCACATCCCGCTCAATGGCATACAAACGAATGCGTTCATCTAGAAGCCCACAACTGGCGGCAAAGCCTTCGCTCTTACCGTGGTACCAAAAATCCATCAAGTCAATGAGTTCAGAATCATCGGCCTTGATCTGAGCCTCTTCTTCCAGCTCCGAAAGGGCCACCTTGCGGTAGTCCCCCGTCCAATCCAGAATTCCTGCCGGAATTTCTAACGAAGCTTGCTCGCTGATGGCAAACCTGGGTTGCTTTACCAGCAACAGGTATTTTTTTCCTTCGCAACGAAGCACCACCAAAATTCCGACAGCATTTCCGCGAACAAGGACAATACCGTGAACCGGGCGACCGTCAGGAAGCGAGGCCGTGGCGTTCAACTTTATAAAGAGCGGTTGGCGGCCATTGCGCAAGAAATCCACCGAGGTAAAATGAATCTTGGTAATATTGAATTTTGCACTAGTCGCTGCAAGCCAGTCCTTGAAAATACGACTTTCCAAAATCAAAGGATAGTCGGACTCGGCGATTTCAGAAGCAAAAGAGTATTCCATAGTTAGTTCTCAGTTATCAGTAGTGAGTTTTCAGTTATAGCGGAAACAAGATGCTCTAAAAAAAATATACGTTTCTCACAACTCATTACTCACTACTCACAACTCACAACCCACAACTACTTCCGCTTATTCGGATTCACACTTGTCGCCACCGTTGCCTTTTCCCAAACCCCGCGCAGGGAGTCCATGCTGATGGTGTCAGGAACCATACGGTTGTAATTCAAGTCAAACCAGAACATGTCCTTTTGCGTAGAAGGACCGCAGAATGATTCTGAAGCATCGGGAGTGTACAGTTCACGTACCGCAATCATTTCACGCTTTGTTCCATAAGCCGAGATGGAAAACCTATTGGGAACCACATTGACAGCACCACACTCGGGAATCTTTTCCACATAGTACAAGTGGGTATGCCACAGGGTATCCAAGCGCTCTTGCACATCTCCCAAAGCATTGGAATCATTTTCCCACCCAGCCGATTTACAATAAAACAAGGTGGAATCGGCACATTTCTGACGCAACGGAACTAAGGCCGTATCGCTCAAACTCCAGCTTTTGGGAAAAAGCGTATCGGGGACCATCTTGTCGCATTTATCCATGGTAAACTTGCAAACCGATTTCATAGGACGCCAATAATAGACCCTTGGAGTCAAGGAGTCCAAGACCTTCAGAAATGAAGGCGACCCCTTTGTCCGCAAGGGCAATGTCTTTATGGAATCAAAAAGGGAATCTATATAAACTTTAAAAGTATCCAGGCTAAAAGAGCCATGGCGAACAAGAATCGTATCTAGCAGGGAATCAACATCGTTATAAATCTCTATTTGGGATATTCCCTTCAACGAATTCCTATCGAAAAGCACTTTTAGAACAGTGTCCGGACGAAACATGGGAGACGCGCAGTCTTCTTTCTTGGTCTGGTACTGAATGATGGGTTCCAATTCTAAGGCGGTATCTCGCCACGCCGTATCAATCGTTATGGATTTCAAGGCACAATTGGAAAAAGACCAGATACTGTCCAAATGGATGTACAGGGTGTCATCCGCCAAGTGAATCAGGCTTCCTGAATCCAATTCCGCACTCAAGAAAAATCCTTCACCGCCAAACACATCCGAAGCATTGTAAATATCAATGGGGCCGTCATCATCCTGGGTACAGGCAACAATCAGCAGCAGCCCAAAGACAAAGAACAACGGCATTTTCTTGATAAAATTCACAACGACTCCTGGCCCAATTACAAGCCAATCTGTTCCTTGAATTTAGAAATTTTAGCAGAATCTACCGGATGGCTTTCGGCAAAGAAATCGTTCCAGCGGACAAAATGTCCATTGCGACGAATCGTCAAGTAAATAGCGGAACTGTCCCTTGGTGCAATACGCCCAACCAGCGTTTGCAAGTCCACCCAGGAACCAGGTTCAAAGGAAACAGAATCCTTATCGTAGCGGAAAAGTCCAGACATCTTGGACGTTACATTATAACCATGATTTAGTTCAACATAATAGCCCAAGGAATCCTTGCCGCTCGCCAGAACCTTTCCCGAAAGGATTGGCCTAACGGGAGCCTCCCCTATGCCGCGCAACTTGTCCATGGCGAGCAAGGCCTCTTGACCACTAAAGTCAAAGTCATCCGAAATGGATAACGACGACCATCCCAATGGCTGTTTTGGGCAAAGCCCCGGAAAACGACAACCCGTAGAAGCGTCAATCCATATCATTGAAGAATCCGCCGCTGGAATATGCAAGTAAGCACTGGATACGGAATCCTCGTGAAGGACAAAAAGGGCCTTTGAAAAATCCCCTATTGGAGCAACCCAATGGATAGATGATGCTGGCCCCTTGCGAAGCGAAGCCACATAGCGCAAGAAACTATTGGGCAATTCTGCCATAGAGTCCCGAACAATCCAAGAGCACTGGCCAAGATTGCCATCCAGCTCAAAAGCTTTCCCTGAATATTTTTCGCAGGCGACTTTCCAAGAAGGTTTATCGTTCATCTCTGCCGAACCAGGCAAGGGCAGCAGATCCACCACCATGGAAAAAAATCCCAAACGGTAAGCCAACAAAAAGGCAAGTCCCAAAAGGATTAGCCGAAACAAAGGAAACTTGTGGGATCCCGATTTGTACTTACGTTTACAGCGGTATTCCGAAAATTCGACGGGCATTCATTACATCAAGATGAACACCGCCAATGCGGCAAAAATCAAAAGGACGACTGCTATCACAGGTGCAACCTTGTGAGTCGTGGGAGGTTCCTCGAATGGATCCTTAATCCCTTGATTTTCCAGGTTGTCCTTTTTCTTGATAATCGCGTTGAAACTCTTGGTAAAGCGCCTGTTGAGACCTGTCTTTCTTTCGGTCCGCTTTGCAGGGGCCGCACCGCCACCGATGTTCTGGGAAGCAACCGCTGCGACAACAGCAGGTTCCTCGGGAGCACTGGCAGAACTTTCCTGTTCGGGAGACTGGCTGTGCAAGGAGAAAGACATCATCTCCGCTTCAAAGGAAAAAACCTTCAACTTGGAGGCGAGGCCCGCCTTCATAAGACCGTCGGCAATGGTTTTGCTGTTGGAAAGCAAGGCCAGCATTCCGCCTTTGGAAGACAGCTCTTGCTGGAATTGAATAAAAGCGTTATAAGCGTCACTATAGACGAAATCGAG
>DGRZ01000078.1:0-109695 GCA_002391195.1 Fibrobacter sp. UBA4375 | reverse complement strand
CGCGAACATCTTTCTTGAATTGCTCCGCATCGAAAGCCCCAATCGGGTTAAGGGGGGCAGACAAAAGGTCAAATATTCCGACTTCGCGATAGTTCTTCAAAGAATTCATGGTCTAAATATAACCAAAAATTAACGAAATTAAAGGTTTTTACTCTTTTTTCCTGATAAAACGCCAATTATTCTTCCCAATAGACACCACCAGCAGGTGCATTGTAGAGGACTTCATCTGAAGATTGCCTTGATTCGTCGGCACCTTCTTCAGGTTGGACCGGATTTTCGTCGGGAACGGTTCCCTCAGGGGCTGCCGTTTCCGGAGCCGGGTTGGACTTTTCTTCGGCCTCAACAGAAACATCCTGCTCCACAGTCTCCCTTGCCGGAACGACCCGATGTTCTACCGGGGTTGGCTTTTCTGGATGGGAGAACAGGTACGGGCTGATGCTGACGCTCACCCGATGGACTGGAGAGAGCACCGGGTGAGATTCAAAGGCGTAGTCCACTCGCAAAAACTTAGCGATGACAAGACCCGCACCTGCGGTTACACTTTGAAAAGTCGTAAAACTGCTGAGGCCGGCCCTGAGAGACAGTCCGAAACCAAAGGTGAATTCCACACCGCCGCGACCGCCGGAAAGCCAATCCACCGGGTCGTCCCAGAGACGGCCACCGCTATCCTCGTCGGTATCGAAACCTAGGCTGCGGGCTTCGTGATGGAACAGTCCCGCGCTCTGCCAGTACAGGCCCAAAGTCCCGTAAAGGTACGTGATCGGAAGAGAATAGTTTGCCGCCAGGTAAAATTCCGGCGAAGAGTATTCCACCTCCCCCGACTCCCAGGTTGTGGCAGAAGAGGTCCAGCCCTTCAAGAGGCCCGATACATACAACTTATCCACTAGACGATAGCGTAACCCCGCATCGCCCCGGAATCCCCAGCCGGTCTGGTCCATCTCTCGGTACAGCCCATGAAATCCAACGCCAATATCCAGACGAGGCAAAATGCGCCGACCAAAAGTGACCGAAAACATCCAGTCCGCATAGGACAAGGTATTGTAATCGCTCCCTTCGGGAATGGGTTCTCCTTCACGAATATAGGGGATGTCGTCAGCACCGAATCGAGCAAAGGAAATCCCCAGGCCCTGACCCTCGCCCAAAGGTAATGCCGCCGAAGCAAAATCGTACTGGGTATCTTCAAAATAAGCCGTATGGGAAAAACTAGCCCACCCATAGCGGATATTGGATAGCTGGTACGGATTGGAAACCAAACCTAGGTAATCCCCGTCTACCGCCATAGTGGCCGACCCCAAAGCCGCAGAACGGGCTCCGGGCTCTGTATCCAAGGTCGCATTCGCTCCTGACACGCGATCCATGGCGAACGCCTGAACCCCCATCCCGAACAAAAGGATGGCGCACCACAAACGTGGTCGGCTGAACGCAGCAAAAGATTTTAATGTCATTGACATTTTCTCCAAAACAAAATAGATTTTTTTATCGACTCAGATGTAATTCAATGAATCTTCAAAACCACATATCCAATTTTTTGACCTACCTGGAAACCCGACGCCGGTTTTCTCCTAGAACAATTGACACCTACCGCAAGAGCCTGGACAAATTCCTAGCACTTGTAGGTGAAGAAGCTCTCCTGGAGTCTTTTTCGGAAATGCAGGTCAAAAGTTTCGTGTGGAATTTGAAAATGCGGCAAAAGCTTTCCCCCACAAGCATCTGCGAACACCTGGCCGCTCTAAAAAGTTTCGGCAAGTATCTGGTCCGGTCCTCTATTTTGGAAACCAACCCGACAGAGAACATCCCCATGCCCAAACGGCCAAAACGCCTGGTGGCGTTCCTCGGACAAAAGGATCTTGCCGAAGAAAAATTTCCCGAAATTGAAAACCCGACTCTTCCGCAGGTCCGAGCCCGAGTATTGCTGGAGCTCATCTACGGTTCTGGGCTCCGTATTTCGGAATGCCAAAGCCTCACTTGGGACCGTCTGCGTGAAAAGGAAAGGCTGGTTCGTGTGCTAGGCAAGGGCAACAAGGAGCGGATTGTGCCCATTACGGACTCCCTTGTGGAGCGCCTAGGGCTTTTCAAGGCCAAGCTGACCGAAGCAGGGCATCTGGTTTCAGCCACAGGATTCGTCTTTGTCAGCGAAGACGGTAAACCCTACAGCATCCGGACTCTCCGAAACGATATACAAAGTCTGCTTCGGGATATCGGCTGGGAAGGCAAGGCCAGCCCACACGTGCTGCGGCACAGCTTTGCCACCCACCTGTTGGAAAACGGAGCCGAAATTATGAGCGTCAAGGAAATGCTCGGACATTCCAGCATTTCCACCACACAGATTTACACCCACGTGAACGCGGAACGGCTGAAGCAGGCCTTCAAGAAGACTCACCCGAGAGCGTGAGAAATTGAGTGGTGAGTGGTGAGTCGTGAGTAGCGTATTGCTTCCGTTGCTCAATTACTATATCTAAATTTCAAAATTCTTTTTTATCTATCGAAGCTCACAACTCGTAACCGACAACTGAAAACTAATTCCCTACTGCATTTTCTATATTCTCAACAGAAACAAGGAGATTTTATGGTCGCCGAAGGTGAACACAACAAGTGGATTGCTCTGCTTCTCTGCATATTCCTAGGATATCTTGGAATCCACCGCTTTTACGAGGGCAAAATCTGGACGGGCATTCTCTGGCTCTGCACGGCGGGTCTTTGTGGAGTTGGCGTTGTCATAGACGCCATCCTCATCGTGATGAAGCCGGAGAAGTACTGAGTTATGAGTTGTGAGTGGTGAGTTGTGAGTTATGAGTTGTGAGTTATGAGTTATGAGTTGTGAGGTGTGAGTCATCATCCTCACGCAGGTGAGGATCCGCTTACTGCAATCTAGCAGATCCTCGCCTTCGCGAGGATGACGTTCCTCAAAGCGAAGCGACCTCAAACCCCTAGCCCCTAAATCCTAGCCCCTAGATCCTATCCCCTAAATCCTATGAAACACCTATTCGTCATCGCTACCGGAAGTGCCGGAAAAATTAGAGACTTCGCCCACATCCTGGGAACCGACCACTACGAATTCCAGACCCTGAAAGACATCGGCTTTGACGGCGACATCGTAGAAGACGGCAAGACCTTTGCCGAAAACGCCATCATCAAGTCAAACACCACCGCCCGCTGGCTTATGGAACGTGGGATTGAAGCCACCGTGCTAGCCGACGATTCCGGATTGGAAGTTTTTGCCCTGAACGGGGAACCGGGAATCTACAGCGCCCGCTATAGCGGAGGCCATGGAAACGACATAAGCAACAACGAACTTCTCCTGAAAAAGCTGGAAAATATCGAAGACCGCAGGGCCCGTTACTTCTGCGCCCTTTCGTACCAGACCGTTTCGCAAGTCAACGGAAAGTTCAGCATCAGCGAGCCTCGCATCTTTGAAGGGGAATGCCGCGGCACTATCAACCACGCCCCCGTAGGCGACATGGGCTTCGGTTACGACCCCCTCTTTGTACCCGACGGCGAAACCCGCACCTTCGCCCAGATGGAGCTGGAAGAGAAAAAGGCCATCAGCCACCGGGGAAACGCCATCCGCGCCCTGAAAGCGGCCCTTGTAAAATAGTGCGAGCGGTCTTATTCTAGCGCGAACGGTCTTACGTGAGCCGGAACAGTCGATATTAATCGGCTGTGAAGGCGAGAGTGAGCGCAAACCGGAGAGACTGTCCCTGATTTTAGCGCGAACGGTCTTTTACAGCGGAAAAAGCGAATAGTTTTCCTTGGTGTAGGCCCGCGTCCAAGCGTTAAAATGCCACCATTCGCTACTTAGAGGAACCCAACCCGCTCGAAGCATAATAGAACGCAAAATCTTGCGATTGTTTACCTGTTGTTCGGTAAGGCGACCGCTTTGCAGGGCATCCGCCTCCCCTACCTCGCCTGCGCACCGCTCAAAGGAATCAAAGTCCGTTCCCATGTCCAGCAGGTTCCCTTCGGCGTCGGTGATGCTCAGGTCCAGCGCAAGTCCATAATTGTGGAGTCCGCCGGTAACGCCAGATGACACATAGTTAGAATAGGGCGTGCCCGCCACCGTGCGTTTCAAGGCAGACTGGGCATACAGGGGGCGGGAGGCGTCGAAAATCACCAGCACAGAGCCCGGCATTTCCTTCTCCATAATCTTGATGGCCCGTTTGAGCTTCGGCAGGGCGTCTTTATGGACAAAAGCCCGCTGCACTCCGCAATACAAATCGTGCCCCGTCACGTTGTTGAAAGTGCCATACCGCAAGTCCATACGGAGACCTTTCAGGCGGGTGATTTCTACCATATTGGAATCCGTAGTGGCAAATTCAATCCATTTCTTGACCGAAGAACAGAAACGCAGGGGCTTTTCGGGCTTGGGCGGCACGAACAGGGAATCCGTTTCGTGAGCAAAAGCTACAGCACACAAAAAAAACACGGACAAAAATATCCATAAGAAACATTTAGAAATGCCGTCGTTTTTCATAGACCTTCAAGCCTGGATCCTTCGCACTTACGTGCTCAGGATGACGTTTCGCAGCGCTTCGCTCGCCATGACAATCTTTCGTCTCTCGTCTAACTAGATTCCCAGCTGCACTTCTACGCCGAACTGCAAGTAAAGTCCCATGCCTTTCGCCATAAAGGGAACCAGGTCGTAACCATCGTTGGAATCACCATCGGCATCCCTGGTCACCCAGGAACGCTCACGGGCGTTCTCGCCGCCCAAGAACTTGAGAGCGGGCACATCCAGCTTGGCAAAGATATTGTCCACTTCCAGGTAGAACCGGGCACTCCTGAAGAAATACTTCGAAGTCATCAGGTCCAGATTCAGGCGCAAGTCGGTGCGGAACAGGTCCGTAAACTCGTTCAGGTCCTTGAGCCTGCGCTTGCCGTTGGTGCCATCGGCACTGGAAGGTTCAATCTGGTAATAGTACAAGGGCCTGTGCCACAGGGCATGGTGGGTCAAGATGACCGAAACCAGGGAGTCCTTACGGGGGTAATAACGGAAATGGGAAACCACGTCCAGGCGAGAGTTCGCCTCCCACGGGAGGGAATTGCCAGAGCCTTCCAGTTCGTATTCGCCATAGACGGAACTGATATTGGTGGACATGGAGAAATGGTGAGAGGTTTTCCATTCCATCTTGGCTCCGCCACCAAAGACCCAGGCGAAATCCACGTCGGTCACGTCTTCGTACTGAGCGTAGGCCTTAGGCATGGGCAGCAGCGGATCCGGATAGTAACGGCCAAAACCGGAAGCCTGCACATCCAGGTACTTGGAACGGTAACCGAGACCCAACTTGGCAGAAGTTCCCGATTCTAGACGACCCGTCAGGTCGCCCTTGTCGTAGTAGGGTTTCCAGTCGCTGCGGTAGGCGGCATTTCCGAACAGGCGCCAGTAGGCGGTATCCGCTCCCGACAAGTTCCGTTCCATGTCCAGCGAGGCCGTAGGAGCGGCTTTGTGGTCCATAGCATCGGCCACTGCTCCCGCAGAAAGAATGTACTGGTAGTAATCCCGCTTCCAGTCCAAACGACCCGTTCCGGAGACAACCCCCGTCTGGTAGTCGTCGGACTGCTCGCCGTAATTCAAGTAGTTCCTTTCCAGAATGTGCTGCTCGTAAAGGAGAGCGCCGCTGAGCTTGGAGCCCAGAATGTTCCCCTTGAAATTCTTGTCCAACCCGCCCGAAATGGTAGTGTGGGTATAGTCGTAACCGTCAATGAAGGACCGTTGAGCCTGGTCCATATTGACGCCCTCGGCAGGAGTCTTGAATCCGGTGGTATCCCGCAGGGTATCGCTCAGGTATTCCCGGACAAAACCCGCGTGGGCGCTAGTCCCAAAGCGGGAGGCGTATTCCGCTCCCAACACCAGGTAATTCTGCTCACCCGCGATAATATCGATGGAATTTACCTCGTCGTAGGCCGTAGAAGTATCTTGCCGGATTTTGTATTCGTCGGAACTGTACAGGGTGCGGATTGCCCAGGTGTTGCCCATGGAATCGGAACCGTTCAGCTGGGCGTAGATGTCAAAGGCCGTCAGGTCGAAGGGGTCCGAAGACTTGACCCGGCAATCGTTTACGCAGTCGCCGTCGCGCTTACGAAATTCCGTAAAGAACTTTTCGCCCAGATTCTTGAGCATCTCGCCGTCCAGCCTACGGAAAGCGAAACGGAAACTATCCCAGAAAAGCCAGGGAGCATCCACCACCACTTCTTGCACCGTAAGGCCAACGGCCCCCTTAAGCCCCCACTCTCCCTTGGTCTGTTCGGGCAGGTACTGGATAGAAGTGGCAAGGCCCTGGCCGATTGGGCCCGAACCGTAATGGTCGTGGACTTCAATCCCGCTCAAGATGTGTGGGTTGATTACCGAAAGGTTTCCGGGAAATCCCACATCCAGGTGACGCATGTTGGGAATCCGGAGCCTGCCCAAGTGGTAAGCCACGTCCCCTGCGCGGGAACCGTCGTAGTAAAGCGCACTGCTAAAATCTTTTTGGCCCGAAATACCCGGCATCTGGCTCAGGTGTTCCGTCACGTCGAAACGCATGCCCGCCGCATCTTCCAGCTTGTCCACCGAAATGGTACGAACCGGTTCCCACTTCTCAGGTTCTCCGCCACCGACGATGGTGCTTGCACCCAGGTCCCGCAGGTTCGACGAAAGGCTTACCACCATGTCCAGCACATCGGCAAAGTCCTGCAGTTCCACAAAGACGCTATCATAACCGGGTTTCTTGAACACCAGCGCCGCATTACGGGAATCAACCGTAAATTCGAAACGTCCATCGGAATTAGTGGTCCCAAGTTTCTTGCCGGACCGGTAAGTCACCTCTACATCGGTAATAGGCAGTTCCGACTCCGAATCCACCACCACACCCACAATGGGCGTAGGCGTCGCGGCAAAAGCGTATGCCGCAAGCAGGGCCAAAATCCAGAGCCATCTAAAGTTCATAAGACACAATGTAGAAAAAATGCCTTGCTATTTGACCAAAATTTGCCGAACCTTTGTCACATTCCCAACAGAAACACGGACAAGGTACAATCCAGAAGGGATGGACTCAAAACTCACAGAATGATTAAGAGATCTCTTTTTCAAGTTACCCATCATGTCAAAGACAAGAATACTGACATCGGAACCTTGTGAATTTACCACTAACATGTTATCCGAAACAACAATTTCAAAGCCTTCGGCAGGCATGGGGTACAATGTCTGCGTCTCTCGACTTCCCGAACTAGACCCAGCGCCTTTTTCAGAGGAACTAGAAATTACACTTTCCGAATAACTCGACTCAATGTTTTGTGAAGAACTAGATTCTGCTATTTCCGAAGAACTTGACTCGATATTTTGCGAAGAACTGGACGCATCATCCATAGAACTTGAACTTTCACCATGCAAGCGTAGAACAAGGTGGAGGGTCGACTCTTTCCCTATATTGTAATCTGCCAAAGTATGACCATCTTCCAGTTGTTTCCCAGCAAAGATTAGTCGTTGTTCCTCCGGAGGAATGTTCTCCTTTTCCTGTATTTTCTCCTTGACCGCATCTATGGAATCACTAGGTTCCACCTCCAACGTCAAAGTTTTTCCCGTCAGCATCTTTACAAAAATTTGCATCGCACAAACATTCGTTGCCACTACGAGAATCAACAATGCAGCAATTCTTTTGTAAAACAACCCTTTCATTTTTGCACTCCCAACATTTCATTACCCGAAATGTATGCCAAATATAAAAAAACGCCTCTTGCTTAACCCCATACCTCTGCATCCTATTCCTACAGTCTAGCCCCTAGATCCTAGCCCCTAAATCCTAGCCCCTACCCCCTATTTACTACATTTCCACCATGCGCGTTTATCTCGTACAGATGGAATCCGTTCCCGGCGAAAAAGAAAAGAACCTGGAAAAGGCCAGGCGTATGGTTCTTGAAGCCAAGCCCACACGCGAGAGCCTGATTCTTTTCCCCGAGATGTTTGCCACGGGGTACATTCCCGAACACGCAGAAGAACTGGCCGAAGATTTCGAAACGGGTAGCGTTCCAACAGCGCAAATGCTGAGCGGGCTCGCAAAAGAAACGGACTGCTTCATCTTAGGTGGCGGCATGCACCGTGCAGACAACGGCTTTACCAACCGCATTTGTCTTTACGGCCCAGCAAAAGCAACAGACAAACAGCCCTACTACGACAAGGTTCACCCCTTCTTTCCGGAGCAAAAAAATTTCACTCCCGGAAAAGAAATTACTTTGTTCAAAATCCAAGACATTACCCTGGCAACGGCTATCTGCTACGACCTGCGATTCCCCGAAGAGTTCCGAAAAGCACGGGCCAAGGGCGCTCAAGCCTTTACCGTACAAGCTTCCTGGCCTGCCGTTCGCAACGAACACTGGGAAACACTGCTGCGGGCACGGGCCATCGAAAATCAAGCCCACGTTCTTGCGGTGAACAACGTCTCCGCCGACGGCACCTACATCGGAAATTCGCAGGTCATCGCTCCCGACGGAGACATTATCGTAAAGGCAGAAACAAAAAAAGAACAGGTGGTTTCTGCAGAAATTTCGGCATCTGTTGTGGGAAAAATCCGTAAAGAATTTCCCATCTTTTAGCATTTACATTTTTCGTAAGTGATTTATATCACAGGCATATTCCTACATGGAGTATTCCTGTTTGAAAAAACAAAAATTTTATCTTCATAGCATTCAAGAAGTTACGATTTTAATGCCGCTAAAATCGATTTTTATTTCGACGATAAGAAAAAAATAACTTGGGGAATTGTCATACTTTTGTCATAAAAATTATTTAAATTAGAGAACAAATGGGAAAGCGAGGTGCCTTATGACAAACCTGGACTTGAACAAAATGAACTACGCAAGAGCCCTGATCAGGGCTGGAGTCGCTAGGGATTTGATACTCAAGATCACCTCCATTTCCAATTACCAATACGCCCAAATCCAGCGGGAACTGCTGGCCGCCTAGCGTGCAACTGGTATTGGAAATCGAAGCGCAACCGGCCACTAACGGAGTGGCAAGGCAAGGGGCATTGGCCTCGTGCCGTAGGGACGGCTCCCTCTTCATTGAATCCAGAGACGGTCTTAAGCCCGGCCAATTTACATTGTCCCCCGCTGACAAATTTCCCTGGGACCAGTTCCTGCCCAAGCTTCTTGCCGCCTGGCAAATGGGCGATATGGAAGATGTTCCCGCAGCTTTCCGTCCACAGAAGAGAATCCCCGAATTCGTGCTGGAAGGCTTTGACAAAGAACCTCTGGAAAACCAGCTGAAAATTCTTTCTACCTTGCGCAAGCAAGGATTCTTTCCAAAGCTTCCAACCAAATGACAAACCTGCAGGACATCATCGGCAAGCGCTGGTACATGGGCAAGGGCCGCACACCCACCCATGTTGAACAAATTGACGAACTCACTATCAGCAGCGCCTCCATATCCCTTGTATCCCTGCGATTTCGGGAAGGGGAACCGAACCTTTACCTGCTCACCGAAAATGACGATTTTATTGGGCCCTTATTATACCGTGCCCTCGGGAAAACCGTAGGTTCCAAGAGTTTCAGAAGCAAGAAAGGACTCTTTTCGTTTGTAACCTACAGCAAATTTGGACGGGATGACCTTGAATCGCTGAAACCCATTTCTGCCGAACAGAGCAATTCTTCTTTTGTTGCTCCAGGAAAAATTTTCTTCAAGATTTTCAGGCGCTTGCAGGCCGGAGCCCATCCCGAAGAAGAAGTTTTGCGTTTCCTGAACGAACAGGACTATCAGGGAAGCCCCGAACTGCTTGCCTCTTGCCGCTACACCAGTGACAGCGGCAAGACCTTCGTTCTCGGGATTCTAGAAAAGCACATCCCCGGCGCCCAAAACGCCTGGGATGTTTTCACCCGGGAACCAACCGCTGAAAAGGCTTACGAACTGGGGAGCGAGACCGCCCGCATGCACAATGCCCTGCGTGAAATGGACGGGTGCGAAGCGCCTTCGGAAATGCCACCGATTGAACGGTTGAGTGGGCTTTTGGAACAAAACGCAGCCAGATTCCGGGTCGGGGCCCGGAATGACGAGTGTAAAAGCGCTGCCGGGAATGACGAGCTTGCAACCGTTCAAGTCATCCTCCCCCACCTGCAAAAAATCTGGACCGAAACAGCCCCGAACATAAGCGCCATCTTCAAACCGCAACGGATCCACGGGGACTTCCACCTAGGGCAGGTCCTGATGACACCCGATGCACGATTCAAGATGATAGACTTCGAAGGAGAGCCCACCAGAAGCCTGGAATTCCGTCGTGGACTCCGGAGCCCCGCCGTAGATGTGGCGGGAATGATCCGCAGTTTCGCCTACGCCGAAGCCGTCAGCAAAATAAACATGGACAATGTCCGTCAGGCATTTATCCAGGGCTATGCAAAAACAGCAAATGTTCCTGAAGACGCCCTGCAGCAAGAACTGAAGCCCTACATTATGGCAAAGGCCATCTACGAGGCGTGTTATGAATTGGAATTCAGGCCGGACTGGTTCTGGATTCCGGCAAGGGCGTTAATCCAGCTCGCCAATCCAGGGGAATAGATTATCCTGTTTTTCCAGCTTTTCTAGAATGCTTTCGCCGGAGCGCTTGCGGCCAAGCATCAGCGCAGACGTAGCCGCCGCATAAAGGGCGCAGGCGTTCTTGTAATGGGTGTTCTGGCGGAACTTGGCGTAATCGGCGGCGGAGTTGTTGTGGATCATGAACGCCCAGTCCGAAGCCTGGAAAAGCACCAGTTCGCGAGCCACCTGGTCGTAACAGCGTTTCAAGAAAGATGCCATCGCCTTGGGAGCCTTATTCTGCCTGGCTTTCAAGTCGTTCATCATGCCCCGCATCTTAAAAAACAGCGGGTAGGCCCAGCTCACCTCGTCGTTCATCCAGACTTCGCCAAAGCCGCCCTCACCCCAAGATGAAAAGATGGGGTCGTGAACGCCCTCATCGGGGGAACTCTGCATGGTGTCTTCTAGAGAGGCCATTTCCACTACGCGGGAACTGGCGGCCCGCTCGAACATCTTTTCAATGAACAGGGGGCCTTCGAACCACCAGTGTCCAAAAAGTTCGGCGTCGTAAGGGCACAAGATGGAGACCTTGTTGCCATCCATCTGGGGCAAGAGTTCGGTAACGGTCGCTTCACGGTTCGCCACAAAGAGGCGGGCATGATCCTCTACCAGACGGAGCGCATTCCAGGGGCGGTAAATCTGCTTGTCTTCGCTGCCGGTAATGCGGTAATACTTCAGGCCAGTCTCTATGGGAGTCTTGCCCGCCATAAAGTAATCGCCCAGGTATTCGGGACTGCGTTCCTGGGAAATATCCTTGAAAAATTCCCGGTATTCAGGGTGCCCGGGGTAACCGGTCTTACGGCTCCAGACTTCCATGGAGCTGCTCTGCTCACGACCCATGCAATAAAGCCCCGCAGGGGTCTTTATTGGCGCAAATACTCCGTATTTGGGCGCGGGCTTTGCCAAAAGCACGCCATGGGTCTCCAAGAAGAAATACTTGAAGCCGAATTCAGCAAGAATGGAATCCAGCCCCTGGAAATAACCGCACTCCGGCAACCAGAGCCCGCTGGGCTTACGACCGAAAGCCTCTTCGAAGGCGCGAACGGTAATGCCCAGCTGCAGGCGGATTGCCTCTACATCCGACTGGTAAGCGGGCAAAAACGGGTGGGTCCCCACGCAGGTAATGAGCGTCAACTTGCCCCGTTCTTCCAGTTCCTTAAGCACCGGAACAATTTCCATGTCGCAGGGGCCTTCCCAGGTGCTGATCAGGGCCAGCTGCCGACGGTAATAAAAATCTACCACCTCCGACAAGGCTTCGTCACCGCGGGCGCGAACACGCTCCTTTTCCAGAAGGTCCAGCTGCTTGTGCAAATGCCGGGTAAACTTTTCCAGCAGGAGCTTGTCGGTAAGCATGGCAAGCAAGGCCGAAGACACGCTCAGGTTCAGGGTGCCGGGCACGCCCTTCTCTTGCAGGCGCCAGAGCATCTGGATCAGGGGCAGGTAGGTTTCCGCCATAGCCTCGAAAAACCAGTTCTCTTCTAAGAACCGGTCAAATTCAGGCTCACGCACAAAAGGAAGGTGCGCATGGAGCAGCAAGTGTATCTTGCCGGGAGCGGACATAGACGCCGGACCTTGGAGCGACCCTCGCGGGAACTACTCCGTACGCTTCACCACGATAGGAACAATCGTCGTCGGGAAATCGCCGTCCTTGTCGGTGGCGAACACCGGGATAATCTTCGTAGAATCGGGCAGGTCCTCTTCGAAGCTAAATGTTCCGTCCGGATTCAGGGGGAACGGTTCGCCACGCACCTGCAGGTGAGCGTCAGGACGGGTTCCGCCATAGACGATCAGGCGGGTCTTGACCCACAGGAAAAAGTCCTTGCCGTAGTTCACGGAATCCTTGGGGAGTTCCAGTTTGTTGCTCTTGAGGGCCGCGCTGGAAAGAGCGCCCGAGAACATGGAGCCCGAAGAGCTGGAGAGGCTTTCAAGCCAGTTCTTGGCAGACATGCTGGAAAGGCCCGAGCTGCCGAACCCGCCGAGGGCGGCTCCGCCCAAAGAGGCCCGGACAAAGGCGTCGTTCAGGTTCACTTCGGAACCGTCCGTAGAGTAGGCCTGCACAGGAGCAGATTCCACGAGAGGCATAAAGTTCTTGCCGGCGGCAAAGCCCAGCACGGCCACCGTCTTTTCGGAAGCCTTGTTCTCTACATACCAGCTGCGGGCATCGGCCGGCACCTCGATATCGTGGAACTTGCGCTTCTTGTTACGTTTTACCGTCAGGTCGCCAGAAATGTTGAACAGGCGGAGCACCAGCTTGCCCTTACCCTTGCGGGCGCGCTTGATACGGTCTTCGGAAACATCCCAGAAGGCCTGCATCCAGTTGGGGTCCTTCTGCATGAGCACCAGGTATTCGGCGTCGTAGGACTGAGCCAAGGAGGCCGTCTTTGTCACGGGCTTTGCAGAAGCCTTGAGCGTGGAAACCTTTTCGGTTGCCTTCGCAGTCACCTTTGCTGCCGCTTTCGTAGCTTTCTTGGCCGTAATGTTCTTGGACACGTCGGTCTGTTCAGAAGCCTTAGGAGCAGACTTTGCCACCTTGGCAATGGCCTTTGCTGTCGCCTTCACGGCTTCGGCCACCTTCTTGATAGACTTGGACCTGTCCAGAGTCTTCTTGGCGGATTCCACCTTCTTCGTTGCCGTTTCCACAGCGGCCTTAGCCTTGGTCGCCGCAGTCTTTACGGTCTTTTCGACCTTCTTTTCTACAGCTTTTGCCGTAGTCTTGGCAGATGCCTTCGGGGCAGCCTTCTTTGCTACAGCAGTTGTTTTCTTGACAGCCATTTTCAGCCTCCTTTAATAAAACTTCTAGCGGGTCTGACCCCAGTTACCGACACCCATCAAGCCTATGCGGAACCCTAAAAAGATTTCATCCCACCCACGGCCAGAATCGGCAAAACGCTTTCCACCCTGGAAAGACAAGTCCAACGTAGTCCCCTTACGGCCCAAGGGGAATCCGGCTCCCAAGGAACCGCCCAGTTCATAAACATCCTTCACATACCAGGTCTTGTACCAACCTCCCAGGCGGTAGGTGATGCGATCCAGATACGGGTCATAGAACATAGGGCTTCCGTCGCGCTGGAATCCGAGAGCCACCAACAAATCTTTCTGGGTTTCCGTGACAGATTCCATGTTGAAACTGCCACCGATGTTTTCGATATCCTTGTCCCATCCGCGGGCCGCAATGTCAAACATCACATTGTTCCGTTTCATAAAGCGGAAATTCATGCCCGCGGCAAGCATTGCAGGGACATCGATTTCCCTGGATTTCTTGGTAGGAGCCAAGGTATCCAGTTCGCTCATGCGGAAATTGTAGTCCAACTCGTTCAAAAGGGTATGGGGCGTAGTGTAAGAGAAGTAGAACGAGGACTGATGGCCGCGATACTGCAAGGCGGCCGTATAATATGCCGGATGGTTCTTGATTTCCCAAGTGCCATCTACGTAGTCAGAAATTTCGGCATTGCTTACCGCCCAAGTATCTTCAGAAGAAAGTCCTTCCGTATTCGGGCCCATAGAAATTTTGCGTATGGAGTTGCCCATCACCACATGGGCCGACGCACCTACGGAGAAATTGCGGATGACCGGCAGGCGGAACGTGTAGCTCGGAACAATCTCGTAGACACTGCTCTGGTATTCGATGGTGGTTTCCACCGAATTCTTACCCTCGCTCACTTCTTCGTTCAAATTAGACGAATAGCTCTGCCACAGAGAAAGGCCCATGGCTCCAAAGCCGCCCATAGGGAACGACAGGTTGAAAGAGGGCATGGTGATGTTGTTCACCCCGAAATTATCCCCGTGATTTTCCAGGGATACCATTTCTATCAAGAAATTGACATTGAAAACAACCTTGGTATCGAATGCATTGCGGGCAGGGTTCAGCACCGAAAGACCTTCGGCATCTCCCGTCTTTGCACCACCGGCATAACCGCGGCCCGCCGTAGACGCCATACCGCCGGCCACCTGCTCCTCGCCAAGAGCGTCAAGACCGATGACAGAGGCGAAACCGCAGACGGCTAAAGCAAGGAGAATAAGGATAATCTTTTTCATTACTTATCCCCCCTCTTGTTTGCAAGCCAGAGTTTCAAGGTCGAGGGCTGCTTCATGACGGAACTGAAATCGTAGCGGGCATGGTCAAAATGGGAGAAAAACACATAGGATGTATCATTCTTAGAGATCACGTGGTCAGAATACGAGGAATCCTTCGGCTGCAAGACCGGGTATCCTAGACGCATCATCATCTTGAAGGTGCGGCCGTCGCGAGCACGGTTGATAAAGTCCCGAAGGCCGTAAGTCACCTGCAGAGTGAGAGAGTCCCCTTCATAGAAAACCATATTGGGGTGACCTTTGGACGCAATCAAAGACTTGTTCAACTTGTAGGCCTCCATCTGGCGGACGCTTTTGCCTGCGCTATCCGTATAGGAGCCTACCACAACCTGGATGGGCAGTCCCAGTTCGTTTGAACCCTGGCTGTCATCCTTTGCATAAGTCATCTGGGCAAGGACCACCGTCTGGCGAACATCATCGCCATCGTCAGCCATATAAGGGAACTCATCACCATAAAACTCGGACAATGCTTTCATAATAGGAGCACTTTCGTATTCCACAACAAGAGAATCATAGATACCGCCATGGAGAACTAAGCAATCAGAACAGGACTCCTTGTTCGAGATGATATGGGCCATGCGGAAGGGATCGTATTCATTATAGCTCTTTTCTTTGGGGAAAGAAACCCAGAGTTTTGGGTACAGCGATGTCCCAGCTCCATAGAAACGATAGGTTCTTGCCGCCTCCGGAGCAGACAATCTTAGCTGCAGGCGGCAGGCCCGCGAAACGTCCTTCATAGCAGTCAACAATGCCGAAGGAAGCGATATTTTCACCACCGAATCCTTAGCAGAAACAGAAATCGAAACAGAGATATCCACCGAAGAATCTGCTTTCCACTTCGACAAGCTAGACAGCCACAAAGAATCAGAAATGTCTCCAACGCTATCTACAAATGATTTAGAAGGGCCCTTGTCAAGTATCCAGCTAACATTCAAAGTCAATTCTTCATTTAAAGGCAAAGAATCAGCTGGATAAGACTTAGATGAGTAGAAAGGCCTTAAAACATATAGAGACATGTACGCCGTCGCCGAATCAGACTTTTTGAGATCCGCAAAAAAAACGGAATCATAAAAGGCTATGTCAAAAACAAGATCATGAGAAATATTTGCTGTTTTACCAAGCACGGCCCTGTCATTTGCAAGACTTGGGGCAGAGTCCAAAAAAACTTCTGACGAAAGAGGTGTCAGGTTTTCGACACTCAATGTTTGAACACTATAGCCACCAGGAATCCCCTGGTCAGAAAGCCAACCAGCCATGACCGTTTCATCGGAATCAAAGATACAAGCAGACAAGGCTAAAGCCATCAACAATAGGTAAACAAATAAAATCTTTTTCACCCAGGTCTCCTGGTCTAATTCATAAAATACGGATATAATATAGAAAAATAGCACCATTTTACTATATTTGTGCCGTAAAAACAAGAGGACATTATGGCCCAATTCAACGCCCATTTTAGGAACATCAACGGGGACGATACCTACCCGCTGACCGACGTCATTTACAGGAGCAAGGTGGACGGAAGCCTGCTCGAAGTCGAACACGACCGTGCAGCACTCGCCAGCAAGAGCCCCGACGAATGGAAGAAACTCTTCGCCGAACGCCGCATGAGCTTTGAACCCGCCGACATGAGCGGTATTTGGAGCAAGCGCGAAATGGTGCTCCCCGACATGCCCATCGAAGACATCGTGACGATGCGCGAAGGCTGGAGCCCGCTCTTTGACGCGGCCCCGCTGGCCAAGGAAATGGGCATCAAAAGCCTGAAGGTGAAGCTCTGCGGCAACTCCCACACGGGTAGTTTCAAGGACCTCGGCATGACGGTTCTCGTGAGCCAGGTGAACCACATCATCAAGAAGGGTATTCACGAAATCGACGCCGTGGCCTGCGCCTCTACCGGCGACACCTCCGCAGCCTTGAGCGCCTACTGCGCCAAGGCCGGCATCCCGAGCATCGTGTTCCTCCCCGCCGGGAAGACCAGCGTCGCCCAGCTGATCCAGCCGATTAGCAACGGCAGCATCGTGCTTGCCCTAGATACCGACTTCGACGGCTGCATGAAGATTGTGCAGCAGGTCACCGCCGACAACCGCATCTACCTCGCGAATTCCATGAACAGCCTCCGCGTGGAAGGCCAGAAGACGATTTCTCCGGAAATCTGTCAGGAAATGGGCTGGAAGGTTCCCGACACCGTGATTATCCCGGGCGGAAACCTGGGCAACGTGAGCGCACTCGCGAAGGGTTTCGAAGACTGCAAGGCTATGGGCCTCATCGACCGTATCCCGCGCATTATCGTCGCCCAGGCCGAGAACGCCAACCCGTTCTACCAGGCTTACGAACGCGGCTTCGACAAGCTCGTCCCCATGCAGGCGAAGAAGACGCTCGCCTCCGCCATCCAGATCGGTAACCCGGTCAGCTACCCGAAGGCCGTGCGCGCCATCCAGAAGACGAACGGCATGGTCGTGAGCGTTACCGAAGAAGAACTGGCGAACGCAGCCCACCGCGGCGACCGCATCGGTCTCTACTGCTGCCCGCACACGGGTGTGGCCCTCGGCGCCCTTGAAAAGCTCGTTGCCGCAGGCAAGATCGACAAGGAAGAGAACGTGGTCGTCATCAGCACGGCACACGGCCTCAAGTTCACCGAATTCAAGGTCGGCTACCACGAAAAGAAGCTCGAGAATATCTGCTCCAAGTTCGCGAACCCCGTGTTCAAGGCCCCGGCAGACCTGGGCGCCGTCATGGACGTCTTGAAGAAAGAGATGTCTGAAAGACGTCGCTAATGCGCCAGCATTAGCAAATGGCTTTCAGACGTCGCTAATGCGCCAGCATTAGCAAATGGCTTTCAGACGCCGCTAATGCGCCAGCATTAGCAAATGGCTTTCAGACGCCGCTAAGCGGAGGCTTCTCTTTTTTCTCAACGATACAGAAAAATCCCCGTCGTTGACGGGGATTTTCAATTGTTTCTATACCACTACTTTACTTCTTAACCCTGTGATAACCGCGAGTGGTCGTCTCTGAGGTACGGGTGTAGATGAATTCCACTTCGGTTGGTTCACCCGCCTGAATAGCGCAATACTTACCATCAATACGGACAACCGTCACCTGATAAATGTAGGGGCCCGTACCAAGTTTTCTACCATTTTGAGCAACGGGGTACATTTTCATGGCCACAAGCATCGCTCCAGCACCATGCAATTTGTTGTCTGCAGAACAGTCATCACTGTATTTGGGCACTCCATCTAGAGCCTTGTTAAACTCATCAATTCCCATTTCCTGGCTATACTGGCTCACGAAATGACCCATGTGGTCAAATACGCGCACATTCACACGGAACGGCTGCATCACGAGGAAGTTAAAAGTCACGCAAGGATCGATTTCGCCTGGGGCATGGGTACACAGCCCTTCTTTGGAATCCTTACCCGCATAGGTAGCGTAGGAACCGAGACTCGGGTCGTCTACAAACTTTCTCTGCAAGTCTGCGCTCACGCTGTTGGGGTCGGCCCCATTCACCATGTCCGGTGTAATGGGAATCATCTTCAATTCGCCCGTAGCATTGTTCGGGAGGCCATCGCTACCAGCGAGATTCGTAAGCTTTTGAGACTGTGCCGTAAAGTCCGGACGGTTGATAGCCTTGTCCTGCTGGACAACAGCTTCCTCATACTTAACCGTCAGCATGACCTTAGCCCATTCATCGGGGAAACCTTCCACCTTTTTACCTGAAGCGGACACAACATCAATAGCATGGGTGTTCCAATACGGATACACCATATTCTCAGAACCTTCAAGTCCCGTGTAGTTGAAAGCAAGGCCATCACCATTACGGATATTACCGATAATGTTGCCCTGCTCGTCAACAAGAACGCCCTTGAATTCGTAGTTGATGTCACCTGTTCCGTTATCCACCTCAGAAACGCCCGTCAGAAGTACGCCGAACACCTGTTCCTGACCATTCACCACACGACGAACCAGCATGGAATAGCTTGTAGAAGCCGGATCAACCTTACCACCAACTTGAACACCAGCATTAGCCGCAGCCTGCTGTTGGAGAGCCTGCATCGTTGTAGCATCCAACTTAGTATTCATGGTAACAGAGATAGAGGACTGTCCCGCATCTATAGTAGCAAGCGCTTCGGTAATGGTGGGCTGACCATACTTGGAAGGAGCCAGTTCAGAAAGGGAAGTACGAATCAGCATATTAGAACCATCGGTCTGACGGTCTGCATAGAAGAAGTGCAGGTGGTGCCAGGAGCCTTCGCCCCAACCGGTTGCATCGCTTGCGCCAGTGCAGTTTGTATAGTCAGCCAAAGGTTCGCCAGCATGGCAACCATGGTTATTCTGGGCCAAGGTCTGAATGTTCACAGCACCGGGGGCGGCCAAGTGGTTACCGCCAAGGTCCACCACAAGTACGCCGTCCACAAAGATCCACATGTCATCGTCACCCACGAACTCAAACACTTCGCCACCGCCCTCCTGGTTGACGGCCCTGTACTTGAACTTAGCGTAGCCCATCATAGTGAAGGCATAGTTGCGCAAGAACTGATTTGCACCGACAGCCTGAGCTGCCGTAGGTGACTTGGGACCGCCGTTAGCTTTCCAGCGAGCACACTCATCCTTTCCCTTCTGATCATCCTTGTACTGGTAGTTGTAAGGCGGGCAGAAAATAGCCAAGGACTGAGGCCCCCATTGAGTACAAGAAGGGTTGATCGGGGTGTTGTTCGCACCCTTGACCTGCACCTGAGGATTACAGGCCGGAACACCAGAATAAATGCCATTAACGACAGAATCCAAAGGTGCGTAACCACCATTGTTGTAGTTGTAATTCACTTGATAAAGGTTGTGGCCCACCGAAGGCAAATCCAATGTTTTGTTGATTCGGAAGTTCACACCTTCCACATCTTCGTACCACTGCTGGAAATTTCCGTTGTCGCACAAATCCGCAAGCTTTTGAATATGTACACCATCGTACATATCATATTCGCCATCAGGTTTTTTCGGATCGAAAACTAGATGTGGTTGAACCATGCCTGGGGTATAGTAAACCTTGTTGGCCCAAGCACCAGCCTGAGCACAGCTAGCCGTCTTAACAGACTCCAGAGGAGAGTTCTGACCATTGGCGTAGTTACGGGTCTTGTCAGCACATTCGCCATACTCCAGAGCAGGGCCAGTACTGACCTGCTGCAAATAGGGCGGAAGCTGAGGGTTTACAATCATCGGCTTGCCATCGACACCAATCATAGACCCATTACCGGAACGATGGTTTCCACAAGACATGTGGAAAGCCGCTCTATCGTACCAAGCCTGATCATACCCCACGCAACCAAGGGTCGCGGCTTCAGCCAACATTTTGTTGCCGCACTGGCCACCGCAGTAATTGTTGTCACCTGTACTGGCAAACTCTTCCGAAAAGTTCTCAAAGTCCGGGTGTTCCACACTAAAGTCGCGGACCACGATGTCCAGTTGGGCGTCTGCAGCAAAAGCGGAACCCGCAAAGCAAGCGCAAGCCGCAATCCATTTTACTGTTTTCATATAACTCAATCTCCACCTATATACAATAGGTACAATATGACCTGTGTAAATATAATCCATATTGGACCCACATGTTAGTCTTTTTTGCGATTTTTTACCGAAAAAATGGGTATTGCATTTTTTCTGTGACTCAAAACAATTGGTTTTCACCATATTTTGTTAAAAAGGATTTACGTTTTCCTATAATTCTCTACATGAACTGGACCGTAATTGTAACCCTGCTCTTTGTACTGCTCTTTGCCCGTATTTTCTGGGCACATGTAAAGGCCAACAACGCCCAAACGGAGGCATTCAAGAGCTTGCCTTCCAAAGACAAGCTGGCAGTATTGAAGGAATGTCTGCTGAACAACCCTACAGAAGGAAACCTCCAGAATTTGGCAAACTTTCTTAAAGAAATCAAGTCAGACTTAGACGTCCAGTCCTATAAGCCCATGATGGAGCGGCAACTGGCACTGGCAGACAAAAAGGAGAGCCTCGCTGAATGGGACAAGCTCTATATGGAGCAATGTGCCTGGGTGGACCAGATTCGCCCGTTGGAGTTCAAGGAGGCTGAGGAAGCCAAAATTGCGGGGAACAGCGAATCCTACATTATCCGCAGCCTAGAAGGCATTTCTAGGCTATATTCTGACAATGCCATTGAAAGCGCCCTTAAACAGCTTGAGCCGGACTACCCTAAGGCGGGAAAGCTTCTGTTAAGTTATACGCAACTTGTAGAAACTTGCACTGAAAGCGGCGCCGACGACAAATCCCTGGAAGCCCTCCGCAAAAAACGAGACGCCTGGGTCGAGGATTTGCTGACGGTGGAAAAATAAAATTCCAACATACAAAAACTTCGCTGATGCGGGGGTTTTAGGGGGTGGCCCCCTAGGAGAGGGGGTAGTGGAAGACGGCTTGGGCGCGAGTATAAAAAGAAATCCCCGCCTGCGCGGGGATGACGGTTAAGCCGGGAAAGACGTCCGTAAAGTGCCGCGCACAAGGCGGCTGCAATGAGGGGGATTCCTCCCCCACCAGATTAGAAATGAATCACGCGGACCTTGATGACCTTGTCGAGCTTGGAGAGCTTTTCGATGATGGAATCGTCCACCTTGCTTTCGACGTCAACGAGGTTGTAGCCGATCTTGCCGTTGCTCTTGTTGCTGAACGAGGCAATGTTGATGCCTTCGGCGCCGAACACCTTCGTGATTTCGGAAATCATGTTGGGCACGTCCTGGTTGATGACCACGACGCGGCTCATGACGCCGGCATGCGGGTGATCGACGAGGGCCGGGAAGTTCACGGAATTGCGGACGCAACCGAATTCGATGTAGTCCTTCAGTTCTTCGACGGCCATCACAGCGCAGTTTTCTTCGGCTTCTTCGGTAGAAGCGCCGAGATGCGGGAAGCAGGTCACCTTGTCGTTCTTGATGAGGTCGGCATCCGGGAAGTCGCAGAGGTAGCCCTGGAGGGAACCGGAAGCGAGCATTTCGTTGACCGGGGCCATTTCCACAATGCCACCACGGGCGAAGTTCATGATGTAGCTGCCCTTGAAGCCGGCGAGGTTCTTGCGGTTGAGCAGGTTCTCGGTAACGCCCTTGATAAACGGAACGTGCACGGTGAGGAAGTCGGACTTCGCAATCACGGTGTCGAGGTCGGCGATTTCCACCTTGTTGGAAAGTTCGTGCATGTTGGCGGCGTTCGGATACGGTTCGTAAGCGATGACGCGCATGTTCTTCCAACGGGCATAGTTGGCGACGAGCACGCCGATCTTGCCGAGGCCAATCACGCCGAGAGTCTTGCCAGCGAGTTCCATGCCGGCGAACTTCTTCTTGCCGCTTTCGACGGTCTTGGCGAGGTCCGGATCGGTGGTGTCGAGGTTCTTGACCCAAGCGGCGGCCTTGTCCACGTTACGGACGGCCATGCCGAGCACGGTCATCACGAGCTCGGCAACGGCGTTGGCGTTTGCACCCGGGGTGTTGAACACGCAGATGCCCTTTGCAGAAGCCTTGTCGATGGTGATGTTGTTCACGCCAGCGCCGGCGCGGGCGACAGCCAGCAGGCCGTCAAAGTTGTCGGTATCAACCTGGGCGGAACGCACCAAGATGGCATCCGGATTTTCGACGGAGTCGGAAACCTGGTAGAACGAGCCAAACAGGCTCAAGCCTTTCTTGGAAATGTTGTTCATCGTCTTAATAGTTGCCATTTTTATGTCCTTTGTTTAAGTTAAAAGTCGCGCCCTAAAGGGCTAGTTGTCAGTTACTAGTTACTAGTTACTAGAGATTTGCTTGACGTTCTTCATAAGAATTTCTCAGAACTAGTAACTCAGAACCAATAACTTTTACTCATGCCATCTGCCTCTTTCCTTGATCAAATTCACGAGTTCCTCGATGGCGTCCTCTTCGGGGATGTTCTTCTTCACAGCCGTCTTGCCTTCGAACAGCGTAATGCGGCCGGGGCCACCGCCCACGTAGCCGAAGTCGGCGTCCGCCATCTCGCCCGGGCCATTCACGATGCAGCCCATAATGCCGATGGAAATGTCGGAGAGGTGTCCGAAGCGGGCCTTGATCTTCCCCATCACCTGCTGGATGTCGTAGAGGGTGCGGCCGCAGCTCGGGCAGCTGATGAAGTTCGTCTTGCTGCGGCGGCAGTAGGCGGCCTGCAAAATATCGAATGCGAGGAGCACGCTTTCCTTCGCGCCCTTGTAGCCGTCAATCACGACGGCATCGCCAAGACCGTCGGTGACGAGGCTTCCGATATCGGCGGACACGCGGAGCATGTCGCGCTCGCTATCGCCAATCTTTGCGTAAAGCAGAATCGGGTCTTGGCGCTTCGCCGACTCTAGAGCCGCCGCTAATGCGCGAACGCCCGAAACCATCTCAGCTCCGGTATAGCAGAACACGGAACCTGCAGGCACGCTCGCCGGATTCGCGGCGAACCCCGCGATGTCCATGGCATCCTTAAACTGCACCACGGGGGCAGCATCCAGGCTCGGGAGAGCGAATTCCGCATTGCGGCGTTCGCCGGTAAGTGCAATCGCATCGGCCTTCACGCCGACCTTCACCGGATGAGAACCGCCAATTTCCACGCCGGAAACAGCGACAGGCGTCGTCGCCCTGCGTTCGTAATGGTACGGGTCCTTCTCCAGAATCGGCACGTTGTATACCGTCGGTGCAGCAGGCAATGCGCAGGCCTTGATGAGTTCCTGGGCCACCGGGACTTCGGCCACCGGATCTTCGGTCAGGGAAACACGAATCGTATCTGCCAGGCCATCGAGCAGGAGTGCGCCGATGCCGGCCGCAGACTTCAAGCGTCCGTCGGCACCCGCGCCCGCTTCCGTCACGCCCACGTGGAACGGGTACGGCTTGAAGCCTTCCTGCTTGATACGTGCGGCGAGCATGCGGTAGGCGGCAATCGCCACGCGCGGGTTGCTGCTCTTGAGGCTCAAAACGACCTGGTCAAAATGTTCGGCTTCGCACACGGCCAGGTATTCCATGGCACTTTCCACCATGCCTTCCACCGTGTCGCCATAGCGGTAAATCATGCGGGCCGCGAGCGAACCGTGGTTCACGCCGATGCGGATGGCGCGTCCCAGGCGCTTGGCTTCTTGCACGAAGGTTGTAAAGGCTTCGGCCACCTTTTCCTTGCCTTCTTCAAAAGACTTGTCCGTCTGCTGGTCCAGCGTCAAAATGCCCGTATCCACGAAGTTACCCGGATTGATGCGGACCTTCTCGACCCACTTGAGCGCCTCGAACGCGGCCTTGGGCTGGAAGTGGATGTCGGCGGAAACCGGCACAGTGCAACCGGCGGCCCGGACCCGCTTCATCACTTCTTCCAGGGCGGCAGCATCTGCAAATGTCGGAGCGGTAATGCGAACCAGGCCACAGCCCACCTTGGCGAGCGCAAGCGTCTCGGCCACCGTCTTTTCGACGTCCTTCGGCTTGGTGGTGGTCATGGACTGAACTAAAATGGGGGCGCCCCCCCCTATCAAAGCCTCGCCAACGCGGACTTGTACAGTTTCCCTGCGGACGGCATTAAAGCGGTCGGCAACGTATGGGAATTCGCTAAACTTTGTCATGTACCCAAATTTAGAAAAGAGCGCAAGACCTAGCAACAGATTTCACTTATTTTACCCTCCCCCGTTGCCACCTTTTATGCATTTTTGTAGATTTATGCATAGAACAAAAATTTAACCATCAAGGAGCCACGATGGCACACTATCTTTTTACCTCTGAATCCGTGTCCAAAGGACACCCGGACAAGGTCTGCGACCAAATTTCCGATTCCATCCTTGACGCATGCCTTGCACAAGATCCGAAAAGCCGCGTAGCCTGCGAAACCCTGGTGAACACAGGTCTCGTCGTGATTTCCGGCGAAATCACCACCAAGGCCGTTGTAGACTTTCAGGAAGTCGCCCGCAACACCATCAAGAACATCGGTTACGTGAATCCCGATTTGCAGTTCGATTACAAAGGTTGCTCTGTCCTAGTCGCCCTGGACAAGCAGTCTCCAGACATTGCCCAAGGCGTTAACGCCAAAGCCGCCGAAGGCAAGAAAGACGACAAGCAGGGTGCCGGCGACCAGGGTATGATGTTCGGCTACGCCGTGAACGAAACCAAGGAGCTGATGCCGCTCCCGATTAGCCTCGCCCACAAACTCATGGAAGAAATTCAGAACCTCCGCGAAACAGGCAAAATCAAGTGGCTCCGCCCAGACGCCAAGTCCCAGGTGACTGTCGAATATGACGAGAATGACAAGCCGGTCCGCGTGGACACCGTCGTGATTTCTACCCAGCACGACGAATTCGTGAACGGCAAGGAACTCAAGCACTCCGTGATCGAAAAGGAAATCATCGAGAAGCTCATCAAGAAGGTCATCCCGGCGAAGCTCCTCGACAAGAAGACCCGCTACCTCGTGAACCCGACCGGCAAGTTCGTTGTGGGCGGCCCCCACGGTGACTGCGGCCTCACTGGCCGTAAGATTATCGTGGACACCTATGGCGGCATGGGTCGTCATGGTGGTGGAGCCTTCAGCGGCAAGGACCCGAGTAAGGTTGACCGCAGCGCCGCCTACGCCGCACGCTATGTGGCCAAGAACATCGTGGCCGCCGGCCTCGCCTACCGCTGCGAAGTGCAACTGGCCTACGCCATCGGATACAGCAAGCCGGTATCCGTTCTCGTGAACACCTTCGGCACGGGCAAGATCGACGATCGCAAGATCGAAGAAATCGTCGCGAAGATCTTCGACCTGTCCCCGGCAGGCATCGAAAAGATGCTGGACCTGCGCAAGCCGGGTTACGTGGCAACAGCTGCTCTCGGTCACTTTGGCCGCACGGGCGCACGTTTCACCTGGGAAAAGACGGACAAAGCTGCAGCGTTGAAAAAGGCCGCGAAGGTGTAAACCTCGTTCCATCAGATTCAACCCCAGCATTGGTTCATCTACTTCTTATCCATAAAAGCAGGCTTGACAGAGCCCGCTTTTAAGTGTATGTTTGTGCAGTATGGAAGATAAACGCGTCATTTCTCCCGGCAAAAACTCCATGGACGAGTCCGAAATGGAGCAGACCCTCCGGCCGCTCAGTCTGGAGCAGTTCACAGGCCAGGCCTCCATCAAGGAGAGCCTTTCTATCGCCATAGAGGCGGCCAAGCACCGGGGAGACGCCCTGGACCATTGCCTTTTTGCGGGGCCGCCTGGCCTCGGCAAGACGACTCTCGCGGGCATCATCGCCAAGGAGATGGGCGTGAACATCCACATCACCAGCGGGCCCGTGCTGGAAAAGGCCAGCGACTTGGCGGGGCTCCTTACGGGGCTTCAAGAAAACGACGTGCTGTTTATCGACGAGATCCATCGGCTGAACCACACCGTCGAGGAATACCTCTACCCCGCCATGGAAGATTTCAGGCTGGACATCATGCTGGATTCCGGCCCGGCGGCCCGAAGCGTGAACCTGCCCCTCAAACATTTTACCCTGGTGGGCGCCACCACACGCACAGGCCTGCTGACCGGCCCTCTGCGCGACCGCTTCGGGTTGTCCTACCGGCTGGAACTCTACGACGAAAAGGACCTGATGCAAATCCTGATGAGGAGCTCCAAGATTCTCGGGATTGAACTGACCCAAGACGCCGCCCAGATTCTGGGCGGGCGCTGCCGCGGCACCCCCCGTATCGCGAACCGCATCTTGCGCCGGTGCCGTGACGTGGCACAGGTCCGCGGTTCAGGCGTTATCGACCTGGAGGCGGCGGAACGCACACTGCAGATGTTGGGCATCGACAGCGAAGGCCTGGACCCCATGGACCGGAAAATCCTCTCCATGATGATTGACAAGTTCGACGGGGGCCCAGTAGGCCTGGGTACCATCGGGGCGGCCCTGGGCGAAGAGACCGACACTCTGGAAGAAGTTTACGAGCCCTACCTGATCCAGAAGGGGCTGCTTTCCCGCACAAAGCAGGGGCGCGTCGCCACCAGCAACGCCTACAGGCTACTCCACAAGAGCATGCCCAGCCGCAAAGCCTCCGAGCAGATGGAACTGCCGCTGTAACAACAGCATAACAGGTGCGGCAACGCCACTTCTTTTGTTCTAAACGGAGCATCGCGGATGCACGATGAATAAATCCAAGACGAACGGACCGGCCAAAAACAAATATTCCCTGTTTAAAAACCGTTTTCTTGTAAAGCAGGCCTTCGTTTCGTTATAATAAGGGCCAATAACACAGAAAAGGAATTTACGAGAACTTGATTCGCGGATCCACCAGCGTGTAGAGGATATCGCTGAAGAGGCGGCCCACCATGGCCATGAGGCTGCTGAGGAAGATAATTCCCATGACCACGTTGTAGTCCCGGTTCACCATGGAATTGTAGTATAGCAGGCCCATGCCGTCGATGTCGAAGACCTTCTCGATAAGGAGCGCCCCCGCAAACATGAGGGTGCAGATTTCGGAGAGGCGGGTAGCAATGGGAATAAGCGCATTGCGGAGCGCATGGCGCACCAGGGCCTGCTTGAAACTCATGCCTTTTGCAAGGGCCGTGCGCATGTAGTCCTTGCCCAGTTCCTCCAGGGCGGAATTTTTCATGAGGAAGGTGAGGAAGGCGAACTCGCTAATCATGTAGCAGAAAATCGGCAGAATCAAGTGGTGCCCCAGGTCCACAACCTTCCCGAAGAAGGAGAAATCCTCGAAATCGTCGCTGGTAAGGCCCCCCAGCGGAAAGATGTCCAGGTAGGACCCGCCCGCAAGGAAAATAATCAGGAGGATGCCCAAGGCATAACCCGGCATCACGTAGCCCGAAAATATCAGGCCCGAGCTGAGGGAGTCCAGCTTGCTCCCGTGATGCACCGCCTTCCAGAGGCCAAGGGGAATGCAAATCAGGTAGCTCAAGAAGAACGAAGTGATTCCGAAAAACAGGGATATGGGGAACCGGCTCACGATGACGTCCCATACCGGGAGGCCATAGGTGTAGCTTGCGCCCAAGTCCAGGTGCAACACGTTCCAGAGCCAGGTCAGGTAGCGCTTCCAGGCGGGCTGGTCAAACCCAAAGTAGGCCTGGATTTGGGCTATCTGGTCTGGCGACAGGGCTTTGGACGCATCTACCCCGCCTTTCATGGCGGCGGCCTGCTGGGCCCTGGAAATCATCTCCTCTACAGGGCCACCCGGCAACAGCTGGATGAGTATAAAGCACACCAGCGAAATCCCGATGAGGGTCGGGATCATGAGTAGCAGGCGTCGGAGGATGTAGGACCGCATCTTTAATTCGGAGTTCAGAATTCAGAGTTCGGAATGTGAAACTCGGACCTAAAACGGTTGCGGCAAAGCCGCCAAGCTAAATAATTCCGAATTCCGAAATCCGAATTCATAATTAATTAACGCATTTTTCCAGAGCGCAAAACGTCCATCATGTTGAAGGGTTTGGCGGTTCCGTTTGCAAGGTGGCTTGCGAGGAAGTTCACCGCATCTACGGTGCCTTCGGCGTAAATCTTGCGGCCACAGACGTTGTGCTGAAACTCGAAATGCACGGTGCCGTCGGCGCTGTCCAGGCTGTAGGTGTGGAAGGCGTGACCGCCCAGGTATTCCTCGGGCACGTGCATCCGTTCCACCTGTTCTTTTTCGTTACGGACCTTCTCGATGTCGTCTACAGAGAAGTCGAATCCCATCTTCTGGAAATCCCCCACCACGGCCTTGGCCGTGCCGCTGGTGTCCGCCTTGGTCTTCTGGTGGCTTTCTACCACGGAAAGCTTGTATCCGCTGAATGCCGTGGGGAATTCCTTGGCCAAAAATTCAATCATCATCTGGAAAGCCACAATCTGCTTGGCCATGTTGGGAGCAATGACGCTGGGGTGGTTGGCGTCTGCCACAAGCTTTGCAAGGGCTTCGCGGTCGCCACCGGTAGTGCCCATCACAAAGGGAATCTTGTGCTTCACGTAAAAGGCGGCGTTGTCGTTTACCGCCGTGGGATGGGTATAGTCGATGCAAATCATTTTCGGGTATTTGGCCAGCACCTCGCCTATGCGCTCTTCGCGGTTGCTGGGCTTAAGGAGCTGGACAGTCTTGCCGGCCACCTCAGCCTCGTTTTCCACGATGATTTCGCCCGTCAGGGAATACGGGACCAGTTCCAATCCGCGGGCCACGCAAGTTTCAGCCACAATGCGGCCCATGTTGCCCGGAATTCCATTTACCATTACTTGTACAGACATTGTTACTCCTGTTTTTTACTTCTAAACTTTTCGTTCCTGGTTGACACTAACCTCGGTATCCCGGAACAAATCCGGGCAGGCTCGGAGCCTCCTGTAACCAGCAGCCCTAAAACCTAACACCTACAACCTAACACCACAACCTACTTCCCATAGTTTTCCTTCAGTTCTGTGAGGCGTTGCAGGGCCTGCAGTGGGGTCATCTCCTCCGGACGCAGGCGGCAGATTTCCTGTTTCAAGAGCGTCAGGGACTCGTCGGGGGCGGCGAACAGGTCCATCTGGGGCTTTTCCTTATTCTTCTTGTGAATCGCCTCGTCACTGGGGTCGATCTTCTGCTTTTCCAGACGGAGCAGAATCTTGCGGGCCCGGCGCACCACCGTAGAGGGGAGTCCCGCCATTTCCGCCACGTGAATACCGTAGCTGGAATCGCAAGCCCCGGCAAGAATCTTGTGCAAGAAGATGAGCTTGTCGCCTTTCTCCTGAACCGCCACCTGATAGTTCCCCGCATGTTCCAGGGAATCTACAAGGCCGGTCAGCTCGTGATAGTGGGTGGCAAAAAGGGTCAGCGCCATGCGGGAAGGTTCGCTATGCAAAGTCTCCACGATGGACCAGGCGATGGAAAGACCGTCAAAGGTACTGGTACCGCGGCCGATTTCGTCCAGCAGCACCAGGCTGTGGGGAGTGGCGTTCCGCAGAATGTTGGCGGTCTCGATCATCTCCACCATGAAGGTAGAAAGCCCGCGACTCAGGCGGTCGCTGGCCCCCACGCGTGTGAAAATCCGGTCCACCACGCCTATGCGGGCCGATTCCGCCGGCACAAAACAGCCCATCTGGGCCATCAGTACAATCAGTCCCGTCTGCCGCAGGTAAGTAGATTTACCCGCCATGTTGGGGCCCGTAATGAGCATCAGGCGGGTGGCCTCGGGAGAAAGTTCCACGTCATTGGGGATAAAGTCCAAATCCGGATTCACCGCCACGATGACGGGGTGGAAACCGCCCCGAATCTCGATACCCGTGCCGGTATAAACCTCCGGACACACGTAGTTGTACTTGCGGGCAGCTCGGGCAAAACTGTAGAGCGTATCCACACGGGCGATGGCGTCGGCAATTTCCTGGAGTTCGCTACGCCAACTGTTCACCCGGTCCCTGAGCTGGCAGAAAATGCGGTATTCCAGCTCGTGGATGTTCACCTCGGCGTTGCTGATGACGGACTCGCACTCCTTCATTTCGGGAGTGATGTATCGCTCGGCGTTGACGGTAGTCTGCTTGCGGATGTATTCGTCGGGAATGGGCTTGGTGGCCTTGGCCATCTGGGCTCTTGTAATCTCGATGTAGTAGCCGAACACCCTGTTGTAGCCCACCTTGAGGCTCGGTATTTCCAAGCGTTCCCGCTCGCGGCTTTCCAGGGAGGCAATCCACTGGCGCTTATCCTTGATGTCGGCGTTCATGGCGTCCAGTTCCACGTTGGCGCCTTCCCGAATCATGCCGCCTTCGCGAACCGTCAGGGGCAAGTCATCGTTGAAATTCTGCAGGAGTTCCTCTCCCCTGCCTTTGGCCAGTTCCAGCACCTGACGGAACTGTTCGAACAAGGGGGAATGCAGTTCCGAAAGCACACGGGCAACTTTTGAGGCCTGGCACAGGGAGCGACCCATACCGGCCAGGTCACGGGCGTTGGCGCGACCGCTCCCCACCCGCCCCATCAGGCGTTCCATGTCCAGGATGGAGGTGAGGGATTCCTTCAGTTCGTCCAGGGCCATGGGGTTCCCTACCAGCTCGGTCACGGCGGCCTGCCGTTCCCGAATCCTCTCCACCGAAATCAGCGGGTGGCTCACCCAGTCCTTCAGCACGCGGCCGCCCATGGCGGTAACGGTAAAGTCCAGAACGGAACACAAGGTGCTGGAATAATCGTCGGCGTTCAGCGGGCGGACCAGCTCCAGATTGCGCAAGGTGCTGGGGTCCAGGGTCATGTAGTCGTCCAGGTTCAAAATCTCGAGACCCGTAAAGTGGGAAAGCTCGGACTTTTTCTGGTCCATCAAATACTGCAAGAGGGCGCCCGTCACCGCCGTTTCACGGTCACGACCGTCCAGGCCGAGGCCTACCAGGGATTCCACCTTGAAGTGGGAAAACAGCACGTCCCGCCCGTGCTCCGCCCCGAACAGAAAAGCGGGAATCTCCGTAATCAGGATGTTTTCGGAGCGGATAATGTCCATGACGCCCGAAGGGATTTCACAACCTTCGGCCACCACCACTTCCTTGGGCATGCGGCGGCAGAACTCGCACTCGAAGGCCTGCACCGAGCTCCTGCTTACCGCAAGGTAACCCGTGGTCACGTCCGCAAAGGCGAACACCGACTCGTCTCCCGATTCCGCCGGCGTGTAGGCACAGAGGTAGTTGGCCTCCTTGGCGTTCAGGTTGGTCTCGTCCATGGCGGTTCCGGCGCTGATGATTTCCACCACGTCACGTTTGACGATTCCCTTGGCAAGCTTAGGGTCTTCTACCTGTTCGCAGATGGCTATGCGGTAACCGGCAGCCACCATCTTGGGCACGTAGCGGTCTGCCGCATGGTGCGGGAACCCGCACAGGGGGGTCTCCCCTGCAGCCCCGTTGTTGCGGCTGGTAAGGGTAAGCCCTAAAATCTTGGAAGCGATAACGGCATCTTCCTCGAACAGTTCGAAGAAATCCCCCATTCTAAAGAAAAGTATGCAGCCCGGATTCTGTTTCTTGATTTCGTAGTACTGCTGCATCAAGGGCGTAGCGGCCATCAGGTCTCTCCCATGGACAGCTCAATCTGGTCCGGAACTTCCTCGGGGGGCTTGGGCTCCTCCGGAGAACTTTCGGGAATCGAATACTGGGGCACCAGATTGCCCGCCTCCAGAAGTTCGCTGAATTCCCGCAAGCGGGGCAGATCTTCGGGAATACGGTTAATCCCGAAATACTTCATGAATTCCTGGGTGGTCACGTAGGTATAGGGGTTTCCCACGGTCTCCGCACGGGCTCCCAGAGAAATAAATCCCTTGTCCAGCAGGTTACGGATCGGCCCATCGACAGAGGCCACGCCCCTGACCTGTTCAATGGCGGCCTTGGTGATGGGTTGCTGGTATGCAATTACGGCCAATGTTTCCAGGGCCGCCTGGGAAAGCCTGCGGGCGTTGGCTTCCGGGAACAACTTGCGCACCCAGGGGTAATACTTGGCACGGGTCCTAAATCGGTAACCGCCGGCCTGTTCCACAATTTCGAAAGGAGACTGTATCTTGTTCAAGGAATCGTTGGCGGCAATCAGAGCCTCGGCCACGGTACGGGCATCCAAGAAATCCCCCAGGATTTCCCGCAACTTTTTCAGGGTCACGATATCCGGAGACGCAAAGACCAGGGCCTGGATAATGCGCATCAGGTCTTCGCGGCTTTCCACTTTCGGAAGTTCCGCCGATTCCTCGGCGGCATCTTCTGCATTCGGTACATTCTCACTCATGTTTTCGAAAATAGAAATTTAACAGGAGAATCAAGGCGCAGTCCGCCAAAACAAAGCTCAAGAGCCAGGTAAACGTGCCGTTCTGGAAGCCGTAACTGTGAAGCCCCACGCCCAGAAGGTTGATTCCGAACCAACAGAGGAAGGTGACCACCACGTTGAAAGCGTTGAACAGCACAAAGCCCCGGCCTGTCACCAGGCGCCCGGCCCGCAGGTGCAAACCCAGCATGGCCCAGAGGATTACAAAGAGGGCCCCGCATTCCTTGGGGTCGAACCCCCAGAAACGCCCCCAGGCAAAGTCCGCCCACACCCCACCCAAAAGAGTGCCCACTATGGTCAGGACCGAACCGAAAACCAGGGTGCCGTAGAGCAGGGACATGAGTGGCTCATCTCGGGGGATTTCCCTGCCACGGAAACGGAACAGGGCCACATGAGCCACGATTCCCGAAAGAATCATGCCCGCAAAACCCATGGCGATGGTAAACACATGGAGGGTAAGGAACACCGAAGAATTCAAGATAGCGGGCAGCGCCCGGAAGGCATCGCCGGTTTCCAGCACGAACCTCGCAAAGAACAACAGCAGGGCCGCCACGAAGGCGATAGGCACCATCAGGGAGAACTGGCGACGGCGGCAACGGAAAAACGCCACCACCTCGAAGGACTCCAGCAGCAGGGCCACCCACAAGATAATTTCGTACAAATTTGCCATAGGCGGGTGGCCCGTCACCGCAAAGCGCACCGCAAGAGTCAAGACCAGAATTACCGAGGCCATAAGGCCTGCCCCGTTGGCGGCTCGGTCCAAAGCCGTCTTCTTGAAATTCAGGTTCAAGAGGGAAAGCAAGAACCCGACAAAAGCCGCAACGAACGCCCACAGCACAGGGTCCACAAAATAGTAGGCCAGTTCCAGATTGATCCGCCGAACCGTAGGGCCGCTTTCGGCCTGGGCGGGTTCTGCCAGGGTGAAAAGTTCCTTCACCCGGGCGCTATCCCCCAGGGTCTCGAACAGCTGGACATTTTCGTAGAGCCGTTTCATCTCCAGAGAGGCGGCATGACCGTCATCTCGGCTGGCGTAGAGTTCCAGCAGGTCCCGGGCAGGTTGCAGCAGGCCGTAACTCACGTAACGTTCGCCTGGCGGCAGGTGCAAGACCTCCGAAACGTCGCTCCGCAAGACCTTGAAAAGTTTCCAGTCCCGACTTTGGGGGGCATTCTTCACAATTCCCAGGACCACCTCGGCAGCCTGCATCTTACGTGGGCAACGTTCAGCTTCGCCGTCCTTGCACCGGTAGGACACCTTCCCCGAAAAGTTGTCCAACACATCTCGCGCAAAAGAGACGAAAGGCCGCACCTCCCCCTGGTACACCACCGCCGTCGCCGAACCCCGCAATTCAGACCGCAGTTCCGGCCGTTCAGAAGCCCATGCCGAGGGCAAGGCCACAAGCAGGAGCGTCACGAAGAGCAGCGGCGCGAACAAAAAGCGCGGGAATGGGCGCAGGAATAAAAAGTGCGGGAACAACAAATGCGCAAACTGTCCCGAAGAGAGCCTTTTCACAAGTCCCCCTTACGGGCGCGCGCCACCACGACCACATAATGAAAAACGAGACTGACCAGCATCAGGCACATGAAAGCGTAGGGCACAAAACGCATGGGGTCGTAGGTTACCGTATAGAGGTCGATGGAGGCCTTGGGCGACATGGGAAAACGCCCGCGATATTCCACATGGTAGGTCCAGCCGGCAGTTTCCAGGGGAAACTGCACCGCGACGGTCCCGAGGCTGTCTCCTGCGGGGAACATGGTCAAGGTTCCGGACTTTTCCGGCACGCTTCCGGGCGCTACGTTCTTGTAGCCGTTGTAGTCTTGCTGGAGGGCTCCTCCCACAAGGCTCCCCGCAAGCAGCACCAGCAGGGCGATGTGGATTCCGTAAAGTCCAGCAAACTTTAGACCGCGGGGCATACGAAAGATCATGGCGGCCACCAGGTTCACGCAGGCCAACACCGCCAAGCTTTTCATAGCAGGCACGGGAACCACGTCAAAAACCCAGACGAAATAGCTCCCGAAAAACCGTTCTACCGCAACAGACGCAGGCATTCCTGCCGCTTCGGCGTTTGCCTGTCCCAAGACGCCCCAGAATATGACCAGAAGGAACGCGACCAGTAAGAAGACGGTCAGCTTAAGAGACGAGAGACGAGAGACGAGAGACGAGAGAGTTTTCAAACCGACGGTCCCTCCACCCACACGAACTTGCGGGCATCAAGGGTTTGCTCTCCGTCAAAGCGATAGGCCACCATACGGCCATGCCCGAAAAAACTCCCGATGCTGTAATCCAGACAGCACACGTTTTTGCGGATAAGGGCAGGCTCGCCTTTAAGCCAGTAGTGCCCGAAAAACACGGGCCGTTCGTTTTCGCCGTAGAACTTTCGAGACCGAACGGACTCAGGAACGGGTTCGTCGGAAAAGTCTACGCCGGGCTGGAGGGCAATGTCCTGGAGGGTGGCGTTCTTCGGGTCAATCCACCAGCGGAGCCGCATCTTCTTGCGCACCACGCCTTCGCCGTCCCGGAAGGTCCCGCCTGCAGGCAGCTCCATCTCGGGGCCCTTCAGCAAGATATCCAGAGGGTGGAACAGGGAATCTTCAAATTCATTGTGGCTGTCGCAGGCACGGGCAATCAGTTCGTCGAAATTTCCGTCGGCAAAGCTTGTAATGCCCGCCTCACGCAGGGTCTGTACGCATTCGGCGTCATAGCAGGCATGTTGCGCCCGGAACAAGTCCGTTTCCATATAGAACGGCAAGGTTTTCAGAAAGTCCAGCATCTCCTGGAATTCCTGCTGCCGCCCGCGGTAAGATTCTACCGTCCGTGCAAGGATGGCCACCTTGTTGAAGGAATGGTCCCGCAGGTAGCCGCCCGTAATAGTCTTCAGGAAATGCCCACCGCCAGCACCGTTCTGCTGCCAAAAACAGAGGGTGTTGAATTCGTGGTTTCCCATGAGGGCGGTAGCAGCTCCGGCGTCACGCATGGCGCGGACCAGGTCTATAGTCTCCCGGGATTCACAGCCCCGGTCGATGTAGTCCCCGAGAAAAACCACCTTACGGGCATTTCCCGGATAGGCGAAAACACCACCCCGTTCCACATAGCCCAACTTTTTTAGCAGGGCCCGCAGTTCGGTCGCGTGACCGTGAATGTCGCCGATAAAGTCTATCATAGATCCACCGTTGAATATAATAAAATAAAGGGTCGAGGCACGAGGCACGAGGTTCGTGGCTCAGGGAGTTCTTATTGCCGAAACCAACACGGACACGACACTGTAAAATCCTATATTTTTGCAATCACAAACACCAGAACGGAAAGGCTATTATGGAAATCGGCAAATACAATCGCGCCCGGGTTGAAAGCATCATGCCCCAGGGCTATTACCTGGAACTGGAAACCGGCGGCAGGGTGTTGCTCCCCGGAAACCGGGACGAATTTTCCCTGGAAGAAGGCGAAATCCTGGACGTGTTCGTGTATATGGACAGCGAAGACCGCCCTATCGCCACCCTGCAAAAACCTTACGCCCAAGCCGGAGAATTCGCCGTGCTGGAAGTCAAGGACGTAAACCACGTGGGAGCGTTCCTGGACTGGGGACTGAACAAGGACCTGTTCTTGCCCTACAAGCAACAGCTGGGAGAACTCCAGCGGGGCGACCGCTGTGTAGTTTACGTCTTGCTAGACGACAAGAGCAACCGTCTGGTGGCTACCGAAAAAATCAAGAGCTTCATCGATACCGAAACCTCCGAACTGCACGTGGGAGAGCGAGTGGAACTAGCCGCCTACGAAGTCACGCCGGACTACGTGGACTTTCTGGTGAACTACCGCTATACGGGGCGCCTCATGGTCACGCCCGGCACAAAACGCATCTACATCGGCGACACCATGCCGGGCTACATCCAGCGGTTCACAAACGACGGTAAAATCACCCTGAACCTTTCGCCCGTAGGCTACAAGGGGCTCATGAAAAGCGACAGCCCGAACGCAGTGCTCCGGAAGCTCTCCGAAGCGGGCGGGTTCCTGCCCTACGGCGACCACACCGACCCGGAAACCATCCAGAAGGAATTCGGCATGTCCAAGAAGACCTTCAAGAAAATTCTAGGGACACTCTACCGCGAAGGAAAAATCCTGATCCAGGACGACGGTATCCGCCTTTCCTAAAGCGTGACATTTTCAAAGAAACTACTTCAGGCGGGCCTTCAGGTCCGCTACTTCTTTTTGGGACAGTCCCAGCTTTTCCAGGTACTGTTCCGTGGCCTTGGCCAGGTCAACATTTTCGAAATCTTCGATATCCACGCCCGCATCGGAGTAGGCCATTTTCATATTGCGGACAATCAGGGCCTGGAACCAGTCCAGCTGCGACTCCGTAAGGCGCTGTTGCTTGCCGTGCACCACGTTGTAGTAGTTATCGTAGGTCTTCACGTAGTCCTTCTCCACTTCTTCGGCAGAAGTTCCCATCAAGGTTTCCAGCACGGCACTCACAAAGCCCGCACGGTCCTTGCCCATCTGGCAGTGCACCAGATAAGGGGCCTCGTTTTCGAGCATGAACCGTAGGCCCTTTACCAGACCTTCCTTGAAGAGGTTGGTGGTGAACGACGCCGGCAAAGACAGGTAAACCACTTTTTGTGTAGCGTAGTAGGACTTGTCAAAACCCTCGTAGGCCTTGGCTCCCTTGTCCGTGTCCGTCAGGTTGATGAAGGTGGCCACCTTGGCCGCCTTGGCCAGGGAATCTGCGTATGTATTGCGGCCATCCACCGGGTCAATGGGGCTAGAGGAACGATAGAGCACCCCCTTCCCCATTCCCGTGGTAGCAATTTCCCTGAAGTTGGCAAAATCCGCCACGGACAATTCCGGATAGTTATCGATGACCAGTCCGTAGTTCTGGTATTCCAGCATTTCAAGGTTTTCCTTGAAGCCGCCCTTGTCCTTCAGAGCAACATTCACCTCGATGGGTAACTTGACGTCTTTCAGTCTGTAGGGGTATTCCGAACCTGCGGGGGCATTTTCTGCAATGCCAAGGGCAACGGCAAGTTGACCAAAGTTGATGCCCAGAGTCACGTGGGGCTTACCCGACACCACACGCAACAACAGTTCCCCGGGAGAAACGGCATCGTAGTCCGGCACAACGGGAACTTCCAGAGTATCGTAGCCTTTCACCATCACCGTCACAATGTCCCCCAGTTCAAATACCGCAAGGAACGAATCCGCCGCCACGTCCAGATTCAGGCTACCAAAGCTCAGCATGTCGATACCGTCCTTCTTGACGGTGGTGCTGAGCAGCACCTGGTCTTCGTCACTAGAAGAACTGGAGGAATCGCTGCAGGCCCCAAGGAACAAGGCCATAGCGAAAGAAAGAAGAATTTTCAGTTTCTGGTTCATAGCATCCTCCTCTGATCGGCGACACCCGCCAAAATTTACACCTTCGGCATCCTTACCGTCTTATTGAATTCTTCGGGTGTAGTGAAGGTGGGTACAATGTGATGCAAGGCAGAAATGGCGGTCTCGTCATCATTTTCCTGAGCAGCATTCTTCAATGTCCAAAGCTCATTGATAAAGGTATCGGCATCAATCTCAATCTGCTTTCCGATATAGATGAGCTTGTTCTTGGTCTTCTGCAGGCCCTCTTCGTTCATCAGCAACTCTTCGAGCAATTTTTCTCCAGGTCGCAGCCCCGTGAACTTGATTTCCACATCCTTGTAAGGCACCTTGCCATACATACGGATCAGGTTTTCGGCCAAGGTCACAATCTTCACGGGCTGCCCCATGTCCAGAACAAAAATTTCGCCGCCATGGGCAAAGCTTGCCGCCTCCAGCACCAAGTTCACCGCCTCAGGGATTGTCATAAAGTAGCGGATGATGTCTGGATGTGTCACCGTCACGGGCTTGCCCTGCTCTATCTGGCGCTTGAACAAGGGAATCACGGAGCCGTTACTTCCCAGCACGTTTCCAAAGCGGGTGGTCACGAATTCAGTCTTGCAGTCCTTCTGTTGTGCAAAGAACTGGACAATCATTTCGCAACAACGCTTGGACGCCCCCATCACGTTGGTGGGGTTCACCGCCTTGTCGGTACTGATCATCACGAACTTTTTCACGTTGTGCAACAGGGAAAGGGTTGCCATGTTAAAAGTGCCCACCACGTTGTTCTTGATGGCTTCCATGGGGTTATTTTCCATCAGAGGCACGTGCTTGTGGGCCGCCGCATGGAACACCACCTGGGGCTCATATTTCTTGAAAATCTGGTTCATGCGGAAATAGTCGCGAACACTTGCAATCAGAGTCACCAGGTTCAGGCGGTCGCCATACTCCATCACCAGTTCCTGCTGGATTTCGTAGGCATTGTTCTCGTAGATATCCACGATAATCACCTGTTTGGGCCTGTACTTTGCAATCTGGCGCACCAATTCGCTACCGATGCTGCCACCACCGCCGGTGACCATGCAGACTTTACCCTCGATGAACTCGCGAATTTCAGAATTGTTGAACCGTATGGGTTCACGTCCTAACAAATCCTCTACCTTGATATCGCGGATTTGGCTTACAAAACTGGTCGAACCCGTACCCACCGCAGAGGTATCCAAAAGGCTTCCAATAAAGGGCAACACCTTCACCGGAAGGCCGGTCTTTCCGCAGATATCCAAGATAGTCTGTCTGTCCTTAGGCGGACAACTAGGGATAGCAAAGATAATCTGCTCAATCCGCAATTCCTTTACCACTTTCGGTATGTCGCTGGTGGAACCCGCCACCAGCACACCGTTGAAGGGCTTGCCTATTTTGTAGCGGTCGTCGTCTATCAAACACACGGGATTGATATTCTTTGCAGAACCCGTATTTTCTCCATGGCTTGCATCATTCTGGTTGTTACGAATTTCATTCAACAACAGCACGGCCGCATTGCCCGCACCAATAATCATGGTGCGCTTGCGTTCGGCCTCGTGCATTCCCGTGGACACCAGGGACACGAAGGTCCTGCGGAACAGATAACGGAACAGAGAAACTCCCACCACCGCCACAAAGGCATGAAGCAAGGCAAATTCCCAGAACAGGTCCTTGTGGAACAGGTACACCAGGCCATAAGCCACAGCAATACCTACGACAATTCCCTTGACGCAACTCAGGTAATCCCGCTTGCTAAAATAACGCCACAGCTTGTTGTAGGCACCAAAGAACAGCAGGCTTCCAAAGCAGCAAATAATGCTTACGACAATAATGAGAAACAGGTCAGGCCGACCGATACGCTGGGCGAAAAGGGGCAGAGGGTAGTTGGCGATCAAAGCCGACACCGCCACCACGAAGGCATCCGCAAGGGCAAGCACCCGCTTACGCAAACGGAAGCTGTTCATCAGCGCCTTGAAATGCACGCTTCCCTTAATTCTCTCTTTAATGTTCGCCATATGCTACCACATGAATGAAACTCTAATGTCTGCCGCCTTGGAGTCACCCAAGGTCAACTCTCCCGAAAAACCAACAAACCGTCCGTTGTACCCGATGGCTGGAGCCACGGTATAAACAAGAGGCGCCCCATGGGCAAAACGCTTGCGCACCGTCTTGTAGGGGTCCTCGATGTTACTCCCGGCATCGGTGCCCTTCCACAGCCATTTCTGGTGTACGCCCGCAAACAACTGTCCAAGGGACCCAAGGGCCGCCTGGGCATATACCGTCCAGTCCACCGCCAAGCTGTTGGGGCCGTTGGGATTCCCGAGAGGTGCCCCAAGGTTCGCAAGCTGCGCATGGGCGGTATCGTAATGGCAATAGGTGTAGGGCTCCACACGGGCGATTTCGGCAATGGTACCCGCACTGAGTCGCTTTTGTCCCACGTAAAAGTCGTGGCCCGCCTGCAGGCCCAGCATGCCTGCCCAGCGGTTGTTGCTGTACTTGTTCTCGTAAACTGCATTGGGCGATTCCAAATCGTCCAAGAAGAACTCACCATAAAGCCTGACCGTATTGAACAGGCGGTAGTTCATGTCCAGGGCCAGAGCCCCGTTGTTTACCCGCTCGGTGTAGTTGCCCTTTTCAATAAAAAGCGGAGCGATGGGCACAAACAGCCAGGGCTTGTTCTCGTTGTAGAGCACCTGGATTTCACTCATGCCGATAGTCAAGTTCCCCAAGGCCAGTTCGTAGCGGTGGGCATACAGGTTCCGGTCGTTCAGGTTGTTCCTGCTGTAGCTCCAGCTGTCCACCCGAAGGTCTGCATACACGCTGAACACTCGCAGGGGGCCAAAGGTCAGATCCAGGGAGAGCATGTTGTAGGGCAAGGCAAACTGGTTCAGGGAAAGGTTGTTGTAGTATCCCGGCCCCCAGTGGAGTACGTCACGGGCCAGCTGGAGCCTCGCCCAGGCGTAGTTCAGGGCCATGTGGGCCCTGTAGCGGGAATAGCTCACGTAATCGGCTCCGGCATTGCCTTCCTTGGTCTGCACGTCAAAGACCTCGCCGTCAAAACTCTTGGGCTTCTTGGCGGAATGCTCGCCGGCGTACATGCGGGCATCCAAGTCAAAGTCCAGGGAGTCGGCGTAGCCACGCAGGTAAATGCCTCCGTCAAAGGAGGGCCACAGGGTGTCGCCCAGGGATTCGCTACCGCGGTACTCCGCCCCGAACACAGGAGACGCCGCCACCCCGAAACTGTGGTTCTTGCCAAAGAACGCCCCGGTGGTATCGGCCATGAACATCATGGCGCCGGACTCTGTGCGGGTAAAGTTCCGGATAAATCCGTAATCACGCCTGGGGTAGGTAAAGAACTGGCGGTCCTCCCCCACGGTCTGCCTGTGGTACTCCATGAGCATGGGAGAACGTTCCAGGCCCTGCAAACTCCGGGTACGTTCGGAACCCACCACAGGGGCAGCCCCCGAGGTTCCGCACATAACCCAAAAAACGCTCCAGAAGAGCAATATCCGGAGTTTCATTTGCATTTGTTAGAAATATAAAAACATTAACTCAAGACGTCATTCTGAGGGCGCGTAGCGACTGAAGAATCCAGACCCGCGATACCTACCGTATTCCCCTAAAACTAGTTCAGGGTCAGAATGACAACTGGGGTGGGGTTAAAACTTAATGGGATACAGCAAGAACCAGTGGAATTCAGGATAAACTTGCACAGCTGGTGCTGGCAGTTTGAAGTAGTTCAGCCACTTAATAATGGTACGGGCCATACGACTCTGTGGGCGGAATGCCTCCAAGTCGTAGTCCAGCGCAATGTAAACTTCTCGATGGGGTGTTCCCTCGTAATGCTTGATAAACACGCCTTCATCGATACTGAGGCCAGCCGCAATGGCAAGCCAGCTGGGGTAATAGGCGCGTGCCCCTGCAGGGAGCATGCGATATATCTTGAAAGACGCCCAGAAAGTCTGGTTGCAGTAATCGTCGGTAAACACCTTGGAATGCCCTTCCCCCTGCCGGTAATACGCCTTGGTGTTAATCCAGTAACTCCACTTAAGGTCCACGTACTTGAACAGCGGCACGTAACGCTCTGCCATAGGCAAGAATCCGCCCAAGGTACCGGACAGCACATCGAAAACGCTGAACCCCCACCTGGGAGAATAGGCATCCTTCACGTCGATGGCGACATGGGTCATCATGGCAGAAAGCCCAGCAAACAGGTAGGACTGGAACTCCGTAGCACCGGCCCAGCGGTATCCCTCGTAAAAGAGTTCGCCCATAGCCACGCCCGAGGCGAAATGCCCGAACTTGTCCAGGTTCAGGGCGTAGTCAAAGTCGTTTTCGAAATGGAAATGGTTGCCCTGCTCGTCCCACCAGCCCTTGTCAAAAACAAGCCAGTAGGCAGCCCCGTAGGCAATGAGCGTCAGGGAGGCGACACCACCCACCTTGAGCCAGGAAACTTCTCCTGCCAGGTCCGTAGAATCTTCGCTGCGGTAGTCCCAGGTAGAATCGCGCCAGGTGGGCGGATCGTAAGGAGCCGACAGCGAAGGCTGCACAAGGCACACCAGCGCAAGCACTAATACAGCGAGAATTTTTCGCATCGCAAAATTCACGCCAGCAAAGATAGAAAAATCTCTATTCAGAGTTCAGAGTTCAGATTTCAGAATTCGGAATTATTTCTAGGCAATAAATTCCGAAATCCGAAATCCTAATTCCTAATTAAGGTTAGTCGCGGGCCAAAAGCAGCACGCTGTTCTGGCCGCCAAAGCCGAAGCCGTCGGACAGGGCGTACTTGAAGTCGTGACTGGTGTTCTTGTTGGCGCACACGTCCAGATGGATGCGTTCGTCCTGGTTGAACACGTTCCTCGTGGCATGAACCATCTGGTTCTGCAGGGACTTCACGGTAATGATAGCCTCGAGAGCGCCGGCGGCACCCAGGGCATGCCCGATCATGCACTTGGAGGAGTTCACCTTCAGGCTGTCGCGGGCGCCGAACACCTTTTCCAGGGCGGAACATTCAGCCACGTCGCCAAGAGGAGTAGAAGTGCCGTGGGTGTTCACGTAGCCCACGTCGTTCGGAGAAATTCCTGCATCGCGGAGCGCCATCTCGATAGCGAGACGCACACCTTCGCCGTCTTCGCGGGGAGCGGACATATGGTGGGCATCGGCACTCATGCCAACACCTGCGATACGGGCCAGAATGTTGGCGCCGCGCTTCTTGGCGTGAGAGAGGCTTTCAAGCACCAGAATGCCGGAACCTTCGCCCATCACAAAGCCATCGCGGTCCTTGTCGAAGGGGCGAGAGGCGGTGGACGGGTCGTCGTTGCGTTTGCTCAGGGCATGCATGTTGGTAAAGCCAGCCAAGGCCAGCGGGTTCACCGTCTCGTCGGTACCGCCAGCCAGCATGATGTCGGCACGGCCCAGACGGATAGCGTCGTAGGCGGCGGCGATGGAGTGGTTGGAGGTGGCACAGGCGGAAACAACTGCAAAGCAGGGGCCCATCCAACCGGTACGGTTAGAAACTTCGCCGGCGGGCATGTTCACGATGGCCATGGGGATAAAGAAGGGGGACACACGGCTAGGGCTGCGGTTGGCTAGCGTCACGGCGCTATCCGAATACATATTCATGCCGCCCACGCCGGCACCGATAATCACGCCGGAGCGGCTGGGGTCTTCGGCCTTGGGGTCAATTCCTGCGTTGGCCAGGGCCTTGTAGGCGGAATAGACGGCATACTGGATGCACTTGGAAAAACGGGACTGGTCGCGATTGCTGAAATATTCGGAACCGTCGAATTCCTTCACAGCAGCGGCAATCTTGATGGGGCATGCGCTTACGTCAAAGCGGTCAATGGTGGCAATGCCGGACTTTCCCTGCAAAAGATTATCCCAAAGGATATCGGGGGTGTTGCCAAGGGCCGAAACGCAGCCCATACCAGTGATTACAACTTCTTCCATAATTGCTCCTATTGGTGTAACAAATTAACGCGGGCTAATATAGAAAATAAAAAACTTACATTAAATGGTTTTATTTATCATTTGGCGAAGGTTGGCGACAAAAAGACACCACCGGTGAAAAACGGACAGAAAAATGCGATGAAAAGATAACATTGGCACAGACTCATCTCTCAACTTTTTGAAAAAAACTAGATTTAGCACCGTTATGGCAAAGATTAAAAGCGCACCGAACCTGGTGTGGATGGACCTGGAAATGTCGGGGCTCTACCCCGAAAAAGACGTAATCCTCGAAGTGGCCACCATCGTGACCGACCCGAACCTGAACATTCTCGCCGAAGGCCCGGTGCTTGCCATCTACCAGACCGAAAACATCTTCAACGGCATGGACGAGTGGAACTCCAAGCACCACAAGCAGAGCGGGCTTATCGACCGTTGCCGCAAATCCCGCTTTTCCATTGCCGATGCCGACCAGATGACCCTGGACTTTATCAAGCCCTTCACCCAGGAGAAACTGAACGTGCTCTGCGGAAACTCCATCACGCAGGACCGCAGGTTCATGTACAAGTACATGCCCAAGGTAACGGGCTGGCTGAACTACAGGAACATCGACGTCAGTTCCATCAAGGAACTCACCTTCCGCTGGTACCCGAACCTGCCCGAATTCAAGAAGCAAGAGAAGCACCAGGCCCTGGACGACATCCGGGAAAGCATCGCCGAACTGGCCTACTACCGCAAGACCATCTTCAAGGAATTCCTTTAACAGATGCCCATTCAACCCCTGCCCTACGCCCAGAGACTCCGCAACCGCATTATCGCCCTAGGGATATTCGCGACCCTATGTTTCATGATAGGCTCCTGCATTTTCGGAGGCGGCAAAAAAGAAGAAGTCGCAAAGCTCCCCGAAGCGCCGGAAGCACCCCTCGTTGCCGCCGACTCCGCGAGCGGCACCTCCAGTAATCCAGTCAACGACAGCGCCGCAAGCGATTCCGGAGCAAGAGACATTGAAACCGCCATGGCCGAAGGTTCGCCCCTGACCCCCGCCGAGCAGAAGGCCGAAGACATGGCCAACGCCCAGGCCGCCATCACCGCGGCGGTCACGCCCGAGGTTCCCCCCGAAATCGAGGTCATCGACTCCACCCACATCAAGGCCCAAAAGAACGTATTCCTGGCCGAAAAAATCGACAACATGCTCCGCCGTTTCAAGCCCATGTACGGCGTCATCTTGGTGGTGGACGTGCAGACCAACGAGATTATCGCCTGGGGCGAACGCAAAGACGAAAAGGTTCAGAGCACCCCGGACTTTTTCGTGAAGAACACCTTCCCCGCAGCCTCCCTGGCAAAGACCATCACCATCGCCGCCGCCATGGACAGCAAGCGCTACTCCCTGAACACCCCCATCCCCATGATTGGCTCTTACCACACGCTGTACAAGAACCAGTTACGGGTCAAGGAAAACTACACGGGCCCAACCATCGAGCTGCAAGACGCCTACGCCATGTCCGCAAACCCGCCCCTTGCCCTTATCGGCCTGAACGTAGGGGCCGGCAGGCTGAAAGAGGCCGCCAAGAAACTGGGCTACAACACCAACTTCCCAAGCGGCATCCCGGGGCGTTCCAGCTACACACCACCCGACAGCGGCTACGGACTTGCCGAGGTAAGCTGCGGCTTTACAGAATCCACCACCCTCACCCCGCTTTTGGCGGCGGCACAGGTCCGGGCGATTCTCGCAAAGAAACCCCTTGAAATCCCCTGGGCCGAAAACCTCGCGCCCTACGCTCCCAAGAACCGCATCGCCCTGAACGCAGGCTCCTTCAGTGAGAACACCTACTACGGGCTTAGGCAAGCCATGATCCGCTCCATCACCAACGGAACGGCCCGCAAGCAAATTTCCACCCGGAACATGGCCCGCAAGAACTACAACGCCCTGGACATCGGCGGAAAGACCGGCTCCCTGGACGGACACGACCCCTACGGACGCTACGAATGGTTCAAGGGATTCGCCCAGTCCAAGGAAGACCCCAAGAAAGCCATCGTGGTGGTCATCTTGCAGATTCACGACCTGCAGAAGGTCCGCAGCCAGCCCGCCACCCAGGTGGCCGCCATGATCATGAACTACTGGGCGCACCAGAATTTGAACACCAAGAAAGGAAAGTAACATGGATTTGTCCTGGTGGAACCTGATTCCCACGTATTTTGACGGAACCGCATTCACGCTGGGGAGTTTCCCCGTGCGCTGGTACGGAATCATGTACATTTTCGCCTTCGTCACGGGCTACCTGACCCTGACCCACATCAACAAGAAAGAAAACCTGGGCTACACCAAGGAACAGTTCGACAGCCTTTTCACCTGGATTATCGCGGGCATCATCATCGGGGCGCGCCTTGGCTACGTGTTCTTCTACAAGGCGGACTACTACCTCGCCAACCCCACCGAAATCCTTATTCCCATGAGCAACGGGCATTTCGTGGGCATTTCGGGCATGAGCTACCACGGGGGGCTAATCCTTGGCACCGTGTTCACCATCATCGGCATCAAGCGCAACAAGATGGACCTGTGGAAAACCCTGAACCTGTGCTTTCTGCTGGCGCCCCTCGCCTACACCTGGGGCCGCTGGGGGAACTTCATCAACGGGGAACTCTTTGGCGAAGTGACCACCAGCCCCATCGGCATGTGGTTCCCGCTGGCAAAAGACAGCCTGGTGAGCCCGCCGGTGCTCCATCACCCGAGCCAGCTCTACGAAATGCTCTTCGAAGGCGTTCTTTTGTTCGTAGCGCTCTACAACCTGCGCCGCATTCCAGTCCTCCACGACAAGATGCCCTGCCTGTACTTGATAGGCTACGGCACCGCACGGTTCTTCATCGAGTTTTTCCGCATGCCCGACGCCCACATTGGACGCGTGGACCTGTTCGGTATGAGCCGCGGCCAGACGCTCTGCAGCCTCATGATTTTGACCGGCCTTATCTGGCTCATCGTGCTGATCGTAAAGCAGAAGAAAGCCGCCGCTAGGGGTTAGGTTGTAGGTATTAGACACGCAGGCGGAAACTCTTGTGACTGTTAGTCCCTGCGAGCTTCCTTCAAGAAGTCTCCCCTGCTGTCATGCCGGGCCTGTCCTCTTGTCATGCCCCGCTTGACGGGGCATCTCCCTTTCCATTCCATCGTAAAAAGTTTCTTTACAAGGCTTTTTTCGGCCTGCATCTCCGTCTTATAGAGAGGACACCCTGAAAACGGAGGTATGAATAAATTTATTTATTGACAAATAAATAAATTTATTGTATTTTAATCTATGAAGTTTAAAGAAAAGGGGTTGTTTGACCAGTAGAGGCAACCATGAATTACGCAGCGAAAATTGAAAAAGACAAGGACATGGGTTTCGTGGTTTCGTTCCCCGACCTGCCCAACGTAAACGCCTTCGGCGACACACAAGAAGAAGCCCTCAAGCAAGCTAAGGACGCCCTTGACGGTGCCATGGAATGCGACCTGGATCTAGGCAACACCATGATTTTACCCAAGACGACGCCCGACATCGACAAGGGACTTTATGCAGTCGAACTTTCCCCGCGAATCGAGATTGCATACAAACTTTTTGAGGCCCGCAGGGGGCAAAAGAAAAGCGATGTGGCAAGGCGGGCAAACATCACCCCGCAGGCCTATCAGCGTTTCGAAACACCCAAGGGATCACCGTCTGTAGAAACCCTCTACAAGCTAGCTCATGCCCTCGGCAAGCAACTCGTGGTAGAATTCGTGTAACCAGCTACCGGTGTTCGTTGGTGGCTTTCGTGAGGCCTCGGAAAAAGGCGAGGCCGTCAAGATGACACATCTTGTAACCAGCGACCCTAAGACCTTGCCTAAAAGTGCTTCCGCCCTTCAAAACCATCCCTCGGCCCTAGATCCTAGATCCTAACCCCTAGCCTCTATACACTAGTCCTGGCGCTACTGCGTAGCGCAGACCACTGCGTCTCGGAAATCAGCACGACGCTTCTTGAGTCCCTCGTCCCTAGATCCTAAATCCTAACCCCTAGCCCAAAAGTGATTCCGCCCTTCAAAACTATCCCTCGGCCCTAGATCCTAGATCCTAACCCCTAGCCCCTATATACTAGTCCTGGCGCTACTGCGTAGCGCGGACCACTGCGTCTCGGAAATCAGCACGACGCTTCTTGAGTCCCTCGTCCCTAGATCCTAAATCCTAACCCCTAGCCTCTATATACTAGTCCTTGAGACAACGAACAGAATACCCGTCGTACTTGCTGCCGTAGTCGCCCAGGTCCGCATTGTCGTAGTCGTGGTCCAAAAACATGCTGCACGCGCTGCCGCTATCGTCCTCGGTAGAACTCCAGAAGTACACGCCGAGTCCCCCGTAGCCGAAATTCCCACCGTAGTTGTTCCTGTAACCGGCAGGAAGCGCCGAGAACCCGAAGGTATCTTCACCGTTGCCATCGTCGAACCAGCCTGTCACGGACTTGAGCTTGGAACCCGCCGTATTTGAAGACGTATATTCCGTAATGGAACCGTCAACGGCCACAATCAAGGCTTCCCATTCCGCTTGGCTGGGCAGGTGCCAGCCCTTGGGGCATGCACCACGAATATCTCCCGAGCCTAGGCCACACGTATGCTCGTAGCCGCACTCGTCCTCATCCCTGCCCACTGCAGCAGCCCAGGTATAAAGGCGCCCGTACTTGGCGCAGTTGGCAGGGTCGTTTTCGAAACACCAGCTGGTGGAATCGGAGGTGTCGCCGTTGTAATCAAAGGGAACGCCGGTGTAGGCGTAGTTCAAGTTCTCGGCCATCCACACCTGGTCACCGATTTTCACAGTCCTGTAGGTCTGTCCGTCGCGGGAATCGGTAAGCGTGCCGATGACCACGTCGTAGGTGCTGACGGCGCTGCTGCCGCCGGGAACACATGCAGAAGAGCTTTCTACGCCTTCGGAGCCGCTGGATTCCGGCTCTTCGGAAGCGCTAGACGAATTGCCTTCGCCACTGCCGGAACTTTCGCCACCTTCGGAATCGCTAGACTCAGCACCATTCATTTCACTGGAACTTGACAATTCATCTAAACTGTCAGCACTCGAACCGCTGTCACCACCGCAGGCGGACAGCAGCGCGGTGCACAGGGCCGCAAATGTGGCGTCAAGGAAAAGCTTTTTCATGTCCAATCCTTTTGAGAAGGTTGTTTGTATGCAATCTATATAAAATTCTCGGGAATATCAAATGAAGAAAGTGTGAAATGCGGGGAAAGAGGGGAGATCCCCGACCAAGTCGGGGATGACAAGTAGGAGGGACCGGAGTGACAATGGGATGATGCAAGTGGATCCTCGCCTTCGCGAGGATGACGAAGAAGGAGGCGCGAGGATGACATCTCGGGGGAAACTCGCAGGGACTAACAGTCACAAGAGTTTCCGCCTGTTGTAACAGGTCGGACCTGTAGTAATTTTTCGCACCTTCAAAAAAGTTCGTAATCCGGAACCACCGTTTTTTTTGACCGAGATGTGTGCTTCCCGAGAGAGCAGTCGAACGAAGTGAATCTGCGAGCGAGGGAACACACATCGAGGGAAAGATTTGTTATAGGAGATCCCCGACCGAGATGATAGCGGATCCTCGCCTTGGTTCGACTTCGCTCACCACAGGTCGCGAGGATGACGAAGGTGGGCGCGGGGGTGACAATGGGATGGGCAAGGAGATCCCCGTGATTCTATCGCTGCGCTCCAGAATGACAGCGGGGATGACATAAGGTAGAATTCGTGTAGCCCGCTATCGGTGTTCGTTGGTGGCTTTCGTTAGGCTGCGGAAAAAGGCAAGGCAGTCAAAGTCATTTTTCAGGAGGTCGATGACCTCCCCTATCATGTACAAAGAGCCCGTCACCAGTGCGGGACTTTTTACTTTGTCCGAAACATCGTCCAGTACCTCGCGGGAAAGAGGTCCCGTAGAGGCGACCGTAGCACCCATCTTCTCCAAGATGCCCGCAATCTCCGACGGTTCGCGAAAACGCTCGTAGGCCGTGCGGACCAGGTGCCACTCCGAAACGTAGGGCTCAAGGAACCTGAGCATTTCTTCTACATCCTTGTCCTTGAGGGCTCCAAAGACGCAGGGGAACTTTTGGCCCGGATAGTAGCGGTCCAGAGTTTCGGCCAAGCGTCTTGCCGCATGGGAATTGTGGGTGCCGTCTAGAATAAAGCGAAGCGATCCTTTGGCGTCAAAAAGCTGCTGCATGCGGCCTGGCCAGGAGCGGGTCTTCAAAGTCTCCAGGGCAAGACCGTCGCTGTAGGGCCTTGCATTCGGAAAGTCCTCACCCGCCTGCCGCAAGAACAGTTCCGCCGCCGCTAGGGAGAGGCTTGCGTTTTCCACATAATGCCGTCCCAAGTTTGGCAGTTCAATGTCTTCGCGGATTTCGGGAACTAGAATTTCCGCCTCGACCGCGGCGGCGAAGTCTTTTGCCTCGGCAAGCAAACTTTCGGAGAGACCTCCAACTACATAAACCTTCTTGCCAGAGATTGCTTTGTCGCTTACGCTCCTCGCAATGACACCAGGCATCACCCCCATTTTCTCCCGCAGAATGGCGCTTTCGGTTGCGCCCAGGACTTCGGTATGTTCCAGCCCGATGCTGGTGAGTACCGCTACGTTCCCGCGGGCGACGGCGGTAGAATCCAGACGGCCGCCCATGCCCGCTTCCAAAACCGCCACCTGCACGCCCTGCTCCCTGTAGTAGAGAAAGGCGGCCACGGTAACTACCTCGAAGAATGTAGGCTCAACATGGGCGATTTCGGCGGCGGCTTTAACCTGCAAAAAGAGCCGGTCCAAGTCAGCATCAGATACGGGCACATCGTTCACCCGAATCCGTTCCCGCAGGCTTATGAGATGCGGGCTGGTGTAGAGTCCGGTCTTGATTCCGTGGGCCTGCAACACCCCAGAAAGGTAATAACTGCAGGAGCCCTTGCCGTTGGTGCCCACCACATGGATAGTACGGAAAGATTCTTGTGGGTTACCCAAGGTCTCACAAATCTTGAAGGTGGATTCCAGCCCGGGAACCATCCCGAACATCAGCCTCGACTCCAGATATTGCATGCCTGCGGAATTCATGGGCACAAATGTAGTTTTTTTTATTGCAAGGGGGCGTTGCGGGGGCATCCCCCGCAGAAGGGGTGGCGAGCAATGTAATGCGAGCCAGGGGAAGGCTTTCCCCTACCAACCACTCGAGAATAGAGCACCGTTTAAGGAACCTCGGGACTGGATGCATTCTTTTTTTATATTCCCAGTAAGACATGCGTATTATTTCCACATTCCGAAAGGCGGCGCGGCACTTCCCTGTAATGCGGTGTGCCCTTGCGCTTACCGCCATCGCTTTTTCCTTTTCCCTTGCCGCCGTAGACAAGGAGCCGCCTCCGCAGCACTACAACTACCGGGGCGCCGGCCAGCAGATGAAGAGGATTTACTACGGCGACCTGCAAGAGACCATCTATTGCGGCTGCAGATACAACGACAAAAAGAAGGTGGACTACAGCACCTGCAACTTCAGGCCCAGGGAAAATCCACGGCGCAAGAGTTTCAAGCGGGCAGAGACCGTGGAATGGGAGCATATTGTGACCGCCCACAACATGGGGCACTTTATGCCCTGCTGGAGGGACGGTGGTCGCAAGAACTGCAGCGCAAACGATACTTTGTTCAAAATCTTGGAAGGGGACCTGCATAACCTCTACCCCGCCATCGGCGAAATCAACGGGGACCGGAGCAACTTTATGTATTCCCAGTGGACCAACAATCCGGAACCCATGTACGGGGAGTGCGAAACCATCGTAGATTTCAAGCTGAAAAAGGCCCAGCCGCGAAAAGAGGTCCGCGGGCTTATCGCTCGGGTGCATTTTTACATGGAAAAGACCTACGGCATCAAGCTCTCAAGCCAGGACCGCAAGCTGTTCGAAGCCTGGGACAAGATGTACCCCGTCACTGAAAAGGAATGCGAGCGGGACCGCCGTATTTTCAAGGTCCAGGGGGACCACAACCCCTTCGTTTACGAAAAGTGCGAAGTCAAGCCCTAGAACAGGGGCATTTCAAGGCAAGCGTTTCCAAAAAACGCCCTTAAAAACTTAATTTTAGGGCGTATAACGAGGTTTTCATGTTTCGTGTTTTTTCGTTTTGTCTTGTCCTGATTTTAAGCGTGACCACCACGGCATTTTCCCAGGTGACGTTCCCTCTGGGTTCCAACGTCGTCGACGTGACCAAGGCTCCCTATAACGCCAAGGCCGACGGAAAGACCGACGACACCGAGGCTATCCAGAAAGCGCTAAACGACCACCCCAACGGGGACTATATCATCTATCTGCCCCACGGCATTTACAAGGTGACCAACACCCTGACCTGGCCCGCCAGCGAAAAACCGGAACAGGCCTACAGCCGCACTATTTTGCAGGGTGCAAGCATCGGCGGCACTATCATCGCCCTGGCCGACGAATGCCAGGGGTTCACCAATCCCGATTTCCCGGCTCCGGTGCTGTTTACCGGCGAGGGCCCGGGGCTCAAGCCCAGGAACTCCATCCGCGACATTACCATCCGCACGGGTAAAAAGAACGCCGGTGCCGTAGGTATCCGTTTCAACGCCGCCCAGCAGGGCACCATCAAGAACGTGAAGGTCTATTCCGGCGACAGCCTGGGCATTTACGGTATCGACCTGGGGCACACCGAAAATATCGGCCCCCTCCTTCTCGAAAACGTAGAAATCCAGGGCTTTGAAACCGGCGTGTACGTGGCAGGCAAGACCAACAGCGTCACCCTGGAACACGTGACCCTGGGCGGCCAGAAAAAGTACGGCCTGGAAAACGACGGTCAGGTAGTGTCCAGCCGCGGGCTCCGCTTCAAGGGAGACGTGCCGGCAGTGTTCAACCACGGCGACGGAGCTTCCATGGTCCTGGTAGATGCCACCCTGGAATATAACCGTGTAAAGCAGTCCAAACCTGCCGTTGCTATCGAAAACGAAGGCATGCTGTTTGCCCGTTCCGTAAACACCAGCCGTTTCGAGGAAAAAATCAGAAGCACCCCGAAGGCAGCAAGCGAAACATACGTTGGTAACGAGATTGTGGAATTCGTGACCCAGGCCTCCCGCCAGCTTTGCCACAGCCCAAAGCAGTCCATGCGGCTTCCGGTGGCAGAGACCCCGAATCTGAACGACCAGAAATCAGACGCCTGGATTACCATTGCTGGCGACTACGGAGGAAAGATGGATTCCGGGTCCGACGATGCCAAGGCCATACAGGACGCTATCGACGACGGTGCCGAAACGATTTATTTCCCGCCGGGAGGTCGCTGGACCATCAACCGCGACATTTACCTGCGGAACCGTATCCGCCGGATTCTCGGTACCGAAGGCCGCATCGACGGTAAGGGCAAGTTCATCATCGAGGACGGAGCCTTCAACGAAATCACCATCGAGCGCTTCTCTGAATTTGGAAACGGAATCATCCACAAGAGCAAGCGCGCCGTGCTCCTCAAGAACATGATGTTCAAGTCTTTCGAGACCAACGAGCTAGGCGTAGGCGACATCTACATGGAAGACGTTGCGGTAGGTTCTATCCAGATCAACCAGCAACACCTCTGGGGCCGCCAGGTTTCCCTGTTCTCCGACACCAAGGGCGCAAAAATCCAGAACAACGGTGGCGACATCTGGATTCTGGGACTTACCTCCAAGGACGGAAACACCATCTTGCAGAACTTTAACGAGGGCTCCGCCGAACTCCTGGGCGTGCTGGTCATCGCAAGCGACAAGGCAAAGACCACCCCCATGTTCATCAACGACAACGGAAGCCTTTCCATCGAGGGCCTCAAGGAAGTTCTCACCCGCGGAAACCCCTACAAGAAGATTGTAGAAGAATCCCGCATGGGTTCTGCCATCTACGCCCTCACGGACGCCGACCTTGAAAAGAACAGCACCGGCGGCGTGAACATGGCCCTTTACACCGGTTATGCCCCTAAGCAGGGTCAGAACGAGGCCCCGAAGGTCTCCTTCGCCGACGAGATGATCGTGGTGCAGCCCGGCAAGATACATCTGGTAGGTTCCGTAGAAGACGACGGCCGCGGCAACGGCCTGTGCAGGGACCCGGTCCTTTGGAAAAAAGGTGTAGGCCCAGGTAAGGTCATCTTCTCCGATACCGCCGAATACGAGACCGACGTTTCCTTTACCGGTAGCGGACGCTACAACCTGATTTTCACCGCCAACGACGGTACCAAGACCGGCGCCGACACCGGCAAGGTCTACGTGTTCGACAAGAAATACACCACCTTGGACAACTCCGGAGACGGGGCCCCCAGCGGCAAGGGCGTAGACACCTGGATCTCGTCCTTCGACAACTTTACACCTCACAATACGGACGCCGCCCTCAGGGTGGCAAACGACACCAACGACGCCGGCAAGATTTACCTGAAGTTCGACCTGTCCGCCCTGCCGGGGCCCCTCTTTGACGCAGGCCTCAAGCTGGAATACAACGCCGACTCCCTCACAAAGCCTGTTCAGTTCAACATATTCGGCCTGAAAGAAACCGCCAGGGAAATGAACTATGGCGAGGGCAAGCTGGGCGTGGACTGGCGAGGCGACGAACTGACCTGGGAAAACGCTCCTGCCAACTTGCCCCAGCCCGGTGGACATTTCAACATCCGCAAGAACTCCGGCGGTGGCGTCGACACCAAGCACGCCGACTTCTTGGGGCTCATCACCTTGAACCCCAAGGCCCCGTTGGGAGCTTTCCTGCGCACTCCGACCCTGACGGAATTCTTCAAGAGGAAGCACCCCTCCAACATGTACACGCTTATTCTCACCGCCGTAGACCCGGGCGAGACCATCATCCATTCCCATAACCAGAACAGGTCTCTCGCTCCGGCACTTTACGTGGGCTACTTTGACAACACCCGTTCCGTGAGCGGTGACGTGATGGAAGGCGGTTACACGCTGACCAAGGTGCACATCGACATTTACTCCCTGGAATGCGATTTCGATTTGACGGTAGGTTATCCGCAATTTGTGCAGATTGAAATCGTCAACGAGTTCGGGCGCCGCATGCTCATGGTAGCCGCCCGAGAACTTGCCGGAGAAAAGAAAACCCACTTCAAGTTCAAGGCCCACGAGTTCCCCACGGGCAAGTACACCTTGAAGGTCAACGGCGAAGCCTTTAGCGCAGAACAGAAGTTCTACATCTTGAACTAGGACGGCTCTACGATGAAAAGATTGTTTTTTACCCTGCTTTCCGCAACGGCCCTGTCGCTCCTCGCCTGCAGCGAATCGAGCCACACCAACAATTCGGACATCAACAGCGGTGACGGCGAATACGCCGACAGTTCCTTCTATTCCAGTTCGGGCACCAGCAACCGTGCCGACATTGACTACGATGACGATATCGTTTTGGACGATACCACCAACATCTATATCCAGCGGCCTGTGACGGATTCCACCGGCAAGGCGGAATGTCCCGAGAAGACTCTTTGCATTGATTCCCTGACAAAAGAAATTAACCTGTACCTTGGCAACCTGAAGAAGGGTGACCGCATAAGTATTTGGGCCGCCACCAGCGGCATGACAAACGACACCATGCGTGTGATGAGTGAACTGGGGCAGACCATGCACCCCATGCTTCCCAGGTGCGTTTCGGACAACTGCACCTTTGAATCTTTCGTGATTCCCGGTGACGGTGCCGACATGGAAAAGAATCAGTTCGTGATTTTTGAAGACGGTTACTATTACGTGCATCTAGAGGCAACCTTCAGCGACATGGCTCACTGGCGCCTGTACACCCATGTGGACAACGGCTACTACAAATACACCGGCGATACAAACAAGGTAAACATTTCCCTAAAAGAAAACCTCCGAGGGATTCTCAAAATCGGGAACTCTCCCGACAGCATCAGGTTCAATTTTGCGGCAGCCATCGGCCACAGCGTCACCATCAAGGCTGAAGGCGAATGGATTAACAAGTTGGACCTGCGCCAAGAGGGCAAGTCCATCGCAAGCGAAAAGGACACCCTGGACAGAACCATGCTCACCGACGATTCCACCCATTGGGAGTTGGTGATAGCCCCCGAAAAGATTTCCAACTACCAGACAGGCCCCTATGCGAGCTTTACCATTCAGTCCAGCAACCGCAAGCTTTCTCAAGGCGAATACTTCGCACTCCCCGATTCCTTGGGCAAGGCCGGCGAGTTCCTGAAAAAGACCCGCGCAAAGATTGACGCCTTCGAACTAAGGCAAGACCAGTACGTGTGGCTCGGGGACTTCAAGAAGGGCGATACCCTGGTGGTGGAACACATGTTCAAGGGTTACGGCAAGCGTTCAACCAAGCCCTTCACCGTCATCGACTACAGTGTTCTCGGCAAGGGAGGCAAGTCCCTCGAGACCCTCTCCGAAGAAAACTTGGGATACAAGGTGGAAAGCGACGGCCCCGTCTATTTCCATTTCCAGATGGTCAACAGCCAGAACACACCCGACGCCAAGGAGCTGGAGCTGTACACCCTGCTTAAAAGGCCCGGCTCCCTGACCAAGTTCAACTTCTATGACGCCTCGGCCAAAAAAGCGATAGACACACTGAAGGTAAGCGAAGACCAGGAACTGAAGTTGGACGACATGGCGTTTGAATCGACCCCCACCAGCACAAAGAACGGGGCAGTGAACTGGTTTATCCCCTGCGGGGACTGGATGGTGCTGGGCAACGTGAATTATGACAGTTGCGAGGGCAACACCAAGGGCGAACTGAAGGTGGAATCCACCGAAAATACCGGTGACGCCAAGATACTGATTGTAAGCGGAGGCTCCGGAAATTCGGCAAAACTCATCGCCGAAAGCCTTCTGGACCCCCAAAAGCGGGATACTTTGCACATCGTGGTGAAGTAGGCCCTTGAAATTAAAGCCCCAAAATTCTATTATTGGGGCTCACTCTTGCAAGTCGCGCCAAGCTCTGCCAATTTGCAAGCATAACCAAAGAGCTTCCTTACGAGGTACAATATGTCGTCCTTCCGCGGACCTAAAGGTAAAGTCGCACGCTCTCTCGGCGTTGCCGTCTCCCAGAAAACTCAAAAGGCCCTTGACCGCCGTAACTTCGCTCCTGGCCAGCATGGTCAGAACCGCAAGAAGTCTGCTTCTGTGTACAAGCAGCAGTTGGTGGAAAAGCAGCGTCTCCGTTTCACCTACAACATTTCCGAAGCCCAGTTGGCCAAGGCTTACAAAGAAGCCAACCGTCGCGAAGGTTCTGCCGGTGACAACCTGATGATTCTTCTGGAAACCCGCCTTGACGCTCTCGTCTATCGCATGGGTTTTGCCCGCACCATTTTCGCCGCCCGTCAGTATGTGGCCCACGGTCACTTCTCCGTGAACGGCGTCCGTAGCTTCTCCCCCAGCCGCCTGGTCAAGGCCGGCGACGTGATCGCCGTGCGCGAACGTTCCAAGGAACACGTGCAGATCAAGGAAGCTATCGCCAACGCTCCTGCCGCTCCGGAATACCTTTCCGTTGATGCCGGCAAGATGGAAGGCACCCTGGTGAAGCTCCCCCTCCGCGACCAGATTCCCGTCCAGCTCGAAGAACAGCTGGTGGTGGAATACTACTCCAGGTAAGCGAGAAAGCGAAAATAACAGAAAGCGGGTTTGCAAAAACCCGCTTTTTTGTTTAATTTCAACATTTTTTAGTTTTCATCACTTTCGTGCATTTTCTATAATTTTCACAAAATGGTCACTTTTTGGTCACTCAAATATGAAAATAAAAGAGAAAGTTCACATCAACCAAAGGCCCTGCAAAGGCGGCGGTTTTTCCTTGCACCTCGACTACCGGATCGGCGGAAAACGAATCCGCGAATTCCTCAAACTATACCTGGTGCCCGTGAAGACTTCCGCAGACAAGATAAAAAATAGCGAAACCATTCGTCTGGCCACCGAAATCAAAAACCGAAGAATTCGCGAGTTGGATTCCGGAGAATTGAACATTTCAAAACCCAGAAAATCAACGTCAATATTTGCTCTTGACTACATGAAGAAAAGGGTGAACGATATTAAAGTCATCAACTCAAGACAAAACAACGAAGGAATGCTTAAAACTCTTGAAAATTTCAAGAAAAACGTCACTTTAGCAGAAATTGGCCGCGACTTTTTTAGACAATATATCGATTTCCTTGCGAGGAAAGGGTTGTCCGTTAACACCGTCAGGTTGTATGGCAAGTTACTCAAAGCAAGGCTTCACGACGCATTTATAGACGGAATGATACCTCAAATGCCCGATTTTTACGGAATAATGCCCCAAAAGCAAAATACGGACATTCAGTTTCTCACAATCAACGAACTACGAGCAATGGACGAAACCGACGCCCCAGAAAACATTAAGGCCCCTTTCATGTTTTGCTGCTTTACCGGACTTAGATTTTCGGACGTTAAAGCTTTAAAATGGGAGGACATTTCCAGAGATACAATCGTTTTAAGAATGAAAAAGACCAAAGAAATTGTCAGAGTACCCCTATCTAAAAACGCCAAAAGATTTCTTCCGGAAACAAAAAAGAAAGGAATAGTTTTTCATCACATAAGCACTTCAAACACAATGAACAGAGGATTAAAAGCTTGGGCGGCCGAAGCAGGAATAGACAAGAACGTCCACTTCCATATGTCGAGAGACACTTTTGCCACCCTCGCATTAGAAAACGGAGCAGACCTATATACAATAAGCAAACTGCTGGGACATAAATCAGTCCAAACAACCCAGATTTACGCCAAAGTTCTTGACGAAGGGAAAAAGAAGGCCGTAGACTCCATCCCATTTTTATAAAAAAAAAGACGGCCAGCATTTCTGCCAGCCGTCTGAATCAGATCAAGCACCATCTAAACCATGCCAGGAACGGTTTTTGCGACAGCCTTTACGGCCGCGGATTCACCATTTCCGGACAATTGTTACAAATTTAGTCCACAGTCGCATCGACAATGGCAAGTTTTTCAATGTTGCGGCAAAGCATTGTGACCATAGTTTCAGCCAACTTTGATTCTTGCAGTTCGTTGTCATTGCACATCATACCCACAAGAACGCAACCTTGTGAATCTTTTACAGCATTGTTGCCAACATGTATACGAATCCCACGCGACGCAGGAACTTTTTTATTGTACAAAAGAGGAAGCTCGCGCTTAAATTTTGGACTTTTTGAATTTTGAACCAGATAAACCCCAGAAGGAATTTTCTTTGAAGCATTTTCCAAAGTCCAACAAATATGCTTTCCGCACAAAAAAAGCTCACCAAAAACGCCCTTGCCGTCTTCACTATAACGACATCGAATCAATATCAGCACCTACATTCCTCCACACATTTAAGAATAGTCATGTTAATCCTTTTTTACGCTGCTTTTGACCTCGGCGTCCATTCCGTCGTGACCTTGCCCAGGTTCATACGGCACCAGTCACCCTCCTTGGGCTCCCCGTACCACTTCCTGTCGATGGACACGGCCCTCTCTATCACCCACGCCTTGGAGGGTCGGTAGAGGCACATGTCACGCAGGTAGAGCCGGAGCGCCCGATTCGTGTGCCAGAAGTCCAGGCTTTGCCCGTAGCCCAGCGCGTCGTGCATGTGCCAGCCGAAGCGCTCGTTGAGGCTGCCGAGGTTAGGTGCGTACCAGTCGATCAGGCGGGGGCCGCTCCTGCCGTCGAACACGAAGGACGGCTCCGTGCGCACGTGGAGCACCCCGTCGTCGAAGAACACGTGGTAGTCCACCACGCCGTCCAGCATGTATCGGCTGTCGCCCTTGCGGGTGCCGTTGATTCCGTACAGGTACTCGGCGCCACGGTTGATACGCATGTCGTAGCAGGCGATCATTTCTGTCTCTCGTCCCGGTCCTTCAGCACGGCAACGTCAGCCGCCATCGAGTTGACCTTATCGAAAATCTGGTCGAGCTTGGAGTCCAAGACACGCTCGGCCTCTTTCTTGTCTGCTTCGATTTTTTTGAAGCGCTCTTCGATGTTTGCCTTCATCTTCTCGATTTCGGCGTCCTGTCTGCGGTTGTCACGGTTAAGAAGCACCACTGCGACGACAAGCAACGCAATGATAATGGTTAGGGTAACCCCCCAAGAGGGAGCGTTGGTCGTCAGTATGGAAATGAAGTCGGTCATTGCATATCCTTTAGTGCGTTGCAGTCGGGTCAAGTGCGATCAGCCTGGCGAATCCGCTTGTCTTCTTGACGTACTTTCTTGCAGAGCTGGCATCGATATTCTCGGCTGTAAAATCAGAAGCAAACTTCACGGATATCGTTGCCGAACTGTTGTTGACAACCGTGAGCTCGGTTCCGAGTGCGATAGAAGAATATGCGGACGATGTCAGGTCTACGTTCGAGGTGGCAAGTATCGTGTTCTTTCCTCGGATGTATCCATTAAGCATTTCAAAGTCGTTGCCAACGAACCTTGCCACCGTAGACTCGCTGCCGCCCGACACTTTTTTGAATGCGAGACCGCCGTTCAGTCCGATTTTCCATTCCGAACCGACGGCATACTCTGAAGCAGATACCTTGCTAGCTTCCAGGATACCGATTCCAACGACGTTGAAGGCGGCTCGTGCGTCGTTGAGGGATATTCTGAACACCGCACTTCCGAACTGGCCGGGAGCGTCTGCAAGCGTAATCTCGCTGTCGGTAATCTTGAAGTAGCTACCTCCGGCCGGGAGTGTATCGCCGTAGGAGTTGACCTCCTTTCCTCTAGATACGACCTTTCCGCTTGCACCAACATCCCCGGTCACGTCGACGGATTTATCGAACTTGAACTTGCCATTGTCAAGGGAAAACTCCCCTACCTTGGTCGTACCGTCGGCGGCAAGGAACTCAATCTTACGGAGTCCGTACCGGATATAGCCGATTGTAGAGAACCCTACAATCATCCCGTCCTTGTCTAGCTTGGACGTGTAGTTGCCTCCCTGCGTAGACTTTGTGACGATGAGCTTCTCTCCGTCAGCATCCATGGTGCTGCCGTCTTTCGACATATGGATGGAGTTAAACCCACCTGCAAAAACTTTTGAAAATAAAGCAACAAGTTGGTTTTCCGAAGCGCCCAACGTAACCCCATTAGATTCAAGAAGACCAGCAATTTCTTCTTGAATTTGATTACACCACTCAGCACTAAACTGAGTTGCTTTCTGACCAGTTGATTTGTTTCCGTCAACAAATCGATTTTGAACAGCCGTAGCGGTAGATATCCTTTTCATTTTTTCCTCCTTTATCAATCAATTGTTTTAAAGTGCTTCTGTTTCTGCCACTTCTCCAGTAGCGTTGTTACGTTCTCTGCCATGATTTATCTCCTTGTTATAAAATTCTATACCGGGTAAGGGTTGCTGTTCGTCGGCTCAAGAATTATGCCCCAGCCCGTAACTGAGGGAGCCGTCGAAGAACGAATAAGTCCCCACGGTGCAGCCACGTACAGATAAGTCCCGCTGGTCGCTTTCTTGATGGTTCCCCAACGGTGGACTATTCTCCACGTTATGCCGTCGACATTTGTAGATGTATCAAACACATACGACTCTCTATATGGATATGATCCGGAGCTCTGGACGTTGACCGTATCGGCATCGTTTGTCCACCAGGCAAAGTTATCGCTAACTCCGGTACAAGCTCCAGCAAAAGCCGCCCATGTGAACACATTGAGGTAATTGGTCGAAATCGAGGTCCTAGTTATACGCAGCGAGGCTTCGCTCCAAGCCTGCGAATAGACCGTTCCGCTGTTGTTCCTTATCCCCTTCACGGAAACCGTGAGGCCGCTGCCCTTGTCGGTCTTTTTGTAGTTCGTGAGCCCTGCGATGATACGCAAGTCACCATTACTGCCTCCCAATGCGTAGTCGTCAATATTGTGCTGCGCTATGGCTTTTGTCGGGTCGGCACAAAAACAGCACCACTTTGTCCCGGAAACTTTGGGGGAATTTGCGAGAGGCCGGGCACTTTGCAGTATCGGCTTATTTCCAAAAAAGAGCTGCGGCACCTTGACGTAGCTGGAATACTTGCGAAGCGAAAGGGTGTAGTGATCTTTTGTCACTCCAGTAGTAGGATCGGTGTGTTGTATTGCATAAGCCATGCCGCCACCTCCTACATCACGTAAAGGACATCGGGGTCCATGGTGGATGTGTCTATGTTCGTGACCGCCTGCACTAGCTTCTTGCACTTCTTAACTTCACCATTGGCAGTGACGTAGACTGGTATAGTTTTTGATCCGGCCCCTTGCTCCGTGGCCTGAAGATAGGGGTGCTTCCACAGCAAGTAGTAATCCTCATATCCGTAGCCGCTCGGTACGGCCTCAAGCGTGTCTGGAATATTGACATTCTGGACGTAGTCGAAGCAGACGGACATCCCGAATGCCCTGGAAGTAGTCACTGCATTAGGACTGGTCCACGGGCCGAAGGCCACAAACCACTCGACGGCGCCGTTTACATATTTTTTGCAAAGCGCAATGTCAGCATTGTTCAAGGCGGCATCGGAGGAGAATAATCTCGCACGCGCGGTAAGTGTACCGTCTGGTTTGCCTTCACACCATATCATGAATGAGCCCATTGCCAAGGCTCCATTAACGCCAGATGAATCGGAGCCATGTGGTTGCGCTGCGTATTTGTTTGTCAAGCACATTGAACCCATCACGATGGCGTATATATTGGATGTTTGCCCAGATCTCCCGACAATCTGTGATGTGGTGCATATTTTATACCCGCAAACTGCAGTGCTGCCACCTGACCAGACGGAACGCGTAAGCCTGGAGTCGCTCCCCAAGACCACCTGCGTCGTGCTTGCGTCGCCACTAGTCGGCACGTTCTTGTAGGCGGCGGTGCCGAGGTTGCCCGGCTGTACGGCGGAGGCCACCTTGTTTTTGTCCGTTGTGGTGTAGTTGTTGTCCGTGTGGACGTAGCTGGCGTCCTGCACCAGGTTCTGCGGCTTGTGCAAGATTTCAGCCTTTCCGCTAGTTGCATCCCAGTCCGCATTCACCTGTTCCGTTCCTGATGGTGCCGCCCACTGGCCCTTCTGGTTTAAGAACTTGCCAGAGTCTCCGCTGGAGGATATGCCAAGGCCGTCTTGCTTGCCTTTCAGGGCCGTATCGATGGCCCCTCCGCTGGTGTAGCCAGCAGCCGTCGTGGCCGTGGCAGCGTTGCCGCCGTAGGACGTTTCAGTGAGGCCCAGGACGGAGGAGATTTGGTTCTTTATCCATGTCCATATTTTTGATAAAGGTCTGGTAAATACCGCACCATCGGCGTCAGTTGGGCTTGCGTATTTAAAAACAAGGCTCGCGTCAGCTGGAGCATCAGAAGAGACGCTGTTCATTCCACCAAGAAGTGTATTCTGTGCAGCTTTAGCCGTAGTCTTGCCTGTGCCGCCGTTGCCGACGGGTATGGTATGGCTCCGGTTGAAAATCTCATCCCCGTACGGAGACTGTTGTACAGGCGTGTCAGCCCAATTAAACTGCACGCCGCCAGTTCCAGGTGTCGTAGAAGCGTTGCCATAACGTTTGGTGTAGTAAGTAGTATCGGTTACTATGTCTGGAGTGGTAGAAACCCAATGAATGCCAAGGGCAGAGTCTCTATTTGTTGTCGAATAAGTCCAAAACTCAATCAACAATACAGGAACGGTATTGTTTGATGTTGGTTTTATAGAGTGAATCTTGATTTCCCAACACGCAGTCGTGTTGTTCCATATAAGGTCACTGATTCTGAATTCTTTTTCCGAGTTTATTCCAAGGTCATTGTAGTATCCAGTATTATTAAAAACATTCACCGTATTGAAGGCGCAGTTGATAGTTTTCTGTATGCTACCAGACGCATTAAACGACGAATACGAAGTTACAATCGTTATTCGCAACTTGCCCCAAAAATTGATACCAGTGTTGAATGACAAGCGCCACTCACGGAAATGAGCGCCGTCCTTATATTCTTCAGGCCAATTATTGTAGTCGGCTCCTTTACCAGTTTCAGGCAATGTATAATGCCCATATCCTACATTCGATTTATTGAATACGCAAAAGCCACCCTCGAACCATTTTTGACCCGATACTGTTTCAAGTCCGGCCTTATGAAGAACTGCACTATCGGTCGCTTTCGCATCGAGGCTTGTCTTGACCAGCTTCTCGCTCGGGTACTTGGTGTCGGAGGGCGTGCTGCCCCATCCAGTCGATGTCGTCACCAGGTTGCCCAACGTCTGGAACGTGGACTTTATCTTAGCCCACAGCGTGTCCAGCCCGGTCTTGTCAAGAAACTTGCTGCTCATCGCCCTACACTCCCCATCAAGTCAATGCGTTGATTTCCGCGTCGGTTATCGCCACCATCAGGTCGCCTTTGGTGCCGTCGCCCTTCTCGTACTGGACCTTAGCGTCGATCCCAGCAGTGCCAGTGTCGGAGAACCCCTCGACTGCGCCCTTCTCCATGCGGTCGGTCCCGAGGAACTGGTACTGGGTGCCGTCGTAGATGAAGTACGCGATGTCCCCAGCCTTGACCTCCTTGCACGTGGTCGAGGTAGCGGCAGCCCCATGGATGAAGATGTTCTTCGCGCCCTTGGAGTTGATGTTCATTGTCGCGGACGCGCAGAGGCCGTAGGTGAACTTGACCGCAACGATGCCGCCCGTGACGAGCGTGTAGCTCGAGAGCGTGACCACCTTCGCGGCAGTCGCTTCTGCGGTAGAGCAGGTGCCGTAGCCTTGGCCTAGCGAGGCGTTTGAGTACGTAGTGTCGTCATTGAGCCAGCCGACCATCTGCCAATACGTACCGTCATAGACGAGGTGGACGACGGATCCTGCCTGCCACGAAGTCTTCGCGGTGGTGCTAGGCGCGGTGGTGCCATAGCGGTAGATGTTCTTGGCACCCGTACCGTTGACGTTCAGGGTGGGGCTGGCGACCCCGTTTGCGTACTGGAACTTGACGAACACGGACGCACCCTTCTCAAGGGTGAACGCCATGGAGTCGTCGAGAGTGACCGTCTTTGCTGCCGTCGCCGCTGCAGTGGCGCACGATCCAAAGTGATGGACGTTGGCGGACCCGTCGAACGACACGCCGTCGATGCTGCGGGCCGTCTTGAGCTTGGTCGCTTCGAGGACAGAGAGGCTGCTTTCGCTCTTCCCTGCGTCAGCGATGTTCCCGTTCGAGTCGAACGTGGCAAAGTTCCCTACTGTGGCGCCATTGACCTTGTCTGCCTTGCCGTCCAAGGACGTCTTCACGAGTTTCTCGCTCGGGTAGTGGGCATCTGTCGTGGTCGCGCTCCACGCATTGACCTTGTTGTTCTTGTTCTCGGTGTTGTCCGTGGTGATGTTGACCGCTGTGACCTTGCCGTCGGTGACAGTGACCTTGACCTGGACGTTGGTGCCGTCGGTACTCGTCTTGTTGGAGTCCAGGGCGTTGATAGCATCCCTGACCGCCTTCTCGGTGGCCGCCTTGTTGTTCTCGGAGGCTACGGTCGCCCCGATGCTGCCAGCGAGCTGGACGATGCCCTTCTGCGATGTGGAAGCGGAAGGGAGGCTCCCTTTCTGGACGATGATCTGCTGCCCGCTCTTGGTCACGCTGATGACGTAGTCGCCAGTGCCGCTAGTCACGAGGTCATTGACGTACTCGGAGAGGTCCAGCGACTTCTCGCCGACCTTGTGGAACTGTGCGTCGTCCTTGTCCCAGATGTATTCCTCGTACTGGTCGTCGCCGCTGCCGCTCGGGCCGACGTAGTAGATGACGCCAGCCTGGCCTGTCGCCGGGAGCGTCTGCACTATGACGATACGCCCTGCTACCAGCGACTCGGTCTCGGACTTGGAATACACGTCGAGGTTGCTACGCGCCCCAGCTGCAGTCCCTGACCCAGTGCCGCCACGGGTGATGGGAATCGTGCCGGTCTCCACCTGGGACGCATCAATGCCGATGTCGCCGTAGGTGACCTTGCCGTCCTGCATCCCGGTGACGGTCTTGGACTTGCTCGGGGAATTGGTCGTGACCGCGGTGTAGACCCACGTCTTGACCTTCGCCCAGAACTGGGTCAATCCTTGATAATCGAGAAACTTTGCCATAAATTTTTCTCCTATCCGTACATTTTGTCATGGAGTGTAGTCGCAAGGATCAGGAGAACCACAAAGAACAACTCGCCGACAAGCAGCCCTAAAGCCGTGTCCGTTTCTCCGTTGCAAAATCCGTAAATCACGCCAGGTGTGAACAGGACAGCGGGAATCGCGACAAATACCCAGTCGTCCCATTCGAGTTTTCCGAAGATTTCCTTCAATAATTTTTTCATTCTTACTCCTTAAATGAAAAGAGCGTCTATGTCCGCGTCGGTTATGGGTGTCGGCTTGTTCTTGAGATAGTCTATCTTGGAGGCGTCGCCCTGGTCCCAGTCGGTCTGGGCGGAAGCCTCCTCTATCTGCATCGCCAGCAACTCGTCACCGATTTCCCTTGCCGAGGCCTCGTCGCCTACCTCGCGCTTGATCTTGGCTATGAGCGCCCTCATCGCCTCGGTATCAATCGGCTGCCTTGCCTGCTGCTGTTCCGTTGCCATAGTCGCCTAGCCCTCCCCATCGCCTTCCGCAGGCGTGGAATTCCACAGGTCGTCAAGCCCCGCCTCGTCAAGGGCGCGGCTCTTGACCGTGCCCTCGGTATCGGAATCCCGCACCATGTAGCCGTTGGTGTCGGCCCCGTCCGGCAGGTCCTTGATGCGGACCGTGCGAACCACAGTGCCGTCCTCAAGTTCAATAGTACCTGTATAACCGATGTCTGAACTTCTGACAGAAGCCACAAGCGGGACATTGTTTGATGCCCTTAAAACGTTATTCTGGTCATCAACAAGAACCAACTCTATATCGACATCTACATAGGAGCAAAGCAGCTTTGTGTGAGCCGGTTTTAACTTTTCAAACATCGCTTCGGCAGGAACATTGCTCCACTCCTGCAGATAGTCATTGCAAGCATCGTTGCAAGTGCAAATATGCCAGTCTTCGGCACTGCCTTCGACAGCAATCATCCAGTAAAAATTGGGGTCATCGCCGCCAAAATCTACGCCTTCAAAATGAGACCTATGTTCAGGATTCCAGTATTCGTACACTTCAGCCCGCAAGCCAAACAGCGCCGCAAGGCTTTTAAAATACGGAACGGTCGCACCACCCTTTTTCCGGGCAACTCGAAAGATTTCTTCAAGACGCCTTGCGTCAGTAGACTGTTCAAGGCCTTTAATCGGAAACCCCAGCTCACGTTCCCATGTTTCGTAGGACGTCGTTTTTGCAGGACTAGATTCAAAGACAAGGTCGCACAAAATTTTGTACACCGCAGAAAAACCAAGAGAAAAACCTGCAAAAAGCTTCCACCAATTTCCGGCTTTACCCTTAAACCAGGCGAACCCGCGCGGCAGCAATCCCAAAAGGGCGCTTCGAAATTCTTCATTTTCATAATCAACGCCGTCACGCACGACATTATCACGCCTAGCAACATTCCAAACATTCAATTCTCGCAGAGCAACTACAGTAAGCGCAAATCGGCCAAACAAGATATTTTCGCGAACGACAAGCACATCGTAAGAGCCCGATTCTTTCGGCGCAACAAATTCAAGATACGCTTCGTCGTAATCAAGAATGGATAGTTCGGCAATCTGAGAAGGAGTCCCGTTGTCAGCCAAAACCTTGCACTTGTAATCAAAGCCCGATCCAAAGACATAGACCGAGCCACCTTGGTTTACACGCAGCGGACTTATTTGCTGAACCGAAAGCACTACACATCTCCGTTCAGAAGATTGATTCCACCAGCTTCAATTTTCGAAACTTCGGCAACCGGACTTTCACCAGAGAAATCCAAGTCCATTTCGAGCACCTGGACCTGGGAACCGCTTTTCGTCACCGACTGAATAAAGAAATTTTTCGCAGTAGAGTTCGACAGCACATGCAACCGCAACGTTTCGAAATCAACAGAAGTTCCAGGTTGCATTTTTTGCAAATACTGTTTAATCGCAGTCGTAACGCTTTCACGCACATACTGATTGTAAGGAGCTACCGACGCGGTAATCGTAACGGGAACCGGTGTCACCGCAAACACACGCACATCGGCAGTGACCGGTCTACGGGTATCATCTTCGATATAAGACTTCACTTCGGCAACTTGATCTTCCGTCGGCACGATGTTTGCAGAATTATAATTCGCCAAAGCGACGCTTACCGAGTTGGTTTCGGGCTGATTCGGAAAAATAAACGCGTCCGTAACAAATGAAAACTTCGTCGCCCAACCATAATAGTCGTTCGCGGCACCGCCATGCACAGGGTTTTGGATGCGATTCAAAAGGCGGGCACGATAGTCTTCCGCCAATTCACCCCACACCTGGATATTACCATCAACTTCAACAGGATCCGCAACACCACCGGATATCAACTCGGACACAACAGAGGCGACGCCAGCAACTGCACCATCCCTAAACGTCAAAGGCACGCCTTCGCCCAGATCAGAGTCCTTACCGACATCCAACGCAACAATAGGGATACCGACATGTTCAGAGTCAACCATAACATCATTAGGCACTTCATACTCAATCCCCGATTCCTCATCGACCAAAACAGTCCCCTGCGGAATCGTGACCGTAGAAACACCTTCTTCCAAAGTAACAGCAGCCGTTCCGGAAGATTTTAACGGCACCTTGTGCGGGATTCCGTATTCAGTACCAAAGCCTTCGAGAGCAGACACATCGCACGTAGAAACGAAGCGATTTTTCCAAATCCGTTTCGCAATCAAAATCACCATGTACAAGGCCCCGCCAAGCACATGCGCAAGAACCTTCAACACGGTCTTGCGCAACACTGTAGACTGGCCGAAAAACTGAATCGCCAAAGCATTTTCGACGATACGAATAAGTTCCTGTAAGCTCTTAAATTCCATCAGTAGCCATCCACTTTATTTCGTAAGCATAAGCGTCGTCATTACCATCAGGTCGATGAATAGTGACTGTGATATTCATCGTTTCTTCATCGGCGACTTCAGCTTTACAGCCGACAGACTTAGCAACGCCATCCTCAACCATCCACGACAGAGCTTCGGAAATCAGGTTTTCAACCGATCGTGCCGTCACCCCGGTCAGTTTTCCAGGAAAAGCCTCGTAAAGATACCCGCCAAGATTCCCTTTTTCAGAAAGGGCATCGCCCCACCATCCACCGACATTCGGTTTAAGATTCGCAACTTTGCCAAGATTACGTTCGCGGGCGTAAGTTCCAATCGATATCACGACAGCATTTTCAAGGCTGTCAGAAGTCAGCAAATCACCTTTGACTTCATCGAAGGCAAGGTCAAAATCACCAGAACTTCTGCGATACAAAGCAAGGTCGCTCATCGCAATAAAAATAAACAGCCCTTACATAGTAAAGGCCGATTTTGACACAAGATTTTTTAGCTACGAAAGCCCGCCCGTGTGCGTGGCGTCACCACCCTTCAAAGTTAACGGTACGGCATTGGCCTGTGCAGTCGGAGACCCAACCACAGACACTTCGTTCGGGAGCGCAGTAATCGTCACTTCGGCTCCCCGCACGTAGGTATCGATGGCGTTTGCCAACGCATCCGCAGCGGATTCAGGCGTATTTCCGTCTGTTTTCATTATCTCAATGAGAGACGCTTTGAGCGCCGACTTGTCGAGAGCCATTTACTAGCCTCCTGCAATGGGCGTGGGGGTACTCGGAGATCCAACAACAGCCGTCGGATGCATGTGCGTTTGAAGACTTATTCCGCCAGTTTCAACAACTTCTTCGGCAACTTCATTAACGCCAGCAACAACATCACCAGTGCCAAGCATTTTTCCACGAACAAGCAAATCAGACGCCACAATAAACTTTTTCCCGGAAGCCGGTACAGAAACAATAGACCCGTCATTTTTCAAGGTAATGCTGGATCCGAACGGCGAATGTACTCGTACTTCACCTTCTTTCAGGTCCGGGCATTCGCCCCGAGTAGATATAACCACACCGTTGTCGCGGGACCCGCCAATGAAAAGCGCAACGCCTTCCACATCACCTTTGGGGCGACTCGAAAAACCGAACTGCTGCAAAAATTCAACATTTCGGCGTCGTTCGCCTGCAACAAGCTCAATATCGGCCAACAGCTCACCGTTTTTGTAACGGCTAGCCGATATCACGCAACGGCCCACCATCAGGCGGAGCTTCGCCATCAACGGTTCAATCAAAGACTCGAAATTCATTTCCCTTGCACCGCCTTCTTGATAGACTTCCACGGATCTGCTTTAGGACTTTTAGCCGATTTTACCGCCTTGACCTTCTTGGATTCCGGCTGAGGCTCAAAAACTTCTGGCGGAACCAACGTCAAGTTCGTAACCTCACCAGAAGGTCCCCAGGAATATTCTACAGAAGACACAAGCAAATCAAGCGGAGTCTCAACGAAAAGCTCCGGAGCTTCGAACGAACAAATCACACCAGGAGTCCAAAGACCTGACGAATGTTCCCAGCCGTGAACCGTTGCGCGAAAACCCATCGATTTAGCCCTACGAACACGACATTCCCAATCTGCGCGGGCCTGCACCTTGTCCTTTTCGACAGCGTTCGAATCCACCACAATTAGCGGGCGATTTCGCGTAACGTCCGAATCCGAAGAAGTCGCTACCACCTTCTTTTTCGCCTTGCCGGTTCCATATACCGTGTAGGTCGAAAAACGGTCCACAAGCGAAAAATCCACGCTTGCCGCCATCAGGTTTTCGCCTTGCTTCAAGGCCGGTCCACGCGGACACGAATCAGGCTTTAACAGATACACTTTTCCCATGCCGTCGGAACAGCACAGGATTCCGCGTTCCCTGCAAAGCTTCGTGATCGTATCAAGCGCCTTGGCTCCAGGCTCGACGGAAAACTTCTGGAACGGACCGCCGACATCCACGCTCATGCGGTTCGAAAACGAAAGGCCAAAATTAGCGCACACGATGCGGATAATTTCGTCCATTTTCTTGTTTTCCCACTCCAGCGGGTTATCAATACAGCAATCGGCGATATCCGCAGAACATTCGCTTCCGGAAACGGTCAACGAATGCGAACCGGCCGAAAACGAGGTTGAAAGACGGTCCACAAACCCAGAAATCACCTTAGTCCCGTTGACGGCCACTTCAACAGAATCCCCAGGGAAAAGACGCACACGGCCGCCATCCGAATTCCTGGCAACCAAGGTGAGCGAAAAAGACGCCGCAATATGGTCAAGAGAACGAACCACGCGGGCATCCGTCCACTCCGAAAACTTACGGCCGTTGGCGAAAACCTCGATCATTTGGAAAGCACCCTCAAACTTTCGCGGATCATTACCAACGGGTCGCCGACATCGTTACGTTCCAGGATTTCGTCAACACGGTCTAGGCTACCGTAACAATCAAAGCATACCGAAAGAAAATCTCTGGTCCCGTTCAACGGCAATTCTACGACCACTGCAAGTTGCGACATTTCGTCACGCAAATACTTGAGTGCCGTCGCCTGCAGATCCATCAAAGTCGCGTAATCTTCGACAGAACCGGCCTGTTCGGCAGCATCATCAAAAACAGAACTGAGCGAATCCTGCATTTCACGGGCTTCTTCGACACTTTTGAAAGAGCAATCCACCACAGATCGGGCCGCCATTGCCGCAGCACTCATGAGCGCCAATCGGTCAACTTCAGAACTCAATTCATCCGCCGAAGAATAGGCGGAACCTCTTCGCTTAGCCATTATTAATTGCATCACGATCAGGCTTTCGTTTACGTATCCATTAGCGTCATCGTCAGACACCGTTTCTTTAGTCAACGTCAACAGATTTTGGATACGATTCGCAAAGTCTGCTGGAGACATCATAATTAGCCGAATGTTTTCGCGAATTCTCGAAAGCGTATTGACGAACGCAGAAACACTACGAATAGAACCACGCGCATTTTCAATATTGTCAAGCATCTTGGTGGTAGAAGCCGCCACCGAGTCAACAACAGATTTCGCCTTGCCCGCAATACTGAAAACTTCGGTAAACATCGACTTAGAAGAACTCAACGTCGAATCAGATTTACCTATTGCCGACCCGCGTAGATCCGCAACACTTTGCGCCTGTTTCTCGACATTCTGTTCCGGAACAAACGTAAGCTCACCTGAAATGAATTCCTGCTCAGCCTTTTTGAAAGAAAGACTGTACGCCGTGCAGCGAGCGTTCATGCGGCCATAATGCGGGTGAACGAACTCGAAAGTGCCTTCCTTGTTCAACGCCTCTTCCAAGCGTTCGCGCTTGGTTTCGCAATCCGCTCCAGTCAGGTAAATGTTGCAAGAAATCGAAAGAACCTTTTTACCGACATCTTCGTTTACATAACTATCAGAAAAAGGCAACGGCTTGGTCACGACTTCGCGACCACCGGAACTTGCAGTTTCTTCGACAAAAAACGGAACTCCGGCGTAGGAACCGCCGACACACTCGATAGTACCGCTAGGAGTATCGATAAGAACTTTGTGCAGAGAGTCTGCATATTCGTTACGCCAAGCCATCAGACACCCCCGAGAACATAGCCACGGGACCAGTCAAAGTCCCCCTGGTCTGGCGGAGTTACCTGAACCCCACGCGGCATATTTTTGAAATCGACCGCAAAGCGGTTGGTAGTGGTCGTGCGGGATTCGCGAACCGTCTGGGCAACAGAAGCCCCAAGGCTAGAGGACGAAGTTTCCGGAGCAGCAGAAGCCGACGAAATGTCACTAATTAATGGCTGGTCATCGCCTCCAAAAAGATTTCCTAAAACCGGAACACCTTTTAAAATTGATTTTATTCCAGAAACAGCCGACTTTACACTGCCAATAAAAGTGTCATAAAGAAGGTTTCCTATTTCAGAAATCCCAGTCTTAAACCCTTCCCACAGATCCGAAATAGCATCGGGCAAAACTTTGAAAAAATTCAGCCACGGGTCAACAAAAATCGACACAAACCCGTCCCACATCCATCCGGCTACAGCAATAAACTGGTTTCCAAAATCCTTGATCGCTCCCCACACATCGTCGACAATAAAGGATTTAAGCAAATCTAAATTGTCAATAATGCTGTAAATCGCATTTTTCCAGGCTACTATTCCAACTATTACTGCGCCTATACCCAACACAACAGGACCTGATATAACTCCTGCAGCAGCAATCAACGTAGGGACCAACGGAACTACAGCACCAACAATGGCCGTAACGCCACCCAAGATTGCCAACGTTCCTGGACCAATCATATCGACTAGCCCGACAATGACATCCAATACTTTTGGAATATAAGGAAGCCCCCCTTTAATAAAATCAGAAATAGACGTAATGACAAAACCAACCTGTTTTTTTATTTGAGGCCCGTCGTCTTTTATAAATCCTTCCACAGTTTTAAACAAATTCGTAAACACAGGAAACAAGTCTTCCATCAACGAAATTTTTATAGACTTGATAGCTCCATTTACGTCTTGCAAAGCGTCGTTAAATGCTTCAGCATCTTTCGCTCCTTGTTCGGAATACCCTGCTTTAGCAGAATCCAATTTTTTCTGCAAGGCTTCACCGCCTTCACCAAGCAACTCCGACATTCTAAGACCAGACTTGCCAAACAATTCTTGCGAAACAAAAGCCTTTTCTTCAGCAGAACCAAGTCTATTATAACCATTGGCAATTTCTTTTAAAAGAGAAGTAGAATCCTTGAATTTCGAAAGATCTTGCCCCCCAAGAATTGAATCAAAAACCTTAAAAGCCTTCGCATCTCCAGCACGAGCCCTGCCAAGATTCACATTGAATCGTTTAAGCGCACCATCCATTTCTTCTGTAGACATTCCAGCATGCCGCGCAGCATCGTCAAAAGCTTGGTAATCCTTAACAGACAAGCCAACCAAACGCGACGTCTTCGCTATCCTGTCACCTTCAGATGCATAAGTTTCAACGGCACCGACAAGACTTCCAAAGCCTTCCACGACTCGTTTCACGCCAGAAGTGAAATTGGAAAAAAGAGTCGACGCCGAAGCCAATCCCGTCAGTTTTTGCGAAAGATCTATTTTATTTTTAAGGTTATCTAACACTCCGCCCGTTTTTCCAAGCTCTGAGTTAAGTAGCTTGATACCGTTGGACGTCTTCACAAATGTATTGTTAGACAATAAATTTATAGATACATTTAAAATGGCCATGCAACAAAAATAATTGCACGACCATAAAAAAAACTTATTTTGGGAACAACTTTTTTTAACTCAGCTTGCAGGAGGCGCAAACAAAACTGGCCACCTAGAATAGCGAGTTTTATGAAGGAACATTGCCCAGAAAGCCCAAGCAAAGCCAGGGCCGCAATTTACCAAAGCCATCCAGGAAGACCCATAAAGGAAAGATTCCGGACGATCCCAAAACATCACCGCCAAGAAAAGGCTAAAAAATGCGCAAACGGCTACACCGACCACCCACACACTGGACGCACACTCGCCAATTTTGGTGTCGTAAAGACGCTTACCGTCAATCCAGTCATTACTCACATAGAATGTATAAAGATAATACGGGAGCAAAGCGAACACATAGACAATAAAATTGTCGGTCCATACAGGAGCCAAAATACCGGTCAAGAACAGAACGAACGGAATGACAGCGCAAAGCGTAAAAATTTTGCGTTTCGAGACGGCCTTTCCAACAACGTCCACATTCATGTCATTTACCGTTTTCATTTTAAGCCTCCCTACACCTACAATATATACAAAAATCATGTCAAAAACAAAAAAAAATGCGCAAAAATCGACTTTTCATTATTCCAAGTTGTAATAAAAAAGTGGCCAACAGGTCACTTTTTCGGACTAATCCATTTTGTGAATTTTTCAGCTGCTGTCAAGCTGAATTTGAACTCCTCGGCGTTAAGGTTCATTATTTGATCATACGACCAGTGAAAAACCCCCGCCAACGTCGCAAAACCGTCATCAAGACCTAATTTTCGCCAGGTTCGAAAAAAGGCTTGATTACCTTCACGAGAGCGCGGACGTCACGGGCATCCATATTGTCGACAACGCTTTCAGAAAGACCCGTTGCACAAGCGACAAGCTTAATTTGCGCATCTCCTTCACCCTTACTGTTTGAAACAGTACGGACGTCACGACCAAGAAAAGACTCCTTCACGGTCACGGTTTCAATTTTAGTGCCGTCAGCTTTGGTAACCGGCGTAATCAGTTTGTATTCCATATTTTTACTCCTTTTATGGGTTTAGTTGGTAAGCCGCGCCGAGGCCTCGATCCCCGCCGGAATGCGGTTAGCAATCAAGCTCGCCGCAATCCGTACCCAAGTAACGCGGATATAAGCCGTAGATAAGGCATCGAACTACGACTTTTGGTCATCTGCCGGTTTTCCGGAGAATTCAACCGTCACTTCGCCATCTTCGCAAGACTCGGTAATAGGAGCGCTACAACTTGCACCAGTCATAACGAACGTCTTTCCCTGAGGCTTTCTGAGCGTGATTGTAGCGTTCTTGATTTGCTGAAGTTCAACAATGTCAAGATCGCTCGTATCAGTCAAGGTGACAGAAATCTTGCTCGGGTTTTCGCCCACGCACTTGTAACCGTTGACAACTCCACCAGGACCGATAACCGGTTCATAGTGCTTGCCACCATATTCAATGTTCGGATGACCCTTCAAGTTGTAAATGAAACCATTTATCTTGAATTCGTACTCTCCGCCGACAACTTCAATTTCGTCCATCGTAATCCTCCTTAGTCATGAACAATTTTGGATTTCGAAATAAAGAACTGCTTGATCAGGTGTGCCGGAATCAAGAAATTCATCGCGTATTCATCTTCAGGGTCAAGCTCGACTACGACATTCGCGGCAAAACCTGCACTGTCGTAAACGAGACCTTTTTCTTCCCAGACCTTATAGCATTTGATGAGTTCCGCCTTGCCGAGAGACGGAGTCATCACCTGCTGCCCCTTGCCGAACTTACTGCCATCCGGGGCAAGTTTTGCTTGCGGATACTTCAAAGCTAAATAGTTGTTCCAGTCCCAACGCAAGTAGCTGAGAGTCAGAACCGTTTCGAGCTGCAAGAAGCTCTTATCCTGCACGCCCTGGGCATTACGCTTGTAAGTCGTCACAATGCGGCTGGTAAACACGCTACCGTCTTCAGCAGCAACCATCAGGGCACAGCCAGACTTGAGAAGGCGGTTATTGCCGTAGTAGTCCTCGCGGTCGTCGCGACGGGGTGCGACAACGCCAGCAACATCGTAATTGTGCAACGGCTTCGCCGGGTCGTTCAGTGCCTTGGGAGCCACACAGCCGAACAACGCGGAAGCTTTTTCGGCACCGGAAGTTGGGGACTTCGGCAATGCAGCAAGGACAATTTCCTGGGAATTTAGCGCGTTGGCCTTGTCCGTGTAATCAGTTTCGGCACCGCCATTGAGACTGAAGCACATCACGCCAGTCTGCTGGACAATCGCCGTCCAACGTTCGTCAAGCATTTCCTTGATGTAGTTGACGTTGTCGGTATCTGCAGAGCCGATAACGACCATGTTGAACCAGTTTCCGGAACAAGTTTCCTTGACACGTGCGTCTTCGTAAAGCGGATCAGCACCACCATTTGCCATTGCAGCAAGAGTGATGCCCAAACCACTCGGAAGGACTTCGCCCTGGTTGTGGTTCCAGCGAATATCGAGGCCGTTGCCACAAGCGCCGAGGTTCTTGGCAGTCAAGGTAACAACAGCTGCATCTGCGGTTGCCGTAACGGGCAAGTTTATCTTCGCATTGATAGCTGCGGCAACCTTCGTAGCGACGTTTGCTGCAGAATCACCTGCAGAGACATTCACCGGGCAAGTCTGTCCGGAAATCATCAGACGGACGGTTCCACCAGCAGCAAGTTTCGGAGTTTCTTCCGCACCTTCGATTTCGAAAGTCAAGGAACCCTCGGCCGCATCAGCGGTCGAATCGTCCGCCACAGGAAGGGCCCAAAGTTCACTCGACTTGGTATTCTTGCGGAAGGCCTTGCACATCAAGGCAAGCTGCGAGCCAGAACCAAACAAGGCGTCAGCCTGTTCGTCGCTAGTAATGAGAGTAAGGGAACCGTTCTCGCTCATCTTGGAACGGAGCGGCTGGCCAACAATCAAGTTTTTCCAAGGCATCGCACCGGACTTGGCAGACATGGAGCCACCGAATTCCGTAGCGAAGATTGGATACATATTATCGGCAGGAATTTGTTCAAAAGAAATACTCATTTCTTAGTTCCCTGCGGAATTATCCGCTGTTTCGGCTTCGGCCTGTTCGCCAGGTCTCAGCACAGTTTGAAAATCCATAGACTGACTACCAGTCTTAATCGAGTTGTTCGCACGCAAGAAATCTTTTGTGGCAGCGGACCTGTCGATTTTCGCAGTGAAAGAAACCTCAAAGGTAAGCGTAGCCGCACCTCTTGTAGCTTCAGAGCGAACCGAAAGATTATTAACGTAAGAACGCAAGACGCATTTTGTCACAAGTCCTTGATAGGGCCCCTCCCAATACGGGCAAGGGTCTATCACGGCAGCAACAGCTTGCATGGTATCGTCCAGAAAATCATTCAAATCAGATACGGAACTAACGCCTTCAATATTACTTTCGCAGTCCAAAAAACTACGGGCATAAATATCGATACGCAGTTCCGATTTTGCAAAATAAAAACGGGGACTGGTGCTTTTATCGTCAAAATCAATGTTAGGCACATTGACTATGATAAACGATTCCTCGTCCGGATAGGCCTTCATTTCGCGAGATGCAGAAACATTCTGGCCTATACCGAAAAGGTTTGCAGCCTTCAAAGAATCAACAACGGCATGGCGAAAATCCTTGATGCAATTCAAAGTCCTTGGCGTCACGCTCATTTCGATTCCTCCAGGCTATAAACAACGGTCCCGTCTTTTTCAAACACAAAATCAATAGCAGAAAGTTTCATCGCACGATGAAACGGCGTAGAGCCCAACGTAAACACGTCGCCCTTGCGCGGTTTCGAATCAGGGAGATCCGAAGACCGCACAAACAGGCGCGGAGTATGGGCAATCACCGAAACTTCACCAACGCTTTCATTGGACAACCCCGGCGTATCAAACAAGCCCTTCATCTGGTAACTTGCGCCACCGCGAGTCAGGGTCACGACCTCGCCGAATTCATTCTCGTTAAAGAACGAATCGTTGAGGTCTTGCATGAGGTCGTCCTTGAAAGACATCGTATTTCCTTAGGCGATAGTCGCTACACAGGTTGCATCAATCTGTTCGCAGATCGGAAGCGGAGCGGAACGGAGACGCAGCCACTGAGTGGACGGGTCCTTTTCGTACCAGGTGTCTGCAGCGAATTCACCTTCGAACCAGCCGATATCGTTGTCGCCAACGATACCACGGTGCAAGGTGGCCTGCATTTCGTCACTGAGTATGAGGACGCCGTTAGCCGGAATGATAGACACCTTGTCGCCAGCAGCATTCTTGAAAACTTCGTCGTAGCGCCAAACACGCAGACCGCCAATGACGCCAACAAGACGGGCACCAATGCCTTCCATCTTGAAGTTCATGGCAGCGCGGACACCGTCAAGATTCTTCGTGTCCAAATCTTTCATGAACTTGGTATTCTTCTGAATCTTAGCATGAGCGGTCTTGCCAAGAATAACGTCCGTCGCGGTCAAACCGGAATCTTCGTTGATAAGGGTTGCCATATCATCGAGGTCAGTGGAAATTCCGTCGTAGCTTGCGCCCCATTCCTTCGTCAGCACGTGGGAAGAAGAACGGCCGAGATCAACGGAATCAATTTTCTTGCCATCCTTGTCGGTAATGTCGAACTTACCGCCGAAGAAACCATCAGAGATGATCTTTTCGACAGTGCGATAGACACGGTTCTTAAGATCCTTGAGATCACGACCGGCAAGTTCTGCAGCACGCACACTGGGGCTGACAGCCTTGCCCGCATAAACCGTCTGTTCGCCAGGCAGACGCTTGAGGCAGTCGAAAGCATGGGTCGGGCGCTTGAGTTCGATGCCATAGGCATGAACGAAACGGGACTTGTAACCGCTACGATGAGACACGGTGGCAGAATCGCCATCGCGGACAAACGGTGCAAGCGTCTGGGAGCCTTCCACGAAGTCGATCATGATGTCGCGCGTCTGGTGATCGAGAGGCTTGAAGAAAGAAGCAAGAAAACGACGGGAATCCTTGTCATTGTTAACTGCAAGGGTAAGTTCCTTGGCATCGGTAACGTCAACAGTAACAGCCATATTGACACCTCCTTAGACGCAAGCCTTGGCAAAGACGCCAATCTTGCGAAGTTTGACCTTGAAATTGTTGATAGACTGACCTTCCTTGAAAATCAGTTCAGCCTGATTGAATTCACCACAGAACGCAGCGAGTTTAGTTTCGCCAGGAGCGGCATCTTCAAGAAGAACAGCGGCCGGTTCCTGAAGAGCGGCCGTACCGCTTCCGGAATCCACGATTTCGAAACGTTCGTCACCGACATCTTCGCCGACAACTTCAACAGCAACATCGCCGGCTTCAACACCAGCACCACCGCCAACAGTAACGACGATTTCCATGTCGTTGCCAGCCTTGCCAGCAGTCTTCCATTCGATAGAAAGCTTGCCATCACTATTGGTTGCCGCAACGATGTTTTTCAAAGTGTTGTCGGCATTGATTGCAGCCTTGATTCCAGCGACTTCGGTTGCGAGAGTCGTAGAAGCAGTCGTGTAGGTCACTTCCTTGCCATCCACAGCAACCTTGATAGACTTGCTTGCAACCGGCGTGCCGGTGAAAGTCACAGACTTCTTAGCCTTGGTGGCAGAAGCTGCAACACCGTTAGAAGCAAGAACCGTTCCCGCCTTGAGCTCGCTGTCACCAGCAATGGTAACAGCCTCGCGAACGATCGGGTAATCGCCCGCGATCAGCTTTTCGTATTCAGTAGTTTGAGCCTGATACATGTTTACTCCTTGTTACTTCATTCCGCGAGCGAACGCTTCGTGAATAGCCTTCTTTTCCGCTTCTTCAGCTCCTTCAGCAGACTTCGCTCCGCCCTCGATGCTGTTCGCGGCAGCAGATTCTGCCTCAAGACCCTTTTGAATGGCAAGCTTCTGCGCGTCGGTAAGATTTGCATCCGCGGCAGGCGCGTTTGCAACCTTCGACTTGAGATCGTCACGTTCAGCAGAAACCTTCTTCAAGTCTTCGGCCTGGGCGACAAGTTTTTCCTTGGCCTTCGAGAGGGCGAATTCCGTAGCTTCGGCAACGGTCTTATCACCATCGATAAACCTAGCCTTGTCTTCGGCAGAAATTTCGAGTCCTTCAAAGACACCTTCGATGGAAGCGACGCGAGCCTTGTAATCGGCGACAGCCTGGGCCTTCACGGCTTCCATATCAACAGCCTCGGGCTTTCCACCTTCGGCACCCTTAACGTTAGTAGCCATTGCGGCACCTCCATTAAAATTCAGTCCATTGCTTTTCATATTCTCACAGACTTCGTCAATGGACATTACTCCATCTGCAAGGTTTGCGGCAACAGCCTTGTCACCGATAAACACGCCTCCTTGGCCGAAGTTCTGTTTCACATCTTCTGCCGTGGTGCCGCGATTGCGAGCAACAGCATCAATGAACACTTCAGCGAGGGAGTTCAATTCTTCTTTGATAAGTTTCAAGCCTTCCGGATCATCCGGATTGGGATCCTTGTTTTTACTCAAATCGGAAACTACCACCTGGGTTTCCAGGATAGATTCCTTGATTTTCGTAAATGCGCATAGCACACCGATAGACCCGAGAGTTCCATTGCTTGCTGTGAAAACCTTTTCGCAGCTGGAGCCGAGCCAATAGGCAGCGGAACACATCATGCCACCCGTGCGAGCCACGATGCCGTAAGGCTTGCTACCACGAGCGTTGAAAATTTTGTCGGACAGGTCAGCGCATCCGCCAACTTCACCGCCGGGACTATTGATATCGAACAAGATTCCCTTTACGTCATCATCGGCCATACACTTATCGAATGCAGCCTCGATGCTATTGTAGGTATCCTCACCAAACCAATACGACCAAAAGTCGCTACGATAAGACAGCGCACCGTCAACGTGAATAACTGCAATACCGTCTTCGCGAAAGGTAATATTGTTCACAAGGTCGATTTCGCCGTCAGGCTTCCGCGAACCTTTCCAATTTCCTTTTTCATCAAAATAATTAATATCAGAAGACGCAAGAACATCGGCATCTTCCTTACGGATTGCAAGTCGAGCAGACAAAATCTTATTTACAAATGTTTTGCTCATTTATCAGAATCCTTTTCACCATCTTCAACGGTAGTCGTGCTTACATTCTCACTTTTGTTCACAGAACCCGGTTCCGGCAATCCACGCTCTTCGCGCATCAGTTTTTCTTCAGCCAGTTCATCAACGACTCGCTCGTAAGAACCTCCGGTAACAGAAGTAACGGCCGCACTACGGCTCATGTACTGTTCGTCAACCTGCATCTTCATAGCCTGAGTTTCTTTCAGCGGATCAAGGAGGAATGCCGAATCACCAATCCACGAACAACGGCTCCACATCATACGTTCCAGTTCATCCTTCATGAAATTCGGAACATCAATCATCCCGACAAGGACAGCCTGGTAAAGCCATTTTTCATAAATGGGCTGGCAAAAATCAGCAACAAAATTTTTCTTTATTCTATTGAAGGTCTTTTTTGATTCCAGAAGAGCTGCGCGGACCGCGTTATAGCTCGAATTGAATTGTTTCAAAACGACTTCGTAACTCACGCCAATCCTTGCGGCAGCTTCGCAAAAAATCGAATCAACAAAAGGCTTGTAATTTACATTCGGCCTTTCAGACTTCGCCAGGTTCATTTTGTAACCGAAAGGCAGCTCGACAATTCCGCCAGAACTCATTTCAATCGGAGTTTTCGGACCTGCATAATCGCCAACCTTTTCTTCGTCCGGAACATTTCCTTCAAGTTCCGGAGTTTCATCCGGATTATTGTTTTCAAGGAACACTGTAAATAACGCACTAACTACGGCGGCGATCAACTCCGCATCCTGGTAGCGTTCTTGCTGTTTTACCTGACGAATAATCGGAGCCAACGCAGATACACCTCGCCGTTGGTCTGTACGATCAGCAGTAAAACAATGAATTACGTTCGGATATCCAAACGAGTCAAACGCAGGAACTCGCACCGTCTCGAGCGACGCAATGTAATCGTCAATGTTGTACGGCGGGATCTTCGTGAAGTGATAAGCAACAGCAGCACCGTTCTTATCGACTTCGATACCCTGAGCCAATCGCTGCGTATCCATTTCGTAAAACGGATTCTGGCAACGGTCAGCTTCAAGCAGCTTGATACGCATTCCAAAAGGATTCGCTTTGCGGTCATACTGAGTCAACGCAAAAGCATCTCCGGTCACAAGCTGAGTTTTTAACGCCAAAGACTGAAGTTCATGGAAATCAGCCTTCTTTTCTGTATCGCATTTCTTGGAAGACGCCCAAAGCCCAAAAAGAGCCTGGACTTTCTTTTCCCACGCATGCGCCTTCTTTCGGTCGATGCCAAGAAGATCTTGAGGAATAACCGGACGAAGCTTTAGCCCAGTTCCAACCACATTAATGTCAAGGGTATTGATAAGCGCACCGGAAAAAGCCGAATTCTGGTAGAGGCTTCGAGCCCGAAGCATCAACGTTTCCCGATCGACAGAAATATCTCGGTCAGCAGACCCCTTGGACACGTTAAAAGTCTTCAGAGCCTCATTTGCAAAAGAAGCGCCATACCATGCAAGACCGCGTTGGCCATATCCACGAATCATCTTAGAAGACATGGGCAATCACACTCCTCACACGCGGTTTTCCTGAATGCGCCCCGTTCTGCGCGGCTTCAAGCCTGTTGGACCATTTTTCCAAACCTTTTTCAATTTCTGCGATATTGGCCCTGGTCATCGAGCGGCCGCCAATGGAATATGACTGGGACTTCAGTACGGCAGAAAGCGCCGACTGATACTCGGATACCATTTGACGACATAGTTCTACAGGGTATTTCATTTCAATCAACAAAATAGCCCATTCAAAAGCCCAAAAAGTGAAAAAGGGAACATCTTTTTTTTAGGCTATTTTGCCGTAGCCATCGCCTTTTTCAGGGCATCGTCGAACATTTTCGGCAATTCCTTTGCTGCCGTATCCTGGACAATCTTCTCAAAATCCCACCTTTTCTTGACATTTGCCGTCGGAACGCCCACATAAAGGAACTTCAAGTCCTTGCGATTCGCCTTGTCCCTTACGGCAATCATCATCTGCCCCTTCTTATTCTGCATCACGAACGGATGAGGCGTGGCCACGTGGGCCTTCGTCTTTAGCGGATGTGAATCGGCATATTTGAGCAAGTTGCCAGGCTTTTGCGACTGCTTGATCTTTCCGGATTGCGTCCGGTAATCCTTGAGGCCACCATTCTTGAGCGGAACCATAAGAACCTTGCTGTGCTCGGGCTCCTTTTTCCCACCTTTCGTGTTGATGTACATCCAGTCTTTCGGGAAAGAGACCTCTGCAGTCAGCTTTTCCTTGGTCGCCTTCTTTACGGTAACGGCCTTCGGCAGGTTGGTATTCCTGACGGTAAAACTCTTCTTGTATTCATCGATAAGGTTCGAACGGGCCTTGAATGCCGTATTGTTCAATGCGACAGATGCCGCAAACTTTACCTGCTTTATGTTTTTCTGGATTTCTTTTTCCAGCGTTTTCGCCAGATCTTTCAGAGAACAACGTACCGTACTCATAGGTTAACCCCCTTTGAAATGAGTTTCATGCCTGATTTATGCTTTGCAGGCGCATTAGGATTCCGCAAGAACTTCCTCCCTTCAGCAGCAAACTTGTCAACATCGATACCCGTAATGTTCAAGGCACCACGTGCATAGTTCCTGATGTCGAGAGCCTCGTTTCTTTGGCGAATTTTCTTGTAAGCCCACACAAGGACTCCACGGACCCATTTTTTATAGCGCTTTTCGGCCGTAAGCTGCGCGAAATATTCCTGGTTGTATTCTTCAGGTCTTGCCGGGAAATGGCAGTATCCAGGTCCAGGACGTTCAATCGATAGCCAATCGTACAACTGGTCCTTGGCAATGTCTACACCGACATTTACGATAGACGCATTATAGACAAGGCTCTTTTTTGTCTTTTGCGGTCGAGTTACCAACGGCCGAGCAAGTCCAGCCTTACCCACACAGGCAAAAACATTTCTACGCTCGCGCTTGGCCGTATAGCGGTAGACATCATCCGTATGGTGACCACCCGAGTCAATCAGCGAAGCCGCAACATAAAGGCTTTCGCCAAGCGAGTTCTCGTATGCTGCAAATAAAACGGAGTCCAGGGCATCCCACACAGCTTGCTCAGACGGATTCCCGATAAGAATCTTTTTCGTTATACCCCAATTTTCAAGACCTCGGCCCCAGCCAATCACCTCGACTTCGATACGGTCATCCTGAACGTCTGCGCCTGCAGTCAATACCACAGTCCCATCCGGGACTTCGGCCTCGTAACCTTCACAGCGACTCATAAGTCCGTTCGGGTCCACAACCTTGCCGTCTTCGAGACTCCAAGCCTGGCCAAGGACGTTGTTGGTGAACGATTTCATCTTGTTCACGTCGCCCTTCGCCTTCAGGAAATCCTTGACGGCATCTTCCCAGGAATACCATCCCAAAGGAGAATAGAGCGCATTGATGCCAAAGCTCGGATATTCGCCGTCCGGATTTTCGGCCACCCATTGTCCGAGCGCCATTAGTTCGGTCTTGTGATATTCGCCATATTCTTCGCCGCAATGAGGGCACTTCATGCGCACGGTATATGGCAGGTTCCTGCCTTCAGCATCGCAATCCCAGACAATGTTAGCCCATTCCCACTTATGCAATACACCGCAATGCGGGCACGGCACCTGATAATGCCGCTGGTCGCCATGTTCAAACATTTCGGTAATGCGGCACTCACCCTCGATGCCAGGAGTAGAGTTCCAGAACAGCTTGCGGCGCGGGAAGTTCGTTGTGCGCCGGCGGGCAAGTTCGCACGGGTCGCCCTGGCCACCGCAATCTTTCGGATATTCCGAAATTTCGTCACACAACGAAATTGCAAAAGGAGCCGAACGGAAATTCGAAGGACTGTTGCTCCATCCGGTTGTTAGCACACCTCCAGGGAATTCCTTGATGTACATTTCGTCGCCATAGAACAAATCGTCCATTCCCATCGCTGTAATAGCAGGGTTCACGCGTTGCTTCAAAAAACGCTTGGCGGTCTGCTCTGTCGTCTGGAACATGCCAATCGGCGAAGGACAATGCTTGATGTAATAAAGCGCCGTGTTAATCAGAACTTCGGTGCCACCAATTTGCGACCCCTTCATGAAGACAACGTCCGTCGCGGAGCTTTGCGGCGACAGTTCATCCATGATTTCCACAAGGTAAGGCGTGCGGGCATTGCTCCACCGACCCGGTTCACTCGATGCCGTTCCCGCCAAAATGCGGTACTTTTCGGCCCACTGGCTGATTGTCATGTCCGGAGGCGGGCGAAGACCGGCCAGCAGATTTTCGAGTACATGGTCGATATTGGCCTTGAACGCAGGCGACAGTATGTCCTTCTGGTCATCCATCCAGGATGTTTTCCTCGGTTTTTTCAGTCAGGTCTCGAAGCGCGGCAAGGCAGGCCTTGCGAATCTTTTCGCCAACAGCATGATCGGCACCGGCCGTCACCGCTGTAATCTTGTCGGCGTCGACTCCGGCGTTCGACATCGCTTCCTTGAAATACCCGACGACTTCAGGCGCGAGCCGCGCATAAACGGTCATAATCTTGTCTTGGATATTGGCACCGAGCTGGTAGGCGGCAATTGCCGCTTGCTGTTTCGGCACGAGACGGCCTTCCATCTCATCTGACTTGAGTTTCATCAGCTTTGCCTGGTAAAACTCCTTTTGAGCCTTCGACGTGGCGAGGTCGGCACGCTCGGCAAGAGCTTCGCCAAGGTCGAACGGGTCACCGTCACCAACACTTGGCGGAGGCGTGCCGAGGCCGACATCGAACTCGCGACGATGCGCGACGGCCTGCGCGGTCATATTGTCGAATCCGGACGCCATCTGCGCTCTTGTCGGAGTCGTAATGTGCCGGCGGTCCCGCTTATTGAAGAATTGCTTCGGAGTGATTTCCCTGTGGAAGCATTCCTTGCCCTCTGAATTTTCAAACGTATCGATGCGGCCGTTCAGTTTAGCCTTGGAAATCGCCGGAGCGGTCACTCCGATTATATCCTTGATCTTATTGCCAGAAACCAAGTCGCAGTCAGGGTATGCGTGTTGTGAGTGTCTGTAGAACATGCCCACAAAATAAACGCATTAACCGCAGAATAAACCAAAAAGGAAACATCTTTTAAAGAGGCGTGCGGACGCTCTGTGAACCCAACTGAAAAAATCAAATAAACGCCGAGCGCGGCGCGTCGGACTCACCCCATTTGAGCCACCCCAGCTTAGCAACCCTTTTTGACGGGGGGCCTACCCCGACGGGGGTGGGTACAACACCAGACCAAAATGCAAGCGAAACCAAAAGTAATACTTAACATAAACCATTAACCGCCCACCCAAAAACAAAAGTTAAAAAGCAACAGCCGAACACCACGCAAAGCCTTATTCTACAAGGATTTCAAGCCATTTAACGGTTAAATAATGTAGGTTAATTATTTAACTAGTCAAGGTTAATCGGGCCGTGCAACATCACGGATAGGAGGCACCCGCCCGACAAAACAAGCGCCAAGAAAGGCTGTTAACCCAAAAGCGGCAGGCGGGCCACGAGACGATTGCCAGGTTAAATCTCGCACACCGCACCCCATCGCCAGCCCTGCCCACGGCCCCGCCGCGCGGCCCACAGCGCTCTGTTTGGGCTGCCGGCATACGAGAATGCCCACGACGCGGCAAACGGCCCAGAGCGCGCGTAGAAGCCTTCAATCCATCATAAGGAATCGATGGTGCCCGCGAACATATTGGCTGCCACAGCGCACGGATATGCGCGACGATTGGCCACGACTCTCGCATACACGAATGGCCGATACCATGCGACAATGCCCAAAATGCGCGAAATTCGCGAAAGCGTTTGTGTTAAGTAGAGAAATAAAAGTAATTTAAGTATGCTTAAAACATACTCTGAAAACATACACTGAAAAGTGTGCTTACTCTTACTATATACTTTATAGTAATAAATTAGAATGTATTTATAGATAAAAAAGGAAGTGTAATATAGCACTTTTCTCTTTTTGGTTCTTTTTCTCTTTTTTGAGGAAAATTACATTTAGCAACATCCGCAAAGGAGGCGTCATGGACGCAGTCAGAAAACCGAGCGTAGAAACGCTCGTTAAAATCGGAAAATTCGAATTGACGGTGGTCGCTTACAGGGCTATTACCGAAGCCGAAGCAAAGATGGCTGCAAGGCAATATCTGGCAAACACTAAAAGCCGGTCATATCCAAAGACCGGCAAGGGCAAAATAGTGACGATTATCGGGCACGACGGGCTCTAGGCGCTCCAGCCGAAGATAGCCTTCGAGATGAGCTTCATCGCGTTCAGGGACGATTCTTGCGCTTTTAGCGTTTCACGGACAATCTCTTCGAACTCTGTCTGCTCGATGGTGTGATAAGTCGGACCGGTTTCAGCCTGTTCTTCGATTTTTGTAATGATTTTCTTTGCCATGCCTTTAATATAGATTCGACCAGCTGCATCCGTCGCGCAAAAGTAACAAGTTATTTTTACGGGCAAAAAGAAAGGCCCGGAGAGCAATCCGGGCTTTTTGGCACCGCCGACCAGCAGTGGCGGTCAGAACAAGCGATTATTTTGATTCTGACTTTTCTTCTATCGGCGCGTTTTCCTTTGCTTCAGCAAAATTTATCGACGGCAGCATAACCGGCTTTAATCCAGCCTGTAGCGTTATATTCGATATCATCGCCCTTAAATAAGGGAAAGCAATGGCAGGCGCATTCACTCTTGGAAAATGCGAGGCGATGAACGTTTCGTCTATTTCGCCATCTATAACATTGAAAGGATAAATCACCTCAGTAAAAAGATCGTATCGTGGATCATTCAATGTAAGATCAAAGCACACAAAAAACCGTTTATTTTCGATGTCAAACGAATTCTTTATGTCAAGAGAAAACTTTCCTTCTGGCAAGGCCTCACCTATTTGAACCTCTTTTCTGTCGATGGAAAGTCTGTTTACGCACCATTGTCCAATAGACATTTTCATTATGCGGCCACTCCGTAAAATTTACTCTCTTCAGAAAACACACGAACACAGGTGTCACAAGAAGGAGTAGACACGTTCAAATATTCGTAAGCCTCGTTCTCTTTAGAATCTACGATTTCCTTGAAACCATATTTTTCTTCGAGCATCTTGCAATAAGCCTCCGGCGTAAAACTGTCGAAGTATTTCTTCATCGCAATTCTCATTTTTTCAAGTTTCGTCATACGACTCTTCCTGTTTTAACAATTCTTGTGTTTGTTATGCAGTTGCTATCTCTTACAGAACAAATCGTGCAATTCGGCGCGCTTCCACGGATGTCCAAAATTCTATCATCAGGTTTAAGCTTAACATATTTTCTCGCTTTTACTACCTTAACATCAACATTTGACATTTCGTTTAGAACATATCCGTCAGCATATTTCCCGTAATTCTTTCCTGCCCGCCTGATCTTCTCATTAAAACTTTCTCTAAATTCATTAAAGAAACACAGGTCGTCAACATTGTCTAAGTCAATAAGATTATCATCTTCAACACGTAAAATCGACTCGATTACGGCAAAAATTTCATATTTATTTCTTTTAGTTTTGTTGTCCCAAGAATTGCATATAGCCCAACCTTCCGCATCTTCCTTTGGATCAGAAATTCCACCTAGAAAGAAATAGACTCCATCTCCAAGCCATTCACCTTCAGACTTAGACATCAAGAATCCTTCTTCACGAATACTTATCGCAGCATCATTACTGGTACCATGATAAGCTTCAAATTGTGCCATATGCCTTCATTGTTAATGTTAAACACTTTTACAAACAAATATACAAACTTAAGCAACGTTAAACCACGTTTTACGTTAATCTACAATAGATTATCGTAAAAAATAACAATTTCGTAAAGAAACAACATTCTATTTCCCGTTTTTTGTAAGAAATAAATTATAAAAATTGTCAAAATATATATTGACAATAGTTAAAATATAATGTATATTATAGACATGGAAATCAAAGTGAAAGAGATGATAAAGCTTCTTGAATCGAACGGATTCCGGCAAGTCAGGTCAAAGGGTTCGCACTTCCGCTACGCTGACGACAAGGGACACAAGGTCACGATACCGGCAGGGCACGGAATGAACGAAACCTTGAAGCCTGGGACGGCAAAGTCGATAAAGAAGCAGGCGGGGCTGAAATAGGCCCCTCCCCTCTCTTTGAAAAGTACACAAGACGAAGACGAACAATTAGAAGACGAGGTATAAGATGTACTACACTGCAAAACTCACCAAGGAAAAGGATGGTGGCTACTCCGTAAGCTTTCCCGATCTGGACGGATGCTTTACGCAGGGCGACACCCTTGAAGAAGCGCTCGCAATGGCGAACGAGGCGATGGAGCTCACCCTCGAAGACGTGTTCGACGGAGACCCGCTGCCGGAATGCAAGACAAAGGCCAACGAAAAGAAGGGGCTCTACCGCATCGACGTGGACCCCGAACTCGCTATTGCGCTCCAAGTGGCCGCAGCTCGCGGCAAGGTGCCGCAGGCAACGGTCGCCCGCGAAATGGGCATGACCAAGCAGGCCTACCAGCGACTCGAAGACCCGAAGGCGAACCTGAGCGTCAAGATGCTCAAGCGCATCGCCGAAAGCATGGGCAAGCGCCTGGAAGTCCAGTTCGTGTAACTCGCGCCACACACAAAAAAAAGCCCGGAACAATCCGGGCTTTTTGTTTATGTAAAATTATCTGCGACGGAACCCCACGAGAAAATGTTCGCCGTCCATCGTTTATACCATGGAACATGTTTGACATGTTCCGACTTGCCCATCTGGACGCACGCGTCATTCCAGGCGATAAGGCCGAGCGCGTTGAGATTCGCATTGCACTTTCCATCAAATTCGACAAACTTCGATTTCAAAGACTGGAGTTCCTCCACGGATGCAGTCGGCCGAATCCTCGCAAACTCGGCAAAGAAACCGTTGTATCCTTCATACATCGATTTCCAGAACCCGGTGCAGCCTTTAATATTCAGCACAACGTCGAAAACAAGCGAGATTGATCCGACAACATTCAAGACTGCAGAAACGGCCTTGTAATCTCCGGAAAACACAAAGCCGGAGAACCATATCGAAACGAGCGAAACTATCGCAAGAGACACGTTGAGTTTCGAGAAAAACGCATACCTGTAACTAGCGTAGTTCATCGCAATGCGGCAGCAGCTTTCTATTTCCCATTCGACATCAGATTTTTTCATATTACCTACTTTGGAAGTGGCGGATATTTTGTACCAGGACCAGACTCGTTATTTTTACCCATAACTTCACTCCTTTAAAAATAGGTTAATTCGGTTAACGCGGTTTCGGAAAAGTAACAACTAAAAAATGTTGACGGGTTTGGTGGACGGGAGCAGGCGCTCGACTTCCTGGCGGACGATGTCCTTGACCTGCTCCTTGGGGACGAGGCCTTTTTTCATAAAGTCTTCCATGAGCTGTTCGCGGAAGCCTTCGATAACTTCCGGATTCGCCTTCACGAACTCGGGAGGCAGCACGGAAGCGGGCTGTTGGGGCTTGCTGGAAACGCCGAAGAGGGTTTCGGTGGATGCGCCGGCCTGCAGTAGTTTAATGACTGCGTTAAAAGACGGTCTAGCCCCATTACTTTCTTTCGGCCACGCCCATTTATAAACGCCATTTTCGCTTATACCGGCCAACTTGGCAATAGAAGGAACATCTAGGTTCAGTTCTTTTTTTAGAGCCTCAATATTAATTCTATGTAAAAATTCGTTATCCATACCCTAAAAATAGAGTATTATCGGCATTTGATAAAAAAAATATCAAAAAAAAATAAAAAAACTATTGACTTTATCGTTTTGTGATTGTATTTTTATCACAAAATGATTCTTTATCATCGGAATATGATAAATTTGGTTTAAAGCATAAAGGACTTTAAAATGGCAGAATCAATTCAAGTCAAGTTGCCGCCGGAAATGACAAAGATTTTTGCGGACATAAAGGTAGAACGGGCCGCCAAGTTCGAACCGCTTTCAAATGTCAGTATAGTCATTGACGCCGTCAAAGCAATGCACTCCAAAATCAAGGAGCAGCAGTAATGGCATGGCTCGCAACCGCAATTCAATCGCACAATTCGTGAGTTTCGATATGGCAGCAATGGCAGTACACATTCAGGGCATGACAGACGCGCAACTTGGCGCTTGGTTCAGAAAGGCAGTGATTGACTGCTGCTCCGGCTGCATTGATCCCAAGACCGATTGTTACATAAAAGAACAGTATCAAAAGTCACTTGAAAGAATGCAGAAAAAGCAAAACGAAAATGCATTCAATTACCAAAACCGCCTTGCACGCCGCAACGCAGAAACTTACGACCAAGAAACCGCCTCAGGTAATCACCACAACCCTGACCAAATAAGCACAAACGACCAGGCCGGTAATCCGCCAACACGGGAGTCCGAAACCCGTGGGCCACAAACGGACAACAATTTAGCTGAAAGCGCAACGCGCACCTCAGAGGCCGTCAAGGCCTTGGCAGATGGGGATATCCGCGAGGTTCGGGAAAGCCGGCGCACGGGGGGCACTCCTAAGGGGTTTAAGAGAGAAACGGCCACTAGCCAGGCCGAAACGCCCTCCGTGCGTTCCCCGGACCTGTTCGGCGAAGGCGAGAAGAAGCCCTACGGCACTTGCAAGAACGTGCTCCTTTCCGATGCCGACGGCCACCACCTCCGCGAGGTGTACGGCCAGGACCTCGCCACCGCCATCGAGATTCTCGACTCCGCGCTGGAGAACAACCCGAAACTCAAGAAGCGTTACAAGAACCACGCCGCAGTGCTGCGCTACGGCAACTGGGTGTGGCAGGAAGTCCAGAAGATCAAGGAGCGCCAGGTCCGCCTGGAAACCGCCGAAATCAACAAGAAGGCCGCCGAGAAACGTGCCGCGAACGGCGACGGCCGCACATTCAAGCAGAAGGACAGCGACGACCGCAACGAATGGCTCCGCACGTCCATGTTCACAAACGAGGCTGCAAATGGATAAGAAAGTAACCCCAAAAAAGACCACGAAGAACGCAGAAGAAACCATCATTCATCCAGTCAGGGCTCTTGACGCCGACGGAAACACGATGTACCAGACATTCTCCTGCGATTTCTGCGGAGAAGTCAACGAATACCTAAAGAAAACTATTCTCGAAACACAAAGCTCAAGCAGCAGATTTTTCAATCGTCGTTTCTTCATCTGTGAAAAATGTTCTTGCGACATCATCGCAAAAGCGGCCAACCGCGATCCGATTATTCGCCGTTGCAACAAAGGATAACTATGTCAAACGCCCAGGAACAGGTAAACACGCTCGCCAAGGCGCTCAGGCTGCAGGTCATCGAGGCGCTGGTGAAAATCGACCGCGTGAAGTACGGTGCGCCCAAGATCGAGGGCGAGGAACTCTTCTTCACGGTCAAGAGCATCGATGCGCTCCCCTGCTGCACGGCACAGCTGCGCAGGCTTTTCGAGGACGCGCACGATTATCACAACGATATCGGGATGTTCCCGCACGCCGCGACAATCGGCGACCTGGAATACTGCTGCAGGCACCGCACTATCGGCTACAGCAGCAGCCAGCACGTGCCCAACTCGTGGCTCCCGAAAAAGCAGGATGCCGACCTGCGCACGCTGCCGGCATTCAGGCAGCTCGCAAACATCTACCGTCCGCTCATCGCGGCAGGCAAGCGCATCTTGCCGCCGGTTGACCGCAAGGCTGTCGAGAACGAGGCGGACGCAATCATCAACGAACTTGCGACGAATCTTATTGGAGGATAAATGTCGACGAACGTATGCGTATTTATCGGGCGACTCGCCAAGAACCCCGAAATCACCACTCTCCCGAGCGGCAAGGAGCGCACCCGCTTCAGCATCGCCGTGGACCGCGATTACAAGAACGAGGACGGCTCGCGCACTACCGACTGGCACAACGTGGTTATCTGGGGCAGCGCGAATTACATCCGCAAGACCCACCTTGGGCAGGGCGACAAGGTATGCGTGATTGGCCGCATGGAGAACAACGAGTGGATTGACGACGACGGCGTGCAGCACCGCGAAAAGGTGCTGAACTGCAGCAAGATTGAGCTGGTGCAGAAGAAGCGTAGCGACAAGGATGCCGCAGCCGATGCGGTCGCTTCGGCTCAGCAACAGGGCACTTTGCCCGACGAAGATTTGCCATTCTAATGAGGAAAACATGGACAAGATCTTTTTTGTGGAAATGAAGAACAAGCAGGGCGAATACGAGCCGCTCGGCGTGATGACCATGGCGAAGGCCATCGAGCATTCCTGGGAATGCGACCACGCCGCACTGCAGTTTACCAGGGTCCGCGACCTGTCGCCCGCAGGGACCCGCTAGCAACAAGGGAGGGGCAAAATGAGACGGAACAAATCCAGGAACGCCTTTATCCAGGTCAACCCCGAAGCCGTTATAAAGAAACGGAACTTCTGGCTCGCCTTCGAGAAACTCTGCGAACGCCTTGGGCGCTCCAAGGACTATTTCCGTCTGATCCGCAGGCGTGACCCCGACGCGACCATCGGCGAGATTTCCGAGTTTCGCCGCAAGATGACCCGCCTGCTCGCCTTCAACTACGACGTGCACCGTTGCCCCGACCCATGCATCAACAAGAGAATTTACGGCGACGAACCGCTCAACTACCCACCCGAATGGAAGGAGGCAAAGACGGCATGAAAGATGTTATCAGGCTTCAAGGCAAGACAATGCTCGGCACATACGTCGTAAGCGTATTTGTAGAGGGCGGGAAAATCGACCACATCGAGACGAACGGCCATACTCCGCACGACGACGTAATGGACCTCTGCGGATACCTGTCGAAAATTCACGCCAAGTTGGTCCACGACTCCATCAAGGCAATAAAGCTTACCATGGCAAAGCATGGCGAATATCGAGGAGTCGCCATCCAATGAGTGATTACAGGCACTGGTCAAATCTCGAAACGAGACTGCTCTCGATGGGAATAATGCCGAAGGGCCGCTCACCCAGGGCATGCAGGATTTTTTGCAGGCGTAACGGAGTGCAGTTCCCCGGAAAGCGCCAGTGCGACGCGAACGAACACCTGATAGACGAAATCGAAAAAAAGTTTTCACCAAACCAAAAAGGCATAGACATGACAAAAGCAAAACCCAAAACCATCACGGCAAGCGTCAAGGACGCAAACGCCGCCACAAAGTCAAAGGTAGACAAGCCCGCAGCTGAAAAGTCCGAAGAACGGGCCTACAACTTCCGCGTGCTCGACGTGAAGAACGTCAAGGCAAGCGACAACATCCGCGAGGTCAAGGAAATCGACGACCTGCTCGCCTCCATCCAGGAACACGGTATCGTGAACCCGATTACCGTGCTCGACGAGGGCAACCAGAGTTTCAAGGTCATCGCAGGGTTCCGCAGGTTCGCGGCCGCAGTCCAGCTCGGACTCAAGAAGATTCCCTGCCACGTAATGCTCAAGGACCGCGAAGGCGTTGACGAAATCTCGCTTACGGAAAACATCACCCGCATGGACATGACGCCCTACGAAGAATGCATGGCCGTGAAGGCACTTTCCGGAAAGAAGAAAACTCCCGCTGGAATCGCCAAACATTTCGGCCGCACGCTCCGCTGGGTGCTGGTCCGCAAGAAACTCGCCGACGCCGGCGACAAGGTGCTGAAGAAGGTCAAGGAAGGCGTAATCGGCCTCGACGCGGCCGCAAAGATTGCAGACCTCCCGGATAACGTCTTCAAGCGCGAGCTCGAAAGCTGCTACCGCACGGACAAGTATTTCATCGACGGAGTATTGGACCGTTACCACAAGGACTTGAGCCGCGCACCGTTCGAGCACGAAGCCTGCCTGAAGTGCGACAAGTGCAGTGCATGCCAGGCGGACCTGTTCGAGAACGAACCGAAAGCCTACTGCCTGGATCCGAATTGCTGGGCACGCAAGGCCAAGAAGGCCGCAGAGGCCAAGGTGAAGAAACTCCAGGAAGAAGGCCGGAACGCACGCCTCGGCAAGTTCTCCGGCAAATGCATCAGCTACGACGACGAAGCCGACAAATATGATATCAACTCCTGGGACACCAAGGGCCAGGAACAAGCCAAGGCAGCGGGCATCCAGAAGCGCGTCCTTGTCGATGCGGCCACCGGCAAGACGCTCGAATACTACGACAAGCGCGACCTTCCCGACTATCACGAAGAAACTGAAGAGGAACGGAAGGAAAGACTTGCTACCGAGCGCATGGACAAAAACAAGAAGGAAACTTACGAAAAGCTGATGTGCGAACGTCTGCAGGACGCAATCGCATCCGTCTGCGTCAATTTCCAGTCCCAGGCAGACATTATTGTCACGCTCCTCGTTTTTGTCGCCGAAAACAACTACGATTTCTTCGATGACGAAAGCAAGAAAATTATAGGCATTGACGGTGAAGACGAAAGCGGTTCAGAAAAATACATCGAAGACATGCCCGAAGACAAGACGTATCGCGACGTTGCAAACGCCGTCCGCTATTCCATCGGCAATATTGTAAAACTCATCCGCGACATTAACACGCTCAAGAAACTCTACAGGGCGATTGGCGGAAATGTCGACCACATCGTCGTAACCGACGAAGAAGTTGATGCAGAAATCAAGTTCCAGGACGAACTGAAAGCAAAGGACGATTCCGACGAATCTGATGACGAAAACGAGGAGGATGAATAATGGCCAAAGAAAAGACCGAATTCGAAATTCTTGCCAACACATTGAAGGCGATGGCCAAGCAGTGCACCGCGAAGGTCAAGAACAACCGTGCAGCTCTTATGGCCGTATTCATCGACAGGGTTAGCGAAAACGCTTACGCATCCGACGGATACAAGGTTGCGATTCTCGATATGTACGGACACATGGATCCGTCCGAAATCAACGAGCTCGCGTTCTACGCCGACATGCAGGCAATCGAGTTCTCCAACGGTTTTGCGCTGGTTTCCGCGAAGAAGAAGGAGACGTTCGTCAAGAACTTCGGCAACGGTCTTGCCGATGCGGACACCAAGAGGTTCGACTATCCGGATATGTTGAAAATCTTGCCTAAAGTCGACGGACTTCAGCACGCAAGCAACACACACGCAAACTTTCTCCCCAGTAATCTTGTCGCGATAGACAAAATCGTAACGGCAGCAGAGCAGAATACGGTTTGTTCTGTAACCGAACGGTTGTACGGCGAAAGAGATTGTTCCATTCATATCGCCTTCTACAAGGGGCTTCTTGTTGGAGTTCTCCCGTACAAAACGCCGCAAGAATTTCTCGAAGAAATGCCTAGCAGAGGGCATTACCTTGACGCCATCAGATACAATCCGGACACGGATCCTTGCGAACACTTCGACGACGAAAAAGAAACCAACGAAAACGAAAAGGAGTAAAACAGCAATGAAAAACACTCTCATGATTGATCTGGAAACTACCGGACAGAGGGTCGGATGCAAGGTCCTGAGCCTCGGGGCCTTCGGCTTCGACAAGGATGGTAACCAGGTGGAATTCTACCGCGTTTTCGAGACCAGCGCACAGCAGCTCGAAGGACTCACCGATGACGAGGGTACAATCACGTGGTGGAACACCAAGGTTGACCCGGAAGCACGCGCGGCCGCATTCAGCGGAACCACCGACCCCAAGGAAGGTATCGCGGAATTCAAGAAGTGGTTCTACGAGAATTTCAGCACCGAATACGGCAGCTGGTTCAAGGTATGGTGCTGTGGGCTTGATTTCGACTTCCCCATTCTCCAGGAATTCTTCAGGCGCTTCGGCTTCACCTTCCCCTGGAAATTCTGGGAGCAGTACGACTACCGCACGGTCAAGAACATCTTTCCCGCCATCAAGGCGGACGAAGGCAACGTCGCTAAGCATACAGCCCTGGAAGATTCCAAGGCGCAGATGCGCGGGCTCCGCAGCTTCTACGACAAATTGTTCTCCATGCGCAAAGCGATGGACAATGTGGGGCTCGAAAGAATCCTGTAAACAATAGCCCGGCGGGGTCGCCAAATCCCTACACACTTTGGCACTTATAACACGCCCTGCCGGGCACCAATTTTAAGGCAAACAAATAAGATGACCCTGAATTTATTCGACGCCAGCGCGAGAACACCAAACGTTGGAAAGCAAAACACAAGGAAGCAAAATGACAGACAACGCATGGAAAAAGCAGGAATGGCGCGACGCGCACCTGCAAAAGCAGGAGCCGACACAGAAAATCGACAGGTGCAGCAAGTGCGGCAAGCGCAGGCCGGTAAGCCTGATGTCGGAAATAGGATTCATGGTGTACGCCTGCAGGCAGTGCCTGATGAACTGAAATACTACACCGAATGCCACCTGTGCGGATTCCGCAAGTGGTGTACGTACAACGAAAACAACAAGCCAATATGCATCGCCTGCGCGACATACGGCGTCAACCCGAGATTCACAAAGGATAAGTGTAGATGACAGCACCTAATCAGAAAGACAATTACCCGCCCCACCCTGGTCAAACACACGCCGATCCGTATTATTGCACCATTCCCCTGGAAGAATACGAAGCGCTGAAGAAGGAAAATGCCCGTATGAAGGAAACCTTGAAAAGGCACGGCATCACCTTGTTGGAGGAAAAATGAAATGCGGAAGATGCCAGAGAGAAATCAAGGACAACGAAAGTGATTCGCTTATATCGTTCACCAACCTAATTCGAGCGGGCACAAAAACCGCAAGATTTTGTGAACGATGCTCGATGGGATTTATCGAATGGTTTAGCAGTGGAAATTACATCCAAAAACAAATAAACGCCGAAGAGGCAAAGGAAACAAACCATGTGTGAAGAAAACAAGAACAACGAAAAAAAAGAAATTCCGGAAAACCTGTTCGAATTGCTGAACAGCCTTCGCAAAAAGCGCGAGGATACACCGAGCGAGAAAATCCTGAAGCTCGCTCTTGAACGCGACAAGGTGTATGACCGTTGCAAGTCCTTGAGCGCAGAAATCAAGGAAGCGAAGGAAAAGAACCAGGATTACAACTTCCTCACGATTCAGTTCAACCACATGGACGATTACAAGAAAGTCCTCGGCGACCAGATCAAGAAACTCATCGACAAAACCTAAAACTACATCGGATGTAGCTTAATTGGTTAAAGCGCGGCTATACCCGAATATCGGTTCGACTCCGATGAAAGAAGGTGTTAAACGGTTACACGCGGGAAGAAGGTGCCGAAGGTTGCGGGTTCGACTCCCGCCATCCGAGATAATAAAAGGAAGATGACAAATGGAAACAAGATACTACCCTGCTCAAACCATCGTCAAAGAAGCTTTGTGCGATAATTGCGGAACCATACTCAAATACGTAAAAAGCGATTTTAGCAAACAAAAATTTAGCTGGCTCCATTGTTGCGAAAAATGCCATAAGGAATACTGGCTGGACAACAGATATCCTTTAATAGACTACATCGTTGACACAAGCATCCCTTTGCAGCATCTCGAGACAAATCCCATCCAAGCGGAAGAAGGTTAATATGAACATTATTCTTTCCATCCACCCGAAGTGGGCAAAGCTGATTTACGAAGGCAAGAAAACGATTGAATGGAGAAAGACCTTGCCTAGAAAAATGGACTTGAAACTTTTGCGAGACGGAAACCCCAATGTAAAAGTTTACCTGTACGAAACAGCTCCGGTAAAAGCGATTACAGGCTTTTTCTATTGGGGAGGGGTAACAATCTGCGACGCCAGGAATATGACCGAAGACACCAAAGGACTGGTCCAGATAAAAGATCTGAAAGCGTATCAAGGCGAAAATTGCAGCTTATGCGCTTGGATTATCGACCGCCCAACAAAACTTAATGAAAAATACAGCATTCAGGATTTTGGCCACAATCGACCGCCACAAAGCTGGTGTTACACAAGCAGAAAACTTACGACATGGACACGATATTTCGAAGATAGGAATTTAAAATGAGCGAACTAAAAACTAACGATTTAATTTACGATTACCCAACTATATACAAACAAAGTCAAACTATATACGGACAAAGTTCGTGTGAGGCTTGTGGTGAAATAAGATATATGCATAGCCCGGATAGCCAATTTGCCTTACTATGCGATGATTGTTTAGAGGCAATCAAGAGCCTTCGGCAGACAGACAAACGCTGTTGGGTCGCCGATTCCAAGGGCGGAGAGCCGAATCATTATTAAAATAAGAGGTACAAATGGAAGAACTGAAACTTATTGAGGTCACACTCATATTCGCTCTTGTCATCAACGGCATTCTGATCTGGCTTGCGCTCTATTTGAAACGCGAAGAAGATTTCTGGAAGATGATGTACAACTATTCTGAAAGGCAAAACAACAAGCTCTTTGAAGAAAACAAGGAACTCGCGGATGAACTCAAGAGGCGAGATGACTATAGATAAACTTGAAAAAATCAGAGGCAACTTCTAACAAAAGGAAAAAAAATGAGCAAAAACGACACCATTTTAGAGTTTTTTGTATCCGTACTTATTTTAGTTCTACTCTTATGCGGAGGGATCGTATTTAAATACATCCAGTGCCACGCAAAGGCCGAAAAACAAGGCATGGAATGTTCCTGGGGACCGATTCAGGGCTGCATGGTCAAGATGCAGGACGGAACTTGGATGGATTACAACCGTCTGAGGTACATGGAATAGCAATGACCAAAGACGAACTCGAAAAAATCAGAGATGCAATATGCGACACGCATAAATGCGGGCCCAGCTGCCCGAACCGTCGCGCAGAAATCAACAACTGGGACGGCTGCGCAGATTGCTGTACCGTGATTTTTTATCCAGGCTACGAAGAATGGCTGAAAAAGCATCCGGTAATCTTGAAAAAGGCTTTAAAAAGAATTAAGGAGAAAGAATGCACTTTATCAAACTTGGCAAAAGATATATAAACCTAGACGCAGTCGCAGCAATCGTTCCTCACGAAAAAGGACTTGGTTACACCGTAAGCTTCATAGGCAACAAAGGATCAATGGACATCTGCGAAATGGATGCGGTCGATATCAAAAGAGCTTTAGAAGCAGTCACGATAGAAAAAGCCGCCATTGACGAAACCAACCTCATATTTAACAGCAGTCGCGAAGAAGTCCTGGACTGGGTTAAATGCAATCTGAAGGAGACCAAAAAATGAACACCGAAGAAATCGCAACCAAACAAGACCTTTTGGACATGGAACAGCGGATTATGCAGGCCTTGAGCACCCGGAAACAAAAGGACGAAAACTGCCTCAACATCGACCAGGCGGCAGCCTATATCGGAGCGAAAGGCCGGAGTACCATTTACAAGCTAACTCACTCCGGACAGCTCGCTTATCACAAGGTCGGAAAATCGAATGCTTTCCGAAAATCCGACCTCGACCACTACCTGGCACGCCACCGCAAGTCTAGCAACGAGGAACTTTCTGCAGCAGCGGCCTTGCAGTCTGTCCACTAATATTGTATAGCGGCCATTTCCTAAATATTGGTCACTTTTTGGTCACTTTGGAAATTACGAAATCAGCATAATCCCTTTATTTACAAGGTTTACATACTGTTGATTAATACTACTCCAGGTAGTGAGAGTTGCAAGTTTAAAACGTCCGGCGCAAGTCGGGCGTTTTTTTTACGCCGATTTTTCTAAATTAGCGGCATGACTCAAAGAAATTCCTTTGCACGCTTGTTGCTTTTTATCGTGCTCGGCCTGATTATCGGCGGAGTACTTGGTGAATGCCTGGGACTCCTGTTCGGGGAACTGGGCGAACTGATGAACGCCGGCGGATACGACAATATTGTCCGCAACTTCTTCGTGGCCTCTTTCGACCTGAATTTCGGATTCTTGGGCGACAAGGCAAACCCGGTGGTCATCGACCTCTACATGGTAAAATTTGCGCTTGGCCTTGGCCTCAAGATTAACGTCGTGAGCATCGCGGGCATGGTTCTCGCCATCTACATTATGAAATGGTCCGGAGGAAACAGGTAATGGACACCATTCAAGATTTACAGGAACAGCTGAAAAGCGGGAAGACGACCGCCGAAGGACTGGTACAGGCCGCCCTCAGCAAGATTGACGCTACCAAGGACTTGAACGCCTATATTTCTGTTCTTAACGAACGGGCGCTGGCCCGTGCCAAGGAAAGCGACAAGCGCCGCGCCGAAGGCAAGACCCTGGGTGCGCTGGACGGGATTCCCGTAGCCGTGAAGGACAACATGTGCCTCGAAGGCACCCGCACTACGGCAGCCTCCAAGATTCTCGAAAACTTTGTAGCCCCCTACACCGCAACGGCGCTTGAAAAGCTCGAAGCAGCGGGTGCCGTCATCGTGGGCAAGACCAACATGGACGAATTCGCCATGGGCTCCAGCAACGAGACCTCTTACTTCGGCCCTGTGAAGAACCCGCTGGACAGTTCCCGCGTGCCGGGAGGTTCCTCCGGAGGCTCGGCCGTAGCCGTGGCCTCGGGCACGGTCCCCTGTGCTCTGGGCTCCGATACCGGTGGATCAATCCGTCAGCCTGCCGCCTGCACAGGGGTGGTGGGCCTTAAGCCCACCTACGGCCGCGTGTCCCGCTACGGTCTTCTGGCTTACGCCAGCAGCCTGGACCAGATCGGCCCCTTCGGTGCCACCGTCGCCGACTGCGCAACACTGCTTTCGGCCATCTGCGGAATCGACCCTCACGACAACACCACCAGCGCAAGGCCTACCGAAGATTTCGGCGCAAAGCTTGACGCAGGCATCAAGGGCAAGGTCATCGGTGTTCCGAAGGAATACTTCGGCGAAGGCCTGGACAAGGACTGCAAGGCCGCCATCGAAGGTATGCTCAAGAAGATGGAAGCGGAAGGCGCCACCCTCAAGGAAGTGAGCCTCCCCCATATCAGCTACGCCGTGTCCAGCTACTACATCATCGCTACCGCCGAGGCCAGTTCCAACCTCTCCCGTTACGACGGCGTGCGCTACGGATACCGGAGCAAGGATGCCCGCAAGCTGTTCGACCTTTACGCCAAGTCCAGAAGCGAAGGCTTCGGCAAAGAAGTCCAGCGCCGTATTCTGCTGGGCAGCTACGTGCTCAGCGCAGGCTTCTACGACGCCTACTACGTGCAGGCCCAGAAGGTCCGTAGGCTCATTACCGACGACTTCAACAAGGCCTTTGAAGGCTGCGACGTGATTGCAAGCCCCGCCATGCCTGGGCTTCCGCTGAAGTGCGGCATGAACGAGTCCGACCCCATGGCCGTTTACCTCAGCGACATCTACACCGTAAGCCTGAACCTCGCAGGTCTTCCGGGCGTAACAGTCCCCTGCGGAATGGCCGGCGGGCTGCCCGTTGGTCTGCAATGGATTGGCAAGCCCTTCATGGAAGCGGACCTGCTCTCCGTCGCCGCCGCAACGGAGCGTTTGAACAAGTAATCCGCTAAAAATATCGAAAAGAACTGTGCCGAACAAACGGTACAGTTTTTTTTTGCGCATTTACAGCGCAAACAGCGCGGCAGCCATGAACAGGAATACCGCACCGGAGAACCAGTTCAGGTTGCGGTTCGCCTTGGGGCTGTTCAGCATGAACTTCTTGACCGCACCCGCCAGAAGTGCAACCGTTCCGAACACGATGAAGGTGGCCACCACGAATTCCGACCCGAGAATCAACATCTGGACCGACGGGCTCAAGGGGCTGTCCATCTTTACCGCAGGCGGGATAAACGACAGCGCGAAAAGTATCGCCTTCGGATTCGTGAGGTTCATGATGATGCCCCGCAAGTAGAGCCTGCGGGCCGACAATGATTGCGATTTATCTAATTCCGAACTCCGAACTCCAGATTCCGAATTCCGAGCCCCAGATTCCGAATTCCGAACTCCAGATTCCGAATTCTGAACTCCGAATTCCGAACTAACAACAACCCCCGCCCGCACCTGGAAGCTTTTGTAGGCCAGATACACCAGGTAGGCAGCGCCCAAGCACTGGATTACGAAAAACGCCACAGGGCTTGCGGCAATCAGGGCAGACACGCCCACCACCAAAAGCCCCGTCTGCACCATTATCCCCGTACACAGTCCGCAAATAATGCAAAAGCCGGCCTTGGCTCCGTGAGTAGCGCTCTGGGCCAGCACAAACAAATTATCCGGCCCGGGAGCAAGGGCGACAACGATGGCGGCAATGAAAAATTCCAGCATAAAAAACAGCGGTAAGAGGACTTGGGCTACAAGCTTTCCAGGAACTTTTCGGCGTCCATCTCGGCAAGGTCTTTCTGCAACTTTTCCAGAGCCTCGTCCGTAATGGCCACGGCCCTGCGGGCATCCCCGTCGCCAGCAACCCCGCGAGCATCCCCGCGACCATCGCCCCCACCGGACTGACCGACCCGCTCCTCCGCCAAGGCATTGGACACATCCACCATACGGCGCAGCGAATCCGCCACCTCCTTCACCGAGGCGTCGTTACTCACCACCACGTCCAGCACCTTGGAAAGCCGCTTGCGAAGCCCTGCAAACTCGTCCCTGTCCAGCTCGGCGGTTTCTCCCCCGTAGTACATCAGCGGAGTCTTGCACCTGACGCAAGAAAACACCATCATGCTGGAAGGCTCGCCCTTCACCATGACCTGGAAAGAAGACCCGCAATGGGGGCAGTTGATATGCAGTTCGCTCATGATCTATAATGTAGAAAATGATAGGCTTTATGAAAATCCTTGAAAAGCCAATTCTCAAACAAAAAATTATTTTTTTGATAGGTGCATTAACATTCAAACATTTATTCTGAACTCCGAATTCCGAACTCCGAATTAACTATGCTCTGCCATTGGCTCTACCACATTACCAGCATTGACCTTTTCGACGGCCGTCTGTTCCGCGCAGGCGTGGCCGCTATGCTCTCCATCGTCTTAGTCATGTGCCTCATGCCGGTCTATATCCGCAAGCTCCAGCGCCTTGACGCCACCTCCGATTTTGACAAGGACGGAGCCAAGAGCCCTCCCATCATGGGCGGTCTCCTTCTGGTAATCGTCGTCGAGATCGTCTCGCTCCTGGTCTGCAAGATGAACGGCTACAGCATTTCCACCCTGGTTATTCTGGCGGCATTCTCTGCCGTGGGCGCCATCGACGACATCGCCAAAGTCAAGGCCAAGCGCCTCATCAAGTTGGGCAAGCTCAAGGCCGCCGACTACATGGACAAGGCCGACGGCATCTCCAGCAGCCTCCGCCTGTTCCTCTATTTCCTGTTCAGCCTCGTTGTGGCCATCTTCTGCTACAAGTTCATTCCCGAACTCAAGGGCGACCTGACCATTCCCTTCCTCCCCATCGACGTATTCCAGCTGCACCTGCCCAACTGGATTTTTGTCGCCTTCATGACATTTGTCATCGCGGCCAGCGCCAACGGAACCAACTTCACCGACGGCCTGGACAGCCTCGTTTCGGTGCCCATCCTCACCAGCATGGTGTTCGTGGGTCTCGTGGCCTACGTGAGCGGAAACTTCATCTTCAGCCAGTACCTGAGCGTGCCCTACCTGCCGGGCTGCGACGAACTGTTCCCCATCGCCACCGCCATTGCAGGCGCACTGCTTGCCTACCTGTGGTTCAACAGTCCTCCCGCCGAAATCTACATGGGCGACGCGGGCTCCGTGGGCTTTGGCGCCGCCATCGGCATCATGTTCATCCTGGTGCAAGCAGGACTATTCCTGCCCATCGTGTGCATCATCATCATCGCCGAAGCCTGCTCCGTGCTGCTCCAAATTCTCTGGTTCAAGTTCACCCGCAAGACTACCGGCACAGGCAAGCGCCTGTTCCTCTGCGCGCCGCTGCACCACCACTACCAAAAGAAATGGGACGGCAAGTTCCCGAGCAAGCCCCTGATGAACTCCAAGATCGTGTGGCGCATGCACCTGGTGAGCATCTTCGCCCTCATCTTCAGCATGGTCGTGTTTTTTGGAATTAGGTAGGGGGAAGCCTCCCCCTCGTCAAAGCCTTGCCCCTTCTGTCACTCTGAAACAAACAATGTGTCATTCTGAGCGAAACGAAGTGGAGTCGAAGAATCCAGGGCAAGTCTTTGCCTACCCCCTCTCCTAGGGGACACCCCTAAAACCCCGGAACCAGAATTTAAAATTCAAAAATTTCAAGAGTCTCAAATGAACGACATAGTCAGCAAGTTGAACGCAGCGGGGCAGCAAGAGTTGGCCGCCCGCCTTGAATCATTGAGCGGCGAGGCCCGCAGCCTTCTGGAGCGAGATGTTTTATCCCAGGACTGGGAAGAACTGAAGGCCCTGTACGCCGAAAAGTCCGCCGCCACCCTGGCAGACAACGTTTCCGCCGACCTCAAGCCCATGCCTTTCAAGATTGCCGCCGACGACCTGCGCTACGACTTCTGGAAAGAAACCGGAGAAATACTGCTCCAGAAAGGACAGGTGGCCGCCTTCCTGGTGGCGGGCGGACAGGGATCCCGTCTCGGTTTCAACGGACCCAAGGGCATGTTCGACATCGGGCTCCCCAGCCACAAGAGTTTGTTCCAGCTGCAAGCGGAACGCCTGCAGAACCTGGCCGCACAGGTGGGTCATCCCATTCCCTGGTGCATCATGACCAGCCCCCTGAACCACGAAGCCACCGTCAACTTCTTTACCGAACACAAGTTCTTCGGCATGGACCGGGACAACATCCGCTTTTTCGAGCAGGGTACCATCTGCGCCCTCACTCCCGAAGGCAAGGCCGTGGTAGACGAAAACAACCGTCTGGCCCTTGTCCCCGACGGAAACGGCGGCTGCTTCCGCGCCCTGGCGCAGAGCGGAACTCTGGCCTGGCTTGTCGAAAAGGGCGTGCAGTACGTGTTCCTCTACAGCGTAGATAACGCGCTGTGCCGCATTTGCGACCCGGCGTTCATCGGGGCCCTCGCCAGCGAAGGCCGTAGCATGTCCGCCTCCAAGGTGGTCCACAAGGCCGGTCCAAACGAGAAGGTGGGCATATTCGCCCTGCAGAACGGCAAGCCCGGCGTGGTGGAATACAGCGACCTTCCCGAGAACTACCGCGACATGACCAACGCCGACGGCAGCCTCACCTTCGACGGCGGGAACATCGCCATACACCTGTTCAAGCTGGCCGGGCTCCGCAAGCTGCAGACCAGCAGGCTCCCGTGGCACACCGCCCGAAAGACAGTCTGCGGCATCGAGAAATGCTTCAAGTTCGAGCAGTTCCTCTTTGACGCCTTCCCGCTGCTGGGTTCAATGCTTCCCTTCGGAGTGGTCCGCGAAGAAGAATTCAGCCCCGTCAAGAACGCCGACGGAAACGATTCTCCCAAGACCGCCCGCAACATGATCGGACGCCTCCACAAGGAATGGCTGAAAAAGGCCCACGTCGAAGTCAAGGAAGACAAACTCTACGAAATCTCGCCCACCATCAGCTACGCCGGCGAAGGACTTTCCCGCAGGCTGTTCGTGCGGGAATTCGGCCGGAACATTCTAGAGTTTGATGCCTAGATCCTAGATTCTAGTCCCTAACCCCTAAAAGAATGTTCCGTCTCAAGGTCACTACATACAAGATAATCCTGTTCGTTCTGTTGCGGTTGCCAGACGCTTTCTTTACGCTGCTGTTCAAGATTGCGTTTCCTATTTACAAGGCGCTCCATACCAAGCGGGCCTACGGCCGCGTGGAACGTCTCCTGCAAGAAACGGGTTTCTACGGAAAGAACGCCACACGCAAGCACAAAATCACGCCCAAAGACGTGTTCGAAAGCATCTACTGGAACGGCATCGACAGCTACCGCCTGCTGGCCCGGATTCCCTCTGCCACGGCACGGGTCCGATTCGAGAACGAATTTATCATGCAAGATGCCGCCAAGGAGGGAACCGTGGTGGGCATGAGCATCCACCAGGGCGCCTTCGAGAACATGCACCGGATTCTCTGCCGTTACGGCAAGCCGGTACACCTCATTACCGACTCTGCAGGGGATGCCGCCATGCGCAAGTGCCTAGAAGACCTGCGCAGCGACCCGAACCTCACCGAATACCACCCCGACAAGCTCCAGAGCCTTGTCCGCAACCTTTTCAAGACCCAGGGAATCCTTGCCATGGTGGTGGACCAGGGCCGCAACACCAAGGGCAACACCGTCTCCCTTTTCGGAAAAAAGAACACCCTCTACCTCAGGCTTCCCGTCAAGGTAAACCAGATGGGGGCAAGCATCGTCACCTTCCGCACCTACAGCGAAACGGTTGTCAGGCAGGGCAAAAAAGTCCGGGAGCACGTCATCCGGTTCGAGCACTACTACCCGCCCAAGATGGCCACCACCCCCGAAGGCGAGGCGGAGCTGGTGAGCTCCATAGCCGCCGACGTGGAACGCTGGATCGAGGACCACCCCGAGCAGTGGACCTGGAACTACCACAAGAACTTCAAGGTATAAAATGGCATTCAACGAAGAAGAACTTTTCCAGCTGGAGTGGATCAAGAACCACCACATGGAAGACAAGGACAAGGCCCTGGATGCCGCGAAGGCCGATGTCCCGATCGAGAAAAAAGTTTTCAAGGGGCGCAGGGTCCGAAACCCCGCCTCCTGGGGCACACCGCTACCCGAAGACGAAATCGACCTCCACGGCATGACCGCCGACGAGGCGGCGGAGGCGGTGGAACGCCGCATGTCCCAGATGACCATCGCTGGACTCAGCGTGCTCCGGGTCATCCACGGGGGCGGGAACCCCGCCTACGGCAACGTCAAGAAGATTATCGACCGCAAGGTCCGCTCCGAATGGCGAAACCGGGTGGTGTTCTACCGCACCGAAATCGAAAATGCCGGTTCCAGCATCCTGAAAATCGGGAAACCCGCCCCAAAAACGAAAAAATAACCGCATTGAGCCCTTAATGCGGAATAAACTCAGCCTGGTAGAGCGCTTGCTTCGGGAGCAAGAGGTCGTAAGTTCGACTACCGCGGAGCGGAACGAAGTGAAACGCGACGCGGGAGGCCTTGACCGTGCAAAGCACGGCAAGCCCGAAGGGCAAAACAGGAACAAAGTGACTGTTTTGGCACTGAATCGGCGATGAACAAAGTGAATACAGCCGATTCAGAGATTAAGCCAAAGGCTTAACCCGTAGGGCAAAAACCGTAACAAAGTTAGGTTTTTGTCTCATCTCGCTAAAAAATTTGCATTTGACCTTTAATTTTTCGTCTTTTTTAACTATCTTTGAGCCACCAAACCGGAATATAGCTCAGCCTGGTAGAGCGCTTGCTTCGGGAGCAAGAGGTCGTGAGTTCGAATCTCGCTATTCCGATAAAAACGAGAAAGACCCCATATAGGGGTCTTTTCGTTTTTTATTCGGGATAACAAGCGAGATGAGAACTCACGAAGTGAGTTCGACTACCGCGGAGCGGAACGAAGTGAAACGCGACGCGGGAGGCCTTGACCGTGCAAAGCACGGCAAGCCCGAAGGGCAAAACAGGAACAAAGTGACTGTTTTGGCACTGAATCGGCGATGAACGAAGTGAATACTGCCGATTCAGAGATTAAGCCGAAGGCTTAACCCGAAGGGCAAAGCCTGAATATAATGAAGGCTTTGTCTTATCTCGCTATTCCGGTAGTAAGGGTTTTGTCCATAACATTGCTTTCCTTTTGTCGGAGCTCTTTCGTATTAGAATATTGCACAATAGTCAAATATCGCAATGTTTGCCGACTACAGCTATCTATGCCTTATCGACACCTGCTGTAATTTCACCCGTTGCTTTCTCTTCTCAACTAGTCAAACTTTTTTATAGAATCAGAAATTCAAAACAGCCGGTACTGCACAAATTGTCACTCTTTGACAAAAAATTTTGCTATATTAGGAGCAAAGGGCGGACCGGAGCCGCGAGTCCGGGCATTTCCCGCAAGAAATATCGCGAAATTTCTTAAAATTGGCGAAAAAAGGCATTTTTTTAGTTTTGAAAAGGTAGATAATGGCTGTAAAGTACGACAAGGACAGCATCAAGACTCTAGATTGGTACGAACACATTAGGCTCCGCCCCGGTATGTACATCGGCAAACTGGGCGACGGACAGAGCCCCGACGACGGCATCTACGTGCTCGCGAAGGAAGTTATCGACAACTCCATCGACGAGTTCGCCATGGGCGCGGGCAAAAAAATCGAAATCGACATGGAAGACCACAGCTGCCGCGTGCGTGACTACGGCCGCGGCATCCCGCTGGAGAAGGTCATCGACTGCGTGTCGAAGATGAATACGGGCGGCAAGTACGATTCCGAAGCCTTCCAGAAGTCTGTGGGCATGAACGGCGTGGGTACCAAGGCGGTGAACGCGCTCTCTACAAAGTTTATCGTACAAAGTTTCCGCGACGGCAAGGTCAAGCGCGCCGAGTTCAGCAAGGGTATCTTGGTGAAGGACTTCAAGATTACCTCCACCACCGAGAAAAACGGCACCGAAATCTACTTCGAACCCGATAACGACCTGTTCAAGAACTTCCGGTTCCTCCCCGCCTACATGGAAGAGAAAATCTGGAACTACGCCTACCTGAACAACGGGCTCACGCTGGTGATGAACGGCAAGGATTACAACAGCCCGAACGGGCTCTTGGACCTGCTTCACAGCCGCACCGACGACACCATCCGCTACCCGGTCATCCACTGCAAGGGCAAGGACATCGAGTTCGCCATCACCCACTCGAACCAGGAAGGCGAACACTACTTCAGCTTCGTGAACGGCCAGCACACCACCCAGGGCGGTACCCACCAGGCGGCATTCCGCGAGGGCCTGGTGAAGGGCGTGCGCGACCACTTCAAGAAGGAATACGACGCTTCCGACGTGCGCAACTGCATCGTGGGAGCTGTTTCCGTGCGCATTCAGGAACCGGTTTTCGAATCCCAGACCAAGACGAAGCTCGGTTCCACCACCACGGCCCCGAACGGCCCCGCACTCCGTACCTGGATTGTGGACTTTGTGGCCCGCGAACTGGACAATTACCTCCACAAGAACGAGGACACAGCCAAGAAGCTCCTGGAACGCATCAACCAGAACGAAAAGTTGCGCAAGGAACTGGCCGGCGTCAAGAAGCTCGCCAACGAGCGCGCCAAGAAGG
>DGRZ01000108.1:11891-32843 GCA_002391195.1 Fibrobacter sp. UBA4375 | reverse complement strand
ACAATCCTGCAGATTCATTCAGAAGACTCCGGGTAGACGAGGATACAGACGACTTAAAGGATTCGGACTGGGAGTACGGCCGTTTTTTTATGGCGGAAACCGTTTTTTGCGGCGACAAGAAGACGATATTTCCCGTAGTCTCGTTCAATGTCCGTAAAGGAAGAACTTCTACTTGGATAGAAACCTTTTACTCTACGGAAAGAGCCTTCTATGATTCCACAGGAACAAGATCTACTTTGCACGAACACTTTAACTATGATTCGTCTTTACCGCCAAATTATGATTTTGCCTCTATTGACGAGGATTCCACATACTACATAGAACAGCGTTTTGTTCCCATTGTGAACGATTGTGGTATAGACTCCACTTATTTCATCGAAATTGAATATACAGAACTATGCCATAAACAAAGTGATAATGCTCCGCCATGGCCTTTTGATTAGCGGTTAAGTAAATGAAGGCGACCTTCCTAATCATATTTGTTCTAGTTGCGCAAGTTTTTGCGGGCTCCATTCGCATGTGTTTAGACTGTGTTGATCCAGAGGAATACGAATCGAGCATTGACTCAATGCCGATTATAGCGGATTCCGTCACAAAACTCTTTTCATTGCCTGATTCATCCCTGATAAACGCTGCAACAGACGCATATTCTTTTGAAGCGGTTTTTAACCCCATTCGGGACAGCCTTATTCTTTTTTATGCGGAACACCCCGAAGAACCGCTGGATTCACTTCGGCAAGAGGTTTTACTTAATTGGTCATGCCGGTACCTGCTACGTTGTTCTTCCCAAAAGCCAATAGGGAGCGGCTTTTACATATCGCGAGGACAATTTCAGTTTTTTGAATATAATGATGAAGAAGGAATTGACCAATTTTCCTCAAAACTTCCAGATACATCGTATTACCGAATATACCTTGAGCAAAAGCAACATATCGATTCAACTGTAGCACAGCAAAAACCAAATATCCGCCATAGGGTACAAAGTGCACTCTCACAACTAACATACCGGATGAAGCGGGATTCTTTATCCAAAAAAGAACGTAGGGAACTCGCGCAACTTATAGACCAACAAGTTGACTCCGTTGCAATGGACTACCATCTGGGATTGTACGAGAGATCTCAGTTAAGGCATTATACATCACGTCGAATATTCGCAATGGACCTTTCTTTTTTTATGGCGATGCCAACCATTGACGAGTCCTTCAACAAAATCAGGTTCTACGGCGGGGATATTTCCGCAAGGGTAATAACGTCGAAAGGGGACTTCGGTTTAGGATTTAGCGTCGGATTCGGAAAAAATGAAGGGGACGACATCCGCTACGAAGAGATCTACCACAAGGGCGGGGAAACCGCAGGCGGTGTAGCTCCATACATCAGCTATGGCTATCCGGTTTTCGACAATACGGACCACAGGATTATCCCTACGGTCAAATTATGCCACTACAGCGGTAGTTCCGGGGATGAATCTATCCCGGCTGAGGACGATACGCACGAACAGTTTTTCTATTCCCTGGGAATCCGTTACGAATACACCGTCAACGGCCCCGTCGACAACGAGGACTATAGAAAAGTTTCCGCGACAATCCATTTCGGCTTCGACGTAAACATGTATGCCGCCGATGTCATCGCCATCAGGGCATTTGTCGGGCTTGGCCTTGGACTCTTTAAGTAAAAAGATTACTCTTTTAGTTTTGGCACAAGTGGAAGGACTGGACCGCAGGTTGCATCGCGGTCACCAACGACGAAATCGAAGAAATTTACGACGCAGTAAAAGACGGAACTCCGATAACCATCAAACCCTAGAAAATCCGGTTTTAGGGCGGAGCCCTAGGCGAAGGGGTAGCGGAAGATGCATGGAGATCCCCACCAAGATGATGATGGATCCTCGCCGGAGCCTGCCCTGAGCAAGGTCGAATGGGCGAGGATGACAAGAAAAAACGCAGGGATGACATGCAGCTGAAGCGAGGGGAAAGCATTCCCCTATCCTTTTCAGAAGCATCCAGGTTCAAAGTCTGGGTGGTTCATACGATAAGAAAGGCCCCCCTCGCGGGGGACCTTTCCTAAGAAGGAGAAAATATTGAGAAATTAAAAGAACTTAGAACTCATCAGGAGGGGAGCAATGATATAAATTGTCCTAAGATTTACCCATTAATATCCCAACGCTCATAATATACCAATTCTTTGGGGCTTTGGAACTTTTGTTTTTCTTATTTAAATTTCTATTTCTTTCTTACAAAGAGTTCTACTCTTCTCTAAATATAATCTTGCACTTAGGCACAAACCTGAACCCGCCACGACGGTGACGTTCAATTTCAAAGTACTTCTTGACGCCTTCCGTGACATTGCCGTCCTTGTCGTCGGTGCCGTTAATATGGGCAATGACGCGGTTCAGGCGGCTTTCGAAGTTCGGGCGGAGCGGGTCCATACAGATAGCCGGATCCCTCTTGAATTCGCGGTTCTCGTATTCTTCACGACCTGTTGCGGTGTATTCGCGGAGCAAGTTTCTAAGGATTCGGGCAGGCACGTTGCGCATCAGGTGCTTGCTGTTCACCGAAATGGAATCATCGCTCTTATAGTAAATGACCGTCACGGAGTCGTTTAAGCCTTCCAAAAGCTGCTCCTGAGCCTTCTGGATGGGCTTCCAGGAATCAAATTCCTGCTTGACCACGGCACTCATCAGCTTATTGAAGGGCTCCGGAGCCACCACATCGGCCTTGTAATCAAAAAATACGATTGCGGCAGGGGCACCATAGTAACAGCCCTTATGGATAAGGACTGCGCCAACCTTCTCATCCACCACGTCTTCGAGGGCTTTGACGCAGGTCATTTTCTTTTCGGCATCAAATTCCCATTCTAGGCCATTTTCTTCGAGGCAGTCCCCGAAGGTCATATTCTTACCCACGGCACGGCCATTCACATAAACAAAGCCGTCATCCCGCATTTCAGCGGTAGCCCTGTTTTCCAAGGCTTCAATGAAAGAGGTCTGAGCAGCCTTAAATTCCATGTGTTCGTAGGGCGGAGTATCCAAAAGGATAGGGCCAATTTGTACTAAACCGTTGAACCACCGCATGGGGTTCGTCACCAACATGCCCGGAGAATCGAAACGGAACGAGAAATATTCCTTTCGGTTTCCGTCCACCACCTCACGACGGAGGAACTTGGGATCGGTAAGCAAGGGGTAACGCTTGGGGATAATATCCAGGCAGAGCTGACGCACATCCTTGGTGGCATAGAACTGAGACACATAAGGAAGGTAAGAGCGCAGCACACTACGGGCAGGAACCCCTTCAAAAGCGGCGCAGCGGTCAATAATACGCTGCACAAAGGCATCGGGATTTTCGCCCCGCTCATAAAGCCAGTTCACCACCGTATTCATAATCAGACGGTGAACGCTCTCATCAACGAAGGAATCTTCAAAGTAAATGTCATTTAGAGTCTTTACCGTAAAGCGAGGGTCTTTTTTTACCAAAGTCAAGAGGTCCTTGACAGGGTAAGAAATCAGCAGCTCAATATGTGTAAACTGTAAAAACAGATTCGATAACACGATAACCTCACTCCGACAAGCCGCCTAGGATTGGCGTTAGTCTCTTGTAGCAATATAGTAAAAAAAACATAAAAAACAAAAAATGGCTATATTTTGGCCGTGGAATCCGCCAAAATACACATTTTGCCCGATGAAATCATCAATAAAATCGCCGCAGGCGAGGTAATTGAGCGACCTGCATCGGCAGTCAAGGAGCTTTTGGAGAACGCCATAGACGCTGGCGCGACCCGTATCCAGGTGCAAATCGAGCAGGGCGGCAAGCAAAAAATCGTAGTGTCCGACAACGGCAAGGGCATGGGACAGGCAGACCTGGACCTGTGCTACCTGCGGCACACCACCTCTAAGTTGAGCAGTGCCGACGATCTGTTCCACCTGCACACCAACGGGTTCCGCGGCGAAGCGGTAGCCTCAATCGCCGCCGTGTCTAAAATGACAATCACCAGCGCCACGGACCAGGGCGAAAGCAACCGCATTGTGCTTCATGGCGGAAACGTCATCGAAAGAGAAGGTGTGGCCGCCAGCCGAGGTACAACTTTCCTTATCGAAGACCTTTTTTACAACACCCCTGTCCGGAGGACATTTCTCGGAAGCGAGGTGGCGGAATCCTCCAAGATTCTAGACGTCGTCTTGAAAATTGCGCTGGCCCACCCCGAAATCCGTATCGACTACAAGGTAGGCGAAAAGTCCGTATTTATCGGAGTCCCCGGAGAGCTCCGGACCCGCATCGCCGAAGCCATCGGGTCGGGCATTGCCAAAAAGATGCTCCCGGTGGACTACACCGAAGCAGGCGTCCACGTGACCGGCTTTATTTCGCCTACTACGGAACAAAACGGCAAACGGTATCACCAGTACCTATACCTGCGGAACAGGCCCATCGAGAACAAGGCCATCGCCAAGGCCATCAGCCAGGCTTATGAGCCCTACGGCGTCAACTGCAAGCCTGTGACGGTCCTATTCCTGGACATGCCGGACATGGAGTTCGACGTCAACGTGCACCCCGCCAAAAGGGAAGTCCGTTTTGCAAACCAGAACTTGGTATTCCTGGTAGTGACCCACGCTATCCGGGAGACCTTCCGAGAAGATCTAGAAAAGAACTCCCCCCTTATCGATTTAAGTTCAGAAATAGCAGACGGAATCGGAACAGAAGTTCCGACCAATGACCAATCCTCCATTGCATCTCCGAAATTTCAGGAATTCAACGCCTCGGCTCCGCGGTTCAAGGACAGCGGAACCAGCCGTTACACTCCCGACAAAGACGAAGTCCAGGACCTGTTTTCACAGCCCGAAGCGGGCAAGCTTATTTCTCTGGAAGATTCCCTGCAGGACCCCCTCTGGAACAAGGAAGCCCCCGAACCCGAAAACACCCCCTGGGCTCCCCCGGCGGTATTCCAGACGGCAAACACCTATATTGTAAGCGAAGATTCCGAAGGGCTTTTGGTCATTGACCAACATGCCGCCCATAGCCGAATTCTATACGAACAAGCTCTGGAGATTCTGAAGAACGGAGGCTCCATCGACAGTCAAGAGCTGTTGTTCCCGGAGCTCACTGAATTTTCCAGAATGGAACGAGAAATTTTCGACTCTGTAAAAGATTCCCTGAAAACCCTGGGATTTTATGTAGAGCCTTTCGGCGGTTCGGAATTCCAGATCAGGTCCATTCCCTGTAACCTGCCCATTTCCAGAGCAGCAAAGTCGGTCCACGAGTTCTTGGAAGACTGCATCGAGAACGGAGGGAAAGCAGACCTCGCCAAAGTTCAGGAGTCCATGGCCAAAGCCTGGGCCAAAACTAACGCCTTCCAGGCGGGCGACAAGCTGAAACCCGAAGAAATGTCCAGGCTGGTAAGCCAGCTGATGGCTACCGAAGACCCCTTAAAATCCCCCTACGGCACTCCGACCCTTATGCGGATTTCTCTGGACGAACTGGCCAAGAAATTCAGCCGTTAAATAATTTATCCACAAAACAATCCGGAACAAAGCCTTTGCCGAGGCGCTCCGTCAAGGACACGGCCAACTGCCTTGATTTAGCGATGTCTTGGTTGTGCATGGCCGCTAGAATCTGGGGAACCAACTTTTTCGTGCCTCTGCCTATAAATTCAGGAATCAACATTTTTTTCATTAAAATGTTGGGCATGGCGAAAGTTCTGGTTTTCACAAGCAAAGAGCCCAGAATGTAGGTTAAGAAATCGGGCTTTGTGGCAACCACCAGAGGGGCTCCCGAAAGGGCAAGCTCAAGTGTTACCGTTCCCGGAGTGGCAAGGGCCATAGACGCCGACCCGAACAGCATGCGGCGCTCTTCGGAATCTTCGGGCGCCACCTGAACAGAAAACTGTTGGCGTTCCACCTCCCCTATTTTTTGGAAATAACTTTCCAAGGAGGGTATCAGGGATTCACGAGGGACAATCAACTTGACTTTTTTACTTGTAGCGGCCTGCGGTGAACGCATTTTTAGCCACGCCTCCGCCACTCTTAGGAACAAGTCCATGTTTCGTTTTGCCTGAGATAGCCTGCTCCCCGGAAAAAGAAGCAAGGTTTCTTCATTGGAATCCAACTGTTCCGAATAGGGCAAAGTGTGGTACAGGTTTTCGTGCAGCAAAAACGGATGGAGCAAGACGTCGGCATTGACGCCCTTTTGCCCATAGGCCTCTTTTTCAAACTGGAAAAGTACGGCGAGATTCACATCGCGGAGTTTCTGGGCGCGTCCCGGTTTCCAGGCCCAAATCTGGGGTGGAGCCACATAAAGTACCGGCTTCCCCATCTTTTGGGCAATCCGGCACAGTTTCATGTTAAAGCCAGGATAGTCGATAGCGATAAAGGCCTTGCATTCCTCGGAACAAAGCAGGCCTTTCAGCTTTCGATAAACTTTTTGGAGCTTAGCCGTCCGAGGCAAAACGTCCAGAAATCCAGAAACGGGAAGCTCGTTAAATTCTGCAATAGGAACAAGTCCCGCATTCTGCATGCGGCTGCCACCCGTACCCACCGGGAGCATTTCCCGCTGGACTATGGACTGAACAAAGGCCTCCCCCAGAACATCTCCGGAATCTTCCCCTGCACAGAAAAGGACAAACGGTTCTTGCACAGAAACTACCTGCGGGGTTTCCCGGAGACCCAGACCTTAGAGGCGCCCATGTCCTGCTTGAGCCAATTCAGTACATCTTGAGAATAGGACAGCTTGTATTTGTGAAGTGTCAGCCCATGTTCGTAACTTGATTCCGTCTCTATGTGCAGGACCAACTCGCTTCCTGGCTCCCCTTCGAAAGCCTCGAACTGTTGCATTCCCATTTCCAGCTTCTGCAAGAATTCTTCTGAAAGCATAGAAGAATAGATGTTGGCGTGGATGTATTTGACCATACGCTCACGGACATAGTCCAGCTGGTAGGCCTCTTCTACCACCACCTGCATCTGCTCGGTAATATTCTTCTCTCTATCCCGCTGGTATTCAAGCGTTCCCTTCACCAAAATGCGGTCATCTTCGGAAATCTTGTCCCGAAAACTTTCCCAAGTGTCTTTCTTGAAGAACAGTCCCACTTCGCCTTGGAAATCCTGCATTTCGCCAAAGCCGATGGTAGCGCCGCGCTTAGTTTCTACAGAACGCATCCGCGTGACGATTCCACCGACGGCCACCACGCAGCCCTCTTTACGGGCCAATTCTTCTTGGCTCAGGCTGCAGGTGGTAAAACCGATCAATTCGGGGCGGAATTCGTCTAGCGGGTGCCCAGAAAGGCAGAGCCCAAGGACTTCACGCTCCTTGTTGAGCATTTCTACGCTGCCCCATTCCTCGGCTTCTTCCAAGACTTCGGCAATGTTAGAAATAGAGGAATCAGCCCCGCCCATATCAAAGAGAGACATCTGTCCTTTGGACTTGTCTTCTTGGTAGCGGGCAGCCACTTCTAGCGCCCTATCCACCGTGGCCATGAGCACTGCCCTGCTCCCAGGCAGGCCATCCAAAGCGCCTGCCATAATCAGGCATTCCAAAGTCTTTTTGCTGAGAGGCGGGCGTTTTTCTTTCAGGGAACCTTGGTATTCCGCCACCCGCTTACAGAAATCAAAGATAGACTTGAAAGGGCCTCCCTTTTCACGGGCTGCCACCACGTCTTCTACCACGCCTATTCCCACGTTGCGGATTCCCGCAAGACCAAAGAGAATCTGGTGCTTGGGATTGGCGGTAAAAATCCCTTGAGACGAATTGATATCCGGCGAGAGCACGGGGATACCCAAGCGCTTGCATTCCTGGATGATGGTGACGATATCTTCGGTCTTGCCCATCTTCGACGTCATGGAAGCTGCCATGTATTCTGGGCCGTAATGGGCTTTTAGGTAAGCGGTCTGGTAAGCCACATAGGCGTAGGCGGCAGCATGGCTCTTGTTGAAGGCGTAACCGCAGAACGGAAGCACCGCGTCCCACACTTTTTGGATCAACGCATGGTCATAGCCATTGGCTTCACATTTCGTGAAAAACTCCGGTTTCAGTTTTTCCATCTTCTCAGGCATTTTCTTTGCCATGATACGACGGATATTGTCAGCACCACCCAGGGTGTATCCGCCCAGAATCTGGGCCAGTTTCATCACCTGTTCCTGGTAAACAATCACACCGTAGGTTTCGCCAAGCACCTGTTCCAAGTCAGGGTGGTAACAGTCAATTTCTTCTTTACCCTGCTTACGGGCAATAAAGTGGGGAATCTGTTCCAACGGCCCCGGACGGTACAGGGCGTTCATAGCGATAAGGTCAAAAATTCGGGTAGGCTTCAGTTCACGCAGGTACTTTTGCATACCCGGCGATTCAAACTGGAACACCGTCGTGGTCATGCCCTTGCCCAGTAGGTCAAAGGTTTCCTTGTCGTCCAGCGGAATGTGGCCCATGTCAAGTTCTATGCTGCGGTTTTTCTTGACCATGTTCACCGTGTCTTGAATGATGGACAAGTTGATAAGACCCAAGAAGTCCATCTTCAGAAGCCCGATATCTTCGGCGTAATGCTTGTCGTACATCACCACCGGCGTATCTTCGGGAGCGGCACGGTACAAGGGCGCAAGGTTATAAATCGGAGTCGGCGTAATCACCACACCACAGGCGTGCACGCCTGTCTGGCGAGGCAAATCTTCTAGCTTTTTGGCGATGTCCCACAGGTTCTGGTAGCTGGCACGGCTATTGATCATGGCCTGCAGGGGTTCCGGGCTATAACCGTCTTCCAGATTATTCCCCTTCTTGTCTTTACCCGTCCAGGCCTGCTTCAAGCTGAAATTCAGGGTGCGCTGCGGGAATAACTTGGTAATCGCTTTCGCTTCTTGCGGCGGAATACCCAAAACGCGGGCCACATCGGTAATCACCGCCTTGGACTTGAGCATACCGTAGGTGATAATCTGGCCCACGCACTCCTTGCCGTATTTTTCGGTCACGTAGTCAATCACGCGACCGCGGTCCCTATCAGAAAAGTCCGTATCGATATCGGGCATGGACACGCGTTCCGGGTTCAGGAACCGTTCGAAAAGGAGGTCGAAAGTGAGAGGGTCGATGTCGGTAATGCCGATAATGTAGGTGACAAGAGAGCCCGCAGCAGATCCACGGCCAGGCCCCACGGGAATTCCGTGTTCCCTGGACCAGTTGATAAAGTCCCACACAATCAAGAGGTAGCCCGCCACGTTCATGTTGCGGATACAATTCAGCTCCTTGTACATGCGGGCCGCCACTTCGGTATCATGGGCAGGGAACTTAAAATCTTCGTTGGGGAAACGCCATTTAAGACGCTGATTACACAGGTGGGTAATGTAAATATCCGCATCACCACCCGGTTTACACCAGCGACGAATGTTTTTCTCCCAGGCATTGTTGTCGTCGTCGTCAAAAAATTCAGGCTGGGACAGGCGTTCAATTTCTGCCTTGTCTTCGTCGGTCAGGACATCTTCGGCAATTCCCTTTTCGGCACAATAAGATGCCGTCACCTTTTTCTTTTTATCCTTGATGACTCCCTTGAGTTCCCTTTCGCGAACAACAGGATACTCCGCATCGTATTCCGCCTTCATGATGGCCTTGATACTCTGGTATTCCTCAGAGGCCAAAAAATCTTCGGGAATCTTGAAACGGGGCCAGTATTCATCACCAATACCGGTTTTTACCGTAAAATTACAGCGTTCTGCAATCTTTACCGTGTTTTCGATAGCGCCAGGAATGTGGCCGAACAGTGCCTGCATTTCTTGTTCAGTTCTGAAATAAAACTGGTCCGTAGGGAACCGTTTGTCCGTGAAATCGTTCAGGGTTTCTTTAAGGGAAATGCAGCGCAAAACCTTGTGGGCCTGGGCATCTTCTTGCTTAATATAATGGACATCGGCTACGGCCACCACTTCGCGGCCAAGCTCCCCCGCCAACTGCACATTGTAGTCATTCAGCAATTTCTGCTGGGGAATTCCGTTATCGCAAACCGAAAGGTAAAGATGGTCCCGGTCAAAAATTTTGTCCAGGGATTCTATGTATTCCCGGGCAACACTGTTACGGCCGGCAGCCACATTCTGACCGTAGCGGCTAAAGAAATCCCCTGCAATGGCGATAATGCCTTCTTTGTGTTCATTTACCACCGACAGCGGGACCGACGGAATTTCGGCCCAGCGGTCTCCATCTTCGTAGCGGAAACTCACTATGCGAAGCAGGTTGTAATACCCCACCTCGTTTTCTACCAGGAGGGTTAGTCGTTCATAAGTTGTCGGGTCTTTCTGGTTTGCACTTGGCGAATCCACATAGACATGACAGCCGTAGATGGTCTTGACTGGCGGGAGTCCCTGTTCCTTGCGTTTCTTGTTCAGGTCTTTTCCGCGGGTCTGGATTTCCAGGATGCCAAACATGGCGCCATGGTCGGTAAGGGCTACCGCAGGAGCATTTTCTGCAGCGGCAGCATCCAATATGCCGTCGAGACGGGCCGATGATTTTAAAACGGAAAACTCGGAATGAACTTGCAGGTGAACAAAAGCCATAGCTGCAATTTAGTAAATCTGCGCATCCTATACAGTTATCTATTTTGAGTTCTGAGTTATGGGCTACGTCCTACAGACTAGCCACAAACATCTAAGTAATTATGCATTAAGGGAATACGCATCAAGTATTTTGCGAGCCTTGAGACTGGCATTCTCAAATTTGCGATGATATTCTTTTCGCACCCGAAGCTCATTGGGCAACATCCACAAAGCTTGCAACCAAGCCTTGGCAAGGGCTTTACAAATCGAAATCTTTGAAAGTTTTTTGCCGTCGCCAGATTGCCCTGGCACACCACCCTTCGCCATACTCAAGTAGCGAACAAAACCGCGGAAAGGGAGTTTAAAAACATCGGACATCGGCAACAGTCTTACCGCCGTACGCAAGCGATTCCGTTCCGAGTAGAACAACTTGCGAGGCGAATACCGCACTGTGGTCATGGAGCGTTCGTGATAAACTTTGGCCTCCGGGCAAAACACGGTCTTAAATCCGGCTAGATTATGACGAAAATACCATTCCGTTTCTTCAAAAAAAAGGAAAAAACTGGCATCCATCTTGCCTGCGGCCTCTGCAGCCACCTTACGGAAACTCATCACGGCGCCATAACAGCCAAAAACCTCTTTTTCGCGAATGTCCGCTTCGGCGATATTCAAACCGCTGGCTTCATTTTTGGCAAAAAGGTCTGCTCCAAATTGAACACCTACCGCATTCACCACGCCACTTTTTTCCATCACCAGACTCGCTACAGAACCCGCTTCTGGATGGCGGTCAAAACAATTTAAAAGATTTTCCGCCCAAGTCGGATCAAATTCCAGGTCCATATTGCAAAGCACCTGGATATCGGCATTCATATTTTCGAGAAGTCCGTTGCAGGCTCCTGCATAGCCCAAATTTTCACCGTTTTCGATAATGAAACAATTCAGGTTCTGCTTTTTTAAATTCTGAATGGAATTGTCTGAAGAAGCATTATCAAAAACAAGAACCCGCACCGGCACGGTTTGCGCCAAAAGGCTCTTGACGCATTCCGCAAGTTCCGAGCCGCCATTATAATTGATAATACCTACGTCCATTTAAAACTACAATCCGTAAAAACGAATATAATCAATGAATCCTGCAAAGTACCGGTCATGATACAACTGATTCATCAGGTCATATCCAACAGACAAATTGTAACCTAACTGGGAAACATCACCCTTGTATTCCGTTTCCAAAGTCAACTTTCCATCCTGGAAAATTTTGATTTTCTGGGAAGCCAGTTCTACGCGAATTTCAGTCCATTCACCAATCTTCAATTCATTACCCGTAAAGATTTTCCACTCGACGCCATCAACATCTTCGTCACGCAGGTGAACCCTAAGGACCCCATCATCAATTCGCACCATCCAGCCATCGCCGTAACGTCCTGGAGGCTCAGCCACAAATACATTCTGAATTTTACCAAATGAAGTCGGTTTCACCCTGGCTTCTACAGCAAAGTCCTTGCGGCAGAATGTAGTGGTAAGCTTTACGGGCAAGCCAGACTTTCCATCCAATTTCAAGGCCTTGTCTACTATCGCAGAAGAACCTTCTACAATTTTAACCGAATTGTTACTCATCTTGTCCAGGCCCACGAATGCAGGGTCATTGAATTCCCACGCCACCAGCAGGTTTCCCTTTGAGTCATCAATTTTTGTCGTGGAGCCTTCACTAAATTTCGTAAAATGCCCATAGCGGATGTAGTCTATAGCCCCCTCAAAGTAACGGATATGATAATTCTGGTTCATTGCGTCATAGCCGATTGCCCAGTCGTACCTTTGCTGGGTAACATCGCCATGGTAAGAAGCGGCAACCGTTAATTCTCCATTCTGGAACACACGGATACTATCCGCGGAGCGTTCCACCCGGATTTTCATCCATTGTCCCAACACTAAATCTTTTCCCGCAAAAACCTGCCAATCGTCACCATCCTTTTCCGAATCCCGCAAATGCAGACGAAGGGTTTCTTCGTCTACGCGAAGCATCCAGCCATCTACACCACGGCCAGGGGGTTCGGCCACAATGATGTTCTTCATTGATCCAAAGCTATCCACCTTGATTCGGGTTTCTACAACAAATTCATTCTGGAGCAGACTATCGGAAAGTGGAATTTTCAGCCCGGAAGCTCCATCAAAAACAGCAATGCCTTCGTCATTCAACACCGTTCCCTCACCAACGGTGGCGTCAAATCCGTTTCCTGTATAGTCCCGGCCTATATGGGCTGGGTCGTTAAATTCCCATGCGGCTATCCACTCCACTTGAGAAGAATCCCAATCTTCGGCAATAGACTTGACTGGAGTTTCCTCGGGCTTTCCCGCTACCCTCATATTGTGAACTTTGTCAAACCGAACACACATCACACGGCCAGGCGTATTTTCTGTCACTTCAGCAGGGTCAAATCCAATGGTGAAGGACCCTTTCAAGGAGCGTACCGCACCGCTAGCAATTCCCGCGGCACAGATTTCCCCATCAACATACAAGACTGTAAGTGAATCCACACGTTCTGCCCGTACCGTTTCCAGTTCGTTCAGTTTTAAAGGAGCCTGGGCCTCCAACTTAAGCCACCGGCCCTCTGTAGAAGCATCCCGCCATGTAAAAAACGGAATTCCGTTTTCAACACGAAGCGCCCAAGCATCGGCATCGCCATCTACCCCAGCAGAAGCCAAAGTAATATAGCCCTGATGCGATTCAATAATAACATCCGCCTCTACGGCAAAGCCATTATCAGAAAACGTATCGTCTACTTCAATAGAAAGCGTATCTCCATCCACAACCCAAAAATGTTCCACATCTCTGGAGCACTGAGCAAGACGGGCCTTTGCCAAGGAGGCATCAATTCTTGTCACACCTACAGTCGAATAGGTCTGTTCAGACGAACCATCATGCGAGTTTTCCGAACAACCGCATATACCTACTAGCAGGCAGAGAAAAAAGAACAAACTCGCCGACTTGAAATTGTACATTTTAGGATCTCCTTTACTCACTTTTTGATTTTGGTCAAGAACCCATACTGAAAGGGAATATAACTTAAATGGCTCAAAATGTTTGGCATAAACTTCAGCTGTTTGCGGATTCCCACAATACGTTCAACTTCTAGGCCGTTCTCCTTGGCAAAACGGATAAAGCTTTTCTTGGTCCAGAACGTCTTATGATTAATATCCAAAACGCCCAACGCTTTTTCACCCTGGTCCACCTTCACATAGCGGAAATCCCTGGTCAAGACAATCTTGAGGATATTTTCAACACAAATAAAATTGGGGAGAGAAAGAAGGATATGGCCTTCCGGGGTCAGGTGGTTTTTGCAGAAATTGATCAGATCCACCGGATCGTTCACATGTTCTAGAACATCACACATGACTATCAGGTCGAACTTGCGGTCTTCTTTGAAATCTTCGTAAAGAACGTGATGATACTCGTTAAAGCCACCTGGAAAATTTTCGGCCGTCTGGCAGTCAGTCCTGTTTTCGGGCTCTATAGCCACCTTATAGGAATCCTTGGGATAAATCACGCAATTCTTGCCGGAGCCAGCCCCTATTTCCAGGACGGTTTTAGCATCTGGAGGGACAAGCATGGCTATATCATAACGAACTTTATTCGGGTACATAAAAACCTCTTGGTAAAAATATAAAATTTTCTTGGTAAAAATGCTATTTTTACAGGCAATGACGGCAGGTAAGACAGCCAAAGGGCCTTGGATAAAAAAAATTTTCCAGCTTCTTGTAAGCGTGGGTGGTTTCGCTTACATTTTTTACAAGATTCCTTTTGCAAGCGTCATGGAGAACTGGACTGCAGCCATGATACCTTGGGTGGTGGCCATGCTCGTTGCCGCAAACCTAATCATGCTCATCCAGGCCAACCGCTGGAAAGGCCTCTCGGTACAGGGGCCAGAAATCCCCTTCAAGACCTATTACGCTTACACAGCCCTGGGGTATTTTTTTAACAACCTGCTCCCTACCGGCTTTGGCGGCGACGCTGTAAAATCTTTGGCATTCGGAAAAAAATTCAACCAGACCAGTCAATCCATTTCGGCAGTATTTCTTTCACGCATTCAAGGACTCCTTGCCATGTTCCTGTGTTTCTTTGTAGCGCTTCCCTTCGCCCTGTCAAAAATCAACGTACCTACGGTTTACACCCTCATTATGTGCGTTGCTCTACTGGTTTGCATTGCCGTTATCCTCTGCTGTCTGTTTTCTGACAAGATTCCATTCCCAGAAGCCATTACAAACAAAATTCGCTTCATCCCAAAGTTGCAGTACAGCCTTTCTATTTACAGAAAACACAAAAAACAACTGCTGTTGTCTTCGTTGGATTCACTCTGGCTACAACTATTAACCCTCTTCACTAGTTTTGCCTATTTCAAAGCAGTAGGAGTCGACATCAATATTGGTATTCTGGTGGTCTTTACCAGTATCACCATCGTAGTCGCCATGCTTCCCATTTCTCTTAACGGCATTGGCGTTCGCGAGGGAGTCCAAATAGCTCTTTTTTCCGGAATCCTCGGCATTCCTGCGGATCTAGTTCTTGCAGCAGGCTTGCTGGGTTACATTCCCTTGCTGTTCCAAGCCTTGCAAGGTGCCGTGGTACTAGTCGGAAGTAAAAAGGACTAGCCCCAGACTTCTTCCTTGAGTTCGCGGCCCCACATGTCCTTGATGACATCGTCCACCTTCTTTCCTTCGAAAAGGAGGGCATGGACGGAGTTCACAATGGGCATTTCTACACCCAGCTTGTCGGCAAGGGCCTTAGTGCTCTTGCAGGTGGGCACGCCTTCGGCAACCATTTTCATGCCGGCAAGCACCTGTTCGATGGTTTCGCCCTTACCGATGTGCTCCCCTACATAGCGGTTACGGCTGTGCTGGGAAAGGCAGGTCACAATCAAGTCGCCCATACCGGCGAGGCCAGCAAAGGTTTCGGACTTTGCCCCGAGGGCCTTGCCCAGGCGGCACATTTCTGCCTGACCGCGAGTCAAGAGGGCTGCACGGGTGTTGTCTCCAATCTTGTACTTGCCGCTGGCTTCGAGACCGTAAAGCACGCCAGAGGCAATGGCGATAACGTTTTTCACAGAACCGCAAAGTTCAATGCCCACGATATCCGTAGAGCTGTACACACGCAGGTAGCTGCAGCTCATGACCTTCTGCACAAACTTTGCGGATTCTTCGTTCACACAGGCAGCCACAATGGCCGTAAGGATATGGCGGCTCACCTCTTCGGCATGGGAAGGTCCGCTAAAGGCCACCATCTTGTCTTCGGTAAGCCAGGGAACGTTTTCCAATAGCACTTCGCTCATGAGCTGGTTCGTGCCTTCGAGAATACCCTTGGTAGCACACACCACCACGGGTTCTTTACCTTTGGCCGGTGTCCACTTGCCAAGGTTCTTGGCCACGCCACCCATAAACTGAGAGGGCACCACGATAAGCACCATGTCACAACCATCGAGGGCGGCGTTCATGTCGGTAGTGTATTTAAAATCTGCCGGGAAAATCACACCGGGCAACTTATCCTTGTACTGGTGTTCTGTGGAAAGCAAATCCACTTCGGCCTGCGAGTTAGTCCAAAAGGAAACTTCGCACTTATTTTCATAAACCACCTGACCAAGGGTAAGTCCCCAGCCGCCAGTTCCTAATACTGTAACCTTCATACTGTCGTCCCTAATTAAAACTCTAGTTACCAGTTACGCCCTACGGGCTAGTTACTAGTTACTAGAGATGTTGTAGTAAAACTTTCTAGTAACTCGGAACTTAGAACTAATAACTCAACACATCAATAATCTACAATATTTACGCCTTCGGAGTCTTCCTTTTAGACCCAAATCCATTCTCCGTGCCGTTCAAAAGCCGCTTGATGTTGGATTTGTGCTTCACAATCACAAAAATCGCCACAATAAGGCAAGTAATCATGAGTCCCAAGTTGATTTCGTCTGGTGGAAACGGCAACTTCAAGTAGCCCATCACGGCAAAAGCCCCGAGAGCAATGCAAGCGCCGATGCTCCCAACCGAAACATACTTGGTGGAAACCGTAAGGACAATCCACACCCCAAAGGCCGCAAGGGCAGTAATTGGGCAAAGGGCCAAAAAGACACCGAGAGCGGCAAGCACGCCCTTGCCTCCACGGAATCCAGCAAAGCAGGTAAAGCTATGGCCCAAGATGACCAGAAGGCCTGCCACCAGCGGCACCCAATGAGAGTAGTCCGCACCACCGGCAGCCACCTGAGAGGCACACATCTGTGCGGCAATCCAGGGTCCAAAGAAACCCTTGAGCAAATCCAGGAACACTACCGGAAGTGCCGGTTTCCAGCCCAGCACGCGGAACGTGTTGGTGAGACCTGCATTCTTGGAACCGTAGTCCCGAATGTCAAAGTCCTTACCTTTCGCGATTTTTGCGATCCAAATCGCGCTGGGGATCGACCCCAACAAGTACGCTATCGGAAGACTCAGCAAACTGTTCAAGTTCTTCGTCCTTTCTGAGGGTTAACTTCTGGTCAAAATTCAAGCGGAGGGGCGCACCCTGTAGCTGGAATTCTTCGTAAAACTTTTTAAGCAGGTAACGCTTGTAAGATTCGTCCACCAATTCCGGTGTGCGGGTCTCAATGGCAATCACGGGAGGCTCCACCAGAATCTGGCAGGCTCGGGTCAAGGCAACCACACGGGCGTTGTGGCTGGGAGGCGCCTTTTCTTGCAAGAAATTCGCAAAACTTTCGGCCACTCGGTCTCGGCCCAGCACGCGGCGGCAGTTGGCATATACCGTCTGGATAGACTGGATAACCCGATTTACGCGAAGGCCTTCCTTGGCACTGATAGAAAGAATGGGCACGTACTCCAGCATGGGTTCCCGTTCCAGCATTTCCTTGACCATGCGGTCGAAGGACTTTTCCGTCTTGTCGGGCAGAATATCCCACTTGTTCAGCACAAGAACCAGGCCCTTCCCCGCCTTGCGGATTTCGGTAATGATTCTAAAGTCCTGAACCTGGAGCCCTCGGGTGCAGTCCACCAGAAGCACCGACAGGTCCGACCTGCGGATGCTTTCCATGGTGCGCATGTTGCTAAAAATTTCCACCTCGTCTTCTACCTTCGCCTTTTTGCGAAGGCCCGCCGTATCGGTGACCACGAACTTGACGCCGTTTACGGTAAAGGTACAATCGATAGAATCGCGGGTGGTGCCAGGAATGTCCGAAACCACGGCACGTTCCTCGCCCATCAGGCGGTTCAACAGGGTGCTCTTGCCTGCATTGGGGCGACCAAGGATGGCAAAACGGATGGGCCGTTCCTCTTTCCGTTCCCCACGCACAGGGGTCGGAAGCACTGCGACAATTTCATCCATCAAAGAAAGGCAGGCATAGCCCGTCAAGGCGCTGATGGTACGGGGCTGTCCAAAGCCCAACTTCAAGAACTCGTAACTTTCCTGACGGTCGCCCAGGTTTTCGCTCTTGTTGGCCACCAGAATCACCTTCTTGTCCAACTTGCGGATAAGCCTTGCAAACTGCTGGTCCAGCTTGGTAATGCCCACGCGAACATCCACCATAAAAAGGACCAGGTCCGATTCCTCGACGGCGTTAAAAATCTGGGTACGGACACTATCGGCCAGGACATCGATGGTATCGTCCGGCAAAAAACCGCCGGTATCTACCACCGTAAATTCGTGGCCCTTGTAATTTGCGTTCTGATAATGCCTATCGCGAGTCACACCGTCACGGTCAGATACCACGGCAGCCCTGCGGCCAAGAATCCGGTTAAAAAGAGAGGACTTCCCGACATTGGGCCGTCCGATAATACACACCACAGGTAATTTCATCGCATACAAATATAGAATATTTATATTTTTATTGGTGTATTGTTTAGAGTTCAGCCCCAGGTGGGCGGACAAAAGAGGTTCATGTGAACGGAAAAACGGAAACCCTTTGCGTTTTCGGGCACCCTATTGCCCATAGCAAATCCCCCCTCATGCACAATGCGCTTTTCAAGGCGCTTGGAATCAACGCGGCCTACCTGCCCTTTGGACCAGAACCGGAGAATTTCGCCCAGGCTATCCAAGGTTTCAGGGCCATGAAATTCAGGGGGGCAAACGTTACCATTCCTTACAAGACTCCCGTCATGGAACTGGTGGACGAACTTAGCCCCATCAGCAAGTTTACCGGAAGCGTAAACACACTTTACTGGAAAGACGGGACCGTTGGCGACACCCTCTGCGGAACCACAACGGACCCCTACGGTTGTATCCGCAACCTGGAAGAAAACGGAGTGCAACCTGCAAACACCACCGTGGCCCTTCTCGGAAACGGCGGAGCGGCAAAGGCCATCGCCTACACCCTGATGGAACAGGGCAACAGGCTTGCCATCGTGTGCCGCAACAAGGACAAGGGCGAAGCCCTGGCTGGTTCACTGAATCCGCTGTTCAAGGACTGCGAAAAAATTTCCGTATTCACCTTCCTGGAATTCCCTAGCGTTTCCAAGGAATACAAGATTATCATCAACGCCACCTCCGTAGGCATGACCCCAAACGAAGACGAATCTCCTCTTGACAAGGACAGTCTGAACCCTGGGCAAGTCGTCTGCGATATCGTCTATGCACCGCCCAAGACAAAGCTCCTGAAGCTTGCCACCGAAAAGGGCTGCAAGACCGTTACCGGCGAAGGCATGCTGGTGCACCAGGGGCTGGAAAGTTTCAAGAAATGGTTCCCCGAGCAAGTGAAGGGGCATACCGACGAAGAACTGCTGAATATCATGCGCAAGGGAATGGAGGGTATCTAATGAGAAGGCATATTTTCTTTACGGGTTTCATGGCCAGCGGCAAGAGTCGCACCGGCAGGGCTCTGGCAGAACGACTTGAGCGCCCCTTCGTTGACACCGACAGTCTTATCGTGGAGCGGGTCGGAAAGTCAATCTCCGAAATATTCGCACAGGAAGGGGAAGCCTTTTTCCGGGCGAAGGAAAAAGAAATCATCGCTGAAATCTGCAGTAACGAAACGCCCCAGGTGGTTTCCCTAGGTGGTGGCGCGCTCACCCAGGCCGACAACATCAAGATTATCCGGGAAAACGGCCTCATCATCCGCCTGTGGGCCAAGCCCGAAATTCTTTCGGAACGCATCGGGCGCAAGAACACACGGCCCCTGCTTGCCAACCTGAGCGACGAGGAACGCCTTGCCAAAATCAAGATCATGCTGAAAGAGCGTGAGCCCAACTACGCCCAGGCCGACTTCAGCGTAGAAAGTTCCAACGACTACACCGAAGCCCATGTCATCGAAAAAATCCTGCACATGAAAAAGTTCTGGAGCAATCATGCCCTGGATGTGTGCCCCTCTAGTGGCGGGCGCTACCCCATCTTTATCGGCAGGAACATCATTCCCGATTCCAAGGCCCTTCTGGAAGGCCTTCGGCTGGCCCCGTCCAACGAATTTCTGGTCTGTACGGACACCACCATCGCAAAGGTCCAGAACGAAATGCTCTCGCAGTTGCGGGGCCAGGCGGGCCGTTGCCCTATCTTCAAGTTCCAGGCTGGAGAGCGGAACAAAACCCTCCATAACCTGAACCAGCTTTTCAGTTTCTTGCTGCACCGGAACTACACCCGAAAGAGCTGTCTGTTACAGTTCAGCGGTGGCGTGGTAGGCGACATGGCGGGTTTTGGAGCCGCCACCTACCAGCGGGGAATTTCCTTTATCCAGTTCCCGACCACCCTCCTTTCTATGGTGGATAGTTCCGTAGGTGGCAAGGTGGCGGTAAACCACCCCGAAGGCAAGAACATGATCGGGGCATTCTACCAGCCCAAGGCCGTAGTGTGCGACCTGGCGGTGCTTGCCACCCTTCCCGAAAACGAATACCTGGCAGGCCTTGCCGAAATCGTCAAGTACGGTGTCATCTACGACAAGGAATTTTTCCGCTACATCGAAGAAAACGTAGAAGGCATCAAGAAACACGACGATGGCGTGTTGCGTCACCTGATTTTCAGGAGCTGCCAGATCAAGGCCGAAGTCGTAGGCATCGACGAGAAGGAATCCGGTCTCCGGGCCATTTTGAACTACGGTCACACTTTCGGACATGCCATCGAAAAGCTCACCAACTACAACATGTTCAGCCACGGTATAGCCGTAAGCCTCGGCATGCGGGTAGCCGCCCGTGCAGCCGTACTCCTGGGCAAACTCTCCGCCGAAGAAGAATCCAGGCAGAACGACCTTTTGGACCGCCTCGGATTCCCGAAAAGCTACAACGTGGATACGGAGCAGGCCTGGAATGCCATGGCCGTGGACAAAAAGGCCGAAAAGGGCACAAGAGTTTATATTTTGCCTACAGAGATTGGGAAAGTCGAAAAAGTTGTTAATATTGAAAAGGAAACAGTAGCAAAAGCGTGGGAAGCGATTAGGGGTTAGGATCTAGGGGCTAGGATTTAAGGGCTAGGATTTAGGGGCTAGGATTTAGGGGCTAGGATTTAGGGGCTAGGATCTAGGGGCTAG
>DGRZ01000108.1:0-11798 GCA_002391195.1 Fibrobacter sp. UBA4375 | reverse complement strand
GGGCTAGGATCTAGGGGCTAGGGATGCGGGACGCAAGAAGTGTCATCCCCGACCCATTCGACAAGCTCAGGGCAGGCTCTGGTCGGGGATCTGCTTGAGGTTTTGGTGGTTAGGAAGGCTTTACTGATAACTGAGGACTAGAATGAGTATTTTGGTAACAGGTGGTACAGGGGCTCTGGGATTCCATATCCTCTCTAGCTTGAGCGGCACGAATCACGAGCTGTTCAGCTTTAGCGACGAGCAGCCCCAGCCTTGGCAGAAGGTGGACGGTGTGCAATACCTCACCGGAAACCTTTTGAACTTCAAGGACGTCTATGAGATGCTCCAGAAGGTGGCTCCTACCCATATTTACCACCTGGCCAGCCAATCCTCCGTGGGGCTTTCGTACCAGAAACCCTACGAAACCCTGAACATCAACCTGCTCGGGACCCAGAACCTGCTGGAAGCGGCACGGCAGGCATGCCCCAAAGCACGAATCATGCTGCTCAGTTCCAGCGAAATCTACGGACGTACGGAACAACACCTGACTTACCTGCACAAAGAAGAAGACCGCCCGAACCCCATGACTCCATACGCCACTTCCAAGGCATGCATGGAACTCCTGGGGCACCAGTTTATCAACGCCAGCGGACTCCACATTGTCTTTGTGCGCCCATTCCACTTTACGGGGCCCCACCACAGCCGCCGTTTCGTGATTCCCTCTATCACCTACCAGCTGGTAAAAATCAAGTTCTACGGTAGCGAACCCGTTATCTATTCCGGAAGCCTCGACATCAGCCGTGACGTGGTGGACGTGCGTGACGTGGCCCGCGGTATGATTCAGGTGCTGAACACCGCTGAATCCGGCGAGACCTTCAACATCTGCAGCGGCAAGTCGTACACCATCCGGGAACTGGTAGAAATGCTGGTGGACATCGCCGACGTGAGCGTGGATTTCCGTTTTGATTCCAAGTACGAACGGGTCAACGACATTCCTCTGCTGATTGGGGACCCCACCAAGATGACGAACCTGGGCTGGAAACCCATGATCAGCATCGAAGACAGCCTTACGGACCTTTTCAACGAAATGGTAATCCGCCGCCGGACCGAGCTGAAAATGGGCCTGGGGAAAGACCTGCCTCTGTAGCGCTCCCACCATTTTTCTAAATTTGAGCTCGTAATATTCATCCACATTTAATAAAGGTTTTATTATGAAAATCAAGACCCTTTTGATTACCCTGTCCGCTTCTGCCATGGCTTTTGCCGAAGAGGCCGCTCCCGAGCAGCCCAGCGCCATCGCAAGCTTCTTGCCCCTTATCCTTTTGTTCGTGGTCATGTGGCTGTTCTTTATCCGCCCCAAGCAGAAAGAAATGAAGCAAATGGACCAGATGCGCAAGGAACTGAAGAAGGGCGACAAGGTGATGACCACCGCCGGCATCATCGGCACCATCACCTCCATGGAAGACAACATCGTCACGGTCCGTACCGGCTCCACCACGCTGATTGACTTTGAAAAGAGCGCCATCCTCAGAATCATGAACGCTCCTGCAGCCGACACCAAGACCGAAGAAAAGAAGTAATCATGGCGATTTTACCTATCCGCATTTACGGTGACCCGGTTCTCCGCAAAAAGAGCGAACCCGTTACCGAGATTACTCCGGAACTCCGCCAGCTGGCCAAGGACATGCTGGAAACCATGTACGATGCGCCGGGCTGCGGCCTTGCCGCACCCCAAATAGGTAAGAACATCCGTTTGGTGGTCATCGATACCGCTATTCCCGGCGAAGAGAATCCCAAGCCCTACATCATGTTCAACCCGGAATGGGAAGCGGAAGAAGACGCCAAGCCTGTGGATTATGACGAAGGATGTCTTTCTTTCCCGGACATTTTCTGCAATGTGGTCCGGCCCGACAAGGTGTGCGTCCGCTTTTTCGACATCAACGGAGAGCCTCAAGAAATTCACAACTGCGAAGGCCTTTTTGCCCGCTGCATCCAGCACGAATCGGACCACCTGAACGGCGACCTTTTCGTAGATAAGATTTCTACTGCCGACCGCACCATGAACCAGTCCAAGCTCCGCAAGATGGCCAAAGAGACCCAGGCGAAGCTGAAGAAGAAGTGATTGGTAAGGGCTCGAGGCTCGGGGCTCGAGGCGCGAGGGATGTCATCCTGAGCACGAAGGGATCCTGGGTGACATAAGGTTTAGAACTTAGTAAAGAAGGGACGGCTATACGAGCGTCATCAGGGCAACATTTCTTTTTCTTCTGGCGCTTATCGTAACGACAAGTGCCGCAGAGGATTTTGAGCTGCCGGACATGCCCGCTCCCGCGATCAAGACCATCAAAAAAGACTCCAGCGGCGAAGATCCCGAGATTGTAGATTTCAGGCCCATCGAAGCAACGAACGTTTCCGACGTCCAGGCGAAAGGCCCGAGGGAAGCCCCTGCGTCCACGCAAATCAAGACGGAATCTGGAGATACTTTGGCCCGAGTCCAAGCGGAAAAGATACCGACGAACTTGAATAGGCCTCTTCGTGTAGGGGTCTATACCGACATCAAGGAACTGTACCTTTCAAAAGGCGGAGAGGTTATCCATATTACCGTCAAGGGCAAGGAGTTGAAATTCCAGGGGAAGGAAAATTCCTTTACCGCCGTAAAAAAAGACATTGACGACGGCAAGTGCGTCTCTATCGCGCCGACCCAAAAGCAGCTCGCCAGTTCTTGCTATCCAGGATTTTTTACCATCTCCTACAACAACGGGAAAATCAACGCCATCAATACGGTGGACATGGAAGACTACCTGCGGGGCGTGATCCCTTACGAAATCGGACAGCTGGACAGCAGCCGTTTCGAGGCGCTGAAGGCCCAGGCGGTAGCGGCCCGCACCTACGCCTACAAGCATTTCGGGAGCCGGGAGTCCCTGGGCTTTGACGTGTTCGCTGACACCAAGGACCAGGTGTATAAGGGTCTCCAGAGCGCAACGGCCCTGACAGACCGCGCCGTCAAGGAGACCAAGGGCGAAGTCATGATGTATAATGGCGAGTTCATTACCGCCTACTACCACTCCACCTGCGGAGGCATGTCCGAGACGCTGGACACCTGGGAAAAGCCGAACCTGCCCTACCTCAAGAGCAAACCGGACCTGCGAAGCGATGGAACGCCCTGGTGCAAGGAGTCCAGCTACAGCAAGTGGGAACGGACCTTTGAAAGTGACGAACTGGTGAAACTCTTTGTCCAGAACGCCAGGGATTCCAAGGCGAAAGTCGCCCCCTTCAAGAAAGTCAAGGACATTACCGTCAGGGATACGCTCAAGAGCGGACGCATCTTGACACTTGCGGTCACTACGGACACGGAAACTTTCGAAGTCCGCGGCGACAAGGTCCGCTGGCTTTTCCGCAAGGGCGGAACAATCCTCCCCTCCAGTTTCTTTACCGTCAAGAAGGACGGCAGCAAGTGGATTCTCGAAGGCAAGGGATTCGGCCACGGCGTAGGCATGTGCCAGATGGGCGTGCGGGCCAGGGCCCAGGCGGGTCAGAGCTACATCGAAATTCTGAGCCATTACTATCCGGGAATCACCCTGGAACGGTTCGAAAGATGAGTTCCGCCGCATCGCCTGTCATTGCAGTTCTCAGCCAGGGCTGTGCCGCCAACTTCGGCGACGGGGAAAAAATAGCCCGGGCGCTGTCCGCCCAACATCCGGATTGTTCCATCTCGTTTGAATTCCCGACGGAGCAGCCCCTTGCCTTTTACCTGAACGTGTGCACCGTCAAGGGAAACGGAACCGCCCTGAAACTCTTGCAGCAGGCAGTAGCGGCTTTTCCGCAGGCACCCGTCTTTATAACAGGATGCGCCCCCAAGGATTTCCAGGAAGAAGCCCGCAAGATTTCGGACAAGATAACGTTCACGAGTTTGAAAGCGCTAGAGTCCTTGGATTCTATCGCTCCAAAGGGGCTCCAGAATGACATACGAATCCTCCGGCAGTCCCCCTTCGTAGGCATCGTAAACATCGAGGAAGGCTGCCTGGATGCCTGTGCCTTCTGCTCCACGAAGCTGGTAAAAGGACGGCTCCAAAGCCAGCCCGAAGACGCCATCGTGGATCAGGTCCAGCGCCTAGTGAACGACGGATGCCTGGAGATTCAGCTCAGCGGGCAGGACTGCGCCTGCTACGGTTTTGACACCGACACAAACCTTGCAAACCTCACGCAAAAAATTCTCGTTCAAGTTCCCGGAAACTACAAGATCCGGCTGGGCATGGGCAACCCGAGGCACATCCTCGGCTATAAAGACGCCCTGCTGGAATGTTTCCAAGACGAACGGCTCTACCAGTTCTTGCACATTCCTGTCCAGAGCGGAAGCGAGCGCGTTTTGCAGCTCATGAACCGCAAACACTCCGTAAAAGACTTCCGTAACTTTGCGCTGGAGGTGCAAGAAAAGTTCCCGCTGTTCACCCTCAGTACAGACCTGATTGTGGGTTTCCCTGGGGAAACAGACGCCGACTTTCAAGAGACTCTTGACCTGCTGAAGGAAACCCGCCCCACCGTCTGTAACATTACACGGTTCGTGGCCCGCAAGGGAACCGTTGCCGCCCGCATAGAAGAAGCAAACGCCGCCGACACGCCTGCCGTTTCAGACAGCGTAAAGCACGAACGCTCCGCAAAGCTGTTCGACGCCTTCCAGCAAATCGCCCAAGAAAACAACCAGCGCTGGGTCGGCAAGACCTGCACGGTCGTGACCGAAAAACAAGGCCACCGGGCGGGCACCACCATCGCGCGAAACAGCGCCTACCGCCCCGTGGCCCTGCAGGGGAACATCCCAGCAGGTAAAGCTCTACAAGTGCGCATTACAAAAGCAGAGCCCTTCGCCCTTATAGGCGAAAGGCTCTAGAGATTTCAGAAATAACCCTTACAACAAATTAGACGTCGTCAGCAGCGGAGGCACCCACCGCCTGTTCCAGCGTGGTATGACCGTCCAAGGCCTTCTGGATACCGTCCATACGGAGCGTAATCATGTCGCATTCCTGCATGGCGGCACGCTTGATGACGTCACCGGAGGAGCGCTTGATAATCAAGTTACGGACTGTTTCGTTGGGTACCAGGAACTCGTAGATACCGCAACGGCCCTTGTAGCCCGAACCGTCGCACTTGTCGCACCCCTTGCCATGGTAGAACTGCATGTCGGGAGACAGGTGGAGTTCTTCGCGAAGGGACGGAGATATTTCCACAGGTTCCTTGCAGTACTTGCAGATGCGACGCACAAGACGCTGGGCAAGCACGCCCTTGATGGCGGTGGACACCAGGAAGGGTTCCAGGCCCATTTCCAGCAGACGGGGGAATGCACCGGCAGCATCGTTGGTATGGAGCGTACTGAAGACCAAGTGACCCGTCAGAGCAGCTTCGATAGCCATGGACGACGTCTCCTGGTCACGCATTTCACCGATCATAATCACATCCGGGTCCTGACGGAGCAGGGCGCGAATGCCCGCCGCAAATGTAAAGCCTGCGGCGTTGTTGATTTGACCTTGGTTCACACCGTCAATATTAAGTTCCACAGGGTCTTCCATCGTAGAGATGTTGATGGTGGAATCCAGAATTTCTCGAATAGAAGCGTAAAGCGTGGTAGACTTACCGGAACCCGTAGGACCGGTCACAAGCACAATACCGTTAGGAGCGTTAATGGCATCAATAAACTGTTTGAGCACACGGGGGTCAAAGCCCATGTCCTTCAAGGGGAACTGACCCGAGTTCGGGTCCAAGATACGCATAACGATTTTTTCGCAGACACCGCGCTTACGGAGCGATATCGGAAAGGAGCTCACACGAAGGTCCACTTCAGAGCCTTTGTAACGCACGGTAAAACGACCGTCCAAGGGTTTACGCTTTTCGGCGATGTCCATCTTGGAAAGGAGCTTGATACGGGAAAGAATCTGAGGCATCAAGCGGGCAGGAATGGGAGACATGACCTGCAGGTCGCCGTCAATACGGTATCGGAGCTTGAGGAAGGTCTCCTGGGGCTCCAGGTGAATATCAGAGGCGTGACGGGCAATGGCTTCATGAATCAGCGTGGTCACGATTCGCACCACCTGGCGGCCTTCTTCGTCGGTCAGTTCCGGTTCGTCGTTACCGCCCTGACCCCTTTCCACGGTCTCCAGTTCTTCGCCATCCTTGGTCTCGCCAATCAGTTCAGCCAGGGATTCTTCGGAAGTGCTACGGCCCGCAAACACGCGGTCGATGGTCTTGACCACGTCGGCATCGGAGGCCATGACGATGTCCACTTCCATCTTTACCTTGAACTTCACGATGTTGATCACACGCATGTTGGTTGGATCAGTCATCGCGATGGTCAGGGCTTCACGCTGGACACGGCGGTCATCTTCGCCCTTGGAAACAAACAGGGGCACCACCTTGTAAGTCCTGCACAAGTCTTCGGGCAAGTAGGTGTAGGCCTCGGGGTCGATAGCAAAATTTTCAAGCCTTACATAGGGAACTTCGAACTGCTTGGAGAGAATCTCCACCAGGCGTTCTTCGGGCATGAACTTCAAGTCCACCAAAGTACGGCCAAGGCGCTTGCCGGTCTTCTTCTGCTCTTCTAGAGCCTGGTCCAGCTGTTCCTGGGTGATGTACTTCTGGGCGAGCAACATCTCGCCGATACGCATCTTGGTAGTGGACTGCATCTGCACGCCCAAGATGCTAGTAAGAGTGTCTTCGCTGACCATGCCCAGGCGAATGAGAATCTTCGCCAGAGGGATTCCGGTACGCTTGTGTTCGGAGGTGGCATGAGCCAGCTGGTCTTCGTCCAGGACACCCTGACGAATTAGCAATTGGCCCAAGTTCATTTTTGTGTTACTTATCATAAATGCGACCAAGCCTGAGCTTTAACAATCTTCTTTTTCCCTTCTTCGAGCATGTAGACACCGGCACCTTCTTGAACCGAGCCAATCTCGTATACCCCGTCGGGGAAACCTCTTACTGAAAATATATCATTTTTGGCAGAAACGGTAAATAAAAGCACGTATTCTTCACCGCCATCCATCACAAAATCCATAGGATTTAGGCCATATCGGCTGCACATTTCCGAAACCCGAGGGTCTACGGGAATCCGATTGGCCTCCACCTCCAAGGAAACAGCGGAAGACAGGGCCAGATGGTTCAGCTCCGAAGAAAGTCCGTCGCTGATGTCCAAAGCACCGTGGCAAACGCCCGTAGAGGCGAGACGTGCGCCGAGGTCCTCCCGGATAGCGGGACACAGGTGGTACTGAATCAGGTCCTGAAATTCCCCGAAACCGGCGGGGCGGTTCTGCAACAGCCAGAGCCCTGCGGCTGAGCGCCCGAGGGTTCCCGAGACGAACAGTCTGTCGCCCACCCTAGCGCCACTCCGGAGCAGGCGGGTAGGCGCCACCTGTTCGCCCACGAGGGTCGTAGAAAACATTCCCACATCGCCGGAAACGGTGTCGCCCCCGATAAGGGCGATATTCCTTTTGGCAAATCCTTCAGCCACCGCAGCGGACACCCGACGCACCGTGTCTTCGCTCCAGTTTTTACCGACGCACAGGCCGAACAGGGCCAGCCGTGGCCTGCCGCCCATGGCTGAGATGTCTGAGACGTTGGAGACAATATGCTTTTCCACGGCCTGTTCCGGCGTGGACCAGTCCAGGCGGAAGTGGGTCCCTTCTACGGACAGATCCTTGGTGGCAAGCCATCCGTCGAACTCGGCGGCATCGTCGCCTACGGGGAGCCAGTCCCGAAATTCGGGGGCACCTTTTTTTAAGGGCAACGACTTTTCCAGGATGCCGTCTATCAGTCTGAATTCGCCTAGGTCGGGAAACATGTGCGTTAATTGTTGATTAATGTTTGATATGTTTTTCCTATCTCAAAAATAATAGATTTCTCTCCAAAATTGCCTTTTTTACACCTAAAAAAGGGGTTTCAATCTTTCTATACTTTAGGCCGTGGGACACATATTCTTCATAGCCCCTTCTTCACCGGGCAGCTTGGACCGCCTGAGCCAGTGGACTCTCCGCTGGCTTCTGGAAAACGACATGGCCGAAGATTCCACCATGTACACCTGCAACACCATCGAAGAAGCGGCAAACATCCTGGAGACGGCGCTCATTACGGGAGATTCCCCGGCGCTTATCATCTTCGACCACGCCGACAGGCCCACCGACATGAACATCGCCTTCAGCAAGAGGCTCCGCAACAGCATTCCCGAATCCTGGATTGTGGAAATTGTCCCGGATACCATGCCCATCGAAAAAGAAGATGAGGGGTTGTACTGGATACGCAGGCCACTTACCGAAGACGAGTGGCGGGAGACCCTGGACCAGGTGCTGCGGAAGACCCCCACGCCGCAGTGGGCAGAAAACTAATGAGTTATCAGTTATGAGTATATAATTTGGCGCCAAGGGCGCGATTATAAGGACTCACAACTCACTACTCACCACTCATTACTCCTAAGTTCTATATTGAGCCTGTATGATTAAGGGCGTCAGTTATTTCGGCGTGCGCACGCCAAGGCATACTCTTTCCGACATGCAAGACATCAAGGCGGCGGGTTTCAACGCCGTGCTCCACACCTGGAGCGAAGAAGACCAGCAGTATTATTACGGTACCATGGCTGAAATTGTGGACCGGACCGCCAAGCTAGGTCTAACGGTCTACGTGAACCCCTGGGGGGTGGGCCGCGTATTCGGCGGCGAAGCCTATTCCGAACTCACCGCCCGCAATCACGACCTGTGCCAGGTGGCGCTAGACGGCAAGCCCAAAGTGGCCGCCTGCCCCAACCATCCGGAATTCCGGACCTACATGCACCGCTGGATTGAGTCCGTCTGTGCAACCAAAGTAAGCACCATCTTCTGGGATGAACCTCATTTTTACTTTGAGAAGGGCGGACTTAGCAACTGGAGTTGCAGGTGTGAAAAGTGCCGCGGGCTTTTCCGTGCACGCTTTGGGTACGAGATGCCCACCGAACTTACCGAAGACGTGCTGAAGTTCCGCGAAGACAGCCTCATCGATTTTTTGAAAGAAATGACGGAAGATGTTCACGCTCGCGGTAAACGGAATTGCGTGTGCATGTTGCCACCCTGGTTCCCAGCAGGCCTCGACGACTGGGGCCGCGTGGCATCTATGGACAGCGTGGATGAAATCGCCAGTGATCCCTACTGGGAACGGGGGGCCACCGAAGAATGGGTCCGGGAAAAGTACGCCGAGACCGCCCACAAACTCGTGACCGTGGCCGCCAAATACGGCAAGGCCGTGCAGATGTGGATTAAGGCCTACCAGATCGAAGCAGGCCGCGAAAACGACCTGGCCATCGCCGTAGCCGAAAGCCGCAAGGCTGGCATCGACAACATCTTCGCCTGGAGCTACCGCGGTACCGAGACCCTCAGCTGGCTGAAAAGCGAACACCCGGACGAAGTCGCCCGGGTGTTTAGAGATTCGCTCAAGTAATGGAATTTCCGGTCAAGCCGGAAACAACATACTACTTTGCGCGTTCCAGGTAAGAACCGTCGCGAGTATCCACGCGGATCTTGGTGTTGTTCTCAATGAACAGCGGGATCATCACCTTGGCACCGGTTTCGAGGGTGGCTTCACGCATCACGTTGCCGCTGGTGTTGCCCTGCACTGCCGGAGGAGCGTCCACAATCATCAGGTCAACGAAGGTAGGCGGAATCACTTCGATGGGAAGCGTAGCGCCGGACTTCGGGTCCTTCCACCAGGTCACTTCTACGGTAGCACCGTCCAGGAGCCAGACTTCGCAGCCATTCAGAGCTTCCTTGGAAATTTCTTCGGTTTCCTGAGTTTCGTTGTTCAAGAAATACCAAGTAGAACCGTCATTGTAGAGGTAGGTCATTTCGGTGAAGGTCACGTCGGCTTCTTCCACCGTATCGCCACTCTTCCAGGTGCGTTCCAGGGTGCGGCCGGTCACCAGATTCTTGATACGAACGCGGTTGAAGGCCTGGCCCTTACCCGGTTTCACGAACTGGTTTTCGATGATTTCGTACGGCTGATCATCAACCATGATTTTAAGTTTCTTGCGGAATTCGTTGGTGCTTACAGTACCCATATTATCCTCTTGTTGATTTTGAAGCTAAATTTAGTATATAATGGAAAATTCAGGGACCGTTTTTACACAAATTTCAGACTTTTTGGACTATCTGGGAAGCGATTTTGCAACCAGCTTCGCTAAATCAGATACCCTTGCGAACCTAGACCCCGCACCTAAGTTTCCATTCCTTTGTTCAAGGCACTTCGCAGACCAAATAAAAAATTCCAGCAACCCCGAAGCACTCCTTCGCGAGGTTCTGCCCCTTACCGTAGAACGGGAAAACATTCCCGGATTCGTTGACGACCCCGTAGGAGACCTGCCTGCAGGCAAGTCCGACTGCGTTATCCAGAAATACGACCGGCGAGCCCTGATTGTCTCGACCGCCACCTGCGGTGTCCGTTGCCGCTTCTGTTTTCGCAAGAACTACCCCTTCCAAAATATACCCGACGTGGCCAGCGAAGTCAACAACTGGCTCGACACCCACAGCGATGTTTGGGAAGTTATCCTCTCCGGAGGCGACCCCCTCACGCTTTCGCCCGGGAATTTCCGCGACCTGGTGGAATCCATCGCAGCCCACCCCTCGGTCACTACGCTTCGTATTCATACAAGACTCCCTGTGATGCGTCCGGACCTTGTAATGCAGCACTTTGAACTGTTGCGGGAACTGCCCACCCGATTCAACTGCGTTCTTGTGTCACACGTGAACCATGCCGATGAACTGGACGATGAATCAGCCGCCCTGTTTGCCCACCTCAAAATTTGCGGCTGGACTCTACTCAACCAGAGCGTCCTTTTGAAAGGCGTAAACGACAGCGCCGAAATTCTTGATACACTTTGCCGTAAGCTTTTCTCGCAGGGAGTACTCCCCTACTACCTGCACCAGCTGGACCACGCCAACGGGGTCGCCCACTTTGAAGTTTCCGATGAACGGGCGCGCGAACTGATTGCAGAAATCCGCACCAAGTTACCTGGCTACTTGGTCCCAAAACTCGTCCGGGAAATCGCCGGCGAAAAAAGCAAGACTCCGATATAATATAAAGAAGCCTACATCGCCGAAGTTTGTAAAACAACAGCCTCGGAATCAAAAATCAAGTATTTGTGAACCTAGACAGGAACTGAGCCAGGCGCTCGTTACCCGATTCGCGGAACACGTGGTCGGGGGTTCCCTGCTCCACGATGACGCCGCCGTCCATAAAGACAACCTTGTCTGCCACGTCGCGGGCAAAGGCCATCTCATGAGTCACAATGACCATGGTCATCCTGTCTTCGGCAAGTTTCTTGATAATCTTGAGCACTTCGCCGGTGAGTTCCGGGTCCAAGGCACTGGTCGGCTCGTCAAAGAAAAGAATCTTCGGGTTCATCGCGAGAGCGCGGGCAATGGACACCCGCTGCTGCTGACCACCGCTGAGTTCGCAGGGATAAGAGTTTTCCTTGCCCTCGAGGCCCATACGCTTGAGCAAGAACCGCCCCATCGCGCGGGCATCTTTGCGTTCGTCTCCCAACACGCGCACCGGAGCCAAGCAAAGGTTCTGCAGCACCGTCAGGTGCGGGAACAAATTGAAGTTCTGGAACACGAGCCCCGTAGAAAGGCGGATTTCGCGAAGCGTTTTCGCCGGAGCATACTTGACTGCCGAGCCCTTCGCCGAAACGCCAGGCACTACCATGTCCTTGCCGTCGACCTGCACCAGGCCGCCATCAACCGTTTCGAGCTGGGTAAGGCAACGCAACAGCGTACTCTTGCCGGAACCGCTAGGCCCGATAATCGAGAGCACCTCGC
>DGRZ01000005.1 GCA_002391195.1 Fibrobacter sp. UBA4375 | reverse complement strand
CGATGTTCCAGCAGTGCGAAGGCCTCGTGGTCGACGAAAACATCAGCTTTGCAGACCTCAAGGGTGTCTTGCAGGTGTTCATGAACAAGCTGTTCGGCGAAGGCGTCAAGACGCGTTTCCGCCCGAGCTTCTTCCCGTTCACGGAGCCCAGCGCCGAAATGGACGTGAGCTGCGTGTTCTGCGGTGGCAAGGGCTGCCGTCGCTGCAAGGGAACCGGCTGGATGGAAATCGGCGGTTGCGGTTCTGTAGACCCGAACGTGTTCAGGAACTGCGGCATCGATTCCGAGAAGTACACGGGCTTTGCATTCGGTTTCGGTCTCGACCGTATCGCCATGCTGCGCCACGCGATTCCGGAAATTGGCCTCCTGACCAGCAACGACCAGAGATTCCTGAGTCAGTTCTAGGGGCTAGAGAAAGTAATGGCGCCGATGGCGCAAAAAGGAAACGGGCCTTGCGGCCCGTTTTTTTACTTTTTGCCAAGCTGGATTAATAAGTCAATCCAAATCCGTAGGGGAACAGGCCTTCCTTGCCATCCCCATCGTTGATGGGAATTTGGTCCAAGGACTTCGGCCATGTGTGGGGCAACTTGCCCGAGGGTTTTACATCGCCAAACAGCACGTCTGCTACGCCAGCACCCTCGCTACCAGGCAGCCAGGCCACCACAAAGGCATCTGCCGCCTCGATAATTTCGGTAACCGGAAGCGGGCGACCCGTAACGAGAACCACGACCACCTTCTTACCAGATTCTTTCCATATTTTAACCTGGTTGGCATGGTAACTTATATTGTTACCACCTAGTGTTATTCCACTGTAATAAAGGTTCTTGAAGTCTCCGTTCCATTCTGCATAGGGCGTTTCACCTATAACATAGACGACTGTTTCTGCACTAGCGACAGCAGTAACCCTAGCACCATTTGCCACCTGATCAAATCCACCTTGAATAGACGTCGCTCCAGAAATAGAGTAGGTAGTCCCCTGCCACCCTTGTGTCCATCCGCCGCATTGAATTCCGGTACTTGCAGATGCATTTCCTGTCAGATAAATCTTTGAGGTTTTGGACAAGGGCAAAGCACTCTCGTTCTTCAGGATCACCAGGCTCTTCTGCACCGCCTCACGGGCTATGGCCCTATGTTCTGCACTACCAATGTTAGCCGTTTTACCCACATAGTCAGATGGACCATTGGGGTTGGCGATACGACCGCCACGGATTTTTACACGTAAAATACGGCGCACCGCATCCTTGACTCTATCCAATGAAATATCACCGGACGAAACTAGGGATTTCATATTACTCATAAATCCGTCCGAAGAATTCGGAACCATGGCCATATCGATGCCCGCATTGATGGCTTTTTTGACAGCATCCTTGGAGGAACCTGTGGCACCACCCGAATAACTCATAGCGTCTGTTTGACCGGGAGTCCTCGAATTTTCAATACCTTCCCAGTCCGCAATCACAAACCCGTCAAAACCAAGTTCCACCTTGAGAATTCCCGTAAGTCGCAAGGAATCCACATGCTGGTGCACTCCATTAATCTGGTTGAAACTGGCCATAACACTCTGTACGCCCTGCTCTACGGCCGCAATATAGGGCGGCAGCAGAATAGTCCGGATTTCATCGTCTGTCAAGGTAGCATTACCGCGGTCCACACCGCCATTTGTAGCGCCGTCACCGATAAAGTGCTTGGCTGTTGCCGGGATACGCCATTCCGCGTCAAAATGGTCGCCCTGCAAGCCACGGATATAGGCGGCCCCCAAACTTGCCACCAACTCCGGATTCTCGCCAAATCCTTCGTAAGTTCTACCCCACCGTTCATCCCTAGGAACCGTCACCGCCGGGGCGAAGTTATAATCAATATGGGCGGCCCACATCTCTATAGCAACAGCCTTGCCTATCTTACGGACCAATGCGGAATCCCGAGTGGCTCCTAAACCAATATTGTGAGGGAAAATCGTAGCACCGGAAACATCACCCATGCCATGAACATTGTCCTTACCGTATAGCACGGGGATTTTCTTTTGCCATGCACTGGAGTAAAAGCTGGAGGAATACTCACCGCCCCCCTGAAGAGCCGAGCCACAAGTATAACCGCCACAACTTGTGGTTGGAACCAATGGCTGGGTCATCTGGGCAATCATTTCATCCGTTGTCATGGATTCTATAATCGCGTCAATCTGCTCCTCGATAGGATCCCTCTTCAAGGTGATGGAGCCGTAATCCTTGTCACCGCTCACCTGCAATGTCTCGGGCAAAAAACCCGCCTTGCGGATAACCAGAATCTGGCTTGCCGCAGAAGCCTTGGACAAAGAGGAAATATTTACTTGAGTGTATCGGGAATCACCAGTCTCTGCATTAACTTTACCAAGCAAGCTTCTCTTGCCATCGTTATTGGCCAATACCAGGTACATTCCGCGGGGCAACCCAGACATAAGCGCCTTTACCTCTTGACTCGAATTGACAGCGTTTTCTACGGTGCCTCTTTTTAGGATTCGACCGTTCAAATCGGAAATTTCAACTTTGACAGGCTTCCCTGTCAAAGATTGTGCAATTAGGCGTACGTTCGAAGGCCCTTCCGAACCATATTTTCCAGAAAACAGGAACTTTCCATCTGTACCGGACAACGTCCGTTCTGTAGGCAAAACTGCCGAAGCGTCTTTTATGCTAACAACGGCATTGTGAATGGGCGTTTTGGACTCGTCCACCACCTTGCCCGTAATGTCCGCATGAACATAGGACAATCCAGCAGCCACAAAGCCCAACACAAGAAAAGCAAAGCGCCTGTTTTTCATATTTGCCTCCAGAGAATTACACTTAAATTAACTTTTTTTACGAGTTTATGGGAAACATCAAACAAAAAACCACCTGTTTTACAGGTGGCCTAAGCTTAAGAGATGGAATTTCCCTACTTCTTGAACCAGTAAGAAACATCGAACTGGAAGCGGAAAGGCTTGATATCGGGAGTGGGGTCTGTATCAATGGGATCAAGCAAGCCGTAGCTGAAGCGTCCGCTGAATTCCAGACCGAACCACAGAGTGTAACCCGCACCGGCAGTGAGCCCCAGCTGGAAGGTGTTCCACTTGTCTATGTCATTCCATTCATCTGAAATTTCGTCATAAGCAGAGGCCATCATGTTGATGGACATATCTAAACCCGCTTCAGCAAAAAATCCGGGAGTAAAGTTGATTCTTGCAAGTACCGGAACCTGCAGGTTCATGAATAGGTAACTATAATCAACAGAACTTACGGTCCAGGAATAAGCATTGAGCTGGAAAAGAGCCCCCGAATGTAGCCCAACCATCGGGCTAAAATGGTACAACACGTCGATACCACCGCCAAAACCGCTAGAAACGGTTTCATCAGCAAAAAACTCAGCGTCGTCGCCCATCATGGCTTCGGACTGGTAAGAAATGCGGGCACCGAGGCCAAGGCCCTGAGCGAGAGCACTAGAGGCAAACAAGGCGACAGCAGCAAGCAGAGTGAATTTTTTCATTTTTTCTCCTTTTTGTGTGAAAATCTAGCTACAACGGTGGAAGTCGTCTTCCATACGGATGATATCGTCTTCGCCGGTGTATTCACCCACCTGGACTTCCACGATGACCAGCGGAAGCTTGCCTTCATTCTGCAGGCGGTGTACCGTTCCTGCCGGAATATAGGTGGATTCGTTCGGGCGCACCAAGAACACCTTGTCGCCTACGGTACAGGTGGCTGTTCCGCTCACCACAACCCAGTGTTCCGAACGGTGCAAATGCTTTTGCAGAGAAAGGCGCTTGCCGGGCTTGACCACAATGCGCTTCATCTTGTAGCTTTCAGAAGATTCCAGCACGGAGTAGGTTCCCCAGGGACGGTTTACCGTCTGGGGGACGCTTACCAAATCACTGCCTTTTTCTTTCAACTTTTCTACAACCTGCTTTACCTTTTGGCTGCTTGCACGAGGCGCCACCAGCAAGGCATCGGGAGTGTCCACGATAAGCATGTCGTTCAGGTCGATGGTGGCGATGGTCCGCTGGCTTCCCATCACCAGGGAATCCTTTGTTCCAACGGCAATGTGACGGGGGTTCACGTTGTTGCCGTTCTCGTCGTGAGGATATTCGCCATAAAGGCTGTCGAAACTGCCCAAATCGCTCCAACCGATGTCGCTGGGAACCACCTTCACCTTGGAGGACTTTTCCATCACGGCATAGTCGATGGAGTTGCTGGGAATGGCCTTCATGTCTTCCAACGCGATGCGGATAGGTTCGCCATCTTCTTTTTTGGCGCGGGTCAGCGCGATCTTTGCCGCATTCAAAATGTCGGGAGAATACTTTTTCAGTTCGTCCAGGAAAGTCTTGACCTTGAAGCAGAAGATGCCACTGTTCCAATAGAAGTTCCCTGCCAGCAGGTACTTTTCAGCAGTAGTCAGGTCTGGTTTTTCCACAAAGCGCTTTACGTCTTCGCCGTCGGCTTCGATATAGCCGTAGCCGGTCTCGGGGCTGGTAGGCGTAATGCCGAAAGTCACTAGGTTGCCGGCCTGAGCCAGTTCTTCGGCCCGGAGTAGCACCTTCTTGTATTCGTCTTTCTTACGAATAACGTGATCCGACGGAGAAACCAGGACGATTTCATTGGCGTCGAGGGTTAGGCACGCTAGAGCAATAGCAGGTGCCGTATTGCGGCCAACCGGTTCCAACAGGAACAAGCAACCCTTCTTGCCTTCGGCTTCCAGCTGGTCCTTGGCTAAGAAGAACTGGTCTGCATTGCTCACAATAAACTGAGAACTGCAGACGGCGGAGTTGGTCTTGACCGTCTTACGGAACAGGGATTGTCCATCAAAAAGAGGGGCGAATTGTTTGGGCATCAGCGAGCGGCTAACAGGCCAAAGCCTAGTTCCGCTTCCACCGCAAAGAATCAAGTTAATCATATCAAGTCAAACCTATTTGGTAATGTCGTTCTTGACAACGTAGGCGTTATGCGTAGCTAACAGACCATAGTAGACTGTCTGAACCGACGGAAGAATCAAACTGATGAAACGGTTCCATGTGGCAAGGCCAGAAGCATCGACATATACGATATCATGGGCATCCAGATCAAAGCGTTCCGCCATAGCCAAGGCCATGGCGTTCTTGGCGTTCAAGTTGAAAACATCAATGCGCTTGTCAGAGGTGTTGCGGATGACGTAAATGGAACGAGAAGAAGCATTCAATGCCTGGAGACCGCCTGCTGCAGACAACGCTTCTACGAGGTTCACCTTGCCGTTCACCAAATCAACAAGGCCCACCTTCTGGACTTCGCCCATAACGTAGGCGCGGTTTTCGCGCTGGGTCTGGCTCAGAGCAGGAACATAAAGCTGGTCATCCGGTTTCAGCAGCATCTTGTCTAAAGGGAGCTGTTTCTTAAACGCTTCCAAATAGTTGATTTTGTAGACCTTGTCGCCGCGACGGAGCTGCATGCCGGCAGGGTCGGCGTACTGGTTGAAGCCTCCGACCTCAGCTATGGCCATGGGGATAGTCATGGGTGCTTCGGAGAAAAAGGCGTATCCCGGATTTTTCACTTCACCAGATACAACTGCCTTAAGACTATTGTATTCTGAAACGCGAACATCCACCTGAGGGTCGTTCAGAATCTTGTCGGACAGGCGTTTGGTGATTTCCTGACGGAGCTCCTGTGCCGTAAGGCCTGCCGCCTGGAGTTCACCAGCATAGGGATAGAACAATTTGCCGTCGGTGGTCACCTTTTGACCAGCGGGCTGATACTGGCCCATAGGAGAGGTCAGTTCCGGGTGTTCCCACACCACCACCTGGACCATGTCCAGAGGACCGATGCGGTATTCCAGCTTGGGCAAGGAGTCCACGATTAGGTCGGCCAAATCGCCATAGTTTGCCGTGGTGTCCCCGTTCGGGGCGGCCTTGACGTCGGTACCGAAATCCCCTTCGTCTATGGAGTGAAAATACACGGAAATACCGTTGTACTCCGAAGAATCACTGGGTTCGGACATCCTCATCTGCGGTGCAAAGAAGCAACCGTTCAGCATAAGAGCTGCAGAAGCCAACAACAAATACTTCATTTTCTTCATACTCTTTCCAGGCTTACGCCTGCCCTTCACTTTCCTTGATTTTCTTGACCCAGTAGGGGGTCAACTTTGAAATAAAATTCCAAGCCAGCACAAAGGCACTTTCGGGCCTACGGTAGGGGTCCGGAATATCCACTTGAACGCTTTCGCCATAGCGGAAGACCTTGCCCTCGGCCCAGGGGTACTTACGGATAATCTCCTGCTTGTGGCCGTTTTCCATAACCAAAACCAGGTCCGCCCACTTGAGGATATCCATGTTGATTTGCCTTGCGTGGTGGGCACTCATATCCACACCGTGTTCCAGGGCTATTTTCTGGCTGAGTTCGTGGGCCGGATGGTCCACCAGGGCACCGAGCCCGGCACTCATCACGTTAAAACCTTCGCCCAGCTCCTTTTTCAGGAGGTACTCTCCCGTAGGGCTGCGACAGATGTTGCCTGTACAAACGACTAGAATGTTCTTCATCGTATGTAATGATAGAAAAAAGAGTTGACTCGGATTTCGGATTAAAACTCAAAAGCAAAGCCCAAGTCCTTCAAGGCCGGGTTCTTTGTATCCTTTTCGCTAAGAAGCGGTTCGAAACCGTTGCCCACCGGCCACTTGATTCCGATTTCGGGGTCGTTCCACATCAGGCCGCCTTCGTCCTTCGGGTCGTAAAGGCGGGTGCACTTGTACACGAAAGTCGCCGTCTCGCTGAGAACCACGAAACCGTGAGCAAAGCCTTCGGGAATGTAGAACTGCTTCTTGTTTTCGGCGGAGAGCGTAACGCCTTCCCACTTGCCGAACGTCGGGCTTCCCTTGCGCAGATCCACAGCCACGTCGAATACTTCACCTTCGATGACGCGGACAAGCTTGCCCTGCGGGTTTTTCTTCTGAAAATGGAGCCCGCGAAGCACGCCTTTCTTGGAACGGGATTCGTTGTCCTGCACGAAGACCATATTGAGGCCGGCAGCGTCAAATTCGCCCTTGTTGTAGGTTTCCATAAAGTAGCCGCGCTGGTCACCAAAGACCGTCGGCTCGATAATCGTCACGCCCTCGATAGAGGTTTTGATGAAATTAAACTTTCCCATTTTGAATCTCCTATAGATCCTTCGCTGCGCTCAGGATGACACGTAGGCTATCTATTCTTGTACATCGTTTCGTAATACTTCTCGTAGTCGCCACTGGTGATGTTGTCGAGCCATTCCTGGTTGTCGAGGTACCAGCGCACCGTCTTCTCGATGCCTTCTTCGAACTGCAGGGACGGTTCCCAGCCGAGTTCCTTCTGGAGCTTGGTGGAATCAATCGCATAGCGGGCATCGTGGCCCAGGCGGTCCGTCACGTAGGTGATGAGGTTCATGTCCTCGCCTTCCGCGCGGCCGAGCAGCTTATCTACAGTCTTGATGACGACCTTGATGATGTCGATGTTCTTCCATTCGTTGAAACCGCCAATATTGTACGTCTCGGCAATCTTCCCGTTATGGAAAATCACGTCGATAGCGCGGGCGTGGTCTTCCACGAAGAGCCAGTCGCGAACGTTCTCGCCCTTGCCGTAAACCGGGAGCGGCTTCTTGTGGCGGATGTTGTTGATGAA
>DGRZ01000090.1 GCA_002391195.1 Fibrobacter sp. UBA4375 | reverse complement strand
CGCCTACTTTTCCGGCAGCAATCGCGGAATCCTGCCAAAATGCAGGACTGGTATAGTACGCCATGTTGATCCTGGCTTCTTGAGACTCCCTCGCCTTTTTATCGGCCTCCCGCATTCTCGACTTTTCACTTTCAGAATACTCGTCGCCATGCTTTTCAAGGTAATCATCCATTGAATCGGCTTTCTTCTGACGGTTGGTATGCGGATTAGTGGGCTTCAGGTTTTCTGGACTATTCGCCAACTCCACCCCAGACAGCCCCGACAATACTCGACCAGGATCATCATGAATTTCTTTTGCAGAAACGACATGGTCCAAATCCATTTTTTCATTGGGAGTAATCTTCTTCCCAGTATAGGAATCATGAAGCGTTCCGGCTTTCTTCTGCCTGCTGTAAAACCTGTTCGTCTCTATGTACTGGGAATCCCCATGATATTCATAGGAGTTGTATTCTCCTCGTTTCTGGTAGTTCTGTCGATTTCTTTCGCTCTTGTAATCATTAGGGTTGTTGCGGATATTGTGTACGGTATCGACATCTCCTCCGTTTCTGTCAGAGACTAGAAAATCCAGGCCGAATGACGTAATAATGCTTCTTACAATGACCCGTTCATATTGCTTGAATAATCCTTCTTTCATGTCGTCATTCTTGGAAAACATGAAATCCGCGCCATCTAACTGTGCTACAAAAGTATTCGACATGATTACACCCCCTACTCCTTAACACATTCCACTTCGGTGACTTCTAGAGTCCCTTCTTTTTCGGCGTCGTCCTTAATTAGCCAAACATACGCATCAACATTCTTCTTGGTTTCATCCAAGGTCACTTCATTCGTTGCCCAAAAATACTTTTCAAACTTATTCCATTTTAAAGTTTGCTCTTTCCAAACATCGGACGCTTCTGCCCACACATAAAAATATCCGTAGTCCGTTATTGATGGAGTTTGTACCTCAAAATAATGGCTAGCCCCTTTGTAGGAATACTTAAGAGCAGCACATCCAGAAATATCCTCCGTTGAAGAATCCTTATTCAAAAAATATTTGATTAAGACATTCGGGAGTCCTTTTTCCAGATTAGTCAAACCTAAAGAATATTCCGCCCTTATCGGGAATACACCTGGATCCATTTTTATTTTTGAGGTTCCACTATCGCCTGCATCATCAAAAACAGTCCAGTTCTCCCCCATGGAGAAAACCCAACGCAGATTTTTGCAAAGAAATTTCTTGTCCTTATGTACACTTCCCTTGTTCTGGTTTTCCTTAATTACACCTTCCGCATCCTTATCGCAATCCCCGAGGCCATAGTTTTCCCACCAGAACTTATCCACAGTCTTTTCGAAATCCGGAATAGTTTCAGAGAGTTTCCATTCTTCCATATTCTTGCGAATATTGGCATAGTAATTATCTACGCTGACAACACTCGCCCAATCCGCAATACTTGTTTTTGCAGTACTATCATTCCACACGCCATCTTTCTCGATGTCATAGGCATAATTGGCGAGCCGCTCCGAGAATTCCGCCTCACTCAAATCACCCTGCATGAGCACGCTAATCGCTAGTAGCGCCGCATTACCCTTGCCTGCCTCGAATATGGAGAGACCTTCGAATTCCCCGATGGATTCGTCCTCAATGTAGAACGACTTGAGGATTTCCTGCTCTGCCTGCTTTTTGGCCTCGGCCACAGAAGCTCCGTCATCCACCAGATGTTGCATACGTTCATACGACAAATGGGTAAGCAGGTTTATGTTTGCCGTTTCCTTGTTAGACACATCTACCAATGCATTCAGCGTGATGGGAGCCGCTGATTTCTCACCGCTCACCTCGTTACGGTAGAAACCGTTCGCTTCCAGGAGCACATATTGAGACTCCAGATTAAGATGCATATAGCGGAAATCGCCCCTATCGCTAGCAATCTTCCCCGTAAAGGCCCTTCCTGTCTGGCCAAGGGTTTCAAAATTCAGCTCATAAAGACGTACCGCAGAGCCGTTCACGAATGGTCCCTTCTCGGAAACACCCGCAATGGTCTTGTCTTCAATGGCAATCTGCGTCTCTTCTGTCGCACCGCCCGCATGCTTATCATCATCGGAACACCCGCAGAGACAAAGCACGGCAAATGCAATGATAGAGTAGTTGACCATATTGAAAAACTTTGTCATTTTCAATCCTTTTTCGATTTGATATTCCAAGTCAAAGGGAACAGTTGCAAATTGAGCCGGTAGACCCGTTCCATGTCATCGTCTTCTGTTGCAATGGCAATGATGCGCTTGCGAAAATCTGCCAGTTCCTTCTCAATTTTCTGAAATGTTTTTTGAGTTAGCCCAAGGGTAAGCCCCGATACGGAGCGCTCAGAGAGGGGAACATTCTTAATAGCATCCAAAGCAAAGTTTCCCATCTGTAAATGCATCTGCTGCACCGCCAGCGGAACAAAATCCATCTTTCCCGTAGAAACCGTATTGCTAGTCTGCTTAAAAGTATCCTTGCCCACCTTCTTGAGCAGTCCCATATCCGTTAGGCGTTTGAGAGTCTCGGATACCTGCCTTGCCGAAATTTTGGGCATGCACGCCACGGCGATTTGCTTAGGCTTTTTACCAGGCATGTGGGGCACCAATTCGCGAAGCACCGGATTCTGCCACAATTCAAAATAATTCATGGAATTCTGACCAAGGACATTTACCTTATGGGCTTTTGCCAAGGCCTGCATCTCGTCAAAATGTTTTTGCCTTATAGTTTCCCGATTTGCATGGTTGAACGCCACCATGGACTTGAAATAAGCCAGTTCAAAGCCTTCCAATCCCATTGCCCGCGCTACACGCAAAACACCCTGACCCCGCAGACTTGACTTTCCTTCGCATACCAGTTTGAGATACACCGGGGACTTGAAGCCAGCCAGCTTCGCAAACTCCCGCCACGTCATGGCGGAACGGGCTTTTTTTTCTGCAAACCACTGTTGCATAAAAGCCCGATAGTCCTGGTATGTGATAACAGAATCCATACCATGAATATAAACGAAAAAATGGGGAAAAGGATTATGAAAAAATACAGAATTGCGATTTTTTCACAAATTAGCAACACTATTTTTAAAATTTACTTTTGTATGATACAAAAAGTGCTAATTCATAAAAATTTCGCCTTTTTTATCATATGTAATTTGATAAAAAGACAAATATTTTACAATGATATGTACAAAGGTACCGGAGGCGTATTTCCCTTAATTCCCAACCGCTTTCGCCTTGGCACGCTTGCGGCGCCAGGTCTTGAATTCCATGTACAGGGTACTGACGGTATAGATGAAGACCATCAGGATCAAGGTATTCAAGGGCTTGTTCAGATTGCAAATGCCCCAGGCGATGGTGATAATCGGCAGGTGGATCAAGTAGGGGTAGAAACTGGCGCGGCCCACCTTGCGGACCAGCGGAATGCAGAAGAACCTGGCCGCAAATCCCTTGCCACTCAGGAGTGAAAGCAAGAACAGTCCGTAGAGCAAAATCGGGAGGCTGTGATGGAAGAAATAGTTCACGCCGGGGTTCCATTCGGGCCGAAGCAGGAACAGGCTCCCGTAAATGGCGGCAAGAATCACCGCCTGGGCAATTCCGCTTGCATATTTCTTCTTGAGGAAATCGAAACCGCCCTCGCTGTACAGGCGGAAAAGCACCATGCCGAACAGGTATTCAAAAATGCGGACCGGAGCGAAGATGTGGAAGAAACGGTACTTGGCCTCGTAGCCGCTGAACCACAGGTTGTCGGAAGCTCCGAAGAAAACCGCCCACAGAATTCCGGGGATAAACAGCGTGCCGAACAGCACCCAGAGCGTGCGGTAATTCTGGCGGAAAAGCCAGCGGCTGAACCAGGGCGTGATAGCGTAGCACATAAAAAAGCTGGTCAGTGACCAAGAAGGCTCATTCAGTTTCATGCCCAGGTCAGGCACAATGGACCAGGTGAGGGTAAGGTGCAAAAATAGGCTCCGCCAGGGGTGGGTCATCTTGGCAAGACCCGCCGAGGCACAGTCGCCGATTTCAGGGAGGCCTGGCAGGTGGGTGTAGCCGCTGAACTTGAAGACCAGCACCACGAACATCAAAATCGTCATGAAAAAATGCAGACGGTAGAGTTTCGCGATGCGGGCGAACATGAAGGGAATCACGGGGATGCGCCGTTCCGGATCGCTGAACTTGCTTGCAAACAAGAATCCCGCAAACACGTAGAAGATGCCCGCCGCAAAGGCAGGAGCGCTGATGATGGGCATGAGCCACTTGCAGTCCTGCATGTAATTCAGCGCGCTGGAACTGCCCAGGTGGAGCATCACGATGTTCACGCTGGCCAAAAGCCTAAGCCCGTCAATAGCCGGAAAGTAGTTCGGCTTGGAGGCAGTTGGCTTTGCCGCACAATCTGTCGAGTTGTTTTCCATGGCTGCCAAAAATAGCTATTACTGCTCTTTCTTGCGGCCAGCGGAACGCCTCAGCTGGGTGACCAGGAACTTGTAGAATCCTTCGATGTGGGAATTGTCCTGCTTACCGCGGAGGAGTGTCACCACAATGTCGCGCTTGAATTCGATATCGGTAATCTTCAGGAGCTTGATTCTGCGGTTGTCCACCTTGCCCCAAGAGAACTCGGGCCAGAATCCCACACCCAAGCCGCCTGCGATGGCGTCTTTTACCATGAGGGCGTTGTCGCTCTCAAAAATCAGGTGGGCCTGGAAGCCTATGCGCTTACAGTAATCCTCGCAGATGGTGTGGAGCTGCTTGGAACCGTACAGGCCGATAAAGTTGGTGTCGCCCAGTTCATGCAGCGAAATACTGTCCCGCTTCTTGTATTCCGCCGTATTGGGTACGGCAAGGTAGATGTTCTCGGAACAGACAAAAACCTCTTCATCGGGATTTTCCTGCGGGCGGTAGTTGGCGAAAGTCTGGATGGAAATGTCGTACAGGGACGATTCCTCTTTCTGCACCAGGTAGAAACGGAGCGCCGGAGCGTCTTTCTTGTACTGGATAACCGCATTGGTCACAAAGGAAGAAGCCGCCAGGACCTTGAGACTCACGGTAATGGCCTGCTTGTCGGACTTGGCGCGAAGGCGGGCGGGCAAGGCCTCGATGTCTTCGTAAAGGGGCTTCACCTTTTTGTAGAAGTAATCACCCGCTTCGGTAAGCTTGATGTTACGGCCGCTGGACTTGAAAAGCTTGACCCCCAGTTCGTCTTCTAGCTTGTGGATGGCGTGAGTCAGCGCAGGCTGCACAATGCAGAGGTTCTTGGCGCTCTGGGTCACGTGTTCGGTTCGGGCCACTTCCAGAAAGTACTTGATATGGGTCAGTTCCATAAAAACTCCAATTCATCAAAAATTTTTATAGCACAAATATAAACAATAAAATCAGGATACAGAAGGGTAAAACAGAGATTTTTAAAAAAATCATCAAAAAAAGTGATTAAAAATGAAAAAATAATTTATTAGTCAATATCAGAATCATGTTTTATCTTTGTCACCGAAAACAAAAAAGCCCCAAGGCACATTCAAAGGAGTTCTCATGAAATCGATTCTTAAAACACTTGCCACCACAGCACTCGTCGCATTCACCGCCCTCGCCTTTACCGCCTGCAACGACAACCGGGACTGCGCCTACAACGAGGCCGGCCACACCCTCGCCTGCCCCGAAAAAACCTACAAGACCGCAACTCTGGGCGGAAAGACCTGGATGGCCGAAAACCTGGACGTGTTTACTCCGGATTCAAGCGTGTGCTACGCCAACAACCACGACAACTGCAATACGGACGGACGCCTGTACACCTTCGCCTCTGCAACGGGTAACGTATGCCCCACCGGTTGGGCGCTCCCCACCGTAGAAGACTTCAAGGCGGCCTTCGGCACAAGCGAGCCTGCTGCACTCAAAAGCGCCAACGGTTTTAACGCCCTCTTCGCCGGATTCAAGTACTACGACGGAAACTTCGCCGACAAGGGCGTAAGCGCCAGCTTCTGGACAAGCGACAGCTACGACGATTCCAGGGCTTACCTTGTCCGCATTACCGACTCCGGAATCGCCTACGAGCACTTCAACAAGAACATTTTCGCCTCTGTCCGCTGCATCAAGAAATAGCTACACCCCTCCGGTGGAGTTAGTTGTTATTTTTCAGGATGACACTTCTTGTGACCTACAGCCTAACCACTAATCACTGACCACTTTTTCCTCAAGCAGATCCTCGCCTTCGCGAGGATGACACGCTCCAAAAAAAAACAATGACCTGGCTTATCAATCTATTCACCCAGCCCTCGGTAGGGCAACAAGTTGTGGCGATTGCCCTCACGGCGGCAGTCGGCCTCATGGTCGGAAAAATCAAGGTCAAGGGCATTAGCCTTGGCGGTGCAGGAGCGCTCTTTGTGGGCATCTTGCTTGGGCACTTGGGACTCCGCGTCGAAGGAAATGTGCTCCATTTTATCCAGGAGTTCGGCCTTATCCTGTTCGTCTATACCATCGGCATGCAGGTAGGCCCAGGCTTCATGGATTCTATCCGTAGGCACGGACTGGTGCTGAACATCCTTTCCGTAGGGATTGTGCTGCTTGGCGTTATCGTGACCCTCTGCCTTTACTTCTTTACCAGCATGCACGACAACGTGCCCGTACTTATCGGCATGCTCTGCGGTGCAGTGACCAACACGCCCTCGCTGGGAGCCGCCAATTCCGCATTTGCCGCCGCCGGCGTGGATACATCCCTGACAGGAATCGGGTATGCAGTGGCCTACCCCTTCGGCGTCATCGGGATCATTCTCGTGATGCTGCTCGTGCGGCTCGTGTTCCGGCAGGACCCCGCCAAGGCGGCAACCGACTATGCCGACGAAATCGCCGCCACCAGCAAGGAAATCGAATCCTGCAGCCTTACGGTGGATAACCAGAATCTGTACGGAATCATGCTGAAAGAAATCCCTGACCTGATTTCTAGCGGCGTGGTGGTGACCCGACTCTTGCGGGGCGAAAACATCTTTACCCCCAACGGAAAGACCGTCATCGAGAAAGGCGACAAGGTGCACATCGTAGGCATGCCCGAGGCCGTAGCCGCCATGGAAAAGATTATCGGCAAGCGCCTGGACACGCCCATCACCGCCATTCCCGCCAAGAATACGGAACCCATCCAGGTGAGGACCGTACTCGTGACCAACAAGAAAATACTGGGCCGCACCATCGGCTCCTTGGCTCTGGCGGAACGCTTTGGCGTGACCGTAAGTCGCGTGACCCGGAGCGGGTTCAAGTTTACGGGCCGACTGGATTTGCGCATCAAGTTTGCCGACAAGCTGAAAATCGTAGGCCCCGCCTCTGGACTCGACATCGTCGCGAAAAAACTGGGCAACTCCCTCACCGCCCTGGACCATCCCGAAATCCTGCCCGCGTTCTTGGGCATTTACTTGGGAGTCATCGTAGGAAGCATTCCCTTCGCCATTCCCGGGATGCCTACCCCGCTAAAGCTGGGGCTTGCCGGTGGCCCGCTGATTGTGGCCATCCTGTTAAGCCGCAAGCGCAAGATCGGGCCCCTGAACTTTTTCATGGCCAACAGCGCAAACCTGATGCTCCGTGAGTTCGGCCTTACGCTTTTCCTGAGCTGCGTGGGCCTGAACGCAGGCATCAAATTCTTCGAAGTGCTCCTGAACGGCGACGGGCTCTACTACATGGGGCTTGCGGCCATCATCACCTTCTTCCCACTTGCCATCATGGCAGTGGTGGGGCACCTGGTTTTCAAGGTGAACTACCTTTCGCTCTGCGGCGTGCTGGCAGGCGCTACCACGGACCCGCCGGCCCTGGCCTTTGCCAACAGCCAGGCTGACAGCGAAGCGGTGAACATCGGGTATGCGTCAGTCTATCCGCTCACCATGCTGCTCCGAATTTTAAGCGGGCAGGTGCTGGCTATTCTGCTGCTTTCGGCGGTGTAGCTTTTGTAAAACTGGCGAACTACTGTTCCAGTTCCAGCAAGTCCGCCTTTAGGGACTGGTCATTGGGGTAGTACTTCTGGGCCAGCAGCAATAGGCGGCGGGCCTCGTCGGTACGCTTTTTCGCCATGGCATCGTAAGCCATATTCTTGAGACCATAAATAGCTTCGGCGTTTCCTTTTTTGGCCGCTAGTTCGTAAGCATATTCAGCACGGTCCAGGAACTTGGTATCGTAGGCCAGGTTCCCGAGGAAAATGGCGGCGTCGGAAAAGTCCGGCTTGATTTGTAAGATGTTGTTCAGGATGTCCATGGCCACAAAGGGCTTGTTGTCTTCGGCCAAGACATCGGCCAGCTTGTACATGACATTCACGTCGTCAGGGCGCACGCCCAGGGCTTCGCGGTAATGACCCGCACTCTGCTCATACTGTTTGTTCATGCGGAAAACATCCCCAAGATAGACCAGAAAATCCACCTCTTCGGGGTGTGCCGTGTAGCCTTTGCGGACAATTTCTACAGCCCGGTCGTAATCGTCCATGGCGATGTTCGCCTCCGAAAGCTGATAGACGATGCTCAGGTTGTCAGGGTCCAGTTGGTAGGCCTTTTCTACCGAACGGAGCGCCCCCACCTTGTCGCCTACCTTGCTGTAGGCCTCCCCCAGGTAGAGCCATCCCGAAATGTTGTTCGGCTCCAGCTTCAGCGCCCTGTGGTAAGCGGCGATACATTCGGGATATTGCTTCAGGCGGAAATAGACGCTGGCCATGTTGAACAGCGCAGGGGAAAACGCCCCGTCTGAAAAATCCACCGCCTTGCGGTAGGCGGCCGCCGCCTCGGGGTATTTTTCCATCTGGTAATAACTGTTGGCGATATTGAAACTTGTGGCCGTGGGATCGGCACCGCGTTCTTCGGCCTTGTGATACAGGATGATGGCCTGGTTGAATTTCCCGTTGCGGTAAAGGGCGTTGGCGCGTTCCAGCAGGTCATAAGAAGACTGCGCAGCAAAAACAGGAATGGCAAGAAAGAAAATAGACGAGAGACGAGAGACGAGAGACGAGAGTGATGCTGAACGAAACCCGCAGCACAACCAATCGAATATGCTCAACTTCACTTTCTTCATCTTTTTCAAGCTCTTTGCGCAAAGCGTCATTATAAATCTTTCGTCTCTCGTCTGTAGGCACGCAGTGCCGTTCTTTCGTCTAAATCAGTCCCTAAACTTCACCTCGAAAGGCTGTTCCATTCCGCAAAACGCCACCGCCTTGCCGTCTTTTTCTGCAGGGGCAAAAGTCATGCGACTAAGAGCCTCGCGACCGGCGGCGGCAAGCCCGGAACCCGCAGGGGATTCCTCGATAATGCGGATATCATAGGCCCGCCCGCCCACGTCTACACAGAAACTCAGGCGGAGCGAAGCGTCGATTTCCCGGTCCCGAATTTGCGGCGGCACCTGGAAATTGGGCATGGATTTGCTTTCGGGTTTTTTATCTACATCGCCCTTTTCGCTGGACATGGCGCCCCCGCGGAAATCCGCCACCAGTTCCTCGTTAATGGCTGCCCCTGCCGTCCCCGAAGCCACCCCCAGGTTCATGGCAAGACGCGGGCCCGCCTTGGGCGTGCGGGAGGTGGTCTTTTGCCGTTCCGGCTTGCGGGAAGGCTTTTTCTTTTCCACCTTCTTTTCCATTTCTTCCACCTTCTTTACGGAGACTTCCGTCTTGGTGTACTTTTTTTCGTGGAAGATTTTCCCGGTCAGAAACATGTTGGCAAGAGTCACGGAAAATACCAGCAGCAGGCTACAAAGCACCGCCGCCAGGAGAAGCAGAGACCGCTTGATTATTTTCCTTAGAATCTTACGCATTGTAGTTATGGGGCACGAGGCTCGAGGTTCGAGGTTCGAAACTATTCCGCTTGGGCCGCAATGGACACCTTCTTGACTCCGGCCAGATTGCACATGTCAATGACCTGCACCAGCACGCCTGTTTCCGCGCCCTTGTCGGCAATGACCACAGCCTCCCTGTCGGGATTTTTCGAGAGGGACTGTTTCAGGATATCCTGCAGGCTTGCCAAGTCCACCTGGCGTTCGTTCATGTGGATGGTTCCTTCGCGGGTAATGGCGATGAGCAGGTTTTCCTTTTCCAGCTGGCTTGCCGTCTGGGCCTGTGGCTTGGTCACATCTACGCCGGTTTCGCGGGTAAAGGACGACGTGACCACAAAAAAGATCAGCAAGATGAACACGATGTCCATCAGGGGGCCCATCTCGATGCCCATATCCTTTTTCTTTCTGCTCGGCAGGTTAAATTCCATAATTACCCTACAAAATAATTGTCAATAATCGTGGCCCCGAGTTTCAAGTCCTGGGTCAAAATTTCTACACGTTCATCCAGGCGCTGCTTCAGCAAGGTCAAGGGGAACGCCACCAGGAGCCCGCTCTGGGTAGAAATAAGGGCTTCCGAAATTCCGTCGGCCATGAGGACCGGGTTCTGGTTTCCATACAGGGTAATTACCTCGAAGGTGGAGACCATGCCTGTAACCGTCCCCAAAAGGCCTAGCAGCGGGGCTGCCGCCGCCATTACCGCCACGATGTGGCTTCCCTTTTCCATGTGGCGTAGCGTTCCCAGCATGCGCACCTGCATAATGTCGCGGAATCCTTTGGGATTCTTTTGCGCATGTTCAATGGCGTAACGGAGTTCGCTGGCCAAAATTCCACGGCGTTTTTCCAACCGGGACATGGCCTTTTCGACACCGCCTTCATTCAGGTCGTGACGCAGGTTCTTGATAACCTTCTGGACATCTTGCCTGAAAAAGTCAGAGCCGATACGGAACCAGCTGTAAAACAGGTAGTAGAATCCGACAGTTCCCACCAGCAGAATGGGGAGCATTACCACACCACCGGCCTGGTACGTGCTTTTTAGGGATTCAACGAATACGTAGAAGGAATTGCTCATTTTTCCTTGTCGAAAATCCTGTTCAGTAGGGCCATGCTCTGCATGTAAAGTTCGCTGGTGACCTTCTCGATTTTTTCACTCAGAAGTCCGTGAATGATCATCACGGGAATGGCGATGACAAGGCCAGTTTCCGTAGTGACCAGGGCTTCGGAGATACCGCCGGCAAGTACGCGGGCGTCGTTGGTGCCCACCTCGGTAATGACGGTGAACAAGGTGATAATACCCGTCACCGTTCCCAAAAGTCCAAGAAGCGGAGCGATGGTGCCCATGGCGGCCAAGAGTCCCATGCGGCGTTCCAGTTTGGGTTGTTCCCGAAGCAGGGCCTCTTGCAAGGAACGTTCCGCATTTTCACGGGTGTCGTTTGCCTTGTTGAGCACCGCAAAAAGAACCATGGCAAGACTCGTGCCGCGCTGCAGGCACAGATTGGCGGCCTCCTCGTAACGGGTGTTCTGAACGAGCATGTTCAGGCGCGCCATGAAACGCTTGCCCAAATGCCCACGATACATGAGCACAACAAAGCGCTCCGCTGCCAGGAGCAAGGCAAAGAACGCCACCAAAAAGAGCGGGTACATCACGATGCCGCCCTTCTTGAACCATTCCGCAAACTGCGTCTTGAGCGATTCGTCGCCCTTGTTGCTGATAGAATTCTTGATGGCCTTGTTCTGAAGCAAGTCCATCGGGACATCCACCTGGACCGTGTTCGACTTGGAAAGTCCCGAATAGGCGTTGTTGATGGCTGCACGAATCGATTCCGCCATGTCGGCAGGGAGCGTGGCATTCCATTCGTAGCGCTTGCCCTGCAAGGCGCCTGTCCGCAGGAGCGCCTGAATCTCACCGTTGTCCGTAGCCGCCTCGCCCAGGAACACCGTCCCGAGACGCATGCGGTAAACCTCCACATCGGTGCGGCTCCCCACCTGGGACTTTTCAGGACCGAAAGACTGGGTGTAGGTCATCTCGTGTCGGGCGAGCAGATCGTTCAGATAATACCTCAGGGCAGGCAAGGTGTTCGGCTTTTTCTTTGCCATTTCCCGCTGGGCCTTGTTCAGGGAAAGGAGCCTTTCCCCCATGCCCACGGGGTAATCTCCCGTAATCTCGTCCAGGGACTTGTCTATGGAAAGTCTCACCTGGGTATTAAAAGCCTCGAAGGCATCTTCTTCGGCCTTGGCCGTTTCTTCGGCTTCGGCGGTAACATCCTTGCTGGCCTGGACTTCTTCGCTTACGCGGCCCAGATCCGTAGAGAGCTTTGTGTAGCGACCGTCCAGTTCGCGGGTCTCCACCTGATGTTCCTCGGTCAGCTGGGATTCGGCATAACGCTTGCTCCAGTGGGCCGCTTCCAGTTTTTCTAGAGAGTCGGCTTTTTGCAAGCGGATACGGGCAAGGCTTTCGATTTCGCGCTGAAGGTTCTGGATTTCTACCTGTTTCAGGGAGTCCTGAATACGGGCCTGCTCTTCGGCATCCTTCTTTTTGGCACCCCAAGAGAGGTTTGGCATAATAAACAACAGGAATAGAGCCATCATTGTTCTTGACAGCCATTCCGAATTCCGAATTCCGAATTCCGAATTCATCTCTCGCCTCCTACCACAGAAAGGGTGACAGGCATGGCGATAATCTGGGGCGGTTTCTTGGCCAGTTTCACGTCTATCGCGTAGCGGATAATTTCACGTTCCCACAGCTCCAGGTTTTCGTTCCACTCGTAGGTGATTTTGCCCTTGCTTGCGCGGCGTACCAGGCTCCCGTAAACAGTTCCGTTTTCGTCGCTATAGACCATCCACTGGTTACCAATCCGCAGAATCTGGGCGTTAATCAATTCGCCGTTCTTGCGGGTAAGGGGCGCGTTCACAATGGCCACCTCGTCGCCGAACTTGATTTCTTGCTGGATAACCGCCTTGATACGGGAAAAACTTTCTTCTTCGGCGGCGCTCCCGCTTTCGATATCCCGAGCGAGTGAGCGGACCCGTTCCAGCCTGGCATCCCGTTCCCAAGGCACCGTCATGGCCACCTGCCGTTCCAGCTGCTTGCATATAGAAAGCATGGCCGAACGCAAGGCCTTGCGCTTGGCTGCCACATTGTCGTTTCGGTTCTTGGCGTGGGCCTGTTTCTGCCGTTCTTCTTGCAGCTGGGCGGCCACGCCCCGGATTTTCACGTTCAGGCTGTCGATTTCGGCACGGCGGCGCTCCGAATCTTCGCTGTAGCGGGCCTGCAACTTCTTGTAGCGGGAATCATCCGCCTTGAGCAGGGAATCCGTAGAGGCAATCTGCCGGGTCAGCTTCTGGATTTCGGAATTCAGCTTTTCCTTTTGCTGTTTCAGGTCTCGGATTTCCGAATCGTAATCGGCAAGGGCCAATCCCGAAAGGAACAGCACCAAAAGGACAAAGGGCAAAAAATTCAATCTTGTCATATTCTTCTGTGTTAAGTTGCACCAAAATTACATATTTAAAACACCGGAACCTGGAAAAAATGTCACCGCCACACTGGAAATAATCAACTTTTGCCCCATATTTCTATATTGCGCACAAAGGTAAATCTATGTTTAGGACCAATTGTTTCCATAGCGCGGCCTGCGCCGCATTGACCATCGCCCTTTCCGGGCTCCTGTTTACCGCCTGCTCCGACGACAGTTCCAGCAGCAATTCTAGCGAAGATATTGAAACCCTAAAGTCCATAGAGGAAGCCGGCGAATGTACCGCCGAAAAAGAGGGCCAAATGTACAAGGTGCCACGGGACACCATCTTTGACACTTACGCCTGCGAGGAAGGCGAGTGGGTTTCGGACTTTGGTGGTAGCGGCGATCCCGTGGACCCCAGTACAGTTGTAAGGGATTCTCTTAAAGACGAACGTGACGGCAAAGTCTACAAAACGGTAAAAATCGGCACCCTGACCTGGATGGCCGAAAACCTCAACTATGAAATTGATATAAGCCGCTGTTACGACGACAATCCAGACAAGTGCAAAAGATACGGAAGACTCTACGGTTACAAAAGCGTCGAAAAGGCATGCCCCACGGGCTGGAGGATACCGACAAAAAAAGAGTGGAACAAACTGCTTGCATCCATCAGTGACGAATCATATCCCGAAATGCAAAACGACCCCTATGGTTTCAACGTGCTATTGGGGGGTGGCGCTATCGGCATAAAGAGCACTACATTTGAAGAAGAAAGGGAATATGCGGCCCACTGGATGAATCTAGGTATTATATGGGCCGTTTTTAAAATTTGGCGTCTTTACCCACTACATGCGTTGTCTGCTGGAGATCCACCAGACAGGTGGGCCTATATCCGCTGCGTTAAGGAATAAACCTAGCTTCTACTCCAGAGAATACAATAGGCCTGGGTCCTGGCCGCAAAGCGCTCCGTCTTTAGCAGATGCCGCACTTGTTCCTTGCTGTACCAGGCGGCATCGATTTCTTCACGCTCGGAATCGCTGGGCCTGATTTTTCCGCCTGCCGTTCCCACCACCACCACGTTCAGCTCGTTGGCAAACCCGATGGCGGAATAACTTTCTTTCCAGGTTTCGTCTATGCGCAGAAGGGTTAGCCCCGTTTCTTCTCGCAGTTCACGGGCAGCAGCCTGCTCTACCGTTTCGCCCTCGTCTATGAGTCCCGCAGGGAAATTCACCACCTGCTCCCCCACCGCCATGCGGAATTCCTTGCACAGCAGCAGTTTTTCGCCTGACTCGTCGTGCATTATCAGGACCACAGCGTTATTTTTGTGGCGACGCAGGTCTTCAATACTCTTGACGTTCGGTTCGCGGCTGATCATCTCGTAGGTAACCGGCTTGCCACTTGCCGTTTCGTAATGGAGGTCGTAACGGGTAATGAACTTTCCGGAATGGATTTTTTCGATACTCTTGAACTTCATTTTTCAATCACGCCGTTAGCGACTAGTCTTCCAAGAAATACTGCACGTTGGTGACCACACGAACCTTCTTGACAAAGGGTGTATTTTCGTCACGGTCCTCAATAGAAAATAGCCCTTGGGTTGCCGTCTTGATTTTACCCAGCTTGCTCCTGGAATCCTTGGCGAATTTTTCGGCAGCAGCACGGGCGTCCTTGTTGGCCTCGTCAATCATTTCGGGCTTGATGGCGTTGAGCCCGTTAAAGCTGTAAATCTTGCGGTAACGGAAATCCCCTTCGCTAAAGGCGATTCCTTGTTTCAAGAGCTCGCCCTGCTTGCCCATGAGTTCGCGAACCTTGTCCACATTCTTGGAGGCCACCGTAAGCGACATGGTCACCACATAGCGGAAGGGGCGTTTTTCACTGGTATACAGTTCGCTCTGGGTATCCATAATATCGGGAGATGCTTTGGTGATTTCTTCCTTGGCAACCCCATTATCCTGAAGGAACTTTTCCAGGGCTAAAGTCTTGGCCTGGACCGTCTCGTACAGGGCCGAAAGGTCGTTACCCGCTTCCTTGAACACGATGGGCCAAATTACGTAATCGGCTGGAACTTCACGCTCGGCAAGCCCCCGCACAAACACTACGCGGTCACGGTCCTTCACGTGGATCATGGCGCAATAGAGGAAAGCGCCCAGCCCAAGAATGGCGACGGCGAGCACAACGGCTTCTTTGAGTCTTGACTGCATACGAAACCTCCTATTTTTAAAAACTCAACTTTTTACAAGATACAAAAAAAGGAACACCCCTCATAGCCGTTTCGATACGGCAAAATGCAGCCAATCCATCCATTTTCACCAAACAATCAAGATTAGTTATTAATTTAATGAAAATTATGCATTTGACTTTATCTTCCCCAGCGTAAAGGACGGCAACGACGTGCAGCTCACTAGCGGGCAGGTCGCCTTATTCGACCTTGCTCGGCCTAGGCATGCGCCCCGTAGTGAACAAGGCAGCGGCATTGACCTCGCCCTACCCGCTTATCCGCCTTTTGCCGGTGGTGTCGCCGACATCCGCGGTTTCGGCGGCTGGGACCTGGTGTAGTCCGCCTACCAGTTTTTGCAAACCAGAGGCTTGTCCTGCTTACAAATCAGCTTCACCTCCCTCGCCAAGACGGGGGATTTTTGTTTTTGTATGTAGTAGCGGCTCACCAGGGCGGATTTACACTGGGGGAATCTCCCGTAATCCCAGTCCCTGTCGGCGCACCATTCCCAGAAATACTCCAGGCAGTCGTTCTTTTCGGTGCTTTCCAGGCAGTCCTTCTTGAGGCTTGAACAGTCCGCAATCTTGTTGCTTTCGAAGTTGTTTGCCACACAGTAGCGCTTGAGGCCGTCGGCGTAGGCGTTTGACTTGTCCTTGGCATCAATCGTATCGGGCAGGAACACGGACCACTTGGTCGTATCCAGCATCATGGCGGCCTTGACCAGGGAGGGGTAGCAGGTCTCGTTCACCAGGTAGTCGCCTTCCGCAAAATAGGCACCAGCCTTCGAATTGGCAGTAACCAAATCTGTGCCGCCGGTTGCCGAATCCCCATATGGCATTCCAGAGCAATAGACATCCTGGTACAGCCTGCAGGCCCTGTTTTTCCAGCCCTCCTTGTCATCGGGGTCGTCGCCGGCCTGCTTGCAGGAGGCGCTCCTGATGTATTCAAATTCCAGGTAGTCATCGCCCTTGATTTTTACGGGAATATCCACCCGTTTCATGCCCGAAAAAACGCCCATGCCGTTTTCGATGTTGGACACGGGAACCACCCGGGGGTCTTCCAGAGCTTCCAAAACATAGTCCTCGTAATCCATGTAGGCGCTGTCGGTGGCATAAAAATGGAGCACCGATTCCCCTATGGGGAAAGAGAGGTTCGACACGAAAATGGTGTCGGCGCTGTTGTAGCCGCCTATGGTCCAATTGTCGTTGTACCCCAGCCTCTTGGTATTTTCAAGGCTATTGCTCAGGGAGAATACAAAGCCGGCGGAATCCTTGTCCGCAAAGTTAGAAAGCATCTTGTGGATGGTGGTGTTCATGGATTCGCCACCGTTCACGTTGTCGTAGGTCAGCGTCACCAGCACACCGCCCAAATCCTTGTCGTGCTCGGTGTAGAACTTGTAGATATCCATGTCCCTGGGGAACGTCAAGAATTTCGTTTCAAACCCTTTGCCGTTCAAGGCCACATCCTTGGTCTTGCCATCTTGCTGGGGGATTTTCACCTTCTTGACAGAGAATTTCTTGGGGATAGTAGCAACAGCCTTATAGGTGGTAGAAACCTTTTCGCCGGAACTGTCCCACTTAAAAAACGCCTCCATCTTGTAGGAATCGCCCGCCTTGCCCACAAGCCCCGACGACGAATCCGCCACAAAACAGTTGGGCTTACCCGTTTCGGGGACAAGCTGCACGGGAGCGGATTTTGCCGTGGTGTCGAGGACGGTCACCTTGGCGCTGTCATAGAACGCGAAGTTTTCTGCCGAGGATTCTTCCAGTTCATACATCTTGGAAAAACAGATTCGCGAGGACTCGCCCTCTATAATGTATCCGTAGGTGTAAACGCCTGCATAGATTTCCGTGGTGTGGGGGTAGTATTCCCAGGGCCCATGAAAATCCCCGCAGGCAGCGAGAAGACCCACCAAAGAAACAACAACCAGATGGCGGATCTGGTCCGCCATGACGGTTCTACATTCTATCTCTCGTCTCTCGCCTCTCGTCTCTCGTCTAGAAATAATACTCATAACTCAGCATAATCGGTAAAAAGGGGAACTGGTAGATTTCGTTGTATTCAGGCGGGTTCTCGCGGGTGTCGTAGAAGGAGTAGAACATGTTGTCGTGGTTGGTCAGGTTGATGATGGTCCAGCTGAAGTTCCACTTGTTTTCGCGGCCGATATCGATGACCTTCACATCTACGCGGAAGTAGTCGGTTTGCCTCTCCGCATTGCGACTCCCCTGAACCACCACGATGTCGTCGGAATAATTCCTGTTTCCCAAATCTTCCCGATAGAAATACCCCTTGTATCCCGTGATGGGCATGCCCGCGGAATACTTGAGGGCAATGGAGGAGCGGAAATAGCGGCCCTTGACCGGGTGCTTTTTCAGGGCATCCTCGTCGCCTTTCCAGTTGATGCCCGCGTCTAGCTTCAGGGCGTAGGGCTGATGCCAGCTGGGGTAATAGGCCTTGGTTCCGTCGTCGGAGCGGATAACGCTTATGCTCTGGCTCCAGTTGATTCCGCCAAACCACCAGCCCCTATCCTTGCGGAGCGAGAGCTCGTAACCGAAAGAATAACCCGACGCCGTGCCGAAATAATCCGCCATGACCATGCTTTGGGAATTGGCAGAGGCCTCGCTGTCGTCTTCGGTGGAGTCCGAATCCATGGCAAATGTCTTGAGGTCACTCTGGGTCTTGTAATAGAGCCCGACGGTGGCGTCGTAGCCGTCGAACAAATTCCTGTGGCTGTATTCCGTGGCAAACAGCCACGACGAAGCGGGTTTCATCTGCTTGCCGTAATTGTCCGTGGTGGCCGGGTAGTAAAACTCGTTCAAGGTTTCCTGATCGCTGAACATGATGGAATTCAAGTATTGCAAATAGTAACCACCATAAAATTCAACCGTCTTGGTTTCGTCCAGGTTCACAGTCAAGGACGCCCTGGGTTCTACGCCAAAATGCTTGGCCGCCGTCTGGTAGTTGAATCGCGCACCGTATTGCAGCAAATAATCGGGAGTAACCTTCCAGGCATCTTGCAGGTAGCCCACATGGTGGAAAGGCCTCTGCTTGTCTTCCAGTTTGGTGTCAGAAACCCGTTCACCCAGGCGGTCGTAGGTATATTCCAGTTCGTAGCCGCCGGTTATCACGTGGTCCTTGACGCCGCGGTAGTTGAGCCACTGCTTGCCCGAAAAGGTCATCAGGTTCATGCTGATGGACATCAGGTCCGATATTTCCATGTTCTGGTAAAAGCGGCTGAATGCGTATGTGGAATTGTAATCCCAGTTGCCGTTGAAGCGGTGGTAAATCCCGAGAGGAATCGCCACGTTCCCCCAGTCCACGTAAAGGGGGTCAAAGGCCAGCACGTCCTTGCCTACATAAAAGCTGAACTTGAATCGGGTATCGTCCGTCAAATTGTACAGGAACGTTCCCTGCAGGTCCGTAAACTCATAGTCCAGATCAAGGTCCAGAAGCCCGATGGCGTTGCACAGGTCCAGCACATAGCCGATGTAGGTGGTGCGCCCCGCCACTACCCAGCGGGCGGGGCCCTGATGGCCTTCGGTATGGAGCTGGGCGGCGAAGGTGCTTATCTTGATACTGCTCTTGCTGAACCATTCATCAACAGAGTCTTGTCCGCCTGCACGGCCGTCCATCTTCAAGACCGAACTCAGGCGGTTGCCGTATTGGGCCGGAAAACCGCTCTTGTAGAACTTCACATCGTCGATACCTTCTACAAGGAAGGTGCTGAATAGTCCGAAGAAATGAACCGGAGAATAGACCACGGCGTTGTCGAACAGAAACAGGTTCTGGTCCGCGGCGCCGCCTCGAACGTAAATCTTGGAACTGAAATCGGAACTGGCGACCACTCCCGGGAGGGCCTGGATACTCTTGATGACGTCGGCCTCGGCGAGGCTCGGCATGCGCTTGATGGACTTGGCCGACACCACGGACTCGCCGGGGCTGCGCTTGGGGCGGCGCCGCAGCTGCACCACCACCTTCTTGAGTTCGGTGACCTTGCCATTGTTGCCTGCGGCAAGGAGGGAATCAACGTTCATGTCTTTAGACTGCGTAGAATCAGGTCCCTGAGCTTGCCGAAGGGCCGATAACGGAACTGAGGTTGGTTCGGCAGGCTCACCAACCTTAACAGAATCACCCAAAGCAAACCCGTCGCCCAGGGTCTGTGAAAAGGCGCGTTCTGCGCCGACATACTTGAGTTCGTAGCATTTTTCCTTTTCGGCGCCAGCCGTGTCGGAGTTAGTAACGCAGATATTCCAGAGGGTATCTTCGGGGAGAATCACGCTGAAAGGCGTGCCCACGGTGGTCTGGAGCGCCTCGCCGGACTCGAGAATTTCAACGTTGAGCTTTTCGCCCACGGCAAAGGAGGAATCCTGCACCACGCCGTTGAAGACGATGCCCGTGGCCTTTGCAGAGTCTGCTGTTGCAGAGCCGGGAACGGACTGCGCGGAACCTGCCGTCCCTTGCGCAAAAGCAAGAGAGGCCGCCAGAGACAACAAAAAGACGATGTATGACCAGACTTTCAACAAACGATTCTCGAATTTCAGACAAAAATAGCAAATAGGCGGACCTATTTGCCATTATAACACCTGACGGGGTTAAAAGTGTTACTTAATAAGGCGATTGCTGTCATTTCTTAAAGATATCGCTGTGCGTTCCCGTATCGACCAGAGTCAGCACAAGCACACCATTATCCTTCAAGTAAAGCAACAGCCAATCCGGTTGAATATGGCATTCCCATACACCCTTGAAATTCCCCGACAATTCATGGTTATGATGCTTTGCTTCAAGAGGTTGATCTAGCCGCAATTTTTCAATGACATCTTCCAGAAGTGAAATGTCTAGCCCTCGCTTTCGCGCAAGCTTTACGCCAGCCCTAAAGCGAGAAGTCTTAATAAGCTCATAGACCATTACTTGCAATCCTCTAGGAGTTCCTTTGCAGAAGAATACCTTTTCGCTCTAGGATTCCTAGCAAGGCTTTTAGCCTCTTCAATGGCGGCTAACGTCGAATCGGAGAACTCGCGTTGAGGAGGAACAATATCAAAAGGGATGCAGCGCTGGTTAATCGCCTGTTTCAAGAACAGTCTAATAGCCGTAGTGATATCTAGACCAAGCGATTCAAACAACTGCTCGGCCTCATCCTTAGTGGCCTTGTCTATTCTCGTCTGTAAAACTGCATTTGCCATATGAATTACCTCGTTTTTATACAAATCTAATTCATTTTCAATACAAATGCAATACATTTGACCGCTAATTTGCGGATTTGAGGCCGAATTTGACCATTCTTTTTCACTCATCTTTACTCCTCTCCGCCTACAAGCATAAAAAGGCGGGGCTTATTTGTTTGTCGCCCAAAGCGCACAAGTGTACACTTGAGCACTAAGAAATATAGATTACTGGATGACGATTGTCAAGAGGTGATTGATTTTATTCAAAATCTTTTGGGCGCTTCTCTCACGCAAATGACCATTCGTTACGCAAAATATCTTTGCAAAAACAAACTATATTGAATAAAAAAAGGTATACAATTATGCAACAGGATATGCTTGGGCGTGGGTCGTTTGTCTCATTACTTGACAATATAATCACGCAAAAAAACAGTGCACACGAAGGTTTCTCATTTGCGATTGATGGGAAATGGGGCTGTGGCAAATCGTGGATTTTGAAAGAACTTGAGCAAAAACTCGAGTTGAAGAATTATTTGGTGATTCACTACAACTGTTGGGAAAACGAATACTACGAAGAACCACTTGTAGCCATACTCTCCGTTATAATTGATAAACTGAATCAGTTGCAAGAAAATATTCCGGATAAGAATAAAAAAGACAGAATACAAATTGCACTAAAATTTTTCGCCGAAGTAATATCGACTATCTTAACAAATAAGTTCGGTATCGGTTTTAACGAATTTTTAAAATCCGGGAAAAAAGCAATAGCCGCAGACAAAGCTCCTGCTATATCAAAAGATTTTGACAAGAATCAATCGTTAAAAGATGCTTTAGCAGCGGTTCGCGAAAATCTTTTACAATTAACTAATGTCCTGTCAGAAAGCAAAGATGTATTTGAAAACGTCATTATCGTAGTCGATGAACTTGATCGTTGCTTGCCTGAATACGCCATTAAAGTAATGCAGCGGTTACATCATATATGTTTTGACACTACATCCGATAAATACATGTTTATTCAATTAGCGGCAATCAAT
>DGRZ01000048.1 GCA_002391195.1 Fibrobacter sp. UBA4375 | reverse complement strand
ACTCCAAGAAGCCGACAATCCCGGTTGCGGAATACATCTACACCGAAAACCGCTACAAGCAGCTCACCCGTAGCAATCCGGAAGTGGCCAAGAAGCTCGCCGACGACCTCCAGAAGGAAGTGGACGCCCGCTACGCATTCTATGACGCCATGTCTAAGGATACCGAAGGGTTGATTAGCCTGTAATCAGTGCTACGGCATCAAGAAAGGCCCCCGTTCGAAAGAACGGGGCCTTTTTGCTTTAGAAGCGGGCGTCGTCCCTATACAAAAACGCCCCGTCACGATGAGTGACGGGGTGTTTTTCGTTTTATACTTGAAAAACTTTTCTGGGGTCTAATCTTCGTAATTGAATATCAGTTCGGAAAGGCCAAGAACGGGGTCGCCCTGGTTTCCAAACACCTCTAGGCGGAAATACTTCATATCTTGGGGCTTTTGAGTATTAAAGCCGAAGGTATTGCTGCCGTGTACAGTTGGCATAGGGGCATAGGGGTATTCGTTGTCGAGCATGACCCAATTATCGTTTTGATTTCTTTTCCCATAAAGTGCGGCGTGACTGGGATTGCGGGGGCCGATATCGCCATTGACGGCATTCCAAAGAGTCCAGCTCTTGGGAGTGACTGGGAAATGGGTCTCGAATTCGGCAAACCAGACATATGAATCATTGGCAACAGACCTGCCACCGCTATAATACCGCCATGCGTCCTTATCGCATGTTATCCATTCCGTATTTGTGTTGCCATCAAAAAGGTTCGCGAAGGATCCATTCTCATCATCTTGTTTGCGAAATATTTTTGCCCAATGCCATCCATCATCGCCAGTAGTCGCATAAATAATATTAGAAGCAAATGGAGTTCCGATTATGGGATGCGGAGTACGCTGGACCCATTTCAATACATCGCTCAAGTGCGCCATCTGTTCGCCATACATGTCAGCATCGTATTCAGCCGGTTTTCCATTCTTAATGCGACTAACCTCGCTCTCCATATTCGCCAAGCTCATAAATTTATACTCTGGCAAATAGGTACGGCTATAGACGATAGGCTTGCCCTCATGAGTAACCACCACAGAGACGGTAACCTCATAAGGCGGCATCGTGTTCGTGCCGGAGCCATTGCTGAGGTACTGCGGCTCAATCAGGTAATCATTGTCACCACGACCAAACAAACCATAAGAAACGCCATTATAGCCCTCTGCAGCAAACGTCTTGGCACTTTGCAAGCCCATCTTGTCTTTGCGGCCAGATAGTGCATCGAAGGGTGCCTCTGTATAGGGACGGTTAATAAACGGATAGGTATTTTCTACACTAAATCCGCTTCCACTCAGGCCCTGGGCCTTGCGATAGCCATCGGTACTGCCATACTTTACGCCTTTGCGTACGCCACAAATTGCATAGACCTTTGCATTTTTAATCTCTTCCTGAGTAAACACATTGGGATTCAATTTCAGCTTGATGCTGCTGGGATCAAAGAAAGCAATGTGTCCATAGTGGGGGTGCTTGCTGGTACTCATATTGGGCATCATGCCACCAAATGGGCTCAAATGCCTTGTGTATTTCCGGTAATGTTGATATTCACCTGTGTAAGGCGGCAATTCATTGTCATACCAAGTGCTCGTAGTCCACTTGTCTTCCGTTTTCCAGTCAACATAGCCATCCGTGTAATACACGACAGGGGCAGACTCTATATTCCAGATTCCTTCACCAATGTGGGATCCATTGTTGCGGAAGTCCTTCCACTGCATTGTAGGGGCCGCTACGCCAACAGCCGCCTTGGCGTATTTGATAAAGCCCTCAGTGTTGATGTTGCCCGTCATGGCAAGGTTGATTGTGCCATCCATCGTTCCATTAATGTCTTGGGCATCCTCTGTCTTGATACCAAACAGATTTGCCGTAGTCTTGCCAAAATCAATAATAGAAGAAAACGCTTCGCCAGCCTTGCCTTCCTTGAGTTTCGAAATGGCACCATACATGCTACCGCCCATGCTGCCAAGCATACCGAGATAACCCATTGCGGAATTGTTGATGTGCTGGGACTTCAGCAAATCAATTTTAGCCTTGATGGAACCTTCAATATTAGCAGCCAGCGTACTGCTAAGAGAAACGTGTTCCACATTCCAGGTGCGCATTTGCAACCGAATGTTCTCGCTACTGCTTGTATTGATATCGCGGTACACAGAAAGATCCACATCAAACGCCCACCATCCAACATTAGGCATGATCAGTCCGTCGGGGGTAAGGTAATCGACCCAGGGAGAGATATATTCCACAATGGTGCCCTTGCCCACCTGATCTATGGCCGCCTTGTCAACGATTTTTCTATCGAAAGGAAGCCCGTAACGTATGGTGGAGCTCTGGGCTAGCTGATCAGTCATCGACACCTGCCAAACGTGATCGTTACCCGTATTGTAGTTGTTGGGCATATAGTAGAAGAAACGCAGGATGCCCGTATATTTGTTGTAGACAGCGAAGAAGTTGTTATTTGTGCTGCTTCGATTGCCACAGAGGTTCATCACCCACTCCCATCCGTTTTCGGGCGTGATATCATCGGTAAATCCTTCAGGCAGGTTCACCGACTTGGGGCCCTCGTACCAGGGCATATTCACCAACGTATAGCCACTACGATTTTTAGCATCGGTTGCATCCATGCCTATACCATCGTATATATAGATTGCCTCTTGATTACGCCAATTCGATTGCGTGAAATCAACTTCGTTGATGTTGTAGTTGTCGGCTGCAGCACCACCGTTAGCGGTTTGATCCCACTCCTGTATCTGGGCGGCCATTGTTTCGTCGACTCGTTTTAAATAGAATGTAGACTTCCCATCGTTAACGCTAATGCAACTGTCTGCGTATTCAAGATTCCAAGCCTTATAGAAATCGGCATAATACGAATAGGCTTTATCAAAAGACGCCTTAATTTCACCATTTGAGGATGATTTGTAAGTAAGCTGTGCGAAGTTCTTGCCACCCATAAGGTTGATTGGTTCTCCGCTCTCGTCGTTAAAAAACAAGGTAACGGCATAACCCGAGCCATCTTTGCCAAACTGGAGGGCATGACCTATTCGCGTATATTCCAAGGTGTCTTTCCCAGAAACATAAGTGCCCGTGCTATCGATAAGGCCCCACCACATTCCTTCAATCTGTGCAGATAAGGGATTGGAGTCTTCGCTTAGGACATCGGAAGCATTGGAACAGGAAAGTAACAATCCAGCAAGCAATATAGCGGCAATCAAGCGCATTTTTTGTAGAACATTCATATTGATACCATTTTCCGATTATTAGGGAAATATAAGAACTTACGAAAACTTATAAGAACTATATCTTCTTCAGCGCCTGGGTCTTGGGGCCGGCCTTACCGGGAGGGAGAATCAGCATCACCTTTTCCATGCGGGTGCCGTCCATCTTGAGCACCCTGAAGGTATAGCCCTGAATCTTGACTTCGGCACCCGGAGACGGGATAATGCCAAGTGTGGCCTGAATGAGGCCCGAAAGGGTCTCTACATGGGAATTCTCGGGCGGTTCCAGCTCGATACCCAGCTCGTCGCTCAAGTCCGAAAGGGTCATGAGGGGGTCCACGATGTAGCGGCCGTCTTTTAGGCGTTGCACATCTTCGTCTTCATCCATGTCGTCTTCGTCGCGGATTTCGCCCACGATTTCTTCCAGGATGTCTTCCAGTGTCACAAGGCCCGCCGTGCCGCCGTATTCGTCCACAACGATGGCCAGCTGGTTTCCGGTCTTGCGGAGCTCTGTAAGCAGGTCGTCTATCTTCTTGTGGTAAGGCACGAACACGGGGGGCATCACGATTTTCATGATATCGAAGGGCTCATCCCGGTGTTCGGTGTACCATTCCAAAAAGTCCCTGTTGGAAAGGATTCCCACAATATTGTCGACGGTATCCTTGTACACCGGCAAGCGGGAATGGCGTTCGCTGTTCAACACCTTGACAAGTTCGTCCAGGGGTGTTTCCACGTCGATAGCGCACATGTCCACACGGGGAGTCATGATTTCACGGACCGGAGTCTCCACGAAGTCGAAGATGTTGAGAATCATCTGCTGTTCTTCTTTTTCGAGGCCTTCAGCATCGGTTTCCTCGCTGTCGGAAAGGTCCGCCTGCACGGCATCGCGCCGTTCTTCGGAAAGGAAGCTGAGCTTGGAATCGTAGCCCAGGCCCTTCAGAATCGCCACAAAAAGAACGTGACAGATTTTGGCAGGAATCGCAAAAGGAACGCGAATGAGCTTGAAGAGCGGAATCAGCACCACCGCCAAGGTATCGGGCTTGAGGGTGCCGAGAAGGTTCGCGCAAAAGACGGTTATGGTGTAAATGCAGATGCAGGCCACAACAAGGTAAGCCAAGAAAGCGAGCATCTTGAATTCGTGCACCCAGTTCCACGGAACCATCTGGAACAGGTAAATGCCCAAAACACCGCTCCCCACATTGCAAAAGATGCGGCCGATGGAGATGGTCTCGTTGAAGCCGTCGTGCTCCACGATGGCGGCCACCTTCTCTTCGCGGTCTTCCCTATCCTTGGCCTCACGCTTGGCATAAATGCCGCTGAACGCGGTCTTGATTAAAGAAAAAGAAAAGGAAACAAACAGGAAAATTACCAGAAAGGCAATTGCCCACTGTACCGATGAATCCATCAGCATTTCTCCTTGTAGGGGTCCAGCCCCAGAAATTCGCATTCCCGCTTGCGCATGACCTTGCGGTCGGCCGCCTTGATGTGGTCGTAGCCCGACAGGTGCAGAAGCCCGTGGACAATGACCCGCTTGAGTTCTGCGAAAAAGCTGTTGCCGTATTCGGGGGCCTGACGCTTGACCTGTTCTTTGGCGATGTAGATTTCGCCCAAGAGGTCCGGTTCGTGCCATTCATAGGAAAGCACATCGGTCACCTTGTCTAGCCCGCGGTAGGACTTATTCATTTCCCGGACAAAATCGTCGTCGCAGAGGACAACGTTTACGTTGTTCCCCGTTCCCTCCTGGTCCAGGAGCTGGTGGGCCATCTTGTCGAACTTGTCTTTCCAGGGGAAAGCCTTGATGCTCCCCTGACAAAGGAAATCTATCTTGTATTTTCTCTTTTTACTACTGGCAGGGTCAGGCATTAAATGTTATACCACTTCTTAAGATTTTCAATAATGGCTTCGGCCTGGGCCTTTCCGCTGATATTGAACTTGCTGCGGGCCTTGAAAGCGCCTGCTACCTTCTGGTAACGGCGGATATAGACCTTGGGTTCGCCGAATTCGCCGGTCTTGGCGTTGCGTTCCTGGCAAAGGAACATCATGGTCTGCCACGCCCCCTTGGAAAGGATGGCCTTGTCCAGTTCCTTGATGACCTGCTCGCCGGTATCCGGATCGGTCATTTCTACGGTAGGCTCTTCAAATTCTGCGCTCATAGGTTCCTCGTGTGATTAGGGTCAATTTCTCGACCCTAAAAAATACAATTTTCTCTCAATAAAGCCAAAAATAATATATTTATTATGTGAAATACATCTTGAAAGAGGGGCTATATGTCATTTTCAAGCCGTTTTAAGTTTGTGGCCGTCGCACTCATGTTGGCGGTTCCGTTCTCCTATGCTGCCAAAAACACCTCGGGCAAAGTCCGTTCCGTCATCGGTGACGTGACCACCCAAAAGAAATCCGAAGGCAACTGGGTGCCTCTCCGTGTAGGGGCGAAGGTCAAAGAAAAAGACGTTATCAGGACCCTGGTAGAATCCCAGGCCATTGTGGCCCTGCCCGACGGCAGTACCATCTCGGTAGAAGAGAACTCCCTGGTGGAATTCTCCCAACTGCTGTCCGAGGACGGAGTCCAGACGGCCATGACCGACATTAAGAGCGGCAAGGTCCGCTTTGACGTACAGAAACAGTCCAGCAAGGAAAGCTCCTTCAAGTTCAAGACCGGAACCGCCACGGCCGCCATCCGCGGAACTGACGGTGTCATCGGTATGAGCTCCAAGGGCACTCCCATCGCATCCCTCCGCAACGGACGCCTGGAAATCGATTTGTCCGGCAAGGTGGTAGGCATCAATGGAGGCCAAACGGCCGTCCCCAACGGCGACGACTTTCTGGTTTTGGAACTGTCCTCCTCGGGTGACCTGGATTTCTTGAACGAAATCGACGCCATGCTCAGCGATACCACCATGACCCTGGACAAGCTGAAAGAGGCTATCCAGGCAAAGGATAACGAGTACAAGGCCAAGCAGACCGCCGCCAAAGACTCCCTCAAGTGCACCTTCGAAGCCCTCCCCGACACCATCTATACCCCGAGTGTAGCCATCAAGGGAACCTGCCCTGCCGGTGTAGGCGTGGAACTTGGCGGAGAGAGAATCGAATCTACCGGAGAAATGGTCCAGTTCACTCCCAACTGGGCTCCCAGCGCCGTTGGTGACAAGAAATTCCCCGTTATCTGCTACAGCGGAAAAGTGAGCTTTGGCTGTGCCGACCTGAAGACCTACTATATGCAACAGCCCGATACAACGGTAAAGGATTCTGCAAGTCAGACGGCAACGACTTCGTTCCAGGTAACCACGCCTTCGCCACTCAAGATTTGCGAAACGGGAGCGGCTACCATTGAGGGCGAATTCAACCCAGATGATTCTACAGCAACCCTGTTTGTAAAATTGGGCAAGCACACCTCCCCCAACCTGGTACCCCTAAGCGCAAACGGAAAATGGACCTATACCATTACCATCAGCGACCAGAAGGGCAACTGGAACGAGAAGTTCGCAACTGTTGAATTCAACGGGGCAACCGGCAAGGCGACCGTCAAAGTGGATTTGGAGATTGACAAGAGCTGCGAGGCTATAAACCTGGACAAGCCCGCACTGATTTTCCAGCGTACGGATTCCATCCGTTGCGAAGCAAGCGTTTCTGTTTCGAACATCAAGGACGACATTGTCATCCTCTCAACCGAAATGGACCACACACCTCTTAAGGAGACTTATTTCGACAAGAATTCCTACTCCACTATCAAACTCAAATCCGGACTCCACGATTACGCCTGGATTGCCCGTGACCAGGCTGGAAACAAGGCAGAAATTCGAAAGAAACTAGGGTGTTACCCGAATATCTCAGCCTATATAGATGTTCGAAAGGGCAACGTGGAACGCTTACGCGTACCTCCTCCACCCAACGGAGTGTCCAGAAGATTTGAACGTGAAATAGTTTTCTCTATCAAGGGAATTCCCGAAAATGACATCAGCCACATAAAGAGCGTTCTTGTCACAAGCGGAAATAAAAATCTTGTCGAAGATAATTCCCAGACCATTCGGGAACTGGATTACAGCGTCCCTGTGGAACTGGAATACGGCAAAAAAACAGAAATCAACATCCAGGTTGTCTTGAAGAACGGCAAGGTTCTCAAAGCCACTAAGACTTACGAGGTACGCTAAATGAAACAAATTTTTAAGGGTACCGTCGCTACAGTCCTTCTGGGAACATTCTTTGCATTTGCCCAAGAGGCCGCCCCTGCCACACAGGCAGCTCCAGCGCCTGCTCCAGTTGCTGCTCCCACCGCTGCGACACCGGCACCCGTAGCAACAACTCCGGCACCTGCTCCTGCAGCAACGCCGGTCCAGGAAGTTGCAAGCCCTGCGCCAACGCCGGTAGCACAACCTGCCGAACAGGCCGCTCCGGCTGCTGTTCCCGCACAAGCCCCTGCTCCTGAAACAGCCGAACCTGCAGCCGCAGAAACTGCTCCTGCCGAACAGGCAGTTGCAGAACCCGTGCCAGCAGCAGAACCTGCACCCGACGCTGCACCTGTTGCCGAAGCCCCAGCTGAACAGGCTGTCGCTCCAGCTCCGGTTGAAGCTGCCCCCGTGGCCACTCCTGCTCCGGTCGTAGAGGCCGCTCCTGCACCAGCACCGCAAAACGTTCAGCTGACCGGCACAGAACTCCAGGGTGAACTCCGCGGTTTCTTAAAAGCGGACAAGTCTCCCTATCTCGTAAACGGAACAGTATCTGTTGCCGCCAACACGGTATTGGTCATTGAACCGGGAACCACCATCTTGTTCACCAAGGGTAGCTCCCTCACGGTAAACCAGGGCCAGCTGGTGGTGGCCGGAACTGCAACATCCCCTGTGGTGTTTCGCTCTGCCATGAGTACTCCCGCTGCAGGCGATTGGGCCGGAATCGTGATTACCGGAGAAAACAACTCCGAAATCCGCAACGCCCAGATCTTGAACGCCACCAACGGAATCGTAGTGGAAAACGGCAATCTAAAAATCCAGAATTCCCTTGTGGAAGGTGCCGTCGGATATGGCATTTATGCCCGTAACGCCACAGTCAATGCAAACGACTGCCAGTTCAAGGACAACCAGGTTGCCCTGAACCTTTCCCACTACGCCCAGGGCGATGTCGAACGGTCTACTTTTGAAAACAACAATGTCGCCCTGTTGAATTCCATGCTTTCGAAGAGTACCGTGTCCTCTTCAAATTTCAAGGACAACGGTACGGCTGTGGTGAATATGGGGAACACCGTCATTGACTTGAACAATACCGCCATTGAACAAAACACGGTGGGTATTTCTTCTTCGGAAATTCTTGCTCCCGAACTCATGGAGACTGCCAAGAACAACAAGACCAATTTCAGCAACAAGGCTGCAGAAACCGTAGCAACGCTTCCCCCCGAACCGGAAGTTCCCGGTGTGGACCGGAAGAACTTGAATCCTGCCGACGAAGCCAACGTGGTATTTGAATCTGATGCCCCTGCAGATTCTACACAAAGGAGCTGGACTATTCTTGGAAACGTGATGCTTGGCGGAAACTACCACTATGTGCGTACTCGCACTCACCACGGCAATACTCCTGAAATCTTTGGAACGGATACCATTCTCAAGGGCGACCGCTACAAGAATTATTTCCAGGTGCCGGGTTTTGGCGCAAATGCCTCGGCTTACGTGCTGATGATGTCACCCGAAGGCAAGACCATCGAATTTACCATGGATGCCACATCGGATTCCTGGAACCGATTCTACCCGAACCCCGTGACACTGCGCTACAATGATAGCTACAACAGTGTCAACCTGGGTGATTTCCAGATGATGGGCGGAGAAATCTACATGTCGGGCATGCCCCTGTTCGGTGCCGAGTATACCCTGTCCTTGCTCAAGAACAATGCGGACCAACCCTTGGTCCAGTTGGAAGGTTTCTTTGGCGAGGCCAAGCGTTCCCTGGTTCCCCACAACCGTCACCCCTATCTCTATAACGATTACATCGATGATGGTGAAGCTCAGGCCCAGCGCCTTGCCTACGGCGGATTCCTGAAATGGGCTCCGGTCCGCAGATTCGACGCCAAGGTGGGCGCTATTTACGCAAACGACGAACTTGAAGACCCCCTACTCCGCGACGGAGCCAAGGCTAGTACCCTTACCACCGATCCTCTTCTGGAAGCATTCACCATGTATGCCGAAGGCAACTGGCTGTTCTTCCCGGGCGATATCGAACTGAACGGACAAATCGCCGTCGGTCGTGCAGACACAACCGATGCTATCCGCCAACGTGCAATCAATAGGGTTTTCTCCAACGCCGGATTGAACACTTCCAGCTATACGCTTCTGCGTAAATTGATGCAAAATGAAAGTCAAATTGACTGGCTCACCAACGCAGAACTTGAAGAGATATTCGGAGACAACACCAGCATGAGCAAGAGTCAAATGCTGGCAAAGTTGCACGATTTGGTGAAGGAAGCAAAGAAAATTCAAAAAGAAGAAGAAAGCGACCGCGATGACGACCGAGTACTGGGACAGCACTGGGGAAGCCAGAATTTTGCCCTGGGCGCTTCCTTGAACTGGAATATCAACAGGACAAGGATTGCTGGCCATGTGAAATACATCGGTGAGGATTTCTACAGCGCAGGCTCCCCTGACCAGCTTTCCAACACCCGCGAATTCGGAGCCAGCCTGGAACAAGACATCAAAAAGTTCTGGACCCTTGGACTGGACTACCAGATTAACGTAGAAAACGCGGCCCACGGCAGAAAGAAAAACCTGGCGGGCCTGGCCGAAGGAACCCATTTCGGGCTTATCTCTGACGAAGAAAGCGACTGGTTCGAACAACACGAGATGGACAACGACCGCACAAAGTACATCCACAATTTCGGACTCAGCAACACCTTTACCATCAATCCCAGGGTCCAGATTACCGCCAACTACAATATGGAATTCAGGGACCAGTACCGTCCGATTCGCCTACGCGGAAGCTATATGCTAGAAGACGGAATCTACAGGGATGAATATTTCACCGAAGGCAAGGGCCCCAAGATGGCCATCGTGAACGGGGATACCGTCATGGTGGATTCTGCACGTTGGTCTGATTACATGTCTACGGTCGATGCGCCTTATCTTGCGTCCAAGTTCGAAGAGAGGCTTTACAAGCAAACCATCAATGCCGGCATCTCTTTCAAGGCGGCACAGTCCGTGTTTAAGATCAACGGTCGTTGGACTCTTCGTACAGATGCATCCGTGTTCCACAAGGACAGCCTGATTGACGAGCTGGACATGGACCTTGAAGATACGACCTGGGCAAAGCTTGGTTATTACTACGGCGGTGGCGATTACTTTGAGCAGAGCTACCCCCTGAGCATCACCACCACCCTCAAGAGCATGCAGAACCATTTCCAGGTGACCTACCGCCTCAAGTCATACGTCCGCAATGAAATGACCGAAGACGAAATTACCGTAGAAGACGAATACGAAATTCCCTTCATGAACCGTTTCATGATCCTTTCCTTGAACGGACAGTTCCGCTACATGCTAACGGAATGGAACGAATATGACGAGGATTTCGACGAAGAAGAAATGGACGTGCTTGGCAAAATCAACCTGCGGTTCAACCACAACAAGCACTTCTATAGTGACTGGTACGTAGGTTCTGCCATCTATTACCGTCCGGACTACCTGTCTAACGAATACAAGGATATCTACGGCGGTATCAACCTGAACTACGTGTTCTAAGTTTTTCCGTCGGCGTAGAGGCCATGTATTCTTACTGTTTTCACGAGCTTCCCGTTGCCCTAGAAAAAAAGGGCAAGTGTCGGGAGGCTCTTGCCAAAGAGCTGAAGCTCCACCAGGAACAGATTTTCAATCTGGGGGTGGAACGATTCTCGCTGGACTCGCGCCGGAAAGGTTCCCCCCATTGGTCTTATAATGTCCGTTTCGAGGTTCAGCAAAAACTGAAGACCTTTGGTAACAACGCCAAGGGGCTCGTAGAAGCGGTTCCGGCAAAACAAGACCCGAAAGAAGCAGCCCTGGCAGGCACCGTGCAAATGCCCGGACATGTGGACGTTGTCGGTGCAGGTCCTTCGGGGCTCTGGGCGGCCCTGCACCTTTTACGCAAGGGCTATTCCGTAGATCTTTACGAGCAAGGCAAGCCCGTAGAGGAACGATTCCGTGACATACGCCGGTTCTTTGTAGACCGAAAGTTCAATGCCCGCAGCAACGTCCTCTTTGGCGAGGGCGGTGCAGGAGCATTTAGTGACGGCAAGCTCAACACCAGGAGCAGAAACGCCTTCTCGGAACAGGTTCTGCACGACATGGTGGATTTCGGGGTAGACCAGGATGTTATCACCTTCGCAAAACCACACATCGGAACGGACAGGCTTGTGCTGATGCTCCGAAAAATCCGTGCAGAAATTTCCCGCCTGGGTGGGCACATCCATTTCTATTCGGCCCTGACAGATGTAGAAATCCAGAACGGCCACATTTCTGCCATCAAGATAGAAGACGAAACCACTCCGCAGGGTGCGTGGAAGCGCTGCGAAGCGCTGGTCCTTGCCACGGGGCATTCCTGTCGGGACATTTACCAGATGCTGCAGGCCCGGGGCGTAGCCCTTGAAAGCAAGGCTTTCGCCATGGGCGTTCGGGTGGAACACCCCCAGGAGTTGATAAACCTGCGGCAACTGGGCCGAGGTGTCGATACGCGCCTCACCGGAGCTGCGGAATATTTTCTCGCCACACCGACACTGGGCAAAACATGCAGCGCCTACAGTTTCTGCATGTGCCCCGGCGGAGTGCTGGTTCCCTGCGCTTCTGAACCAGGGACACTTGCCACCAACGGCATGAGCTATAGCCGTCGAAACGGACCTCTTGCCAACGGGGCTATTGTGGTTCCCATAGAGGCCAGCGGAAAACTCTTCGGTGGACTGGAATTCCAGCGGAAAACGGAAGCGGACGCCTTCAATGTGGGCGGAAAGAACTACAGCGCTCCGGCACAGACCATCAAGGCATTCATGGAACACCGGCTTGACAAGAAACTGCCCAAGTCCACCTACCCCTGCGGGATTGTACCCGTCAACACTTGGGACTGGCTGGACCAGCGGATTTGCCAGAGCCTTTACGAAGGTTTTTTGAACTTTGACCGGAAAATTCCCGGATTCATTGCAGAAGGCCTCATTGTGGCTCCCGAAACCAGGACCAGTTCTCCCCTGCGTATCACCCGAGACAGCGCCACCCTAGAAAGCGTGAATACCAAGGGATTGTTCGTGCTGGGCGAAGGGGCCGGCTATGCAGGCGGGATTGTCACCAGCGCCGCCGACGGAGTAAGACTGGCCTACTACGCGAAGAATTTAAAGGACACAATTCAGAATTCAGATTTCGGAATTCGGAATTGTTTTAATGATAATAACTCCGAATTCATAAATCCGAAATCATAATTCATCATGATTACCCGCACTATCGACCGTAACTTTGCCAACATGCGCCTGGACCGTTTTCTACGGAAGGCTTTTCCCGACGAATCATTGTCCGTTTTCTTTGCTATCCTGCGTAAAAAGAAAGTCCGGGTGAACGGGGTTATCGGCAAGGCAAACCAGATGCTCCAGGAAGGGGATACCGTCTGCATTTACGAGAATTTGAAAAGTGAAAGTAATTCGGAATTCGGAATTCGGAATTCGGATTTGAACAACTCCGAAAAAAAAGGTTGGACTAAGGCCAGCACAGCCGCCGACCGAAAATCCGGCTGGGGTGCCCGGGAACTGGACATCATCCTGGAAACCGAAGACTACCTGGTGGTAAACAAGCCTTCGGGCATGCCCAGCCAGCCGGGAAGCGGGACCCGTCCCGGCGAAAGCCTGGTGGAGCACCTCTGGGAATGGGGCAAGCGGGAACATCTCGACTTCAAGCCTACCCTCGCCCACCGTCTGGACCAGGAGACCTCAGGACTTTTACTGGTGGCCCTCCACGGTGACACCCTGCGGGACTTAACCCGCCTGATTCGTGAACACGAAGTCAAGAAATACTACCTGGCCCTAGTCAAAGGAAACCTCGAAAAAGAAAAAGGAACCATCGAAGCCTCCCTCGCCCGCACAGACAATGCCAAGGGCTCCAAGATGCAGATAGACGAGAAAGGGAAAAAGTCCATTACCCACTACAGCGTCAAAAAACACTACACCGGCTACGACCTGGTAAAAATCAACTTGGAAACGGGCCGTATGCATCAAATCAGGGCGCATTTCGCAAGCATCGGGCACCCACTCTTGGGAGATACCCGTTACGGAGATTTCGCCCTGAACCGGGAATTCAAGAAACAATACGGCCTGAACAGGCTGTTTTTGCATAGCAGCCGCCTGGAATATCCCTGGCAAGGCAAGAATACGGTCCAAGAATGCCCCCTGCCCAAGGAACTGCAGGACGTTTTGAAAAAACTGAAATAACAATTCTTTTTCACGTGTATTCGGCAGATACTGTTGATACACAAGTGATATTTTGCAATTTAGAGAAAACCAAATTCTCGTTTAAAAATGTATCTTGTACATGATTCGAGGGAAGACAATCATGAAAGCAAGGTTTTTCATTGCAACCATAGCTCTTGCAGCTGGGGCACTTATGGCTAAGGACTATTCTGGTGCAGAACTCTATAGCAAAGAAACTTGGATGTATGGTAAGTTTGAAGCCCGTATGCAGATGGCCGCTGGCTCTGGTACGGTAAGTTCCATGTTCCTTTACCATAATGATTCCTACCTGGGTGGCAATGAACCCTGGGTCGAAGTGGATATCGAAATTTTGGGCAAGAACCCAAGCAGCTTCCAGTCGAACATCATTACGGGTTACGGTCCCGGTGATGGACAACCCAACCGCAAGATTACAAGTGAAAAACACCACGCCATAAATCCGGCATCGAACCAGTCCTTCCACACTTATGGCATGGAATGGACTCCCGATTATGTTGCATGGACACTTGACGGCCAAGTCGTTCGCAAGACTGTCAAGGGACAGGAAAGCGGTTGTAAAACCGAAAACGGAGGCCAACAACAGAGCTACTGCAGTCAGGTTCAAGACCTGGGCAAAAAACCGCAGGGTCTCCGTTTCAACCTCTGGTCTCATGAAGATGCCGGCTGGGTTGGCGCATGGAACGACAACATTCTCCCCGTTTACCAGTTCATCAACTGGGTCAAGGTTTATGAATACAAGCCGGGACAGGGCGACAACGGAAGCGACTTCAAACTTCAATGGACGGACGATTTCAAGACATTCGACGCAAACCGCTGGAGCAAGGGTGATTGGACTTTTGAGGGCAACCGTGTCGACATCAGTCCGAACAATGTCTATACAAAAGATGGCATGGCCATTATTGCTCTGACCAAGAAGGGGCAGGAAAGTTTCAATGGCCAGGTCCCTCAAGATCCCGAAGGAGACGCCATGCTTAACAACTCCTTGCCGCAGTCTTCTAGCAGCGAACAGTTTACTCCGCCAAGCTCCAGTAGTGAACAGGAAACCGGCATTTTGCAGAACCGCATCAAAGTGCAGAACCGGGAAGTTCGCGGCACCGTCAACGCCAAGGGGGCCCGAGTCAGCGAAACTAACAGGGCTCACTACCAAGTCGATTTCAACTACTAAACGAAACTCCATACACCCCCACGCCCGTGCAAGTTCCCCCTTGCCCGGGCATTTTTTATATTAAAAGGAATGAAACAGCGGATTATCAAGGCTTTGCTCGACATGAACCTCGCCGATGGCGACAGGCTCCCATCGGTGCGTTCTATGATCAAGAGTTTCGGCGCGTCGTCGGGCACGGTGCAGGCGGCCCTTGCCGAGCTGGAATCTGCTGGTAAAATTTGTAAAATCCAGGGAAAGGGCTGTTTCTGGGGAAACACCCCGCTTAAGAACACGGTTCCCTTCGTGCACGAAACGGTCACCGAAAAACTCGCCAAGGCATTCGAACGCGACTTCGCGCAGGGTTACCTGAAGCCATCGCAGCCGCTTCCGCTTTCCAAGGAACTTTCGGCCCGCTACAACGTGTCGCAGGGCACGCTCCGCAAGTTCCTGGAAGAAAAGGTCGCACGCGGAATCCTGAAAAAGGAAGGCCGCCAGTATGTCTTTTACCGCAAGCAGCAGCAAAGAGACGAGGCTCCCCTCAGCGAACTCATTTTCGTGACGCGATGCAACAGCTGGGGCGGATTCAGCGCCGAAAGCGAACGAGAACTGGATTTTTTGCGCCTCGTTTACAAGACAGCCGGTAAGAACCATTACAAGCTCACCCTGTTCGGCATCAATGACGCCACGGGAAAGCTCATTGACCGCAGCGGCAAACCCTGCAAACTTTCGGAACATCCGAACGCTGTGGGGGCAGTACTTTCGACGCTCCTGGTGCAGAACTTCAGGCCGCTCCTGACGTTTTTCGCCGACGCCAAGTTCCCCGTGGCCGTATGGTGGGAACACCCCATCGATGCCGTGCCCAAGAGTTTTTTGCGCAAGGACAACTGGATATTCTTCAACTCCACCTTCGGCAAGAACCCCGGCAAAGAAATCGGCCGCTACCTGCTGGGCCTCGGAGTCACCGAAGTCGGGTATTTTTCTCCGTACCACAACAGTTCCTGGTCCAAGGACCGCTTGACCGGCCTCGAAGAATCCGGCCTGGTGGTACACCCGTATGTAGATGCCGAATTTGCAAGTCCCTGGGATTACAAGCAGATAGCCCGCAAGAAAGTCGAAAAACTTTCCGTAGAAATCATTGCGCGCAGCCTAGAAAAGGAGAAACTCAAGACACTGGCCGAACGCGCGCTAGAATTTCAGGCGGCAAACGGCAACAACATGCCCTGGATTTGCGTAAACGACGAAGTCGCGGGAATCTTCATGGAAATGGTCGAAGAAAACAACATGGAAATTCCGCAGCCAAACATTGGCCCGACCTACATCGCCTTCGACAACTCCATGGAAAGCTACCTCTTGCGCATTCCCTCTTACGACTTCAACACCGACGCGCTCGTGGAACAAATCTTCTACTACATCAGCAGCCCCTCGGCATTCGACGGCATCAAAAAAATCCACCACATCCTCGGGAACGTGGTGGAAAAATGATTTAAAGGTTATAGGTCATAGGTTGTAGGTTATAGGTAAATAATCGCGACACAGTCGCCCATGTTCTGACGTGCGAAGCACGTGTAACTATTCCTAATACCTAACCCCTATTACCTTATCGCCTATTTGTTCTTATTGACAATCAGGGTCTTGGTCTTGAAGGTCTTCTTGTCAATCCACTTGACCATCAGGGAAACCTTGTTGTCCTTGTTCAGGGCAGCCCAGTACTTCTTGAGCGTGTCTTCGGCGTTGTCGAAAATCGGCATCAGTTTCGGAAAACCGTTGAAAGACGGAATCGGGCTGCCATCAGTTTCGTAGGTGCTGATGAAGTGGCCGAGACCCGGCAGAGCCTTCTCGTATTCAAACGTCATGCGTTCACAGCCGGCATCTTCACTGTTCCCCCTACTCTTGAGGATGGAGAGCTTGTACACGGCGGGGCTTGCGTTCTTGTAGTGGATGCCGGAAATACGCGGCGTGAAGTTCGGGGCGTCGTCTTCGTACTGGCGCGTGCGGAGGGCGCTTTCGAAGGTGCCGCCGAGCTTGATGGCGTCGTAAATCGTGTCCGTCTGGTCGCCGTTGGTGATAATCTGAACATCGGCGGTGTGGCGTGCCGGATAGTAGATAATCAGGTGCGGGTCCGTGAGTTTGGATTCGTCGAAAGCCTTCGTCTTCATGAAGCCGGTCTTGGGTTCGATTTCGAACACGCGATTGCGGCTGTTGACGCTACGGCCCATGATCCAGTAAACCTGCACGTAGGACTTGCCGTCGACGCTTTCGCCGAGGATAATGCCACGGCCAGGATAGGGGTTATTGGAGAGGGCCTTGAAATTCTGTTTTGCTTCGTCTGTGTAGGACATAGTGAGGTTTTAGGTTATAGGTTGTAGATTTTAGGTGATAGGTCTTAAGATACAGGTTTTAACAAAGAAACTCACACTGTGTGTGTTTGTTTCGTGCAGCGAAGCTGCGATTCTTTGCCTAATACCTAACACCTAATACCTATTTACCTTTTTGGATTGTAATTGTTCATGAGCACCATAGCGACGGCGACACAGAGCATAATGACGCTACCGACAATGACCTGTTGGCGATGGTTGTATTCGCGTTTGACGTAAGTCGGATTCTCTTCGTTGAGCTCCTGGAGAGTCGGACCTTCGGCCAATTTCGTGGAATCGATTCCGCAAATCTGCTCAATTTCTTCCTGGGTCATGTTCAGGGTATTCACCCGCAAGCTATCGCACTTGTTGGGCATATCGGCTGCAGATGCCGGGAGTGCAAGGAATAGGGCAAGCAACACCGCGAGCAACAAACTGCCCTGGATTGCCGCGCCCCTACGGGGCTCGCAATGACGTTCCTTTTTAACGTCGTTATTCACACTAGCCTCTAGCCCCTAGATCCTAATCTCTAAAGCTATTCCTTCGCGAGCTTGTCGAGGATCTGGTTCACGAGGCCCGGATTGGCCTTGCCGCCGGACTTGCGCATGGTCATACCGACCAAGAAGCCCTTCAGCGCAACCTTGCCAGCCTTGAATTCGGCGAACTGGGCCGCATTTTCGGCACAGACGGCGCGAACCACTTCTTCGATGGCACCGGTGTCGGTCACCTGCACGAGGCCCTTTTCCTTCACGATGGCTTCGGGATCCTTGCCAGTTTCGAACATCTCGGCGAAGACCGTCTTTGCAATCTTTCCGTTGATGGTGTTGTCGGCGATGAGGTTCACCAACTTGCACAGGTCTTCGGGCTTGATCTTGAGGGCGCTGAGGCCGCCTTCCAGTTCCTTCACCTTGGCGAGAAGTTCCGTGATGACCCAGTTGGCGAGCACCTTGCCGTTCTTGCAGTTCTTCGCGGCGGTGTCATACCATTCGCTCACATCGCGGTCTTCGGTCAGCACCATGGCGTCGTATTCGGAAACACCGAAGTCGTCCATGAAGCGCTTGCGGCGGGCATCCGGCAGTTCCGGAAGCGTGCGGCGGATTTCTTCCACAAAGGCCGGATCAGTCACGAGGCGGACCATGTCCGGTTCCGGAAAGTACTTGTAGTCGTGGGCGTCTTCCTTGGAGCGGATGACGATGGTCTTGTCCGCATTAGGGTCGTAACGCTTGGTGCACTGTTCCACTTCCTTACCGGCATCGAGGGTCGAGGCCTGCAGGTTCATTTCGCAGTACAGGGCCTTTTCGAGGTTCGTAAAGCTGTTCAGGTTCTTGATTTCGGCGCGGATACCGAACGGAGCGTCTTCGCTGGCACGCAGAGAGATGTTGCCGTCGCAGCGCATGTTGC
>DGRZ01000093.1:60632-118025 GCA_002391195.1 Fibrobacter sp. UBA4375 | reverse complement strand
AGGAAGTTTAAAAATGAAAGAAGGTATCCACCCTAACTATCAACCGGTCGTGTTCGTCGATGCGAATACGGGTAAAGAATACATCACCCGCTCCACGAAGTCTTCCGCCGAAAAGAAGACTATCGATGGTGTTGAATATAGCGTAATTTCCTTGGAAATTACGGCTGATACCCATCCGTTCTGGACGGGCAAGCAGCATCGCGTGGATACGGCTGGCCGTATCGACCGCTTCAACAAGCGTTTCGCTGGCAACATCACTGGTGCAAAGCGTAAGACCCGCAAGGCTGCTCCTGCCAAGGCCGAAGAAGAAGCCTAGTCTTTTTATGCCCTCCCCTAAAACGGGAGGGTTTTTGTATATTTAAAGATATTCAAAAGGAAAAACAATGAAAAAAACACTTACTCTCTGTGCTACCGCCGCTCTCGTGGCTATGGCTCTCACCGGTTGCGAAAAGACCGGTACCATCGAAGGTGAAGTCTGTGACGCTTTCACTGGCAAGCCTCTCGAAATGCCCACCATCTGGATGGACTCCACTATCTACTCCACCCTCAAGGAAAAGTACAAGTACAAGCAGGAACTCCGCAAGGGCCAGTTCAAGTTCGAAAAGGTCCCCGTGGGTAACTACAAGATTCTTGCCGGCCGCTCCAAGTACATCAAGAGCAAGAACATGATTTCTACCACCGAAGAGAACCCGAACCTGAAGGTGACGCTGTACATCTATAGCGACCAGATTGAACCGGGTCTCTACCTGCCTGGCGACGAAGAAAACGGCCCGAAGAAGATTTCTAACGAATGGGTCGTCTGGTCCACCCAGTGCAACGAATCCATCGCAGGTTACCAGTTGGAACGCCCCCAGGCTGGCGACGGCGCCAAGGTGCCCGACCAGAAGAAGGGCAAGAAGAAAGGCAAGAAGGAAGCTGCCAAGATGTCTCCGCTGCCGGCCCCCCGCGTAATCGAGGGCAAGCTGGAAGTCTTCTACCGCAATGCTAGCTCCGTGACCTCTCCGCTCATTGCCAAGACCTTCCCCGCCGTGGAACAGGACATTTCTGCCCACAAGGACTGCAAGGGCTTCGAAGAAAGCGAGAAGAAGGGCCTCTTTGCCGACAAGGACAAGGGCACGAACCTGACGGTGACCTATATGGCCGAAAACCTGTTCAAGATCACCGGCGATCTTCCCAAGGGCAAGCAGATTATCCAGTTCTCCCAGGATGGCAAGACTCTGACTACCTACTACTTCGAGAACAAGTAATTTATACCTAAAATTACGTCTAAACTCCCGGTGCTGGTCGCATCGGGAGTTTTTTTGTATAACGTTGTTTACTTTTTGAGGAGAGAAATACTACATTTCTTTTTGAGGGTTGAGTGTCTCTGCCCTATAACGAGGAGAGTAGTTATGAAATACAGGTTTGGATTGCCGGTGGCCCTGGTTGCGGCCGGTACTCTTTTTGTCGCTTGCGGTGACGAGTCCACAAGTGAACTGGTAAAGGCGGAATCTTATGCGTCTAGCGAGGATTTGCCCAAGTGCGACAATAGTTACAAGGGCTATTTCGCCGTGATTCCATCCAAGAGCGAAGTCTATGTTTGCTCCGAAACGGAAAAAGACGGTGCAAAGGCTTGGGGCTGGACAACTGTAGGTGGCTCGGCCCCCGTGGTCGCCACCCCGGAACTGGACTGCAAGGCCGAGGAACTGAAGGATAAGAGCGGATTCAAGCTGGTGTGCAACGGAGATTCCCTGGCGGTCATCAAGAACGGAGCCAAGGGCGAAAAGGGCAGTGACGCCGAAGTTTCCGAAGCCACAGCCGAAGTTCCCTGCAGCGTAGAAAATCTCGAAGACGGTTCCGGTGTGAAAATCACCTGTGGTGACAAGTCGGTTGAGGTCAAGAACGGCAAGCCTGGGGAATCTGCTGAATCTGGTGACAAGCCTGTCACGCCCGAGACCCTGAAAGACGACAACGCCTGTACCGTAATCAATGCGGGTCTTGACGTGATTGTCTACGACTGTGGTGCAGGAATCGGTTATGCGGTTCAAGCAAAGGGAACGGATTTCCCTACATGGAAAGGTCTGTCCCAATCTGACAGACTCTATGAAGAAAGTTTTGGCCGACGCGCATACATTGAACCTCTGGCGGTATGGAGTGAAAATTCCGAAATGGGAACAATCCAGTGGGAAGGTGTTGAGGTTGAAGCCGTAGATGGCTCGCAGACGGTTGCCCCTCCCGGCTCTGATATTCTTGTTGAGATGCCTCCCATGATCGAATCTCTTGGAAAGAATTACGGGTTTAAGGGTAAAGCGACCCTTTCCGTTGAAAAGGATATGGATTTTATTGAAGCCATGGAGACGACTTATCCGATAGTAGGCCTGTCGTACGAGTTTATCGATAGCAAAACGGTCTCGGCGGACTGGGGCGGATTCTGCCTGACCTATTCTTCCGATACGGAAATGAAAATCCTTATAGGTGGAGATATGTTCCCCATGTCCGCTGCGGTTCCTGCCACTGCTGGTCAGGAAAAAACGGTGAATATCCCCTGGAACAAGTTTGCCTTCGTTGCGGCTGACCTGTATCCTGATGCACAATCCGGAGAAGCCTTTTTGAGAATGATTTTTGGCGATACTGGCGATGAAATTGGCCCCGTTTATGATGATGAACTGAGCGGGATTAGTAAAGTGGACTTTGCCGTTGTTGAATCGTTCAAGAAAGGGACATACGAAAACACCTTCGGTATTTATGAATTTGGCGCCTATGGCAAGTGTTCCGGAAACACGATTAAAAAACTGAAGGCGGATGTTGAGGCTTTGAAAAAAGACAGTATCTTTACCGACCCCAACAACGAGTCCATTGTCTATAAGACCGTTACCATCGGCAACCAGACCTGGTTCGCCGAGAACTTGAAGGTGAAACCTGTGTCAGAGACCGCATCTGCCGCGGGTGCCGGTAAAACGGAAAAACTTTACGCCTGCCTTGATGGTGAAGAAACCTGCAATGTCGTCGGTTACACCTGGGATGTGGCTATGGGCAATCTGGACGGTTCCGAATTTGAAATTGACGAAGTTGAATTGCCCGTGCAGGGCCTTTGCCCGGAGGGCTGGCATGTGCCTTCGAGTTACGAGTGGCGTAATTTGATGATTGCAGTTTCTAAAAAATATGCTGATGAAATCTATGGCTCTGCTGCAGGGATGTTCGCGCCTCCGTACGATGAAGTCTTTGCAGCCAATGTTCTCTTCTCGCAGGAGGGCTGGCCAGAAGGTAATGCCGGCTGGAACCTGGTTGGGTTTGACCTGAAGCCGACCTATGGGGTGGCCGATGGCTATTGGGGATATTTCTGGACCTCAGATTCCTATGGTGATGATGCGGCTGCTATTTATGCAGGTACAGAAGGTATGTACTTCAATTATATAGACGATGCAGAAGAACTTTCCAAACAGGAGAGTGCTCCTGTCCGCTGTGTTCGAACCGAAGATGGCGTGGACTATACGATGGGCCTCAGAAGATAGTTTTGACGTTCCTTTACCTTAACTGAAAAAGGCGGTCCCGCATTGGCGGGACCGTTTTAATTATGTATCTTTCCCATGAAAGATTTGCGGGATAAACCGATGAAAAAGTCTAAGGGATTTTTTGCTTTTTACGGGTTTGCCTTTACCCAGGTGGCCCTCTCTACTATCCTTGTCGCCTATATGGAACTGGTGCTGAGTCGGGCCGGATTTACGGCCATGGGCTCTTGGCAGTTCTATGTGCTGCACCTGTTGTTCCTGCTGCCTTGCACCTTGCTCATGACTCCTGCGGGTTACTTTTCCGACAAGTTTCCTAAGGAACGGGTCCTTAGGTGGACGACCCTGCTTTCGCTACCTGCGGTGGTGCTGTTCGGTTACGGAGTCTGTACGGCGAACCTCCTGTTCGAGTTTCTTTCTATTGGTCTTTTCTTTGTGCTGCAGGCGTTCCAGAGTCCGGCCAAGAACGGCTACATGAAAGAACTGGTGGGAGTCCGTTCCCTGGCCCAGGGGAGCGGTATCCTGATGATTATCCTGTTTGTGGCCCTGGTGCTGAGCGGAGGCGTTACCGCCTACGCCTATCAGCGGATGCTCCCGATGGCAGGGGATCTTTCGGAGGCGCTCCAGACATTTGCCCCTGTGGGGATAACCCTCGTGGCTCTTGAAATTTTGGGAATCCTGTTCACCTTCGGGCTTCCGCCTATAGGCGCCTACGATGCCGAGCTGAAATTCCCCTGGAAGCGCTACTGGAACTTTCTGTTTGCCCGCCGCAAGCTGAGCAAGCTCTGGGTGAACCGGGCGCTCCGCCAGTCCATTATCGGGCTTTCCATGTTCTGGGTCATGATATTCCTACTGGTGTTTGTCATCCAGGACCTGTTCGGTTCGGGTTCGCTCTTTAACCGGGATATCTTGGCCAACTACGCCATTTTCGGTACGGCCCTGGGTCTTGTGGCGGGCATCGTCTTTGCCATGCGCATGTCCAGGAACTTTATCGAGACCGGGCTTATCCCCATGGGTACCGCTGGTGCTGCCATCCTCATCTTCCTGATTCCCTTTATCCCCCGGCCCTACAACGCCATCGCCTTTACCCTGCTGGGGTTCTGTGGCGGCATCTACATGATTCCCATGTTCTCCATGCTGCTGTACCATACCAAGCCCAGGTCGGCGGGCCACGTGCTTTCGGTGGCCAACGGGGTGCAGAACCTTTGTATCCTCCTCTTTGAGATTGTGGCCGTTGTCCTTATCCGGTTCTTGAACCTGGACCGGATGAGCCTGTTCTTTATTCTGGGTATCGTGTGCCTGGGCGGCACCATTTGGGCCCTGATGGCCATGCCCCATACGCTGCTCCGCCAGCTGATGCGCTCGGTGCTTTCGTTCCATTACAAGTTCCTGGTGTCTGGCGTGGAGCGTATTCCCTGGGAAGGTCCTGTGCTTTTGGTGGGTAACCACATTTCTTATGTGGACTGGGCCATGATCCAGATGGCAAGCCCCCGCCCCTTGCGCTTTGTGATTACCAAGCGGCCTTTTGAAAAGTGGTACGTGCGTCTGCTCCTTTCACAGATGCGGACCATCGAGCTGGACATTGCACACCCGGAGTCCGCCATGAAGGAGGCCCGGGAGGCCCTGCTCCGGGGCGAGGCCGTGGTGATGTTCCCCGAGAACACCATGACCGCTACGGGCAACATGAGCCGTTTCCGCCTGGACTATTCCGACGCCATCAAGGATGTACACCACCTGAAGCTCTTGCCGTTCTATGTGCAGGGGCTGTGGGGGAGCAGTTACTCCCAGGCGGGTTCCGGCTTCAAGGATTTAATCCATAGCGAAGGCCGTATCATTTCGGTGGCCTTTGGCGAGGAACTTCCCCTGGAAGCGGATGCGGTTACGGTCCAGCGGGCCGTACAGGAGCTTTCCATTACGGCATGGACGTCTTATATCCGACTGCTCCGTCCGGTGGCTTCTGCTTGGATACGCACGGTCAAGCGTATCGGGAGCGGACCTTCGGTCTATAGTCCCGACGGTCACCACCTGGCGGCAAACGCCCTGGCGGCGGCTTCCTTGACCTTTGCGAAGATGATTGACGGGCTTACCAAGGGCGAAAAGAACGTGGGCGTGCTGATTCCGCCTTCGGGCCCGGGTATCATCGTGAACATGGCCTGCCTCATCAAGGGCAAGACGGTCTATAACCTGAACTACACCAACACGCCGGAGACCATGGACTACTGCTGTAACGTGGCCGACGTGAAGACCATCATTACCGCCAGGGTGTTTATCGACAAGCTGAAGCAGAAGGGACTCCCCATGGAGCAGCTTCTGGACAAGTACAAGGTCTATTACATGGAAGACCTGAAGGAAAAGCTGAAAAAGCCCGCCCTGGTGCTGAACTTCTTGCGGGTGATGCTGCTTCCGGCTTGGTACCTGGAACTCCGGTTCTTCAAGAAGGTCTCCCTGGACGACGTGGCGACGATTATTTTCAGTTCCGGTTCCGAAGGTCGCCCCAAGGGAGTGGAACTGACCCACTTCAACTTGATGGGTAACATCAAGCAGTGCGAAAGTGTGCTGAACCCCGGCTCCGACGATGTGTTCCTGGGGTCGCTCCCGCTGTTCCATGCCTTCGGGTTCTCCATTACGACTATGCTTTGCTTGGTGGACGGTGTGCCGGTGGCTACTTGCCCCGACCCCACGGATGCAAGGCTTGTGTCCCGCATGTGCGCCCAGTTCAAGGTGACCATCATGGTGGCCACGGGCACCTTCTTGCGGATGTGGGGCATGAACCGTGCGGTGCACCCGCTGATGTTTGGCCATGTGCGGAGCATCTACGCCGGAGCCGAAAAGATTCGCGAAGACGTGCGACAGCTTTACCGCACCAAGTTCAAGCTGGAAATTTTCGAAGGCTTTGGCTGTACCGAGACCACCCCCGTGGCGGCGGTAAACACCAAGGATGTCTTGATGGACGACTACAAGACGGTGCTGCAGGGCAACAAGCCGGGTACCGTGGGAGCGCCACTGCCTGGAACCCAGTTCCGCATTGTGGATCCGGACACCATGGAAGAGCTGCCCATCGGTAGCGACGGATTGATTCTCATCGGTGGAGCCCAGATTATGAAGGGGTACCTGAAGGACCCGGAACGCACCGCCCAGGCCATAGCCGTCATCAACGGCAAACGTTGGTACAAGACCGGCGACAAGGGCCACGTAGATGAAGACGGCTACCTGACTATCGTGGACCGCTACAGCCGATTTGCAAAGCTTGGCGGCGAGATGGTAAGCCTCGGCTCTGTAGATTTCAAGATTTCGGAAAACGCCATGTTCGACGAGATCGACCATTTTGCCGTGGCCGTTCCCGACGGATCCAAGGGCGAAAAGATTGTGCTGGTCTATGCCGGCGAAAAGTCCGAAGACGAGGTGAAGGACATGCTCCGCCAGATAGGGCTTCCGCCCCTGATGGTGCCTGGCGCTGTGGTGAAGGTGGAAAGCCTTCCCAAGCTGGGCAGTGGCAAGTGCGATTTCCAGACCGGCAAGAAGATTGCCATGGAAAGGCTGGGAGTGGGGTAGGGGCTAGGATTTAGGGGCTAGGATCTAGGGGTCGCTGGTCGCAAGAGGTAAAGTGGTCAGTAAACAGTGGTTAGGATTGCTGGTCTCAAGAGGTGTCATCCTCGCTGTCATTCTGGAGCCACGGTGTGGCGATAGAATCACGAGGATCTGCTTGAGGAGTTGGTGATTTAGGTCGATTGTTTAGAATGTGAAACGAGAAGTGTAAAATGAAAAAGGATAAAGAAAAGAAAAATGCTTTGAAGGAGTGGTTCAAGTCGTTGAACCTGGGGAAACCCCAGGGGCTCATGCTTGTAGTCACCCTGATTGTGCTGGTCATAGCATTCCTTATTTTTAACGGGACCTCCGTGGCTACGGCCCGCAAGTGGGATATCGAATGGGGCTATTACGCCATCCTTTCCACGTTTGTGGTGGGCCTCGTAGGTGTTGCGGTGAACCTGCCCTTTATCGCAAAGCATATCCGCGGGTATTTGCCCGGCGGCAAGAGCCTTTGCGGGCTGGCCGTGCTGCTTCTGGTGTTTTCCGTATTCATGTTCGGAAACATCGGGAACAGCCATCGGGTGCTGAGCGACGAGACCAGCTGGGAATCCATGGGCCTGCAGATGTATTTCCAGCACTCCGGCGGCATCTGCAACGAGGGAATCTGGAAAGACGGCAACCTGGAATGTACCGACGAGGTGAACAACTTCAAGGGCAAGGCCCTCGGCTTTGTGTATTCCCTGGTGTTCAACTTCATGGAACCCAACAGGGATACCGCCTTGTTGGTGAATTACCCCTTCTACATCCTGAGCCTGATTTTCTTTTTCTTTGCGCTGTGCAGATGGTTCAAGAGCGAACCTTTGGCGTTAGCGGCCACGGCGTTCCTGGGCGGCATGCCCATATTCCTTTTGCAGGCACGCTCTGCCTCCACAGAGGTCCTCTACATCGCCCTCCTGACGGCCTTGATGGCCTGGTACGCCTTTGTGCCGACTAACAAGGTGACCTGGAAACATTTCTTGCTGACCGTGCCCCTGCTTGGCTTCTTTGCACAGACTAGACAGGAAACTGTTTTCGCCTTTATTCCTTTCGCTCTGTATTATTATCGCTATTTCTTGGAAAAACCGTACCGCCTGCCCCTCTTTGTGGCTTCGGTCATTGCGGTGAGCTGGCCTTCTATCAATACCATGGCGGCCTACCGCGGTTATGATTTCCAGGGCGGAGAACACGCGGCCCATTCCCTTGAAAACCTGTGGTTCAACCTGAAGACCAATGTAGAAATCATGATGAACCTGAAGCCGGATACGGCTTTTGGCGGGATTCTCGAAAATCCGTTCTACACATCCTTTACGGTACTCCTGCTGGCATCCACGGTATGGCTCCTGTTCAGGATGGTTTATTCCAGGCGCTATGTTCGTGGCTTTGTTCTCGGGATTTCGTTCTGCATCCAGATTTTCGTCATCTTGCTGAACGTGTCGGGCACCTTCACCATCGACATCAACCAGCGTTACGTGCTGGTGGCCTTGCCCCTGTTCGCTCTCTTGATGGCCCTTGGCCCTTACGACGCCTTGTGCTTTTTCTCCAAGATGAAACCCGACGGCATCGGTCGCCTGGTCCTGGGTATTGCTGTTGCCATGTCCCTTGGGCTTATGATGTTCCACGCCCCCAGTTACAAGGCCAACATGCTTTATTACAAGAACAAGCTTTTGGCCGAAGAGGATTTCTTGAATACGGAGTTGAAAAAGTATCCCGAGAATTCCATTTACATTTATGCGAGACCTTGGCAGATGCTTGCCTCTGGTCATAGTGCCTTTAGCGAACGGACGTTCAAGCGCTGGGATACGGATACCTTTGCCAAGTGGTACCAGGCGTCTGGTGGAAACATCTATCTGGTGCGCGGTCAGGACGGTTACGGTTCGGTAAACCGCCAGAGCCGCGTGGTGGGCTTCAAGACCACCGACCAGATTGACGAGATTCTGGATTCCTACAAGAACGAACGCGTACTCTTGGAGCCCAAGCTGTTCGGCTATCCGTTGGTCATTTACCGCATCGACGCCAAGAAGGGAGTGTCCCAGTATGCACAGCGGTTCTCTGTTTCGAACATGGACAGCAGCCTCGTTACGCTGAACAAGAATTTTGAAGAGTCCATTGCCTGTTCCTATTCCGTAAACGGCAAACCCGAAAAAGAAAAGGTGGTGACTGAAATCCAAGACAGTCTGTTGCTGGATTCTACAGATTTGTCTGCCGGAATGAACCGTCTGAAAATGTGGTGCCTGATGCCTGATGCTGACACTCTGACTCTGTACAGGGACCTGTTTGTGGAAGGCGAAGGAGTCGCCCTGGTTTCGGAGATGCCCATGAAGAACTTCCATCAGGATTGGGGAAAACCGCAAAAGGACCAGACGGTGGACCATAACGGTATAACCCTGGACAAGGAACCCTTCCGCTATGGAATCGGAAGTCATGCCGATGCGAGCATCGAATACGATATTTCCGGAAAGTTCAATATGCTTCACGGCGTTATCGGCCTGGACGACGAAAGTGCCTGCGGTGACGGGGCATTCTTCGTGGTAAAGGGTGACGGTCGTGAACTGTTCCGTTCAAACAAGATGTATTCTACACAGAAACAAATCTTGGAAGTAGATGTGTCCGGAGTCCAGAACCTGCAACTGGTATTGGAACAGGGCGGCAACAAGGACTGCGATCACGGCGACTGGGCCAACGCATGGCTGGAGGCCAGGTAGTGAAAGTCCTGGTGGCACCTTTGGACTGGGGACTGGGTCATGCGACCCGTTGTGTCCCCGTCATCAAGGAATTTCTGCGGCAAGGCGCCCAGGTGGAGCTTGCCGTTACGGAATCTTATGCGCCGTTGTACAACGAGATTTTTCCGGAACTGAAAAAACATGTGGCTCCGTCTTATGGCATTGTTTACCCGAAGCACGGATTCAACATGGGGCTTTGGCTCCTGAAAAACAGCGTCCACTTGAACAGGGTCGTTGAATACGAGCACCACTATGCCGAAGAAATGGTTCGCCGCCACGGGTTCGACATCTTGTTTTCGGACAACCGCTTCGGTTTTTATTCGGCGAAGGCGCTTTCCATTTACATGACGCACCAGTGCCGTATTGCCTTTCCGGCACTTTTCTCTAAGTTCGAAGGGATCGGGGTCCATTGGCATCGAAAGAAAATGGAAAACTTTGACCAGGTGTGGATACCCGATTTGAAAGAAGCCCCCGGTTATGCAGGCGCCATGTCCCATGTGAAATCTTGCCCGGAAAATGTTCGTTATGCAGGCCCGTTGAGCCGTTTTACGGAATTGGATGACTTGCCTGAAATTATGGACGCTACTTCGAAAGATTTGAACGTGGTGGCGGTCATCTCTGGAGTGGAGCCTGCCCGAAGCGCCTTTGAACGCAGGCTGCGGGAATTGCTCTCCGAACTGCCCGGTAATCACGTGATGATTCTCGGGAAACCCGGTGCAGAAAGAAAATCATGGACCGAAGGAAATGTTCAGTTTTTCAGTCACCTGGAAACGCCGGAATTTGCGCGCACTGTCCGTCGTGCCCGCTGGATTATTTCTCGAGGAGGCTATAGCACCATTATGGACATGGCCGTTCTCGGCGCTAGCTGTATCTTTGTGCCCACGCCTGGGCAGTACGAACAGGTGGTGCTCGCCAAAAGTCTTTCCCGGGCGGGTTATGCGGTAGAAATTCCTGCGGCAAAATTGAACCTGGAAACATTGCAGACCGCCATGGAAACACAGGTGCGCCTGCCGAAACCGCCATCGCAGAACTTGCTCACCCCCTTGGTACAGGAGGTCTTGAAACAGGTATGAATTCTTTTGTTCTCGCATTCCCGTTGACCGTGGCTCAGGACGAGCCTTTTGCCATTACACCTAATGTCGTAGTAGAAAAGGATACGGCTAGTCTGATGGTGCCCGGCTGTACCTTGAATTTCAAGGTGGTCCGCAAGGAGGCCGCTCCGGGACTTTCCGAGATTTTCAAGGAACATCAGGAAATTTCTGCAGAAGAGGCTACTGTCATCGATTCTCACAAGTCTCTGCTGTTCTTGCTTGGGAGCTTGAAAAGCCCTGCGGACTTGACCATGGTGAATACCGCTATCTTGAAAGTGCTTTCGGCGGGAGCCTTGGGCGTGTACATGCAGCAGAGTGGCGCCGCCTGGACCGCAGAAGCGTTCCGTGAAGAGTTGGGCGACGCCCAGTTCCCGATGGACCCCTGGATGAATTACCTGGAAGGCCCGGACGTGCTTTACACCTTGGGCCTTGAAACCTTTGCCCTGCCGGACCTGTGCATCTCGAAAGCTTCGGATGGCACAGACCCTCGCGAAGTCCTGAGCGTGGTGGCCGACAGCCTGTTTGTGGAAGGTGTCAGCTCCAAGTCGGGGACCGAAGTGGACTGCGGCGAGTGCGGAGTTTACGCCTTGCGGCAAGAGACGAAAAGCCCCTTCGCCAAGGACGACCCGGAATACAACCGCCAGGGAATCATGCGTCTTCTGAAACGCTAACCATTTAAATTATATTGCTCACCATGATAGATATTTACGCCTTGTCAAAGAACCCTCTTGTATTCCAGAAACAGCGGACCATCACGTCGGCCTATATCGATGTGTCCGGAAAGATGGGCCTTGCCCAGACGGTGCTTATGGTCCAGGACAATATCACCGAAAATTTCGGCGCCATGAAGATGGACAATTTTGTGGTGAAGGAGAAGGGCGGCTTCTGGGTGGTTTACAAGGCCAAGTTCAAGTTTTTCAGGCGCCCGTACTGGCGGGACAAGGTGGTCACCACGTCGTTTCCGGCGGATAACCAGCTGATCAGGCTCAACGAAAATACCGTCATTACCACCCCGGAGGGAGAACCCATCATTTTGGCCAAGCAGGAAATGTGCTGCCTCAGTTTTGAAAACCACCGCCCTCTGCGGCTCTCGTCGGTGGATTTTCCGACGGAAGGTTTTCCGGAGACCCTCGATGCTTCGGAATTCGACCGCTTCCATGTAAAGCCGGAAGAATACCAGGAAGTTTACCAGCAGAAGGTGCTGCCCCAGCATATCGACATGTCCCACCACATGAACAACATCGAATATGTGAAGCTGGCCCTGAACGTGTTCGGGATTCCCGACTGGGAACTCTGCAACCCGGCAACGCTGGAAATTCATTACCTGGGCGAATCCAAAGAAGGTCAGACCCTGCGCATTTTCCGTGCGGACCACAGCGGGGCCACCTACATGCGGATTCTCGACGAGACGGACCGTGCCGTCTTCGAGATGCGTCTTCGCTTGATGTAGCTGTTTTACAGCAATTTTCCGAGAGCCACGATGGCAGCGGTACGGGCCCGGAGCCTTGTGTTCCCCAGATTCAGGGCGTAATTTTTGCCGCCTGTAAAATCTTTGGTCATACGGATTTCTTCTGGAGAAAACCCGCCTTCGGGCCCCACCAGAAGGGTCACGGGAGTTAAGGCTTCGTCGCACTTCTTGTCGCTAGCAAGATTGAATGTTATCTTGTCTATAATTTCTTTAGGGGCTGTCCTTTCGCCATCTACATCGCAGAGGATCAGGTCGCCACGGTAACTTTTTAGCCATTCCTTGAATTCGACAGGTCCGCAGATTTCGGTAAGCCAAGGTTTTTTGGACTGTTTCAGGCTTACCAGGCTCTTGAGCTCGGAACGGCGGACCAACTTGTGCAAGTCGGAATTCTTGGGCTCTTGGGAATAGTCCGTCCGTAAGAAGGTAATGCTTGCAATTTCGGTCTGGGCGGCATGGAATACCACTTCTTCCAGGGCATCGTCCTTGAGACAGGCGATGGCCAGGTTCAGCAGGGGTCTCTCCGGTTTGGGCGTTTCTACCTTGGAGATTTCCACCTGGCAGGCCCTCGGGTCTGCAACCACGATGGTCCCGACTGCAAAGTGGCCCAGTCCGTCGCAAAGCTCCAGAATGTCCCCTTGGGCAGCACGGCATACCTTTACGGCATGGGCGCTTTCGTTTTCGTCCAGGGTTGCCCTTCCGCATTGGATTTGTGGGCAGTAAAAACGGCTATCGGGAGTCTTCATGGCATTTAAGGTAGCAATTTTTTCTACCTTAGCAGGCATGACAGCGCACAAGCCCGTAAAAGTGGTGGTCTTTGACCTGGACGGAACCCTCTACCTGAGCGGCCGTCCGTACCCTGGTGCGGTAGATACCGTGAAGCGGGTGGCCTCGAAGGTGCCTGTTTACTACCTGAGCAACAATACCAGCAAGTCTCCCGTGTTTTACGAGAACCGCCTGAACGTGATGGGGCTTCCCCTTCGCGACGACGGCATTATTTCTGCGCTGACTTTGTCTTTGGCGGCCATTCACGAAAAAGGGCTCAAGAACGTCTATTTCTTTGCCAATCCCGAAGTCTTCGAATGGTTTGCCGCCCAGGATCCCTCTCTCAATTTGCGCCCATCTGTAACTGATACGGAATTGGTTTTGGTGGCCTACCACAACAGTTTTGATTACCGGGAACTTTGCGAGCTTTCGTTCCGGGTGCAGCGGGGGATTCCCTTCTGGGTGACCCATACGGATTTCGTGTGCCCCGACGCCCGCGGCCCCGTGCCCGACATCGGGAGTTTCATGGCGCTACTCAAGACGGCTTACGGTGTAGAGCCGGAGCGCAGTTTCGGTAAGCCGAACCCGGCTATGCTATCGGGGCTGTTGAAGACGTATGCTCCCGAAGAAATCCTGTTTGTAGGGGATAGGCTCTATACGGATTTCGAGCTGGCAAAGCGCTCCGGTTGCAGGTTCGTGCTGCCCCTGTGCGGCGAGACCAAGCGCTCGGACGTGGAAAAACTGGATGTGAAGCCGGAATACGTGGTCGAAAGCGTCAAGGATATCGATTTCGAAGGCTTTTTTGAAGGTCGATTGTAGCGTTTTTTGCGAAAAAAATGTATAATAGGGTTAGAGGTTTTTGATGAACTTGAACTTGAAAAAGTATGTGGCTCCCTTTGGGGTTGCCGTCGCTTGTGGTTTTGTGCTTTCGGCCTGCGGTAGCGATAGCGGTTCTTCCAGTATTGATTTGGAAGATTCTTTTGACATGGTTCTCTCCAAGGCCCACTATGATTACGATTCCGACGACTCTACCTTGACGGTCACTTACCCGGTCTGCAAGGTGGGTGAACTTGGCAATCTGGTATGGAAAGAAGAAGATCCGGATTCTGTTTTCAAGTACAAGTCCTATTTGGATAAGACTACCGCCTTGCGTTTTGAAAAGGATATTACGGAACCCGCCCGCTTTGAGTTTGACGGTGGCAAGTTCCCCGTAGGATTTTGGCAGGTAGGCCCGGGCAAGAAGGGCGACAAGTTCCAGATGGGCATTCGCTACGAGAAGGGCGATGACATGACGTCGGTAATACACTATTCCGGAGAATGCTATGCCCAGGATTTCAAGGCGAACCTGTTCGAGGAAAATCTCGCCATTGTCCAGACAGAAAAAGCCCTGATCGATTTCTACCTAAAGTTCCAGCCTGCGGACAAGCAGGTGGTAGAGGGTAAAGCCGATGAGGAAAATGTCCTCAAGAATATCCGTGCCGCCGACTGCGACCGCCTGACCATGTACGATGACCTGGTGTCCATCGAGGTGGATGAACTGAAAGAATCTTCTGGCGAGTTGACAGTCTCTTACGAAGGTGATGAATGCTCCTTGAACTTCGCCATCCGCTACGCCATTGACGAAGACGACTGCAATGCCGCTTATGATGAATTCAAGGCTGACAAGGATGCCGAAAAGTTCAACTTCGCCGATTACAGCATGAAGGTGGAATACGACGAATACTGTGTCGCCCAGCTTGTGTTGAACCTGAAGAAGGATCAGGGAATATCCCTGAAAAAGTCAGCCTCCCTGAAGTCCGATAGCAGGGAATTCGCCAAGGGCGTCGTTCGCCTGATTCTTGCCGGGCTGAAGTAATCTCTTTTTTTTCGGAAACAAAATGCCGCACTTGCGTTGCGGCATTTTGTTGTTTACTGTTTTCTAGTCCTTGCCAGTACCACCACGCCGAAGATGGCGAGCAGGACTATGGCCAGGGCACTGATCTTCAGGCAGTCGTGGAAGGGCTTGCTCCGGTATTCCATGCGAACGGTGGATTTTCCCTTGGGCACTTCTACGGCGCGCAGGTTCCCGAAGGCTTTGTAGACCTTGGATTCCTTTCCGTTCACATAAGCCTTCCAGTAGGGGTGGAAGTTCCCTGCCACCACCATAATGGCGGGGCGGTCGCTATCCACTTCGAATACCTGGGTGTCCATCTTGGGCTGTTCCACGAGGCGGGCATGTCCTTGGACGATACCGCCTTCTAGTGCTTGCTCAGGATTTTCGGACAGGATGGCCTTTTCCCTGTAGTAGAAAACGTTGGGGTCGTCTTGAGGTTCGGCCGGAACACTTGCAACGGAAGTCGCTGAAGAATCGGTAACGGTGTTATCTGCGGCGGTGCTGCCCGTGGCGGTGCTGTCGGCGCTTGCCACGGTGGAGTCTGCGGCCGTAGAATCTGCAACAGGTTCAGTCACGGGTTCTGGGGTCTTGGGTTTACGAATGGCGGCTTTCTCCTGCAAGGTCTTGATGGCGTCTTCGTCGCTCATGACGGTGGCGTCTCCGTAGAGGTAGGCTTCTCCCATGGCGGTAGGGATAGGCATGTAGGTCGTGCCGCGCTGGCTATCGAAGATGATAAAGCCGATATTCATCAGGTCCAGGAAGGGGTGGGCCGCTTCGGGATTGTTGATGTTCAGGAGGAAGTTCGCGTTTTGCTGGCCGCCACGGAAAGCCCTGTAGTTTGCCAGTTCGTTGTCGTGGAATCCGTCGGCGTTGCGCAGGTGGAACTGCGGGAAGGCGTTTGCTCCCAGCGCCTTGTTCCTGGATAGGGAAAGCACGCGGGGCGTGTTCAGGCTGTCCGTCTTGTAGGGGGCCTTGACGGCGGCTACTACGGGGTTTTCCGGCTGGAGGTATTCCTTGGCTTCTACGTTCTGGATGAACGCCCCGTCAATGAAGAACAGCTCAACGGCGGCCACGGCGGCAAGGAGCCCCGCTTTTTGGACAACGCCCGCTTTCCACTTGAAGGTGAACAAGGTGGCGGCCACGATTACGAGCACCAGGATGAACCCGGGAATGATTTTCCCTGCGCTCATCTGCATGGCAATTTCGTTCAGGGGCTTGAAATAGGGGGCTGTTACCGCATCTTCCAGAAGTTTTTGCCCGCTCATGAGGAACAATCCGATCAAGGTGAAGCCGAGGACCACACCGGCCTGGATAGCGCGATGGGTACCGGGGAGGCCGGCCTTGAAACAGTCGGTGAAGTTGGCTACAGAAAATTCCTTTCCCTGGTCGTCCAGGCTCATGACGCCGAGACATGCTGCGGCATACACCAGGCAGGTGACAAGTCCGAAGGGCCCGATAAAGAGTGTCCAGTTGTAACGGGCGATGACAACGATGACCAGGAGCAGCACAAACATGACGGCACCATGGAACAGGGCGCGGCGAATCCTAGCGGCTTCGCTGGATTCGTCGGAAATGGCCTTGAGGACCGGGGCGGCCATCATCACAAGCAGCAGGGGCAACCAGAACAGGGCCATGCCGGGGGCGCGGAAATTCTTGACGCCAGGCAAGATGTTGTACCAGAGCTTGAACAGCGGAGAATGTGCCCCCATGCCGTAGCTCAGGGCGAGAACCGCTCCAAGCCCCCAGAACATGGCCCAGCGTCGCTTGCCGGGCAAGAACAGGCACAGGAACCCGAGCAGGGTCAGGAGGGCGCCTGCGTTGTTGTGATCCAACTTGAATGGGTTGTGTCCCCAATAGAAAGGAGACCCGCCCGAGGACTGGTATTCCTGTACGGTAAATCCCACGAAAGAACTGCCTTCCAGTTTCCCTGCCTTGTCGTCGTATTCATAGACGTCTACCCCGATGAATCCGGGCAGGAGCATCTGGGCCAGTTCCTCTTGATGCAGGGACCAGCTTACGGCATGGCCCAGGTTGGTGTGGTCCCCTTCGCCACGGACGGACTGGGTGGTGGTGTACATGTAGGGAGGTACCACCTGGAAGCAGCTGATGGCAAGCCCGAAGGCGAGTCCCGCTGCCGCTAGGCCTATACGCCTGCCTTTGGTCGTGAAGGAATCGCAATGGAAAAAAGCTTCGTAGAGGGTATAGAATCCGGCGCCCCACAAGAACAGGTAGGTGAGCTGCAGGTGGCTACCGAGAATCATCCAGGTAATAGAAAGGGCGAGAACAATCAGGTAGGGGAGGCTTCCGTCCCGCACGATCTTGCGGATGGCGAGCAGTGCAAGCGGCGCGATGGCGAACACCATCATCTTTCCGTCGTGTCCGCCGTAGATGTAGGTGAAGTATTCCGGCGAGAAGGCGTAGAGCATGCCGAGGAGGGCTGCCCACCAGCGGTTCCCGGTCAGGTTCCAGGCCAAGAGCATGGCGCTCATGAAGGCCACCCAGACGGTCAAGATAAACTTGAAGCCAACGGCTCGGGCGGGGTCTGTCAGGAATTGTACCCATACCAACGGGTGGTAGGCGTCGGCAAATAGGGCGTCGATGGTGGGGACACCGCCTAGGCGGGAATCATCCCATTCCGTTAGGACAGCACTTTCTGCGCGGAGGATGCGGCTTCCGATACCGTTGAGCTGGTCGCTGTTCAGCATCAGGGTGTCGGGATTGAAGGCGAATTCTCGGAAAACAATGAGAAGAATGCCCAAAAATATTGCGGCTATAACCGCAAAAAACAGAGGTTTCTTGTTTAGAAAGTTCATGTTGGACAATATAGCAAAGCGCTTGCGGGCGGAATGCACAAAAGGCCGGGCGCATGTCCCGGCTACACTTCAAAAAAATGCAGATGGCTAGTCCGCCGTGTTCTCATCGAGGCGGGCGGTCCGCACGATGCCGTAGATCCCGAGGGCCGAAATCAGGCAGACGGCGACAATCACCAGAATTTTGAAAACCTTTCCCATGGGTCTCTCCTTTCGTTATTCTAAATCTACCTGTTTTTTTTCAAAAAAGCAATAGGCTGGATAATTTTTTTCCACGTATGCCCGAGCCTCGAGCCTCGAACCCCGCTACTCTTTGGTCAAAATCATGCAGATGACGGGGAGTTTCTTGTCTACCTGGTTCTCGCTGGGGATAATTTCGCTTTCGACAATCTTGCAGTTGAATTCCTTCACGAAAAATTCCAGTTGGGCGCGGTCGAAACCAAGCCAGATGTGACCGTGGGTTTCACGGAAGGATTCTTCTTTGTGCTGGGCCAGGTCCAGTAGGGCGAGTGTTCCGCCAGGTTTCAGAATACGGATGGCCTCCTTGAGGGCTAGGCGCGGGTCCTGGGCGTGGTGGAGCACCTGGCTCATGAGCACCAGGTCGGCGAAATTGTCCGGAAGCCCGGTAGAGAGCATGTCCGCCACCTTCGGGGTGACATTTGCGGTGCCCTTTTTCTTGAGGATTCTCTGGAGCCCGCTGATGACCTTGGGGTCGTAATCCAGGGAGAATACGTTCTGGCAGCGGTTCGCAAGCATCAGCGAAAGGTCGCCCCCTTCGCCGCAGCCGATATCTACCGCCTTTTCGAATGGCGTCATGAGCTTGCTGAACAGGCTGATTTGGGCCTTGAGGCTGCCGCCGGCCTGGTCCAGCTTGTGGATCTGGCCCTTGGTCTTGTCGGTGCGGTCTTGCAGAACCTGTTCGGCGCGGCATTGGATGATGTCCTTGTCTTGCAAGTCTTCGTAGGCCTCCCGGATGACCGAAAGGACTCGGCTCGAAAGCAGGAGTTCTTCGCTGAGCCCGTAGTAGGCCTTGATGCCGTCGCGGCGGTCTTTCAGGAGCTTGCAGGCCGAAAGCTTGGAGAGGTGTCGGCTGGCGTTGCTCTGGTGGATATCCAGGATATCCTTGATTTCGTTGACGGTAAATTCGGCCTGGTCCAGGAGCATCAGGATTTTCAGGCGCATCTCGTCGGAAATGGCGTTGAACAGCTCGATGGAGGGCGTAATGGGCTCGCGGGTAATGTTCTTGCTCGGCATACCTCCAATATAATTTTTTAGTTTGGGGGTGTGAACGCTTTGCGGTGGAAAAAGTTTTTTTTGAGTCTGGTGGCCTTGCCCTTGATGGTGTGGGCGGCGGGAACGCCTGCGCCGGAAGAGGCCCACTACGATGTCTCCTGGTCCAAGGACATGCCGGTCACTTTCTTGTCGGCGTTCACGGCCTTCTTTGGCAATTACCGCTACACCCAGATGGAAAAGCCCGAGCCGGGGGACTACCGGTCGGTTTCGGAGCTGCTTCCCTGGGATAGGTCCCTGGCGGGGCGATACAGCGAGCCTGCCGACAAGGCGAGCAAGTGGGCGGCTGCTTTGGGGGTGGCGCCGCTGGCTCTCGCGGGTTATTCTTATGGAGTGGGGGATGCCTCTGGGCTTGATGCAGCCGGTTTTACCCTGATGTTTGCCCAGGCGCTTGCCCTCCAGTCGGGCATAAACCTGATGGTTCGCTCCATGGAATTCTGGCCCAGGCCCTATGTCTATGCCAAGGACGGCTATGGCTCCAACCGCAAGGCGGGGGAACGGGCCGAAAAGGCAGATGCCGAGGCCTACGGGAGTTTTTTTAGTGGGCACGCTTCGGCGGCCTTTACGGTGGCGGTGTTCACCGGGGAATGGTTCAGCGAAATGTACCCCCAGTCGCCCTTCAGGGGCGTGGTGTGGGCAGGGGCGCTTTCGGCGGCGGCCCTGGAAGGGGTTTTGCGGATAGCGGCAGGCAAGCACTACCCCACGGACGTGGTGGTGGGGGCCTTGGTGGGTACGGGCGTGAGTCTTGCGGTAATCGAAATCCATAAAAAACGGGACGAAAGGTTCTCCCTTTGGGTGCACCCTGGGGCGGCAGGCCTTACAATCCGCATATAACATTTTATTGTAAGTTTCGTTTTTTAATTTGGGATATATATTTGTAGGTGGAATTGAGGTTGTTTATGATGAGAATTTGGGTTCGCTTGACCGTGGTCGTGGCACTGTCTTTTGCATTTGCCTGTGCTGCCTCGGTCAAGGACAGCCGCGACGGGCGCACCTACAAGATGATGCCCTCCGGAAAGCTCAACTGGTTTACGAGCAATGTTTCTTTAGACGGCAAGCCCGATTTCAAGGACCGGGCGAAGGTCAGTTTCTACAAGAAGGAATCCTGGTCCGGGCTTTGCCCCGCAGGGACTCATCTTCCGGATTTGAAGGAATGGAACGACCTTGCCGAAGACAAGTTCATGGGGCCTCGTAAAAAACAGAATGCCAAGGCTTTTGCAGGAAATACCCGTGGCTATTACGACATGTCCAAGAAGAACCCGAAGGTCCAGGGGAAAGATGCGGCCTACTTCGCCATAGCGGGGGATGCCGGAAAATCGGGCATACAGGCGCTGATGCTGGACCTGAAACGCGGGAGTTTCCAGAAGGTGAACCTGCCCAAGGAATCCGTGGTGGCCGTGCGTTGCGTAGGGGAGCGGGACCTGCTTGCCGAAAAGAACATCTCCAAAGACGACATGCTCATGACGGATACTCGCGACGAAAGACAGTACAAGGTGAAAATCGTGGGCGACAAGATTTGGATGGTGCAGAATATCCGCTACGGGCTGACGGACGCCAAGACCCAGTGCCTGCTAGAAGATATGGATCTGTGCAAGAAATACGGACGGTTCTATACCCACGACGAGGCCAAGAAGGCCTGTCCCAAGGGCTGGCACCTGCCCGACGACGGCGAGTGGCGGGATTTTCAGAAAGAGCGTTCCCAGTGGGACTGGAACAGCATGGGTGTTGGTGGCTGCAAGGACTGGGACCAGTATTGCGACGGGACCAATACCGGCCACTATTGGTCTGCAACCTCTATCAAGCGCAATACGGGCCGCTCCTGGGAATTTAGGCGCGAGGCCCGGAGCATCAACCGCACCGACGAGAGTATCCGCAAGGGACTGTACGTGCGCTGCGTTGCGGACATGCGGTAGGCTGTAGCGTAGAAACGAAAAAGCCGTGCCAACAGGGGCGCGGCTTTTGATGTTTTTGGCGCGAACGGTCACCTGTGAGCAACAAAGCCCTCGATATTAATCGAGGGCGGTTGCGAGAGCGAGGGCCTGCCGGAGAAGCAGCTCCTGAATTTAGCGCGAGCGGTCACCTGTACTGTGCGCTCCAGCGGCGCTTGAAGCGGGGTTCGTCCAGGACTTTTGCCCAGATGAATCCCTTGCGCACATCGGCGATGTTCCTTGTGGATACGGCGGGCTTGCGGAGCATTTGGGCGGTTTCGCTGTCGCCTGTGGAGTCCGCATAGCCTTCGCCTGTAAACGCAGCGGCAGATTCCCGGGCGGACTTGGCCCGTTCTTCCAGGGCGTTCAGTTTCTGCTGGCGTTCAAGTTCCTGACGACGGGCATCTTCTTGTGCGGCATCGATTTCGTTCTTTCGGGCGTCTTCCTGTTCCTGGGCGGTGCGTTGTTCTCGGTTGAGCAAGTTGTCCAGTTCTTCGATGTCATGCACCAGGACGTCGCAATCTCCTTCGCCCATGTCGTGACCCACGATGTGGTGGGCCTGCAGGTCCATCAGCATTTCGGCGGCGGTGTTTTCGTCAACGTCAAAGGATTCCATTAAAAATTCCAGGTTGACAAAATCGACATTGATGACAACTTCTGCGATGTCGCGAAGGGTCAGTTGCTCAGAATGCTTGCGTTGCACCGGGGGCGTGGGCGGCTCGATATTGCCTTGAGTCGCCTGCCTCTGGGCGTCTTCGAACTGCCGGATCAAATCCTGCAGGGAACGCGAGGGACGTTGCTCCTGCCTTTCGTCTTGGGACTCGTAGCTGTCGTCATCTTCCGGCTGGTACTGGGTCGGCTGCTGTTGCCGCTTGTTTCTGCTGGCTGCAACCTTCTTGATGACGACATCCAGAAGCCAGATGCCTATGAGGATGAGTAGTCCTTCCATGTTAGGCTCCAGGCTCGAGGCTCGAGGCATGAGTGCCCCGTTTAGGTATTTTTAGTAAAGGTGCGTATGTTACAGAATTATTTTGTGGAATATTTTTGATAAATGAAAGAATCATTTTTCTTATTTCAATAGTTTTGCTACTCAACTCCTTGTATTTTATTGAGTTGATATATTGCAGATCTTTAGCTAAAAGTAATTGGTATTCAACTTCAGTTGTTGAACCTGATGCGATGTGAAGAAAGCGGACTAACTCTTGGTTTGTTTTTCTTCCACAACCCTCGGCGATGTTTGTAGGAATTGATGCGGAGGCACGGCGGATTTGAGTAGTCAGAGCAAAAAGCTCTTCCTTTGGAAATTGATTGCGAGTGGTCTCATAAATATCTAATGTGAGCTTATGACTTTGTTTCCACATTTCTAAATCTTGAAATTTTCGCATATATACCTCGAACCTCGTACCTCGAGCCTCAAACCTTTACCCTACTTCGCTTCGGGTGCGTTGCCTATTTCCTTCCTCATCTGGGTGTCGGCTTCGATGTTTTTCAGGTTGTAGTAGTCCATCACGCCCAGCTTGCCATCGCGGAGTGCGGTTGCCATGGCCATGGGGATCTGTGCTTCGGCTTCCACCAGCTTCGCCTTCATTTCCATAACCTTCGCCTTCATTTCCTGTTCGGCGGCGTACGCCATGGCGCGGCGTTCTTCGGCCTTGGCCTGGGCAATCTTCTTGTCGGCTTCGGCACGGTCGGTTTCCAGGATGGCGCCGATGTTCTGGCCCACGTCCACGTCGGCGATGTCGATGGAGAGAATTTCGAAAGCGGTTCCGGCGTCAAGGCCGGAGGCCAGCACCTTCTTGGAAATCATGTTCGGGTTTTCCAGCACTTCCTTGTGGCTTATCGCAGAACCGATAGAAGAAACGATGCCTTCGCCGACGCGGGCGATAACCGTCTCTTCGCCGGCGCCACCCACCAGCTTCTGGATGCTGGCGCGCACGGTAATACGGGTAATGGCATGCAGCTGGATACCGTCGAGAGCCACTGCGGAAACTTTCGGGGTGGTAATCACCTTCGGGTTCACGGACATCTGCACGGCTTCCAGCACGTTACGGCCGGCCAGGTCGATGGCGGCGGCTTCCTTGAAGTCCAGCTTGATGTTTGCCTTGTTGGCGGCAATGAGGGCCTGGATCACGCGGAGTACGTTACCGCGGCTAAGGTAGTGGGCTTCCAGCAGGTTCGTGTCGACGGGAAGGCCAGCCTTGCAGCTGAGAATTCGGGCTTCCACAATCACCTGGGGTGGCACCTTACGGAGTCGCATACCGATAAGCTGGAAAATGCTCACGTTTGCCCTGGAGAACAAGGCCTGGAGCCAAAGGCTGAAGAACTTGCCGATAAAGGCGAGCAAGATGATAACGGCAATGGCCGCGATGATGATTCCGATGATTAAGAGAGTTTCCATGGTTTTTCTCCGGTATTTTATTTCAAAATTTAATTCAGTATATCGAATGCCGAAATCTTAATTGTCCAGCACCACCCAAATATGCCCTTCTTGCACGGATTCCACCTTTACTTTTGTGCCGGCCTCGATGATTTCACCGTGGGTCTGAACGTCAAAGAGCTTGGTGTTGCCATCGGGCATGGTAAAGCTGGCTTGGCCTACGGGGCGTAAGAATGTCTTGGCTTCTCCGACGGCACCTACGGCAATTTCCTGCACGGCTTCAGTGGGGGAGGCGGCGGTCTCCAGGTCCGTCTTGAGCATGGGAGTCCAGCCTTCGGGCAAGAGCGGTATCAGGTACTTGCTGGCGGCGATGGGGAACACTAGCGCAATAGCTGCACAAGCTAGCATATAAAACAGCCCGAACAGCCAGGGAGTGGCGTCGAAGGTGGTCTCTACGGTCTCGGGGACGAACTCCGGAATTTCCTCCGGTGAAAAGCTCAACGCAAGAGCCAGAATCATGCAGATGATACCGCCTATGCCGAACAGGAACGTTCCCGGCATCACGAAGATTTCTACCAGGAACAGTACCACGCCGGCCACAAGCAGAATGGCCGGGATATAGCCATCTAGCTGGGGGGCGAACTGCCCCAGGAACACGATGCCGATGAGGATTAGGCCGATAACTCCGAACAGCCCAAATCCCGGTGTCTTGAACTCGATGTAGAGGGCACCGAAACCGAGAATCAAAAGGATTCCCGAAATAGCGGCAATGGCCGAGGCGATGTCTTCGCCGAGAGTGGTTTCTACTTCGCTGCGGCTTTCGATGGCGAGGGTGGTTTCAAATTCGTTACGGTCCTTGAAAGTGCCTTTGGAGAACCCTAGTTCCTGGGCTTCCTGGTCGGTCATGGTCAAGAGCTCGCCTTCTTTTACGAGAATCTTGGGGGCGCCCCAGAAGGCCTTGCTTGCACTATCCAGCACGGCGTACTTCTGCCCTTCGATAATGAGGGTGGTATCTCGTTCCGTCTTTTTGCCCTTGTCCAGCTTGGCGGTGAGCTCGAGCACTTCCAGTTCCGGTGTCACGAAGGCGGAACTCAAGAGTTCCGGGTAGCCGTTACGCTGGGCCAGGTTCCTGAATTTTGCCCGCAGGGGCGACTGGATTTTTTCGCCTACGATTTGCGGTGTGCCGTCGCCACCCTGCACGATTGGCGCACAGTCCCCGATGGTGGTGGCTTCAAGCATGTAAAGTTTCTTGCAGGCGAGAGCAATGAGGCTGCCTGCACTGATGGCCTTCTTTTTCACCAGGGCGATGGTTTCGGGACCCTTGACCGCCATGATGGTGTCCACCAGGTCGAAGGCGGCATCCAGGCGGCCTCCGAAGGTGTTGATTTCAAAGACGATGTAGTCCGGCTTTTCCTTGAGGGCGTCGTTGATGGCCCTGGCGCAGAAATCGTACATGGAAGGCTCTACGTCGCCTTCCAGTTTGATCCATACGGCGTGTTTCTTCTTGAGTTCCTGGATGTCGGGAACTTTGGCCTTGTCGGTGTCAAGAACCACAGTGTCTGTGGAGCTGGTCTTGGCGGAATCGGTAGCCACTGCGGTGGTATCTGCCGCTGCTAGGGAGACGAACAACAGGATTGCTGAAAAAAGACTAAAAAACTTGCTCATACTCTCAATATACGAAGATTTTCGCTTGAAATATTCAAAAAGAAGAGAAAATGCCGAAAAATGGCTGTGTGTTTTCTTGAAGATTATTCCAAGTTGGAGCAAAGAACCCGTTTTTTTATGAGTAAACTAATGATTTTAAAGGTATCTTCTATATAAAGCTTGCTCGGCGGTAGCGAGATGAAACAGTTCCAGTTTGATTACCACAGTATCACGTCCCTGACTCGGGATCTCGAAAAGGTTCGCCTTTGGTACAAGTCAAAGAGCTGTTCTAATGTTGTTTTCCAGATATATTCCGATTCCCTGGACCGGGGGCAGATGGAACTGGTCAGCAATGTCATCACAAGGACCATCCCCCACGCCATCTGTATGGGTTGTTCCACCAACGGAAACATCATAGAAGGAAGATTGTCCTCTACAACCATATCCGTAGTCTGTACCATTTTGGAAAAGCCCTCTACGAAGGTGAAGCTGTTGCAGTACACCCTGAATGGCGAAACAGCGCTGGAAGTAGTGGAAAATATCAAGCGGGAAGTCAAGGAAAATCCCTGGGTCAAGGGGGTGGAGCTGCAATTGACTATTCGGGGAATGTCCCTGTCGCCTCTTTGCGATGCACTCCACGATGTAGATGAATCGATAGCCATTTTTGGCGGAGGTGCCTTTAACCCGGACCTGTCCAAGAACGATGCCTGCGTCTTTTCGAATGTAGGGGGGTATTCGGAACGGGGAATCCTTGTCCTTTTGATAGGAGGCGAAGACTTACATATCTACACCACGCATATCGCTGGCTGGAAACCCCTCGGCAGGGAATTCCTGGTAACAAAGGCGCAAAATGCCCTGCTGTTTGAACTGGACGGCAAGCCCGCTTACGAAATCTATTACCGCTATTTGAAAATCTTGAATGACGAACATTTTTTCGCCAATACGCTGGAATTCCCATTCTTTTACAAGCACAACGGCATAGATATTCTCCGGGCCCCTGTCCATTGCAACGAAGACGGCACTCTGGTCATGACCTCGGACATTGACGAGAATGTCAAGGCCCGCCTTGCCTATGGCGACCCCTGGACAATCTTGGACTGTATTCGCAAGGATGGTAAAAAAATAGGGGAGTTCAAGCCCGATATCATCAAGGTCTTTTCCTGTGCGGCCCGTCGTTCTTTTTGGGGAAAAGAAGAAATCAGCAACGAAACTCTTCCGTTTCAGAGTATCGCCCCTACATCGGGCTTTTACACCGCCGGCGAATTTTTGAGGACTAACGGTTTTGTAAACCAGCACAACGTGACGCTGGTGATTGCCGCCATGCGTGAAGGCGATGGCGACGATAGTCACAAGTTTGATATGGCGGAGGACTCGTTTTCGGGCCAGGTTTCCATGATTAACCGCCTTGCCACCTTTATCGATGCCGCTACTCAGGAACTGGCGCAGGCAAATGCGAAGCTGTCCCTGATGGCCATTACGGACCCCCTTTCGCATTTGTTCAACCGTGGCGAAATCCAGCGCTGCATCAAGGAATGCATAGCGGAAAAAACGCCTGCATGCCTTGTGATGATGGATATTGACAATTTCAAGAAGATTAACGACACCTACGGCCACAAGGAGGGGGACAACGTCATTATCGGCATCTCCAACGTTTTGAAAAAGACGGTGGATGAAACGGGGCTTTCGGGAATAGACTCATCGGATTACAGGGTGATGGAAGACGACGATGATTTTGATGAAACCAGCCGTGGACTGCGGGAATCGATTTTAACGGTGAAATCGCCTATTGGTCGTTGGGGCGGCGAAGAATTTATGGTGCTTTTGCGTGAGACACCTATTGAAAAGGCTCTTGATTTTGCAGAAAAAGTTCGCAAGGCCTTCAATGAAATGGAATTCGAAAAGGCGGGTCACCGTAGCGTAAGCGTTGGCGTGGTGAAAATCCAGGAGGGCGAATCTGCCGACTCGGCCTATGTCCGTGTGGACCAGGCCCTTTACAAGGCCAAGGAAAACGGACGAAATCAGGTGTTTCAGGCATAAGGAGACGAGAGATGGATGAAGGAATAAAAGTAAGAATAGATTCTCTCTACCATGCGCTATCCATTTTGGCGAATGGAGCGTATACCTATGTTACCCATATCGAATCAAATTGGACACGATGGTCCAAGGAGGCGGTGGATTACTTTGACCTGCCTGAAGAGTACATGCAGGATGCCCTGACCTGTTGGATGAAAAAGATTCACCCTGAAGATCGTCTAGGGTTCGAGGAAAGAGTTAGGGGGCTTTTTGATGGGGTTGGCGCTTATCACAACGAACAATACCGAGTCAAGAATAAGGGTGGCCAGTATGTGGTGTGCACCTGTCGTGGTGTGGTGTTGTGTGATGAGCATGGAAAACCTTCGTTTTTTGGTGGCGTTGTCAGGAACAATGACGCCCTGAGTTATTTTGACGATGTTACCAATACCAGGAGCCTTTATGGTTTTATGGATGACCTGCGCTCTTCTACCTGGAAAGGGGAAAAACTCCAGGTGATGATGCTGGGCCTTTCGGAGTTTTCGCACCTGAATGAAATTTACGGCTACACCTTCGGGAACCGGGTGCTGCAGGAATTCGCCAAGATGATCAAGGTGGAAGCTTTTGATATGGGAGAGTGGTACCGCATGGACGGCACCAAGTTTGCCATCGTGTGCAAGAACGCCACCTCCGAAGACCTCAAGAACCTTTACAAGCGGATACAGTACAACTGTATTCACGACCTGATAGTGGATGGCCAACATGTGGTGCTTTCCTTTGTGGCGGGCGCCATCAACCTGGAACGGTTTGACGTGTCCGTAGAAACGGTTTATTCGTGTCTCCGTTTCGCCTATTATGAGTCCAAGATTAACCATTTGGGCGAACTCTATGTGCTTAAGAACAGCGTCAGCGAAGACAAGCGCTTTGCCATTGAGCGCCTGAATGTAATCCGCAACAGTATTGTGAACAACTGCGAAGGATTTTTCCTCTGTTACCAGCCTATCGTAGATGCAGAAACCGAGATGATTACCGGAGCGGAATCCCTGATCCGCTGGAAAAATGACGAATATGGAATCGTCTCTCCGCTAGAATTCGTGGAGGTGCTGGAGCGTGACAATCTTTTCCCGGAGCTTGGCCGGTGGATCTTGCGTACGGCATTAAAAGATGCGAAGAAGTTCCTCAGGCGTTATCCGGGATTCGTGGTGAACGTGAACCTGTCCTATACCCAGCTGGAAAATCGTGATTTTGTAGAAGACGTGCTGGCCATTCTCAAGGAGACGGGGTATCCGCCCCAGAATCTCTGCCTTGAAATTACGGAGCGCTGCCGTATGCTAGACATTTCGCTCTTGAAGGAGATATTTACGGCCCTTCGGGAGCATGGCGTCAAGGTGGCTCTGGACGATTTCGGCACGGGGTTCAGTTCTCTCGGTATCTTGCGGGAACTGCCTGTTTCCACAGTGAAGATCGACCGCAGCTTTGTCATAAACATCGAGAAGGATTCTTCGGACCAGAACACGGTGCGGTTCATTTCGGAGCTGGCCAATTCTTTCTCGTCGTCGGTGACGGCAGAAGGTATCGAGACCGCCGAAATGCGGGATTACTTGCTCCGTTTCAAGATCAAGAGCCTGCAGGGGTATTACTATTCCAAGCCGCTTCCGGTGAAGGATTTTATGGAAAAGTATATCGAGGCTTAATGCTTTTTCTCTTCGCCTGTTGAATAAAGGGAGTAGGTTGGCATTGAAATAGTCAGGCCGACATAGGCTCCGTTGGAATTTTGATAGGCGTTGGTCCATTTTCGGTGGGCGATGCTGACCCAGCCGATATCCAGGTTCATGACGTCTCCAAGCGAGATATAGCCGCCCAGCATGAGGGTGGGTCTATCCGGGTGGAAAAAGAAATGCCCCCTGGCGCCAAATTCAACGTCTCTTCCGAATGCCATTTCTGCCATGGCCACCGGGGCAAAGTAAAAATCGAGCAGCTTGTATTCCGGCTCAGACTCGTTGCTGTAGGCTTCCTTTTCTCGGGTTCTTTCTGATACTAGCCATGAAAGTGCTACGCCGGTACCAATTCCGATAACTCCAGCTCTGCCGTAGTAACGCAACTTGACCGTCATGGGCCAGGTGAACATTTCGGTGGAGTCAGGATTGATGGTTCCTTCAAATTCCTGTTTTAGTTCCTGAGAGGCGCTCAAGAAACTCATGACAAAACCGGTATTGAACTGAAAATAAAAACCGTAATCCCGCACTTTGGGCCCTTCGTTAATATTGGTATTCTGGTCGGATGTGTAGTCTGAGGCCGGCTCGTTTTCTTCATAGCTGTAATTGTAGGTCTGAACCTTGGTTGGCTTTTTGTATTTGCCCCAGACGATATGTCCTTCGAGCCCCTTCCTGATTTTTCGGTCGGAATAAATCTGTTTGCCGATGTATCGCTCCGAAGGCAGCTGGAGATACATGGTAGAATTGCTGTGGGGCGTCTGGAGCAGAAGGGTTCCCAATTTTACGTCTTCGTCTACGCTGTATATGAACAGCTCCTTGCCGTTCAGCGTGTATGTGGCAGAAAATCCCTTCTTTAGATATATGTCGAAGTCTTTTTTATTTGACGTGAGCTTGAATTCCAGGTATTCTCCCTCTGAGTTGCTTTTCATTTTATCTATGAACAGGGGGGCAAGCTGGTTCCTGTCATTGTTGCGGAACAAGACCTCTTGGCAGGCTTCGTACCACAATGACACCTGCTGGTTCCAGGCTCCGGACTTCTGAGGGTCCTTATCGACTTCAAAGTAATAGGCGACTTCTACGCCATCGGAAAGTGGCTCCGGCGAAGCCTGGCCCTCCATTTTTAGCCATTGCTCCGGGCTCCAACCGTGCAATGGCATGGCCTTGTAGCAAGTTTCTATGGCTTCTCGCTTGTCCTTGATGCTGGCGACAAGCCTTGTCCCGCTAAGGCGGATTTCTCCGGTAAGTTCCTGGTAATGGTTTTCGAATTCGGGGAGAGTTACCCTGTAAAAAGAATCGCAGTCGCTGTCCAGTTCTTCGGATAGGGAAATCTCGCTACAGCGGTCGTTCATTTCCTGGATTTCTTGGGCCTCGCTCCACAGGTCGGTGAGCTTTTGGCGTGTTCCGTAATCCAAATCATCTCGATCCCTGTAAGTTTGCAACTGCTTTAATTTTGACTGGATTTCTTCTTTTGAAATGGTCGAAAGAAGAATGGAAGGTTCTGCCATCGAAAAGATTGGGAGGCAGAGAACGACGGTCCCCATAAACTGGAAAATCTTTTGGCTTATCCATTTCATGGGCAAACCTCAAGAGTTTCGATACAGCTGCCCAGGTCCATCTTTTTCAGGGCGTTGGTCTGGGCTTCGTCTTTTGTCCTGCCGGCTCCAGTTCCGCTCCATTTGCATTCCCTGGTTCCCGAAGAAAGGGAAAGGCTGACCTTATAGCTGGTGATGTTCTTCAGAGTGCGTTCGGAAGTAGACTTGATACGGACGGTGACTGTTTGGGCGCTCCTGTCTTGCACCACCTGGCCGAAGTGTTTTGAAATCTGGTCGGCTACGGCGGTGCAAGCCGACGGCCCTTGGTTGCAGGTGAGATTTAGCGGGCATACAGGAGAAGAAACCTGGTAGGGAACCTTGGTTGCCATAAGGCCCGCGAGGTTGCGCTGGTTTGCAGAAATGGCCGGTTGGATAAGGATTTCGCCGGAACCGCGGGTCAGGTTGCTTGCCGGAATTTGGAAGGTGGCTGCACCTTGGGCGTCGGTAGCTGCATTTGCAAGGGCTTTTCCGCCGTTTTCGATAAGGAGTGGAAAATTGGGGATTGGCCCCTTGGGGCCCGCTACGGTTACGGTTAGGAGAAAGCTCGATTTCGGGCCGAGTTCTTGCGGGTTGCCCTCCTTCGAAACGGAAATCTGGAGCTGCCGTAGGGCTAGCGTCAGTGCCTGCTGTATGGCGGCGGATTCCGTCTTGAGCCGCATGGAGTTGTCCAGAGGAGTGTATAAGGACATTTCCTCCAGGATGGGCTCTTGGGATTTTACGATTCCTGGGATTGTGGCGAGCAGCCTGTCCGTTTCGACAAAACGCAGCTCTACAAGGGCCTGCCTTGCCTTGGCTTCCGTTTCGTTGATTGTGCGCTGGAGGGTTTCCAGCTTGAACCTGTACTTGGAAAGAAGTTCGTCCAGGTCCAGGGTGGCGGTGGCTCCGAAACGCTTGCCGTCCTTGGGTAGAACCTGAATGCGGATTCCGTTTAGAAGCAAGTCTGATCTGGAAAAATTCTGGCTTTTGATTTTCTTTTCGATTTCGGAGTTGCCGTTGTCGGGGGTTGTTTCGCTGTGGGTTACGCTTGTGGAGGCGTCAATATGTACAGAAATCTGTTTGGCAACCCCCGCACGTGCCGCCTCCGTAGCCGCCTCCTGAGATTCTTCGGAATAGCCGGTCCAGGAAATAACCTTGGCTGAAACGGCTATGGCAAAAACGAAGAAAATGAGGAGGACTTTCGGAAACATGGGGAATGCCGGATTAGTTCAGTTCCAGAATGATAAGCTTGTTGACGATGTTGTTCTTCTTTGCTTGGGCAGAAGAGGAAACGGCGCTTTTGACGGCCGAATAGACGGCGTAGGCGTCCGGATAAACCTCGGGGTCAGCATAGACGATGATGTCTATGGTCCTTTCGGTTACGTTATTGACTCGAACAGACTTGAAAGTGCTTCTCAGGGAAGATATGCTCAGGTCTTGCAGATCTTCTAGTTCCGACCCCTGGAACCTTTCGCCAATCCGGAGGACCACCTTGTACTGGACGCCTTTCTTGGCGTCTTCGTTCCAGTAAGAGAGGATTGTCTTTTCTAGGGCGGGGAGCGCCTTTTTGGCGGCAGAAATTACCAGGTAACGCTGCTTGTCCTTGCTGTTCCCGTGGTTCTGGACCATGCCTGTCTTGGAACCGAGCTGCCTGGCAGTGGAGGTTTCGTAGGCGGAGAGTTCGACGTTCACCATGTCGTTCTTGATGGAGCCGGAGAACTTGATATAGACGTCGGCGCCGAGGGCAAGTCCTGCAATGTAGGACATATCGTCGCCATTGCCAGAAATATCGCCCTGCATCTGGATTAGGTTGGACAGGTCTTCGGAACCTTCCAGGGAACGCACCTCGTAGCCCCTTTCGGTCAGGTATTCGTTAATACCTTCCATGACGGCCTTGGCAAAGGGATTGTTGGAAACGACCTCCATGGGGGAGGAGCCTTTACCCGAGGCGGCGGGTAAGGCCATCAGTATGGGACGAGAAACTCCGGAGTAAGCGGCGGTAGGGGCCGAGGTTACAGACGGGGTGCTTGCCGCAGGACTGGTTTCGGAGTCTAGCGCGCTGTATCCTGCCCGTGCCCTGGCGCGTTCCGCGTCGTGGGATGGGGGCGCAGAGGCGCAACCGGCTATGCCTAAAAGGGCCGCGGCAAAAATTATGTAGCGACAAAGTGGTTTCATTGTTCTTCCTTGCCTCTAATATAAGTTTTCTACGGACGAATTAAGCAAAAAAAGAGATTTCTACTGGATTTCTATACCCGTGTCACGTTCAATGACTGTCTCGCAGGCGGCCTTAAAGGTTTCGGGGGTGGCGATGATGGTCAGGCTCTGTTTTTTTGTACGAGTCACACCCGTATAAAGAATCTGGCGATTCAATAACGGATGTCCCTTTCGCGTAGGCAGGAACATCATGATGTTCGGGTAGCCTGAACCCTGCGATTTGTGGATGGTTATCGCGAAGGAAGGGTCTAGGCAATCTTCTGGGAAATAGGAGAGCGGGTAGAATACAAACTGGGATTTTTTCTTGAGCATCAAGAAAAGCTGGTCGTGCCTCGCGGACTGCACCACGATTCCCGTGTCGCCGTTGTACAGTTCAAATTCGCTCTGGTTGCGATTAAATATCAGGATTTGTCCCACGAACCTGGGGGCCACAGCCTGGGTAAGCGTTTCCGAGACGATTTGGTTCAATGTTTCAACGCCCCGGTTTCCTCGCCGTTCTGCCGATAGGATGCGTGACCGATTGGCCAATTCCCATAACTGGTTCCGGATTTCAAGTTGCTCGGGAGGAATGCAATCTGCAGCGATGTCCGGGTTTACGGACTGGGCAAGTTCCATAAGCGGTGAGTAGAATTTTTTTGTCCACTTGCAGACAAGGCTTTCGACTGCCCGGAGTTCCTCTCTGCGGGAGAGGGTTTTTCCCTGATTCAGGTCAAGCATGTAGATGCTGTCGGCTTGTTCCCAATAGCGCATGTGTGGTTCAAATGAAGATGCTTCGAACGGGACTATTTCGCCCCGCTTGATTTTTCCGGCGAGTATGCCTATTTTAGAATCGTCGCCGAAACGATTGGAACGGGTGAGCTTGACCACGAAATTGCGGTTGAATTCCAGGATGTTTCCAAGTACCGCGCCTGCATCGACGGAGGGTAGCTGGTTCGGGTCTCCAAGGATGAACAGCTTGAAGTTCCCGCTGGGGGGGAGAGCCTGGAGGAAGGCGGCAAAGAGCGAGATGTCAATCATGCTGGCTTCGTCAATGATGTAGATGGCCTGCTCAGGAAGCGGATTGCCAGAATTGAATGTGAATCCGCCCTTTGCAATACTGTATTTCAAGAGCCTATGGAGTGTACTGCTCGAAGCCTTTGTCAATTTTTCTAAAATGCGGGGGTGTTCCTTCTTTTTCGAATCCGAAATTTCGCGCAGGGTATCTTCCATGCTTTCGGCGAGACGGTCCGCTGCCTTGCCGCTGGGGGCTGCCATGTACAAATCCCAGTTTAGGTAATTGGCGTCACATTCAAAGAGTTTCCACAGCAAAAAACCGATAACGGTTGTCTTTCCAGTGCCGGGACCGCCCGTAATAATCAGATTCTGCTTTGCGCCTCGGGTGATAACTTCGATTTGACGGTCGTCAAAAACAATAGGGGAACCTTCGCGCAAAAGATTCTGTACAAATTGTTTTGTCTGTTTTACATCGTTGTTGTCTAGTGTAGTTTCCTTAAAGAATCCCGACTTGAAGATGTTTTCGATATGGCCCTTGTCTTCAAGGTGCTTGGCCGAAATGAGATAACAGCCGTCGGTCGTTTGCTGAATGCATAGGGGAGTTGATTCCTTTCCAACAATTTGCGCATAGTTCCCCGAAAGAAAGTCCTTCACGCCATTCCTGATGACTGACGAAAAGATTTCCGCCGCCGCGTAAGGTTCCTGCCGCTTGATGCCTTTCAACGTATCCCGGCTTTCTGCTTGCACAACGAGACCATCCCATTTTTGTTTCCACTTGGCGAAAAGGCGTTCGGAATCGAGGGGGATACGGGTGTTGCCGTCTTCCAACAGGGAGAGGTAGATGTATAGTACTTTCTGCGCGTCGCCCGAAAGGTTCGGCCTTTGCTGCAGGTCGCAGAGCAGATTGTGCATTTTTTCGGCGATAGGGGAAATTCCGCGCATTTCGCGGAGCAAGGAGTAAAACTCAGCTGTAGTTTCGCAGATGTTCGTATTTTCCATTATGCAGTCTCCTTTGCACTGCGCCCCATGAGTGCGGCTATGTTGCGGTAGCTCCTTTTGAGATCGGCGTAGCATTTCCACGTTTGACAATAAATGCCGTTGCTGGTATTTGCATGGGTGCCTCTGGCCAGGGCGTAGTAGATTCCGCCAAAATGCCGCTCGTAAATATCTTCTTCACTCATGTTGCCGTAGAAATGCCTGAGCCATTTTATGAGCAGGTAGCTATAGAGGACCCGTTGCACAGAATACTCGTCCGTTATTTTTTGAGAGAGGGCGTCCTTGTCGCTGTAGTCGGCGTCGTCCATTACGTCCGATTTCCAGTCTAGAATGGAGTAATAGTCTTCACCATCATCGCCCTTCCGAACGAACATCAGGTCGATAAATCCCTTGCAGAGCGTATTCATCCAGTTGGATTTACTCGAATCGTGGGCGTCTAAATGAAATCCCATTTCGGCCCGACGATTGCTTGCGGGCAAAGTCTTGAGTCGGAAAGTCTTTCCGGTCGCCTCGCTTCCGTGAATTTCGGGAAGTTCCGCATTCATTGTATTCCAGATAAAACCGGCTGTGAGGCTGCTCCATTCGGGATGTTCCTGGATATGGATGGAATTTCCCAGATAGATTCGGACTATCAGGTTGCGAAGTTCTTCATCGTTGCGGGCGGCATCTTCGTCGGGCAAGTTGCCAACACGTTCAAAATCCAGGTTTTCAAAAACCTTATGTAATGCGTCGCCCAAGTTGGCTCCGCGGGGATAGTTCGGAAGGCTCGAAATGGGCGCCGTCCTGTCGTAGTTGTTGCAGGGAATCACCAGCGAAGAGGCTTCATCAATTACGATGCTCGCGTTTTCACGAGAAAGAGGAGCAACTCCGGCATCTTGGTCATCGCGGCCCGAGACAACGGCGTCTTCGCGGTTTGTCCGGTTTCCGTCAATCGAAATATCGTCAAACTCGTTACGAGCAGTATCGGACTTGCTTTCAAGCAGTCGTTTTTTAGATGCAAGACTGGAATAGGAATACTGGTAGATGCAGGCTCCGTTTACGCTGCGCTGCAGGACTTCGAAATTGGGCAGTTCGCTTGTATCGATTTTTGCATCTTTTGCATTGTGCAATATCTGGGCGACGATATTCTTTAAATCAGGGACACTTGTTTGGGCATAGGGGCCGTCTTGTTGCTCGCGGGCGTATTTTGTTTCAGAAAGATTTGCAAGAGCACGGGCCAAAAATGCAAAAGGCTTGTTTGGGTTGATTTTCCAGTCCCCATCGCCTGCATCTTCGTGCCAGATTTTGTAGCGCGGTACAATCATCAGGGACTCTGCGCGCGTATAGGCGACATAGATAAGGCGTCTCCATTCGTCGTGGTTTTCGTCTAGACTGATTCTACGGGAAACGTCGGCGTCAAAACCGAAGAATTTCTTTCCTTCGAAGCTGAACGAATATGGGGCGCGTTCAGGTTTGAAATTGTCGCCCCGGAGTCCGCCCGTAATAATCGCGATAGGGAATGCGAGCCCTTTTGATGCATAAATTGTCATAAGGCTTACCGCATCAAAATCGCTGCCTTTCGCTACAAGGTTGCCATCGGTATCATCCACGTCTTCGGAAGCATTCGCAAGTCCCTGCAGGTGCTTTATGGTTTCTTCAAGGGAAACGTGGTTGTTGTATAGAAAATCGAAAATGTAGGTCCCGATTTGCTTGATTTTTGCCAGCTGCTGCAAGGTCGCAGGCGTACTCAGATACTTGTCTATTTCGGTTTCCTGGTAAATGCTTTCTTGAAGTTCTGCCCAGCGGAACTTTGAAACCAGATGCCGCCAAGACATAAACAGTTTCATGATTCGGCTGGTCGGGTAAGTGAACGATTCGTCTTCGACGCGTTCCAGAGGCACCCTGAAAAAGTCCGTGATGAGAGCCTCGTTCAAGAATTTCCGATTCCAGCTGGAAAAATCGGGCGCATTAAGGGCTTTCAGGAAGGAAATCCAGTTGGCGCATTCCCTGCCGCTGAACAGGTTCGTGTCCTTGTAACGGGCATACGGTATTCCCACCTGCGCAAGCGCGCTTTCCATGGCTGTCATTTCGCTCCGGGTACGGGAAAGAATGGCGAAATCCGAAAAGCGAACATTCCGCATTTCCTTCTTGTCCTTGTCGAAGACCTGCAATGCCGTTTTTGCGCTGTCTATAGCGCTAGGAGCGCAACACTCCACAATCTTTCTCACGGCAAAGTCGGCAAATTCGAATTCGTCATTAATCCTTGAAATCCAGAAGGGCTTGGTCGGTTTGCCGTTCAGAGTGGGAGACTTTTTCTTGCGCTCTGCTGGGGGAACTTCCGATTTAGAAAAGTCACCCTTGTCTAAAAAGTCTTCTTTGAACAGTTCATTGCAGGCTTCAATAATTTCATCGCTGGAACGGTTGTTTGTCGAAAGTCGTCGCCCGTTTTCTCTGCCGATTTCGGAGATGGCCTTACGATACACGCCGACATCGGCTCCCTGGAACGAAAAAATAGACTGCTTTGGGTCTCCCACTACCACAATGTTGTTGTCGGGGGCGTCCAGGAAAATGGTCTTGAAGATATCCCATTGCAACTGGTTTGTGTCCTGAAACTCGTCAATGATGGCGTAGCGGTAGGTTTCCCGTAGTTTTTGCAACAGTTCGCCGTTTCCTCTCACTATGGAATCGTGGACTCCATTAATCATATCACTGAAAGACTGCGACTTGCTTTCTCGTTTGCCCTTCTGCCACAGTTCAACAAGTTCGTTCACATGGTCGCAAATGAACTGGTGATAATTGCTGAGTTTCTTTTTTTGCAGGTCTTTTTTCTGAATGTCAAAGAAAAAATCTATGGCATTGTTCAATTCATTGGTATTCCAAATGCCGCGCCAATTCTTGTCAAATTTTTTTCCGCTGAATAGCTTATCCGTGCCGTCGTATGATTTAAGTGCTTCAATGAAGTCAGAAAGCTTTACGGTGTTCTTCTTGTTCTTGAATTCTCTCTCGGCGGTAGCATCCTTATTTTCAAGCAACGTATCCCATGCGTCTTTCGCTTCTGGATACCATGTGAGAATTCCGTCAAGGGTGCTGTAATCGGGTTCAAATTGGCTTGTCCCGTGGTTTTGTAGCATGAATCCGGCTGCATTCACGAAATTCTTGACGAAAGTATCCATCTTGAACTTGGGGGAGTTCAGGATTTCCTTAAAAGAAGATTCGAATGACCATCTGTCGCGTATAAGCCGCTGGATTAAGGTCTCGATACTGTCGTCCGAAACGACGTCAAGGTTGAACGAGGATCCGGCCTCATACGCAAAATCATGGAGTACTTTCTGGCAAAAAGAATGAATGGTGAATATGGGTGCCGTGTGAATGTTCTGAAGTGCCTCGCGGTAACAATCATGGTTTTCTTCGGCGAGACATTCTTCCGTTTTCTGTCGGATACGGTCTCGGAGTTCTCCTGTTGCCTTGTCGGTATAGGTGACAATTAGAATCTTGGAAAGCGGAATTCCGGGTGTGCCCTTTTCACCACGAACCAGTTTCGCTACCAACTGCTGTATGGTGTAGGTCTTTCCGGTACCTGCCGAAGCATCGATATACAGGTTGTTTCCAAAATGAAAATCGTCAATATTAAAAAGTTTAATCTGGGTCATCGACTACTCCTGCGATATCTTTACCGGGTTCCCACAAGCCGGGTGTCAAATCCATAAGATCCTGGCATTCCTTTTTCCAGAGGTCCATAAAATACCTGTCGGAAAATCCGCTGACTTTCTTGATGTCGAAGTATTTCTTGCCCGCAAAGTATTTCCAGGGGGAATGGTTTTCGTCGCCAAAGGCATTGATGTAATCGTCATAGGATTCGATTTTGTTTTCTAACACCATGTCGATGGGAAGGACCTTGCTGTAACGCTCCCATACACCATTTGTATTCATCTGGACGCTAAACATTTTATGGTAAATCTGTTCAAGTAGCTGCTCGGCCGTAGCGGGCGAAAGATCTATGCGTTTTGCCTGCCATGTTGTTTTTGAATAGACGTCTGCAAATATCTCGGGAACAGGTTGTTCTTTGCGTCCCGCTTCACGGATAAGGGCGAGGGCCTGGATGTAGCCCGCTAAAAAATGATACTGATGGATATTGGCACCTGCGGTATCAATCAAATGTATTTGGTGTCCACTTTGTGCCATAAGCGGGATGCTTCCGAGAAGCGTCCAGCCCTTCATTTTGAGTTCTACGGACCGCCTGCCGTACTGGAATGCCGGTTTCGGGTAGTTACATTCTATAAGGTATGCGAGATTGTTGATTTCGTCGCGAATTTCGCTCCAAGAACGTTCACCGAAAGTTCCTTTGGGCAGGAGTCCCTTGGAGATGGCGTAGTTGCGTATGTTTTCTTCGGTTTTCAAGTAATCGTTTTCGAAAACTCCCAACTTTTGCGCCAGGAGCATACGTCGAATGATGGTTTCCTGCAGATGGTCGATATGGATTGGCTCGAACTCCGTTTTTTCGGGATCCTCCTTTTCGTCTTCGATATGCATCATTTGGGCGACGCGGAATTCAAAGGGGTCCTTGAGGAATTCCTTGAACTGGTAGATGCTCGCCTGTTCGGGGAGCCGCGGGTCTTCGCCGTCGGCTTCGCTAGGCGTGAAATTCGCGACGGTGGTGCTGTCGCCAAATTCCAGTTGAGCCTTCTTGTTACGGATTTCACGACGGGTGTACAGGTCTTTCCATGGCCGTGTTTCGTCAAGAGGCACGTTTTCGTCGGGCCAAAGTTCCTTGAGAACAGATTTCTCTTTTATGCCGGACGCCTTGACCGCATTTCTCAAGAAGTTGCGGATGTCGTTCACGATAGACGAAGGGTAGAAGTCTTCGTCTTTTTGCAGGTCCTTGTTGACGTAACTGATAAAGAACCCTTCCGCGGCACTCATGAGTTGGCAGAGGAATGCGTAACGGTTTCGGCTTACGACAGTGTCGTCTCCGGGCCAGGGGCGGCAGGATTTGCGCAGGTCAAGCGTGTTTGTGTTGCGTACACCGGGGAAGTTTGCCGCATCGGCCCCCATGAAGAAGAGGTATTTTGTGGGGATAATCCGGTTGGGGGCGAATTTCATGAAGGTCAGCCCGTTGATAAACAGGTTTCCGCAACTGTATTCCGAACCTCGCGCAGCCATTAGCAAAGTCTGCGAAATACACTTGAACGAAATGGTCTTGCTGCCGGCATGATATTGACACTCAAGTTTTTCACGGGCGGCAGATACCGAACGGTAGATGACGCTTTCTCCCATCAGTTCGTTGGATGGGTTTCCCATGCAAAGCCACGAATCCAGGAATTGATACAGGTTGGGAAGTTCGTCGTACGGGACTCCCGCCGTTCCCTGGTTGCACCAGTTTTCCAGCGAATCGATAGCATCGACGAACCGATAAAGGGAATTGCTGTCGGCACTGCTGATGTCGCTGTAGGGAGAAATTTCTCCATCGTCGGTGGCGACACTTCCGTAACTGAATCGGGAAAGCAAAAGCCGCCGTGTCGCCGTAATCCAGGATTCCTCGTGTCGACTTTCACCGTTGTCTTCCACGATGCGGTCGCGGTAGATGTTCATGTTGGTGGCCCAGGATTCCCAGGCTGCAATCTCGTCGCCATGAATTTTTCGAACATTCTGCACCACGGGATTGCGCACCAGAGCGAAAAAGTCGGGCCTTGAAAGCCCGCCCTTTTCACGGATGGAAAAAAGGATGCCGAGTGCATTTGCCGTAAGGGAGTCGCGGGTGGCAGAGTCCACGATATTGAAGGGGATGTGGAATCCGTCGCGGGTCTGGTCGAAAACCTGGAAAATGGCTGTACGGTAATCGTCGATATTAGGCGACACGACAAGGATGTCCGCAATCGTCGCCTTTGGATTTCCTTCGGAATCCTTTTCAGAAAGCAGTTTGCAGATGCGTGAATGGAGCATTTCCACCTCGCGGATTTTCGAGGGGGCCGTGGTCACGCTGAAGGATTCGTCTTTCGCAAAGGGAATTCTGGCAAGGATACTCGCATTTTCGTTGAAAACGTTTTTGCGGTTCGCTATCATCCATTGCACGTTGTGGAGCAGTGTGTCGCAGGACGTTTCCCTATTCCGATCAACGATGGAATTGCTGTCGAACATGAAATTGTAATCGGTAGCGAGGCTCCACAGCTTGATGTTGTCGCGACCCGCCTTGCCCCAATCGCGCAGAAGCTCGTTTTCGTCTGCATCTACCGTTTCGCTTTCATCGTCGGGACTGGTGGCAAGTTTCGGGAGCGCGAGTTTCATACTCTCAAGCGGTTTGCGGGTCCCGCTGCAGTCTTCCCAGAATGCCATGCACGGGTTTTGGATATACGCATAGACCTGGTTGCCTTTCGCGAATTCCTGCAAGATGACGCGGTAAAACTGTCCCATGCCCGAAAGCCCGAAAATAAAGACAGGAAGTCCGCTTTCGTAGTGGAATTTTACACTGCCGTCTTCCCCTTTGCAGGCCTTGTACAGGTAGGGGAGGGTGAGATAAGTGATTTCTCTTCCATTTTTTTCGGCGTATTTGTCGAATACCCGGGTTAGAAGGGACTTGTCGCCATCGCCGGCATGGAAAAGGGACGAATACAACTTACGCTGCCAGGATTCGTTTGCCGCGGCCGTCTTGTCGCGGGTAATGAAGAAATCCTTCAAGGAGCCTTGTTCCCAACAGTCGAGAATCCCCTTTGCGCTTTCGTTGGTTTCGGAATCGGCAATGAACCCGCTAGGACGGCTCGTCTCGTATTCCAGGAACAGCCCCGCCATCACGTTTGCAAAATCAAAAAGTCTGTTTTCGTCTAATTCGCCGTCGTTTTCGAGATAGGACTTGACGCTTTCGCCCAATAGTTCATAATTGCGTTTCCCGTCCGATTCCTGCTGCAGGTAAGAGATGATGACGTTCGCGAGCATGTCGGAACTTAATTTCTTTTTAGAGTCGTCTTTTCCCACCAAAATGTCGAACAAAAAGCGGTCAATGGTGCTCTTGTTCAGGTTCGCAAGCACGCCTTTCTTTTTCACCCAACGCAGGCGGAACCATTGCTCCAGTTTCGGGTCCGGGAAAATGACTACGGGGGCTTCGAATGGATTTTTCCAGACAGATGAAATCTCTTCGATCATCTCGTCGGCGAGATGTTCCAGATTCAGGGCGAATTTCAAGTGTAGCATATTCAGAATCTAAAAAAGATTTATGGTGTTCCTTCCTACATATCGTAAAAAAACGCCAAAATGTCAAAGTAGGCATGATGGCGTTTCTCCAAACGGTAGGATGTTAGAACTTTATTCGTATCACGATGGCGTTCTCAAAGTAATCGGGATTGCCGCCGATACGCCAGAGGGAAGATTCGTACCCGTAAAGATTGGGACGTGCCTTGCGGAGGATGGCTGCTCCGTTTGCCCGCAGGTAGCCCGCTTTGGCCTTGCTGCGGAAACCCTTGATGATCGCAGTCAAATCCTCGATGCTCACGCTAATGGCGTTGTGGTCGTGGGGGTTGTAGGGTTCAGCCTGTACTTTGGTCTTGAGCGAGGCAAAGACATCCTGATATTTTTGTCCGACGGCATCGGGGGCGCTGGCGAAATGGAATTCGGCTGCGCTGTTGGAAAGGTCCTTGAACTTGTCGATTCCCGCAAGCCAAGGGTGGTTGGACGCTCCCACGATTCCCATGGTAAAATCGAAATGGCGGTCCGCGTTTTCGCTGAAATAGCGGATGAACATGGCTTCGGCTGATTCTTTTTCGGAATCGGGTTTCAGGGTGTCGCGGGCGGCGGCAAAGAGGATGGCCGTGGCGTCAGTTTCGCCTGTCGATATGGGGGCATTGTTGGCGTAAATGCGTTGGAAGTTGCTTTCGCCACGAAAACCGCCATAGACAAATGCAAACAGGGCCTCTGCCGCCACGGGCTTCAAGATGTGCAGCAAAATTGGGGTGAAATTTGCGAATACCATGGAACGGCGGTGCAGGAGTTCTGCCGCCAGAAGGCCGTCCTTTTCCTGTACGGCAAGAAGCAGCGCCCCCACGTGCAACAAAAAGGAATACTGGTTGGCGTCCAGGTTCTCTATGCTTGCGGGCAGGAAAACCGAAATTTCCGCCTGCAGGTTTGTGGGCAGGAAGGTGTACCACGAAGGCGTGAAGTAGGCGCTGCCTTCCACATTTTGCATCTGGGAAAGTTCTGCGGTCTGCGGTGTGGCCGTGCCTGCGTAGTCCAGGATGCCGGTTTCGCTACGGGAGAAGGCATGGACGGTTGCAGTTTTGGCCGTTTCGACCTTGACGTAGAAGATTTCTTTAGCCATGTTGGCCTCCTTGTTGAAGGTTGTACTGCAAATATACTTTCATTTTTGTGTCATAAAATGACATATTTCGAAATTCTGAAATTTATTTTCCGTTTAGATGTTTTCTATGAAGTTTTTTACCAGGGAACTTTTTTCCGGGTGAAATGGCTGTTTTGGGTTGTCCAGCAGAATCACGCTCCCATCTTTTTTTCTATCTTTCGCGCCATGACTATTGAAGACTGGCGCGCCCGCATAGACGCCCTGAACGGGGAACTGATAACCCTCTTGAACAAGAGGGCGTCTTTTGCCCATGAAATCGGGAAGGTCAAGAAGCAGGCGGGGTTGCCGGTCCTGGACGAGGGCCGCGAAGCCCGGGTCCTGAATGCGGTGGGGGAACTTGCCCAGAAAAGCGGCGGCCCCCTGACCGAAGAGTCGGTGAAGCGTATTTTCCAGGTGATCATGGAAGAGACCCGCAAGGTGGAGGATTGATGAAACGGTTCACTCTGGTGGGTTTCGGCCTTTTGGCCAGTTCCATTGCGGCTGCGGTCAAGCAGGCCAAGTTTCCGGCCATTATCCGTGCGGTAAGTTCTGCCGCCACCCTCAAACGGGCGCGGGAACTGGAGCTTGCCAACGAGTTTTTTGAATACAATGCGGTGGAAGAGTGGTCCAAGGACAGCGACCTGATTTTGCTGTGCGGTCCCATTCTCCACATCCTAAAGACCATGGAGGCATTGAAGAACGTCTCCTGGGCTAAAGGTGCCGATGCCTCGCGGCAGGTGCTGGTATCCGACATCGGCAGCACCAAGGTGGAAATCTGCAAGGCGGGTTCAAAACTGCCGTCCCCCTTCCGTTTCGTGGGGAGCCACCCCATGGCGGGTTCCGAAAAGCGGACCTGCGAGCACAACGACCCCGCCATTTTCGAGAACGCCTACTGGTTCGTTTGCCCGCCCGAGGGCATGCCCGAAAGCACTTACGAGCCATTGCTATCCCTGGTGAAGTTCCTGGGAGCTACCGCCGTGGTGTTCCCGCCGGAGCATCACGACGCCACTATGGCCTGGGTCTCCCACATGCCTCAGATGCTCAGCTCGACGCTGGCGGGGAACCTGCCGGAGCGCCTGCTTTCTCACAACTACCAGCATTACGCGGGCAGGGCCTTCCGGGACATGACCCGCATAGCCGCCTCCGGCTGGGGAATGTGGCACGACATCGCCGTCACCAACAGGAACGAGACCGTTCGGGCCCTGGAAGAGGTCCGTGCGGGCCTGGACCGCACTATCCAGGCCATGAACGCCCTGAAGGTGGTGGACGGCTCGGCACCTTCCTTACCTGCGGCTGGTGATGTGTCGCGGCCTGCTGTCGATGATAAAGCTGCCGTCGATAAACCTGTCGACGACAACTCTGCCGCCCTGGAAAAGATTTTCAAGGCCGGAAACGACGGCCGTGCAAGCCTGTTCGCCCCTGGCCGCAATGCCGCCTCCGCCTTCTTCGAGATTACGGTCCAGTTGAAGGACAAACCCGGTGCGCTGCTCAGTGTGCTGGAACCGCTGGCGCAAGAAGGTATCAACGTCCGTGACGTGGAACTCATGAAGGTCCGGGAGAACGTGGCGGGGACGCTCCTGCTCGCCTTCAAGACCGAAGACGAGGCCGCCCGCGCCCTCAAGCTTTTGAAGTACCTGGATTACGAGGTGAAGGAACGGTAATGGACTTCTTTTTGAACCCCGACCGCGAACGGACAAACCTGACCTTGGTTATGGCGCTGCTGGTCAACGGCCGCACCGTGCTGGAGGATTTCTCCTGGTCGGCGGAAGGCCGTGGTTTTGCCAAGGTCCTGGAAGAATTCGGGCTTTCCTATTCACAGCAGGGGCATGCCCTGGTGCTCACCGGCAGGGGATTCCAGTATCCCGTCCCGTCGCTACTTCCCATAAACTTCGGGGAGCGGGACTGTGTGCTTTTGTGGACTCTCGCAAGCCGCGACACGGAGCAGGTCTTTACCTTCGCCGTCGAAGATGGCGAGGCGGGCGTTGCCGCCGTGGCCCTTGCTAAGGAACGGCTCCAGTCCTATTTCAAGATTCATGTAGAATCCGACGAACCCTGCTGTTTCAAGTTCCGCTTCGATACTGCCGAGCCCGCCCTCAAGAAAGATTCCCTGGGGAGCGTTCCCTATATCATGCGGGCAAGGCTTCTGATTCGGGCCCTTGTCCGTGGGGAATTTTTGAGTTTCGAAGAAAAGACCGTGGTCCGCGACCAGTGGACCCGCATGCTCCAGTATTTCGGAGTGCCCCTCCGTTACGAGGGCCGGGGCGTGGAACAGCTCAGCGAATTCGAGCGGCGTCTGCTCATGGCCCAGGGCAAGAAGGTGGAACGCACCCAGTTCACCGAAATGTCCGAGACCAAGGTGATTACGGGCCGCGACTACTACGTGCCCGGCGACTTTACCGAGGCCTGCGCGCTGGTTTTGCTCTCTACCATCGGGGCGGTGCCCAAGGGCAACCGCATCCTCATCAAGAACGTGGAACTGAACACCAGCAGGGTGGGGGCCATCAACTGCCTCAAGCGCATGGGTGCAAACATCGAGATTGTGACCCGCCGCGAAAAATACGGCGACGTGTTCGGCGACCTGGAGGTTTTCCCCGTGGATGCGGGCAAGCGCCTGCAGGGCCGCCGCTTTGGCGAAGACACCGTGGCCACCTCCATCGAGGAATTTCCTCTGTTGGCCGTGGCCGCCTGCTTTGCCGAAGGCGAAACCATTTTGCGGCTGCCCAAAGAACAGCGCAAGCAGTGGCGCCCAGTGAACGAGGCCCTGGCCGAAAACCTGCGCAAGACCGGCGTAGAGGTGGGCGTCTATGACGACGGCCTGGTGGTCCGCGGTCTCGAGAACATCACGGCGGTTCCGGAATTCGACGGCGGCAAGAATCCCCAGGTAGGCCTTGCGCTGAACGTGCTGGCCCTCGCTCTCGGCTGCGACGAGCCCGTAGGCCACACCGAAGTGGTGGAGGAACATTTCCCGGGAATCCTCAAGAAACTTTCCGACGCCATGGTGGACGAAAACGTGGAAGAACCCGGAACGGTCCCCGATGGAGCCGAGGCGCAAAAAGGGTAGGGGGAGAGCATGAAAAAGTTTTTCGAGAAAATCGGTATCGTCGGTTTCAAGGACAAGAGCGCCGACCTGGTGTCTGCCCTGGAACAGATTTCGGCGTGGGCCGAAAGCCACCCGAAGGTCTGCTTCTACGCCCTGGATTCCCTGAAGGGCCTGGTGAAAAAGCCAATCCGCGTAGTGAAGGAATCGGGACTTTCGAACATGGACCTGCTCTTGGCCATCGGCGGCGACGGCACGGTGCTTTCGGCGGCCCACATCGCCCTCGGGCACGGCATTCCCATTTTGGGAGTGAACGCGGGTCGCGTGGGATTCCTGGCGGAGTCCCGCGTAGAGGGCCTCTCCAAGACTCTCGACGATTTGCTTGCGGGGGAGTTCTCTACCCGTGAACGCATGATGATCGATGCCGCCGTTTATAACGGACGCAAGTGCCTGTGCAAGCAGACGGTGCTGAACGAGGTCCATATCCGGGCCCACGCTCCCGACCGCATGGTGAACGTGAACGTGGTCTATAACGGCACGAACCTGACGGAATACTGGGCGGACTCCCTTTTGATTTCGACCCCTACGGGTTCTACGGCTTACAATCTGGCGGCAGGCGGGCCCATTATCCATCCGGCGACCCCTGCGGTGGTGCTTACCCCGGTGGCGCCCAGCAGCCTTTCGGTGCGGCCCCTGGTGCTGTCCCTCACCTCCAAGAAACTCCAGATCGCCTCGGCGGTGGACCGCCCCCTGGACCTGGTGTTCGACGGGCGTTTTACCTACCAGATGAACCCCGGACAGCATGTGGTTCTTGCCGAAAGCAAGGCGGTGACCACCTTTATCCGCATGCGCCATACCGGCTTTGTGGGGGCCCTCCGCGAAAAACTGGGCTGGACCGGCAAGCCCAAGCTGGCTTAGTTTGTCTTAAAAAGCCTCGTTGATGGTGATGCCGCCTGTAAGGTAGCGGTGCACGATGCTGTTGATGAGCGTCTGGTAGCTTGTGCCGAGACGTGCCGCCTTCGCCTTCATGCCCACGATATCGGCGTCTTTCATCCGGATGGTGATGTTGTGGGCGGAACCGCGGATTTCGGCCCTGATGCGTTCGAGTTCCTCGATAGGGACGGGCTGGGTATCGCCACGCTCGATGGCTTCCATGATTTCCCGTTCTTCTTCGTCCATCGGGTCAAATTCTGAGTTCGCCATTTTCATACCTCCGCTGATAAACTCGGTCGTACTTTTATACATTCAATATACATATTTTATATTCAAAAGTCAATATATTTTTGTAGATTCCCGTCACCAAAAGACCAAATCTACAAACGAAAAACGCAAAAAGCGATTTTTCACTAAAAATGGCAAACAGCTGTTGACAGAAACATGCATTATGCAACAGTTGTTTGCAATTTTTGATTTGGTGGGGGAGGCCTCCCCCACGCTCCTGCTACGACGTCATGGCGGGCAGAGCCTGTCCTGAGCGACAGTCGAAGGAACCCGCCATCTAGCCGTATCATCCGCTTCCCCCTCTGCGGGGACACCTCGCAACGCCCCCTTTTGTCATGCCCCGCTTGACGGGGCATCTCCCTATTTCGTATTGAATAATATATATTAACGAGCAACGTAGCTCTGAATCGCAAGTCGGAAGGGCTAGAAGGGGTTTTTATGCGCAAGGCGTTATTTGCAATCTTCGGAATGGCGGCAATGTTTGCCGCCTGCTCCCAGACGGTGTCGGCGTCTTCTAACGATGACGAAGAAAAGACTTCTGCTACGGAGAGTTCGGATAGCAAGGGGTCTGGCGACGGCTCGTCGGGCTCGGGTAGTTCAGAAGACGTGCTGGACAAGGACTGCGTTGGTGAACCGGGCGAGCCCTGGGACGGCACAACGGCAAAGGAATTCGCCTGCGGTTCTGGAACCAAACTGAGTCCCTATATCATCTTGACCGCCGAGCAGCTGGCAAAACTTGCCTTTATCGTCGGGGCAAACGAGAAGGAATACGAGGGCAAGTATTACAAGCTGGCCGCCGACATCAAGTTGAACGATGGCAAGGTTATCGACGACAAGGGCGCCCTGGTCGCAGATTCTGCCAAGCTCCACAAGTGGACGCCCATAGGTAATTCCAGCGTCGCCTTTACGGGAAATTTTGACGGCAACGGACACACAGTCAGCGGCATGTTCATCAATACCACGAGTTCCCATAACGGATTGTTCGGGAATAATCGTGGTTCTATTCATAGCCTTGATCTTGATAATTCGTGGGTTTATGGAGGTAAACAGACTGGTGGTGTTGTTGGTTATAATGTCGGCACAGTTCAAAAAGTGACTAACTACGGTAGTGTGTCTGGCGTTGAAGATTGTGTTGGCGGAGTTGTAGGTAATTCAAACCAAAAAGATTATAAAGATAATTCTACTTTGAAAAATTTATTAAATATGGGAGTTGTTACAGGCAAGAAAAATGTTGGTGGCGTTGCAGGTTGTGCTGCCAATGTTACGGCTGATTCTCTTGAAAATAGAGCTTTAATAGAAGGCCATGGATTTGTTGGAGGCGTTTTTGGAGGAATTGGAGGTTCTTCTAAAAATGATATTAGAAATTTAAGAAACACGGGGAAAATAAACGGCTTGCATTTTGTAGGAGGTGTTTCAGGGCATTGTGGCGCAAGTTTAAGCATTAATTCTCAAGATAAAGCGTCTTATAGTTGCCCCAAATTGAACATTTGGGAATGTGGAAATGTCACGAAAGCATACAATAACGCTATAATATCAGGAAAGAATTATGTTGGTGGAATTTTTGGTGTCGCTTGTAATGGATCAATTTCTTCCTTGGGAAATGTAGCTGACATTGAAGGAGATTATGGAATTGCAGGTGTCGTTGGATCCGTTTCTTTTATTGCTTCAAAATCTTTGTACAATAAAGGCAATGTGAATGGAAAAAACTATGTTGGAGGCATTTTTAGTTACAACAAAGAAGGCGTAACCAATTCCGCCTATTCCACCGGCAAAGTCGATGGCGATTCCCTTGTAGGCTTGATGATAGGCTATAACTACAATACCACCATGGCGGATTACTACTACCTGAAACAAGGCAATCAGGAACCCTTCGGTCAAAACAACGGCGGGGGCGTGGCAACTCCCAAGACAGAGTCCGAAATGAAATCTGCCGATTTTGCCAAACTCCTCGGCGACGACTTTGTCTATGACAGCGGCCTGAACGACGGCTATCCCGTTCTCGTTTGGGAGAAGGAATGATATGAAATACTGTTTAAGATGTGCAAGAGAAATCGGTGAAGGACATGAAACTTGTCCTTTTTGTGGTACTCCGCAAAAAGAATTAAGGAAACAGCACATGCATTTACCAGAAGAAAAATCATCAGCAAAGGTCTATATATGTGCTGGAATCGTTGGTTTTTTGATACTCTTGCTTGTTTTGGCTGTAATTATAGAAAAGAACTCTTTTACATTCAATTCGAAGTCCAAACCCATTCAAGCAGAAGTGCTAATGCAATCAAAAACTCCTGTAACTAGCATAAGTGCTAAGCAAATCTTGTCAGAATACAAAAATAACGAAATTAGGGCAGGTGAGATGTTCAATGGAAAAAGAATTGAAATTTCTGGTTGCGTTGCGAATATAGACAATACATTAGGAATTCTTTCTGTTTATATTAATTCGTGTGGTGGTCCTTTGGATATCATTGATTTTGTTCATGCTGTCTTTCCCGAAAAGGAAAAGAAACACCTGTCCATGTTAAATAAAGGCCAACGAGTTTCTGTCATTTGTACAATAAATGATGGGGGTAATATAATGGGTGTCCACGGCGACAATTGTCTGATAAAGTAGAGGAGGTTACAATGCAAGAAGAATATGAATTGGAATATGTTGGTTTTTGGGCTCGTTTTGGAGCGACCCTAGTAGATGGTATTCTTGAATGTTTGATTACTTTCCCCATACTAACGCTTTTTTACGGATCCGATTATTGGATTAGTGAAGATTTTGTTGCTGGGCCTGTGGACTTTGTAATGAGTTATGTTTTTCCTCCTGTAGCCGTTATATTGTTTTGGTGTCTTAAGCAAGCGACTCCTGGGAAAATGTTGTTGTCTGCAAAAATTGTTGACGCAAAAAACGGGAAAGCACCGACGACAGGACAATTGGTTTTAAGGTATTTTGCATACTTTATATCCATAATTCCTTTATGTTTAGGATTTGTTTGGGTTGCGTTTGATTCAAAAAAACAGGGCTGGCACGACAAAATTGCGGGCACGGTCGTGGTGCGTCCCCGAAAGCACACGGAAGATGTGAAATTTGAAAAATAAATTATAATTAAAAATACTCTACCCTAAGCAGTCTTTTTTGCAATGAACAGAAAACAGCATTTTAGAACCCATGTGCAAGGGGAATCCCTTGAGAATCAAATAAATCTGCTGTATGATAAAATTACAGAAATACTTTTATTACCAATAGTAATTTTTGTTGCAACGATTTTTATTTGTATGATTTATATTGGAGTTCTGAAAGTTGAGCTTCTTACGGTTGTTTTTCTCTTGATTCTACTAGTCGTATTCTCCATTAGAGCTTTTTTCAAAATCAAGAAGCTGCATCGACAAATTTGGCATTACAGAAAAGGCTTGGATGGTGAAAGATATGTAGGGTCCATGCTGGAGAAATTTTCCTCTAACAAGACATTTGTTTTCCATGACATAGTTTGTGAAAAACAGAATAATGGCAAAATTGTGAAATTTAACATAGATCATGTTGTCATAAGCACAAAGGGAATATTCACCATTGATTCTAAAAATTGGTCTTTGCCCGACCGAGAATACAACCAAGCAGATTTCGTATTTAAGGATGGAGAACTCATTGATAGTACAGGGGTACTTCAAAAAGACCTAATGGACAAGATAGATTCCCAAGGAAAATGGCTAGAAGATAAAATCCACGAATGGATTAATCAACGAATTCCCGTTTACAGGGTAGGCATAATGATTGGCGCTTATGTAAAAAACGTAAATAAAGATTTTTCAAAATTTTGGATTGTTAATGACAGCGCGTTTGCTGGATTGTTTGACAGGGAAAAAGAAAAAATGCCTATGCAAGATGTGTTGCGGATTTCTGATTCCATTCGTCGATTTGTGGAAAAACCGATAAAGTAAAAGTTTAGGGTTAAAAACGTTTAATATGCAACAGTTGTTTGCAAAATAATCGAAAAACGGGCCGACCTCTTGTTTTTGTAAAGAGGATAAAGTATATTTTAAGTAGGAACCACTAGGGGTTGCCACCCAGGCCTACGCCTGTTACCATATGGACAAAGCAAAAGAGGAACTATGGCTCGCGAAATTCGAGAGACTCCGATTTTGTACGGTGAGGATGCTCGCCGTTTTTTAGCCCGTATGCAGGAACGGCGCACCGAACCTCCAGAAATTCGTGAACGTCGTCTTCGCAACTACGAGTTCATGAAAAAAGCCTATGAGCGAGGCATGGCTAAAATGCGTGCCCGCGAAGCGGCCAATGGAGGTGATGATCCGTGTTTCAGAACGGTATAGACAAGAATAGGCTTGATTTTATTAGGCTCCGCGAGGCCAAGGCTATTAGTCATTTTGATTGCGGTGATGCCGACTTAAACGATTTCATTCTCAACCGAGCCTCGGCTTACCAAAAGCAAAAGCTTGCCGTTAGTTATGCTTGCGTTGATTCCAACGACGCAAGCAAGGTTTATGCCTATTGCAGCCTTGCAAACGACAAGGTGGCTTTGGACGATTTCAAGGACAAAACGGAATTCAATCGTTTCCGCAAGAAACGAGGGTTTCCAAACGAGAAACGGCTTAAAAGCTATCCTGCGGTCAAGTTGTGCAGGCTGGGCGTAGAAAATTCCGTCAAGGGAAAGCAAATAGGAACGACTGTCATTGATTTTATCAAATCTATGTCCGCATTGGACAGCAATGCCGGCTGTAGGTTTCTGACGGTAGATGCCAACCTGAATGCTGTTCCTTTCTATGAAAAGAACGGTTTTGTCCGAATGAATGCCAAAGACGACAACCCGCACACTCGCCTTATGTATTTTGACCTGAATGATATTGCGGGAGACCCTGTTTGAACCTTTGTACAGGGGGAGGCTTCCCCCTTTTGTGTCATTATTCCTATATTTCCAGTAAACCAAGGAGATTTTATGGCTGAAATCGGTACACCTCTTAGTTCTAGCGCCACCAAGGTCCTTTTTTGCGGTGCGGGCGAGCTGGGCAAGGAAGTCATCATCGAGATGATGCGTCTCGGCGTCGAAGTGGTCGCCGTGGACCGCTACGCTAACGCCCCGGGCATGCAGGTGGCCCACCGTTCCTACGTCATCAACATGCTGGACGGTGCCGAACTGCGTCGCGTGATCGAGCTGGAAAAGCCCGACTTTATCGTGCCGGAGGTGGAGGCCATCGCTACCGACACGCTGGTGGAACTGGAGAAGGAAGGTTTCCACGTGATTCCCACGGCCAAGGCCACCAAGCTGACCATGAACCGCGAGGGCATCCGCCGCCTGGCCGCCGAGGAACTGGGCCTTGCTACCAGTCCTTATCGTTTTGCAGACAGTTACGAGGATTTCAAGAAGGCCGTCGCCGAGATTGGCATCCCCTGCGTGGTGAAGCCGGTGATGAGTTCTTCGGGCCACGGCCAGAGCACGGTGAAGACCGAGGCCGACGTGGACAAGGCCTGGGAGATTTCCCAGACGGGTGGCCGCACGGGTGCGGCGAGCCGCGTGATTGTGGAAGGCTTTGTGCCTTTCGACTACGAGATTACCCTTTTGACGGTGCGCCATGTGGGCGGCACCAGTTTCTTGCTGCCGGTGGGGCACCATCAGGTGGGTGGCGACTACCAGGAATCCTGGCAGCCCCAGCCCATGAAGCCCGAACTTTTGGAGCAGGCGAAGGAAATCGCGAAGAAGGTCACCGACGCCCTGGGCGGCCGCGGCATCTTCGGCGTGGAACTGTTCGTGTGCAAGGACAAGGTGCTGTTCAGCGAAGTGTCCCCGCGCCCCCACGACACCGGCATGGTCACCATGATTTCTCAGGACCTTTCGGAGTTTGCCCTGCATGCCCGCGCAATACTTGGCCTGCCTATCCCCAACATCGCCTTCCACGGCCCCAGCGCTTCCAAGGCTATCGTGGTGGAGGGCGAGTCCGACCACGTGAAGTTCAGCGGCCTGGAAGATGTGCTTGCCGAACCCGACACAGCGCTTCGTTTGTTCGGAAAGCCCGAGCTGAAGGGCCACCGCCGCATGGGCGTGCTCCTTGCCCGCCGTGACACGGTGGAAGAGGCCAAGGCCTGCGTCATGGCCATGCGCGAGAAGGTGAAGGTCACGCTGTAGTCATCAGGTCAATAGGCTTGATGTTTTCAAGTTCCTTGGCAATGTCGATTTTGATATTGCGGATGTCTATGTCATCTTGCAAGGATATGAAGTAATCGTCGGATACTCCAAAATACTTGGCAAGCCTTAGGGATGTGTCGACCGAAATCCTCCTGCGGTCATGAAGGATATCCTGAATTCTTGATACCGGGACGTTGATTGCCTGTGCAACTTTGTAGGCGGATAGACCCATAGGAGCGAAAAACTCTTCGGTGAGAATTTCTCCAATTGTCGGCGTCTTGATGTGCTTGCTCATTTTTTTCTCCTAGTGGTAATCGCCTGGAGTACTCCTGGTTATAGACCTGTTCGGTTTCCTTGTTCGCAAAGCTTTGTATCATCTTCAATATACCTATTTTGCGTGTATATGTCAAACGGGTATAATCTTTTTGGTGGGGAAAAGGAGTATGTAACTTCTTTGAATTACAATTTTAAGGACATTCAATCCAGGGTGCTGTTTTGGAGTGCTTCTCCTGAAAAAGAAAATACCAACGAGGCCGGTGGCATAAACCGAGCCCATTATCTGGGCCTAAAGGCTGTGAGCGATGATACGGGGAATGGAATTGGTGCTTCAAAAATTCCGGGAGGTCATTACGTCCGTTGTGTCAAGGATGTAGAAGAGCCCTGACGAAAAATTTTCGCTTGCATTAACAGGGTTTTAGGGGCGGAGCCCCTAGGCGAGGGGGTAGCGGAAACGGCAAGGAGATCCCCGCCTGCGCGGGGATGACAAGATGGTGGCGGAGATGACGAGTCGTTGTAGCGAGGGGGAGACTTCCCCCTTTGTTTTTCAAGGGCTTTTAGTCATTAATCACTGCTTAAAAAGTGATTAATCAGTTCCTCCCTTTTGCATCAATGGCGAAATTTGTTTGAAATCGCTGTTTTTGTTATTGGCGCGCTTTTTGCAACATATCGAGCGAAACAGGATTGAGAAAGGTGTTGACGATGGCGAAACAAAATGTTATCTTTAGAGTATTAGGGTCAAGAGTGCTGCCTTTATGCGGTGCGTCGAGTAATCTCGCTTGGCTCTCTTTTTTTATGGGGCGTTGCGGGGTATCCCCGCAGAGGGGGTAGGTGAAGACTATAGGCTTCGCCGAGGGGGAGACTTCCCCCTACTAAATCGTTTCATTTTGAATATGTTGACAAAATCAAATCTTTTAACTAAATTCTGATATGAAGTTCTCTGTAGAAAAGTTGCCGGCGGCTGAAAATGAAATTAAGTCCTTGGAGCAATCTCAACAGGACCTTCTCAACAAGGAGTATGAAACCATTGAAAGACAGGGTATCGAGTTTGTTCGAGTGAGACCGATTCAAAGAGAAATCTTTGAAATCAAGTCTAACGAACTCCGTTCCCTGTTCAAATACAAGGCGGGTGCGATTGTCGTTATCGGAGTTGTTTTCGTTAAGAAGACGCAAAAGACACCGAAGGATAAAATCAAACTTGCCAAGCAGCGTTTGAAGGAGATTTGAGTATGCCGTCCGTCTATGTCAAAGATTCCGAGGGTTTTGTTTTCAAGAAGAAGGAATCGGAAGTTGCTAAGGGTGAAAAGGTCATCTCCGAGAGGGAGTATCGGAAAAGGTCGGGCCTTGCCCTGTACGAGAAGAAATTCGGACATGGCGGCGCCCGTGAAAATGCAGGGCGCAAGACGAAATTCGCATCGCCCCTAAAGTTCCAAATCCGTGTTACGAAAGAGGAAAAGGAATTTTTGTCCTACGCCAGGGACAAGAAATTGGACTTTGCGGCCCTGATGAAAATCGCCATCAGTGCAAATTTGTGAGAAAGACCCGTTTTTTGAGGCGAAAATTGGCCTTTTCAAGGCCCTTTTTTGTATTTTTCGCCTATGAATTTTCATCCTTTTGTAAAGCTGTTCCTCTGTGCGGCCCTGCTCGCCCCTGCGGCTTTTGCCCAGGAGACGGTGGAGTCCGTCCGTCGCCAGATCAAGGCGGTGGAGGCGGAAACCGCCCGCGAAAAGTCGCTTCATGACACCGAGAAAAAACGCCACGCCGAATTCGTGGAGGTGGGTCGCAAAAAAGTTCAGGCCCTGGCCGCCCAGAACAAGACCCTGAAGGCGGAAATCGACTCCTTGAAGGCGGAACTGTCCCACCTAGCCGAGGCCCGTCAGAAAACCGCAGGCACTGTCCGCTGGTTCGAGGGCCGCAAGGCCAAGTACGGCGAGACCCTCGCAAAAGTTATCGACTCCCTGGCCCCCGTCTTTGAGTCCGACTTCCCCTACCGCAACGAAGAAGCCGTCAAGAGCGTCCAGGAAATCGCGGGCCAGCTCCACAAGGGCCTCATCGAGGCGGACGACGCCCTGAACCGCACCCTGGAAGTCTTTTATGACCGCATCCGCCTGGGCTACACCACCGAGGTTTACAAGGGATTCTTGCAGGTGGACGCCCGCAGCGTGCCCGGCACCTACCTCCGCTACGGCGCGGTAGAAAGCATCTTTGTGAGCAACGACGGCAACGACGTGCTGTGGCTCTCCCGCGGGGCCGACGGCACCTACCGCTGGAACAACGTCTCCGACAACCTCGCCATGCGAACCGCCCTGAAGGACGTGATGAAGGTGGCCGAGGGCAAGACCGCTCCTAGACTCGTGACGATTCCCGTGGTCGTTCCGAAGGAGGGGCTGTGATGTTTAGACTAAAGAACGCTTCGTTGCTTCGCAACTTCGCTACAGACGAAAGACGAAAGATAATATCAAAAAAATCTCTCGTCTCTCGTCTCTCGTCTCTCGTCTTAATTGTCGCTCTTGCCTTGACTGCCCCCGCCTCTTTTGCACAGCAGGCTCCTGCAGATATCGACGCCGTCAAGAAGCGTGCGGAACTGAACAGCGCCAAGGCCGACCTGGAAGAAGCCCGCAAAAAGCGGGACATGGCCGTTGCCGCCCGCTGGAAAGACCGTGAGACCGCCAACCAGGAGCGGGAACTTTTCAACGAGAAGTATAACGAAAGCAAGGAGAAGGTGGACGCCCTGATGTCGGAGCGGGCCCGCCTCTTCGAAGACGTGCGCGTGGCCCGGGAAGACCTGGCGCAGGTCAAGCTGCAGGCCGAAAAGGCCCGTGCGGAATTTTTGTCTCTTGCGGCGGGCCCGGAGCGTCTGGAGGCCCTCGCCAAGTTCCAGGAACAGGGAATCCCCTTCAAGATTTCTGAACGGGTAGAAGTCCAGAACAAGGTCAAGAAGGAAATGGGCCTGTACAAGGACGATCCGGTCCGTATCGCCAGGGGACTGTTCGATGCCGCCCGCGCGGAGATGGACTTTACCCGCGAAATCCAGATGGAGCAGGGGGAATTGGTATTCGGGCGGTCTGTGGCCCAGGGCATGCGCCTCCGCATGGGCGGCCTCTACGCCATGGAACTTGCGGACGCCGCCGACGGCCTCACCGGAATCAAGCCTTCGGCCCTGATGCTCCCCGTGGCAGGCGAAAAGAAGCGCAGTTTCAGCTGGCAAGAAAACCTGACGCCCGAGACCCGGAAAGAGATTGAAGCCGCCTTCGCCCATGCCAAGGATTCCGCTTTTGTCAACGTGCCGGTGGACGTGCTCTTGAGTACGGAACTTTCCTCCGAGCTGGCAAACCACCAGGAGACCACCTGGAAAGACGACCTGATGGAATTTTTCAGGAACGGCGGCATTTTGATGTATCCCATCGTGACGCTGTTCGGGCTTGGCCTGCTGGTAGCGCTGTGGCGGTTCCTGTGGCTTTTGATTGCGGGCTTTGGCGGTCTTTCTACGGGTCGCACCCTCAAGGCGCTCCGGAAGGGCGACCTGGAGACCGCCCGCGCCCAGGTGAAACGGGCCCACGGCAAGGTGGGGCGCGTGCTGAAGACGGTGCTTCTGAAGGACTATTCCGGCCGTGAGGCTGGAGAGAAGGCTCTGGAAGAGTTGTTCGCCCGGGAAGTCCCGAAAATCGAGAGCGGCCTCACCTGGATTTCCGTGTTTGCCGCTACAGCCCCGCTGCTTGGCCTATTGGGTACGGTGATGGGCATGATCGAACTCTTCGACGTGATTACCATGCACGGCACTTCTGACCCGAAACTCCTGGCGGGGGGCATTTCTATCGCCCTCGTGACTACGGAAGCGGGCCTGATTGTGGCTATCCCGCTGCAGCTGATCCATACCTTCCTTACCAACAGGGCGGATTCTTTGCGGAGCCGCATGGAAAGCGCTGGCCTTGC
>DGRZ01000093.1:0-60519 GCA_002391195.1 Fibrobacter sp. UBA4375 | reverse complement strand
CTGTCGGGAGTTTCTGTGGAAACCGTAAGCGAAATATCCGTCATCGAGGCGGCTTTCGGAATCCTCTTTCGGGGAGGGTGGGTGCTTGCGCCCATCTTTGTGCTGGGGTGGTTCGGATGGTTTTTGATGATAGAGCGCTACGGCTACTACTTTATGCTCAAGGGCGGCAGCGTGAACGGCGTGCTGGGCGGATTCTGGAAGAACCTGGAAAAGAAGGGGGAGGACGAAGCCTTCAAGAAACTTTCCCGCCGCCCCTACGGTTATTTTTACGCCCTGGCTTGTGATGTGCGGAAGTATCGTGACCAGGGCCCCGTGGCGGTGCGCAACGCCATGGAAGAAACCCGCCACCGCATATCCGTGAACCTTTCCAAGTCCCTGAGGACCATCTCTACCTGTGCGGCCATCGCCCCCATGCTTGGCCTGTTGGGAACGGTGTCCGGCATGGTGCATACCTTCGAGACTATCCAGCTTTTTGGCTTCGGAAACCCGGTGCTCTTGGCCGACGGCATTTCAGAAGCCCTGCTTACCACCCAGGCGGGGCTTCTGGTGGCGTTCCCCCTGATGCTTGCCTACAACTACTTGGCGGGCCGTGTAGAGGATGTAGAAAAGCAGGCCTGGAGCGAAGCGCTGAAGTACGAGTCCTATGTTTTTAAAGAGGTGACGCCGGTCGCGGACCGTGTTGCCGTTGCGGAGGAAAAATGAGTTTTATCCGTAAAAGATCGCAGGAAGGCGGAAAGATAGACGTGTCCCCCATGCTGGACATGGTCTTTATCCTGCTCATCTTCTTTATCGTGACGTCGACGTTCACCCGTGAGACCGGCGTGGACGTGACCAAGCCCAAGGCAAGTTCTGCGAAGGATTTGGCCAAGGAAAGTATTTTGATCGGCGTGACCCGCCAGGGCACCATCCACATCAACGAGACCCAGGTGAACCTTTCCACCCTCAATACGGTGCTTCGTCAGATGATGGCCGAATCCCCGGACCGGCCGGTGATTATCGTGAGCGACCGGGACGCCCCCAACGGCGTGGTGGTGGACATTCTGGACGAATGCAACCTGGCCAAGGTCCGCAAGGTTTCCATTTCGGCGAATAAGGAGGAATAGTGTTTAGACGAAAGAACGCTCCATTGCTCCGCAATTTCGCTACAGACGAGAGACGAAAGATTTATAAAGGGGAAAGCCTTCCCCTCGCTCGTACTTTGTTACTCGCTACCCTTTCTAGCAGGGGCTCAATCGCCGCCCCGCAATGCCCTGCTTTATGTACATGCTATTCTTCTTGAAAAAAATTTCTTTCGTCTATCGTCTTTCATCTATCGTCTAAATCATGCTCGACTTCTTGGCGAAATATCTCCGGTTCCCGGTAGCGTTCGTACTCTCCTTCGTGGTGAGTGCGGTGTTCTTCCTTGCGGTGCCGGTGCTGAACGCCCTCTTTTTTGACAAGGGCGCCAAGGCGGAAAAGCAGCTGGAAACCGTCACCGAGGTAGAAGTCCTGGTGAGCGAGAAAAAGCCGGAGGTAAAACAGAAGGTCATCCGCACCATCGTGAACCCCAACCCCTTCAAGATATCCTCTAACATGGGAGTCTCCCGCAGCCAGAATTTCCAGATGGACTTGTCCTTGGCACGCGGTGCCGCAGGGGACGGCGTGGCCGTTGGCACGGGTTCCATGGAAAACGTAGTCTATGAGGCAGGCGAGGTGGATGAACAGGCCCAGCCCCTGAAAGAGGTGCAGCCCGCCTTCCCCGAAAAAGCGAAGAAGCTTGGCCTCTCGGGTTATGTGAAGGTCTATATCGTCATCGACGTCTACGGGGACGTGGCCCAGGCAAGTATCATGAGCCAGGACCCTGCAGGTTACGGCTTCGATACCGAAGCCCTGAAGGCCGTACGTCAATGGAAATTCTCTCCCGCTAAACTTGGCGGTTACCCTGTGGCGCAAAAGGCCACGAAGGAGTTCCGCTTTGTCAAGTAGATTAGACGAAAGAACGCTCCGCTTACAGCGTCGCTACAGACGAAAGACGAAAGATATTTGGGTCTATTCTCTCGTCTCTCGTCTCTCGTCTCTCGTCTTGTTGTTTCTTCTTCCTGCCTTTTCTCACGCTGCCGAGGATTATTTTTTCAAGGCCAACGAACTCTACGACCAGGGAAAATTCAAGGAGGCGGTGCCGCTTTACCGTGCCGCCATCGACGAGGGCCGTTATGAGCCCTTCGCCTGGTTCAATTTAGGGAACGCCATGGTCCAGCTGGACCGCAAGCAGGTGGCCCTGGTGGCCTACAAGCGCACCGTGGAATTGTTGCCCACCTTCGAGAAGGCCTGGATGCTTATGGGGGACCTCTATTACCTGAGTGGAGACGTGGGGGAGGCCATCGCGTCCTACAACCGGGCTATTGAACTTGGGGTAGAATCGGACCACGTGCACTTTGCCCTGGCGGAATGCTACCTGAAGGGGCGCGACTGGACTTTGGCCCAGAAGAACTTCGAGCGGGCGCTGGCCCTGAACCCCGACCGCATGGACGCCTGGTACGGCCTTGCCGAAGTCTACGAGAAACTGGGGGACTACGAATACGCCATCAAGACGCTGCAGAACGCACTCCAGATGACCGCCACCGCCGGGGCCGATGTCCACTTTACGCTGGCCTATTACTACCGCAGCATGGACTCCACCAGGCTTTCCCTGAACGAAATGGAAAACGGTCTGCTGATGGACCCAGAAAACGTTTCTGCCAGGCGCTACCTGGCCCAGATGTACGTGCAGAACAATTCCCCCTGGATGGCGATTTTCACCTTGGAAGAGGGACTCCGCCACAAGAAGGGCAAGGGCGACCTGAACCTGGATTTGGGACAGATTTACTTTAGCCAGAAACGATACGACGAAGCCTTCGAATGCTACATGAAGGCCTGGCTTGCCGGAAATTCCCAGGGTCGTATCGGCGCCGAGAACGTGGGCCACGTGTATTCCAACGCCGGCGATACCGAAAAGGCCGAAAGCCTTTACAAGCGCATCCGGGAAAAGAAGTAATTTTCTCCTCCGAAAGAATAATTAAGAAAATCCATTTTGTTCTATGGAAACGCTTTTTTGTTTTATGAATTCTTGTAAAAATTGTAGTTAGTTGTAAAATTGGCGGTTTTTCCTTAAATTGACCATATTTGTTTTCTCAAAAAATACGGTAGAGTATTGTTTTTTTGTTGAAAAAAGTTTAACTTAAAAACAGATGAAACCAGTTTTTGATTATCAGAGTTATCGAGAATTTATCCTAGACTATTACAGAGAGCGGAAGCGTTGCTCGTCGTTTACGTGGCGTGGATTTGCTGCGCTTGCGGGTTTCGCATCGGGCTCATATCTCAAATTGGTATGTGATGGCAAAACCCGTCTTTTGGAAGAGGGTGCCAAGAAAACAGCTATCGCTATGGGACTTGTTGGATTTGAGTTTGATTATTTTGTTCTAATGGTTCGATATGAGAACGCCAAAACGGAAAGAGAAAAAAGAAAATGTTTTGAAGAGTTGCAGTCGTTGCGGGCGGCAAGCAATGTGCGACTTTTAGGAAATGAGTATTATGCTTACTATGAAACCTGGAAACATTCCGTAGTCCGTGAGATGGCTCCGTTGATGCCAGGAGCGTCGCCTAGTGAAGTTGCCAGGGCTTGTAGGCTTCCGTTGACTGCCACCGATGTTGCTGAAAGTCTTCATTTTTTATTGGGTGCGGGATTTTTGACCCGCGACGAAAATGGAGATTACCATCAGACCAAACGTTCGCTTACAACAGGCGACATGAATGTGGTTTCTGTTGCAATCCATTCCCTTATCCGTAAAATGGGAGAGTTTGCTCTTGATGCCTTTGACGTATTGCCCATTTCGGAAAGGCATTTTAGCGGGCTCACGATGGGCGTGACTGAAGAAAGTTATAAGGAAGTGGTCAAGGAACTTGCAGAATGTCGCAAGCGAATAGTATCCATTGTATCGAAAGATAAAAAGCTAGAAAAGGTGTGCCGGCTGAACATACAATTTTTTCCATTGACGGAAAAAATGTATGAGGATTCGAACAAGAAGGGCAAAGGGGATTGATTATGAAAAGATTTGTAGATACGGCGTTTTTTTGTGTATTAGTCGCCGTATTTAACGCATGCTCTGATGTTAAGGATACTGCCGGCACGGATGAACAGAGCGAGGGCGTTGTGGCCATTGCCGAAAAGACCGTTTCGGGCGTATCTCAGAAGGGACCCTTTGTGAACGGTTCCAGTGTGACCGTTCAAGAATTGGATGGCGAAACCCTGGCGCAGACCGGTCTTGGATTCGAAGGAAAAATCAAAAACGACATGGGAGAGTTCTCAATAAACGTAAAACGGCTAGAATCCCAGTATGCCCTTTTGAAGGCTACCGGTTTTTACCGTAACGAGGTCACAGGCGAAAGATCCAATAGCCAGGTGACACTTTACGCGCTCACGGACCTTTCCGACCGTGATGAGGTGAACGTAAACCTGCTTACACATTTAACATACGAACGTTCTTTGTATCTGACATCAACGGATTCCCTGTCCGTTAAAGGGGCGAAGAAACGGGCTGAGTCGGAGGTGTTCAAGTCTTTTGAAATTGAGGGGGATTTCTCTCCTGCAGAAGACCTAAACATTTTCGGAGAAAGTGAACAGAGTGCGGCACTGCTTGCTTTGTCTGTTCTGATGCAAGGAGATTTGTCTGAAGCGGCATTCAGTGAGCGACTTGCTGATTATGCGGCAGATATCGAAACTGATGGAATATGGAATGATGTAAAGACTGCGACAGCTGTTGCCGATTGGGCGTCAAATCAAGGTTTGAATGGCGGATTGGCAAGGATTCGTAGCAATGTTTATGCTTGGGGAATGCTTATGGGTGTACCCAATTTCGAAAAGTATGTAAACAATTTCTGGTGGCAAAATTATGGTCTTGGACTTTGTGATGCCAAGCGTGAAGGGATGGTGAGGCAAAACATAAATGAATTGAGCGAAAGTTACGGGTCCTACTTTATTTGCGAAAATATGGCGTGGCGATTGGCGGCTGTGGTTGAGTATGATACCTACGAGCAGGTTTGCGACGAAGATGGAAAAATCGTAAAGGGAACGGTAACAGGAATTCCTTATGATTGCGATATCAATGCTTGGCGCACGGCAACTGAAGTGGAGGAGGTGCTTGGCGGTTGTACAGAAAGACTTTTTGAAGAGGTTATTGAAGCTATCGGCACACACTATATTTGTACGAATCGTGAGTGGCGTATCGCTACAGACGTAGAGAAAGATACCTTCGGCTGGAAGGATTCTACCGATGGAGTAATCAAGGAGGGGAATGTTACAGGTTTCATCTATGTCTTTGACAACGGCGCCTGGCGTTCTGCAAGCGATGTAGAAGCTCATCTCGGTGGCTGCGTGGCGACGATAGCAGATTCTGTTGGAAAAGTTGGTTCAACCTATTACACCTGTAAGTTAAATCAGTGGGTTGAATCCTCTGTTGTTGAGTATGATACTTACCACTGGATCTCGGGTAAGGATGGTGACAGCCAGTGGGGAAATGTGAATAGAAAGAGTTGTTATGTGTTTGAAAATGGAGAATGGCGTTTAGGAAACGGAAGCGATTGTTTGATTGGTTTACGTGGCTGTACAATGGTTCGCCAAGACACTGTGGGATTGGGTTCTGACAATGTGTGGTACAAATGTGATGTTGGGAACTGGCGTGTGGCGACGAATATTGAAAAAGATACTGCGACATGGGGTGCCGGAGAATTTGACGGTGAAGTTCGTGCAGGCCAGGTAAATGATAAAGTCTTCTATATCTATGGAGAAGGCGACAAAGCTTGGCGCACTGCCACTACGCTGGAGTATGACACCTATCAAAGGGAATGTTCCGAAGACGGGAAAATTGTGGATGGCCGAATTAATCCTTCATTCAAATATGTTTGTGATGATGGTGCTTTCAGGGTGGCGACAGAAAATGATGTTCTTGCAGGTGTGGGATGTACGAATTACACGGAAGGTGAATTCAAGATTTTAAGTGGACAATATTCTTACTATAAGTGTGAATCGTCTGTTTGGAATTTCACGACTGAAAAGCTGAATAAGGGTGTGATAATAGATGAGCGAGACGGTCACGAATATAAAACGGTAGGTATCAAGTCGCAGCTATGGATGGCTGAAAATTTGAATTACAATCCTGGGCAAGGTGGTGCTGGTGATGAAGCTTATGATTGGTCTTGGTGCTATGCCAATGATCTAGATAAATGTGATACTTATGGCCGTTATTACACCTGGGCTGCGGCAATGGATTCAGCAATGACCGGTTGCGGATATGGTTCAATATGCTCTTCGGCGTTGCCGGTCCAGGGTGTCTGTCCTAGCGGTTGGCACTTGCCAAGTATGGATGAATGGGATACCCTGATTAATGCAGTGGGCATGTCCACTGCAGGCATCAAGTCCCAAAATGGATGGGAGGAGTATGGAGTAGAAAATACGAATGCTTTCGGGTTCTCTGCATTGGCTGCTGGTGATTGTTCTAATGGCAGTTTTTACAATAGGGATGGCCTAGTCGCATATTTCTGGAGCTCCGATGCGAAAAGCGTTTACTTGCGCTTCGATGATTACGGCTTTTTTACTAGTGGCATTACTAAGGATAGTGGCTACTCTATTCGTTGCCTTCGGGACTAGGCTGCCAGTCTACGTGCTTGTTCCTGATGACAAGGAGTGGCAAGCAGGGTCTGGCTTTTAACCCCGCCTTGGGCGGAAAGGGATGATGATATGAAGAAAATGGGAAATACTGTGCTACTAGTGTTACTTGCCATATTGTGCAGCGTAATGCTTTCAGGTTGTGGCTTTGGACGCGTTCATCGATGTATGGAAGCTCATCCAGGTTGTCGTTGGAATTGCGAACTTCAGTACGGTTGGACGGGGTATCATGGGGCTCAGCATGATGAACTTGTACAAAAGGCTGCGACAGAACGCTGTTATTGGTAAAGGAGATGTGAAGTATGAGAAAAGAAACGCTTATTGTTTATACATTCGCTTTTGTCTTGTTTGGCTGTGGTGATGAAGTCACCAAGGTCTACAACACTTATCCAGATACATCAGTTTCGATACTCGAATCAGAGAAAAAGCTGTCAAAGCAAGATTGCGATAGTTTAAATATTGGGGATATAGTATTCATAAAGGATTCTGCGTCCGTATATACATGCAATGGAAAAGAATGGATTTCTCTCAGGGGGCTAATGGTCGTGATGGCCAAAATGGAACAGATGGACATGACGGACAAAATGGAGAAAATGGCTCCGATGGTAAGAATGGGTTAGATGGGTTAGGTTGTTCCATAGTTCCGAAGGATATTGATTCCTTGAAAATTTCTTGTGGAAAGGATACCACCAGTTTGTTCATAGGTATAAATGATGAAATCTCAGGAGAGAAGCCGAATATCCTGGTTGATGAACGAGACGGGAAACAATACAGAATTGTCACCATAGGGCGGCAAACTTGGATGGCTGAAAATTTGAACTATGAATACAACAAAGGTTCTGCACAGAGTGTCTGTTCTACGGAAGAAAATGGAGTCTGTTTACAATATGGATGATATTATACCTGGGCTGCGGCCGTTGATTCCGCCGCTATTTTTTCAAAAAGTGGGGCAACATGTGGATATGACAGCAAATGTGGTTTGGACGGAACTACCGTCGTTAGGGGTGTATGCCCCAATGGTTGGCATTTGCCTTCAAGCAAGGAATGGCTAACGTTAAGGAGTATTATGGGAACTCCTGACATGTGGTGGTCAGATACAAAGTACGGCGCAAATTATGATTCATATGGTTTATCCGTACTTGTGTCCGGTCGTTGTACAAGAGGAGGAAGTCTGCAAAATGACTTTTCTTGTAATCCAACACCCCAAACCACCTCGGGATCTCTTGTGGAAGAAGCTTATTTTTGGAGTTCAGACGAATATGATTACACTAACGCCTACTATTGGAGTTTAAATAGGAATAGTTTTAGCTGGGATGCCTCCGGTAAAAACACTATGTACAACAACAAATCCCAAGCATATTCTGTTCGTTGCGTGAAGGATTATTAGTATGATTCGAATACTAGGCGCTATTCTCATTTTGGCAATTTCCGCATCGGCCTATAACTTTAAATGTCTTTCGCGTAATGGTTGGTCTCCTGGAAATGGACGCTATAGCTATCAAGGAGAATGGATCGCATATTTTGGTGTATATGCGAAAGCCGGAGAATATGTTCTGTTTTATTATCCCAAGGGCGGTCATGGCTATTGGTTCCCCAAAAATAAGTGTCTTGAAATATGAGAATCGTCTATGAAGAAGATGCTCCTTGCAATTTTGATAGGTTTTTCTTGCATTTTTGCCGTTAATCCAATCTGTACCAATTATGACGAGCAAATGACTCCTTTTTATGGGTGTTATGTTTTTAGTGACAATCAGTTTGTCAAGGTTTTTAAGCGCTGGCCCACATTTTCTAATGGAGAGCCTTTTCCCGAAGAGGGCGAAGGCGTCTATTGGGATGATAAAGCCATTTGGATTCCCGAATACACCGGCAAACAGTTCACTAAAAATGATATTGTATTTGTAACCTACAATCGTCACAAGATGGTCTATCAATGCGATTACGAGGTGTTCAACGTAAATGAGGTGAATATCGGCGAAATTAGCTTTGCCGGTTTTGACATTGAGTACGGGGTAAACTATTTCAATTGTGGACTCCACAATATTGAAACCGACAGTTCCCTAGTTACATTTGCACAAAATGATTATCAAAGGCATGTTCTGTCGGAGCTGGAGGCACTAGCTTCGGTTCAATCTGGAGAAAAAGACCTTATGGAATATGGACATTGGGAAATTTACCGCAAAGATGGAACTTTGAGATTTGTTGGCGATAATCACGAGGGCTATTGCATGAGCAAGAATGGAATGAAAAAGGTCAAAAAAGTCAACAACCCGATTTACTGTAAGTGATTTTTTTGCAGAAATACTTGCTTTGAGTGAAAGAAAAATATATATTTTACGGCAGTAAATGACCTTGCCATTGATAAAGCCCTGTCGTAAGTTAGGTTTGTTTATGACGGGCAGCAAGAGCGGAATAATTGTGTACGTTGGTTGTTCCGATTCCCAGAATGGTCCGAACGGGCGGACAAAATCACAAACATTCTTTATCCAGAGCGGTGCCTGGAAAGGTTAAAGGTCATTATGACACTAAATGAGTATACCGAAATGGTTGCTAAAAAGGGCGATAAAGCTGTACTGCAAGACAAAACATGGGTGGCCCTACCCAATGTGGAGTCCTGCAACTTTTATAAAAATTTCTTGCCATACGGGCCAACTCCTGCTACTTTAGATAATAATATTGCAGAAGCGCGTAATTGGCATTTGCCGATTATCCCATTTGTCGATGCCGTAAATACACATCACCGATGGGACTACAAGAATCAAGGCCCATTTGAAGATTTTGGAAATGTGAACTATGGTGCTACAGGACGTGCTGCGGGAATCCCAAGGATGATACTCCAGGCCGGAGCTGGTCTGGCTCAATATAAAGATGGAACTCACAAATCAGAGTATGGCTCCTTCTTTTCATCATCTTTTGGTGATGATCCTAAAGATCAAGAACAGATAAAACTGGGAATGGACTATTTTGACGCCTGCTATGAAAAATAAGTTCACGTTTATTTTCAAAAAAATGCTGAAGTGGTGCGCACTCTTGGTGTACATCGTTCTAGTCATAATCGGGATATCTGTTGCGGTGATGAAGGTATGAGTAAAAGGGATTTAAAAATTCTGTTTTTTGTAATAACTGCACCATTTGCGGCACTGGGTGTATTCACTGTTATCATTACCGGTTATGTTGTTTGCACTTATGATGATTCAATTACGATCAAACCGGAAGTAGAAATTTTGTCGCCAGATGGAGTCCACAAGGCTGTAGTTTTCACGGCGGCATGGGGTGGCGGTGCTGGCGGAAAGTCCCATTCCGTTGCGGTATTGAATTCAAGCGACTCTCTAGACGAATCCGTTTACAGAAGCGATAGGACGGTTATTGCGGTAAGATGTTGCGACAGTATTGACGTAAACTGGTTGAATGATTCGATGTTGCATGTTCGCTACATAAAGGAAGACGAATACGCTGTTTACAGGGTTACCAAAAAATGGAACGAAATAAGCATTGATTACGATGAAATCGAAACGACGGCTGCGACTCCGACATTACATGCTCCATAAGGCTCGGTTGCAAATAAAGTTTATATCGATGAGCGAGAAAGTCCCATAGGCATAGGGGACGAACAGAACCGAGCCTAATAAGGTTTCCACTTGTCGGCGTCTTTTTCTGCGCCGAGAACGTGGGCCACGTGTATTCCAACGCCGGCGGACTGTTGTAAATTTTTGTTTTTGTGACGAAAATCGCAATGTGATTTTCGTTACTTTGATTTTTGGTTCTTTATATATAACTTTGTGGTACAAAGGAACCCTAGCCATGAAGGATAAGATAATGAAAGACCTCGCCACCAATCGTTTCATGACGAATTTCATGCTCGCCTTTTCCGGCGTCGTTTTGGTTCTCGTTTCCTATATGGTGTAGTTTCCTGCTTTTGTAGGGCTGCGTTTTGAACCAGTCCCTTGCGTATTTAGAGTGAAACCCTCTCGCAACAACCTTGCGGGAGGGGCTTTTTTATGGCGTAACCTTTTCTACATTTACTCCCATGGCAAAGAAGAAAAAAGTTTTTAAGTCGGCGGCCCTTTCCCAGGCGAACCGCAGTAGGGAACAGCGCCTGCGTGAAAATCTGATTCAGGTGGTGAACGGCCAGAGCCGTTTGTTGAACCGCCCTGAAGATTTGTACGAAATGTTGGCGGATGGTCTTGACGACATCGAGACATTCAAGGACCCTCGGGAACAGCTGGAACTTTTGGCTTGGACCTTGCGGGCGGACTTTATCGCCTTCAAGGCGAACACCGACGAGGAGAAGGAAGGCTGGGATGCCCTCTTCTACGATGCGGGAACCTTCTTTGTGGAGCTTGCTTCCCAGTATACCGACAAGGATTACGAGGCGGACCTGGTCCATGACCTTGCGCTAAGGCACGTAGGCGGCGAGGGTCGCTCGGTAGTTTTCCTGAGTGTAGACGAGTTTTTGCCTAAGGAACGGGCTCAGGCCCTGCTTGCAGAACTTCTGGATGCCGTGACGGAAGTGGACCAGGGCAACCGGGAAGACATTCTGGATGCCATCTGCGACATGGCGGATTCCATCAGGGATGCGGCCACCTTCGCGAAGGCCGCCCTGCTGAAGGACCCCGACAAGAGCAATGCCACGCTAATCGATATCGCCAACGCCCAGTTTATGGCGGGGAATCTGGAACTGGCCAAGCAGTGGCTTGGCGATGTGCGGAATCCCGGCGCCGAAGACGAAGAGGCCTATCTGGATTTGCAGGCGGCCATCGCTGACAGGGAAGGCCGCAAGTCCGACTGCATCAAGATGGCCCACGCCCTGTACGAGAAGTTCCCGAAGGTGGTGAACCTGGGGCGTCTCTGCGCGTTCGTGTCGGCACAGGAGGCCACAAGTCTTTTGCAGGAATACGCCCGCTTCCGCAGCGGAAACGGCCTGGAGATGGACTTTATGCAACTGCTGGTGAGCCTGAAGGCCTACACCGTGCTGGAAGAATACCTGGACATGTTCGAGAAAGAACTCACCGTGCAGGACGCCCAGGACCTGAACGAAATTTCCGACGCCCTGGAGAAGGACGGCCAGAAGGCCCTGGCGCAAAGGATTCGCGACTGGACGGTAGAAGAACCCGAAGAGGCCGAAGGGTTTGATAACGCCGAGAAGTAGGCAAACTGAGACGAATGTGGAATGTGTGGTTAGTAATGAGTTAATCCCTATCCCCTAGATCCTAAATCCTAATCTCTATTAACTATATTCCCTACCATGAACAATTCCTCTACACGCAGCAAGCTTCGTGACGAAGTATATACCCAGATGATGTGCGCCCAGGCGCGCCTTTCCAAGGATCAGAACACCCAGATGGGGGCGGTACTCGTCTCTGCCGAGGGTCGCGTTATCAGTACCGGCTACAACGGGGCCCCGGCGGGCTTTGACGACGAGACGGTGCCCTACACCCGCGAAAAGCAGAAACTGGCCTACGACATCCTGGATGCGGATTCCGGCGAACTGCTGAGCCATCACGAGTTCGAGGCCAACAAGTACCCCTTCATGGTTCATGCCGAAATCAATGCCCTGCATTACGCCCGCGGGAAAGTTCCCCCAGGCTCCAAGCTGTACGTGATCGGCTTCCCCTGCGAGCGCTGCGCCCTGGATGTGAGCCTTTCGGGCGTGGCCGAGGTGTTCGTGACCAAGGACGATTACGACCCAAAGTCTACGCTGAACAACAGCCGCGACACGGCCTACTACATGTTCGCCCAGGCGGGCATCGTGGTGACCCTCTGCGGCAAGCGCCTGCGTCCCGTGGTCTCTAAGCCGAAGGAATAGACCCGCGTAACAGTCCCGTTACTTGCGGTCCATGACCCACTTGACGGCATCGGCGATGGTGCTGACTTTCACGATTTCAACTCCCTGAATGCTTTCGGGGAGTTTTCCGTTTCCGGGAATCAGGGCCTGGTTCATCCCCAGGCGTTTGGCCTCTTTCAGCCGCTGCTCCAGAAGGTGGACGCTGCGGATTTCGCCGGAAAGCCCCAGTTCTCCCATGGCGATGGTCTGCCTCGGTACAGGAATTCCCAGATGGTTGCTCACGATGGCGAGGGCGAGGGCCAAGTCCGAAGATGTGTCGTTCACCTTCATGCCGCCCGCGATGCTGGCAAACACGTCGGAGGCCCCGATGGAAATGCCGCCGAATTTTTCTAGCAGGGCGAGAATGATGGTGAGCCGCTTGGGGTCGATGCCTGCCGCCACCCGCTGGGGTACGGCAAAACTGGTCTGGCTCACAAGGGCCTGTGTCTCGAAAAGCATGGCCCGCGTGCCTTCCATGGTACAGCACACCACGTTACCAGGGGTAGGAGGAGTCCCTTGCTGCAGGAACACGAGGCTCGGGTTCAACACGGGAGTGAGGCCGTGGCCCGTCATTTCCAGCACGCCGATTTCGTCGGTAGCACCGAAGCGGTTCTTGATGGAGCGGATGATGCGGTACTGGTGATTCCGGTCGCCCTCGAAGTAGATGACCGTATCTACCATGTGTTCCAGGATGCGTGGGCCTGCAATCTGGCCGTCCTTGGTCACGTGCCCGATGAGCACGGTGATGCAGCCCGTGTTCTTGGCAAAGACCATCAGGTCCAGGGTGCATTCCCGGAGCTGGGACATGGAGCCCGGCGTGCCGGAAAGGTCCTGCTTGTAGACCGTCTGGATGGAGTCGATGACCAGAATTTGGGGCTTTTGCTTGTTGGCTTCTTCTATAATCTTTTCTAGGCTGGTTTCGCAGAGTAGCAGCATGTCGCTACCGGCCACGTTCAGCCGTTCGCTGCGGAGTTTGACCTGCACGGCGCTCTCTTCGCCGCTCACATACAGGCTCTTGACTCCGGCGGCGTTCATCACCGCCAGGGTGGAAAGCACCAGTGTGGACTTGCCGATGCCCGGGTCGCCACCGATTAGCACTAGGGAACCGGGCGCGAAGCCGCCCCCCAGGACCCGGTCCAGTTCGCTATTGGCAGTGCTGAGCCGCCGGGTGTCTTCGGCGGCCACGTCTTTCAGGGCTACCACCTGGTGCACGGGGCCGCCCAACCCGCGGGAAGACCGGACGCCCTCTGGCGTGATTTCGACGGAATGTTCTTTCAGTGTGCTCCAGGCTCCGCAAAACGGGCACTTGCCCGCCCACTTGGGAGAGGTGTTGCCGCATTCGGTGCAAAGATACACCAGCTCTTTTTTAGACTTTGTTTTAGATACTGCTACCATGTGCACTAATATAACTAAAATGCCATGACAAAACATGACATTTTAGGAAATAGTGTACAAAAAGGCAGTAATTCTAGCCTTCCGGAGGGAAAAATGCCTCGTTTTTAATAAAAACAACTGAAATTGGGTGTTTTTGAAAAAAAAAGCTGTGTTGATTTTGCAAAGGATTTATTTTTATGCGGGATAGATGGTGGGTAAAAGGAGATATCTATGGTGATTCGTAAATTTTTTTCTCTTGCTGTCCTAGCCGCCGTGTGCGCCCAGGGAGCCTCCATAACGGTACAAAAGGATAATCCTGAACAGCAGGTGGTGGGTTTTGGTGCGGGTGCTGTTTATTACCAAGGGTGGGTTACCGCTCTTGGGGAATCCACCCGTGAGGCCTTTTACGATACCGCCTTTACAGGCTTGAATCTTACTCTTTTGCGTATGGGAAACTGGGCGCAGGATTTATCCGAAGGCGTCAGCAAGGATGACGTGGCTATCGTCAAGGCCGCCAAGGACCGTCAGGGAGATAAACTGAAAATCGAGATGTCCAGCTGGTCTGCCCCCGCAAACCTGAAGCCCAGCAATAGTTTGGAGGGAAGCGCTGCTGCTGGAGATAAGTCAAAGGCGACGCTTAAACCTTCGAATACGGACCCTTATGGCAAATATGTCTATAGTGATTTTGCCAGTTGGTGGAAACAGAGTTACCTGGCTTATCGTGCCGCAGGCATCCCTATTGACTACATCAGTTTGCAGAACGAACCGGACATGTTTGCCGATTACCACGAAACTTTGTTCGACCCTACAGAATCGGGTTCGGTGGCGGGTTACGCCCAGGCATTGAATGCGGTTTACGATTCCTTGAAGTCCATAGCAAATCCGCCCAAGATTTTGGGACCTGAACCCCTTGGCATCGGTTACAGCAATTTTCAAAAATACATGAATGCCCTGGATGGCAATAAACTGGATGGTTACGCCTATCACCTGTACCATGCTGGGAATGGCCATGACAATTCCCTGGAAAACTACAACAATCCGGAGAACTTCCGTAGTCCTATGGATGGCATTATGACCAAGTATCTTTCTTCCACCAAGCCAATCATCATGACAGAATTCTGCAGCATGGAAGAAAACGGCAAGGAAGAATATATGACGGGTCTTGCCCACATTATCCAGGTGGGATTTACTTCGGGCGGAATTGCCGGATATATTGCCTGGGAACTGTTCTGGGGCGAAGGCAAGGGACAGTTGATTGGAGTCTGCACCAAGGGCTGGGGAAGTTGTGCCGAAGACCAGATTGTCATTAGCCCCGAATACCATGCCTTGCGCCATTATTCAAAATTCGTGAATCCGGGCTGGTATGTGGTTCCGGCTATAGTTTCCGATGCTGCCGACCTTTATGCCGTTGCTTTTAGGGATGCATACGGCCGGGATTCTGTGACTGTGGTGGTCGTTAACGAAGGCTCCTCGGCCGTGAGCCTGGATGCCCCTGTAATCCAGTATGACCAGGTCCTTGTGATGGGCCATGCGGAGGAAAAATGGGAACTCGTTACGGCGGTTCAATCCGTAGAGAACGGTGAAAAGAGCAAGGTTATCGATATCGCTGATTCCTATAGTATTCCGGGAAACTCAATCACGACCTTTGTCTACAAGAACATGAACAGTTCTGCCATTCGGTTGGCTTCTGATACTCGCAGTTTGGGCGTTTCAATCGTGGGCCGTGTTGTGACTACGTCCGGCGTGAAGTCTCTGCAGGTTTTCGACATGCAGGGCCGCCCGGTTTATCAGGCTCAGAAGGTGGCGGGAAGCGTCTCGCTTGCAGATCTGCCTGCTGGCCCCTATATTTTGCGAGTCAAAGACGGCAATTCCTGGAAGGTGCAGCGAATCCAGTTGCGGTAACTAGCAAAAGAATATCTACGACTTACTGCCAGCTGTTCAGGAATCCCATGCCTAGGTTGAAGCGGATTCGCGTGGGAGCGAACCTTTTGGGAATCAGAGGCAAGTCGATGGGGCTCAGCTTGTAGCCAACACCGTCTTCTTCGCCGATGCGGTCCAGGGCCCGGGCGAATGTAAGGGACATGTCCACCGGTATGCTTTCGAAAAGTTTGTTGGACCATCGGATGCCAAAGCCTGCGGAGCGGTCCCAGAACCCGTGCTTGGTGAAATTGTCGGAGTTGTTCCACTTGCCGTTCCATGCGGCTCCCGCCTGGGCGAACACGTCAAGGTACAGATCCCTTGTGCTGAAAATCCAAAGACGCTTGCGCCAGTCGTCGTAGACGGGGAACAGGTAGTGGATTTCGGCTATGGCGGTCTTGGTGCCTGAGCGGGTGTAGCTTTCGTTGCTACGCACGTAGGGGTAGCCTTCCAGGAATACGGCGTTGTAGTAATAGGAATCCAGGGTGTCTTCCTTGGCGTCGGTACTCCAGTTGAAAATTCCGCCCAACTTGCCCCCTGCGGCAAGCCTTGCGCCTGTGAGGGGACTCTGGACAGACCCGTAAAGGTTCAGGTCCACCTGGTGGATGTTGAAATTCCTGTAACGGGGCTTGATGGAGCCGCTTTCGGTGACGTAGAAACTTTCGGCAAAGGTGCCCGGCCTGTACAGGTCGCTGTTGGAATACTGGTAAGTGACGACGGCGCCATTCCCCTGACCGCTGATTCCCGAACCGTCTTCGCCTTCGTGGTCGCCGTACAGTCCGAAGGTGGCGAGGGCGCTTATCCGCTTGTGGTAAGTCCAGGAGAAATCGTCTTCGTACAGGTTGAAATCCGCCCAGTCGTAGCCCAGGGCCACCTGCAAGGTGTCGATGGACTTGAACAGACTGTAGCCCGCCATGCCCGCCACGGCCTGCTGGGAAATGGCGTAGTGGTTGAACCCGAGGGAGTCTCCGCCGTGGGCGCGCACGTCTTCGTAGCGGACGGTATCCCTGCTGGTGTAGTTGGCGTAGCTGTAGTTGATTCCAAGGTCAAGAGGTGTGCTCCTGTTGAGCCAGCTTACAAAGAATTCTTTTTCTTGCTCGGGATTCAGGCCGTCGGCATTGATGTAGTCGATGCCCTTGCCCAACTCTAGCAGTAGCCCCAGCTGCACGACGTTTTTCTTGAGAGGATCGCTAAGGAGCGCCAAGAGTCCTAGCTTCGCCTTGCGTTGACCTTCGCCGAATACGGTCAGGTCCGGGGCGTTCTCGTTGAAACTCAGGAGGGGCACGAACAGCGGTATAAAGGGGATGGGATGGTAGTTCTGTTCGCCGCCGGCCAATTCCCGCGACTCCAGAGGGGTGAACTTCTTTTCGGGCCTAAGGGGGCTTCCGTGCAGCACGATGGGGGCGGGCGCTTTTTGCGCGGAGTCGGCGGCTTGTGCGCCGGTCGGCGACTGTGCAATTTGAGCGTCGGTCAGGGAACTTGCCGCCACCTTGACCTTTAGGGTGTCCCGCATTTCAATCTGGAAGGTGCTGTCCCGTTCGGCAAGGACCGCTTCTGGCGTGCACAGGCTATCTTCGGGCGGGCACGCGCTCCAGAGGGTGTCCGGCACGGTGACGGTTGAGTCCCGATAGGTCACGACGACACTGTCAACGGTCACGCTATCCAGACCCGCATCGCGGTAGGGCAGCTTATAAAGGGAAAATCCGTCCTGGTCGTATTGCGTAAAGTACAGCGTGTCGTGCCCGAGGGCCGGGGTGAAGGCGCCGCCCACTACGTTGGTAAGTGGCCGCTCCGCCCCGGTGGCAAGGTCCTTTTCTATCAGGTTGAAAATGCCGTTCCGGTTGCTGGCGAATACAATCTTTTCGTTGGAGAGCCAGTTGCCGTCCCGTTCGTCAAAGAGGGTGTCGCTTACGGTCTTGAAATTCTTGCCGTCACTGTCGATGATGGCAAGTCCACGGTGCACGTCGTCAAAGAATCCGAAGAGAATCCGCTTGCCGTCGGGGCTCACCTTCGGACTGTAGATGTTGAAGTAGCGGAGCTTGCTGTCGGGAACGTAAAGATCTACGGGGTCTTCGGCAGAGAGTTCGCCGAAGTCGGCGTTGAAAGGAACCTTGCTCAGGATGAACCGGGTGCTTTCGCCATCCCGGCGTGCAAAGACCAGGAATTTCCCGTTGGGGTCGAAAGCGGGGAACACCGCGTTGGCCAGGTGGGTCAAGAAATGTTCGTTCTTGCTGGTGTCACTTAGGGCGATGTCGAAGTGGGCGCGACCGTTCCGGTCCCGGTTCTTGAAAGAGACGTAGGCGAGGATAGGCCCACGCAGGCTGTCTTCGTACACGTCGATACCCTTGTCGAACCAGGGTTTCTTGGCGCGAAAACCGGACTTGGCGTAGTCCGAAATGTCGATGAGGTTCGTGTCGGCGCTGTCGCTTGCGTCCTTTTCGATGGCGATGTCTCCGATTTCAACTCCCGCGACGGTGTCTCTCGTCTCACTAACCGGCATCTTGAACACCGCCCCGTCGAACCAGGCTCCGCCGAAGTTGGAAACGCCGTAGAGGTTTCCGCCAGCCACCACGGGAAAGTCCTGCCAGAAGGCGTTCTCGGTCATCTTGGTTCCTTCCACCAGGGGGCCGAGAGAATCCTTCTGCGCCTGGTAGTGTTCCGTGATGTCCTTTTTCCATGCCTCGTACAGGTTGTCTTCTGAAACGCCCAGCACTTTTTCCAGAGCGCCGGAGAGGGTTACCCGGTAGGGCTTGGAAAGTTCTTTCCAGATTTTCGGGATGGCGTCTTCGCCGTACTTTTTGGCGATGTAGCGCACTAGGCTAAAGCCCTGGGTGTAGGGACCAAGTTCCGCCTCCAGGGAATTGTCCGAAAACTCATGCATGTATGTGAGCGGCATCAGGTCGTCGTTCAGGACTGCCGTACGGAGCAACATGTCTCGGTGGGTGTCCCAGGCGTCAAAGCCCATGCGGCTGGATTCGAACTGGGCAGTACCTTCGGCAAACCACAGGGGCTGCAGGGTAAAGGGGAGCATGGTGGCAAAGTCGCTGATGGTGCGCTCGTTGTAGTAGTCGGTGTAGCTGAACTGGAACCCGTACAGATTCGGCGGAAGCTTGGTGCCACTTTCGATACTCACCAGGTGGCTGAACTCGTGGGTCACCACGTCAGCAACCCAGCCGTGGCTGCTCCTGATCTTGAAATCCCAGTTGGTGAGCCACAGGTTGATGGAATTTTCTGCCGGAATGGCGGCCCCGTTACTGAACAGCGCATTGTTCAGCACGGCGCTTATGCGGGGGAGTGGTTTGTTGTAGCGGTTGACTACGGAATCATAGACCGCCTCGGCATAGGTCGCTACCGCAGAGGCATGTTCCGAGTATTCGGCGGGGTAGATAAACTGGAAATGTTCCGTGCCTGCGGTTTTCCAGTCGATATGGCTCTGGTTGCCGTAAAAACCGGCCGCCAGTGCGGCACCTGTAAAAAACAGCAAGGTGCGTAAACCCGAAAACATCGGGTACAATTTAGGAATTTAGAGACAAGAAAACCACCTGATGGCTCAGGTGGCTTGTAAAACATTTGCTGAGTAAGACGGTTCCCTTGAAAAACCGTGTCGCCCTTACGGTGCGGGCTTGCCGAGTCCCATGGCCTTGTCGAGACCTTCAACAAGCTTGCCGCCCTTGATGACCTCGAATCCGCCGGTGTAGCCCCAGTGGGTCCAGGGTATTTGCAGGGTGTCGCAGATTTCGCGCATGGCGGTCAGGTAGTTCAGGCGGTCCTGGGCAGTAGAGCGCAGGTTGTAGGCACCGAACTCGTTGATGATGACAGGAACCTTGTTTTTGACGGCCCAGGCCTTTGCGGTGTAAATCGTGTTCAGCATGGTCTCCTTATTGCCGGTCTTGTAGTAGTTCAGCACGTTGGACTTGACCCAGCTAGGAGTGGTGCTGGAGAGTCCGAGCTCGGAGGAGTATTCGGGCCATTTCGTCTTGTCGTAGGGGAAGGGGATGTTCTTGAGGTCCTTAGTTTCGCTCCAGCTTGCGCCCTGGTGGGTAAACACGAAGGGTTCGTAGGAGTGGATGACATAGACGATGTTGTCGTCGGTAAAGGGGGTACGACCGGCCAGCTTGGTGATGGAGTACCATTCCACGTCACCGAAAAGCAGGGTGTGCTTCTTGTCTACCGTACGGATAGAATCAATGATTCCCTGTGCGGCTTCGGTCCACTGGGCGGCGGTCACCTTGCCGTTGCTCATGTCGGGCTCGTTCAGGAGTTCGTAGAAGATGTCTTCGCGCTCATTTGAGGCGAAGTGGGCTGCCACGGCTTTCCACACTTCGGCCATCATGACCTGGTAACGCTTATTGCTTGCCGATGTTGCGTTATAGCTGTTGTCGTATTCGTGGTAGTCGATGGTCAGGGACATATTGTATTCCCTGGTCCATTCCACGAAGGAGTCCAGCACAGTGAACAGGGTGTCCGAATCGATTTTCAGTTCTGTTTTTCCGGTGGCGTCCTTTACGAATTCGTCGCGGTTGAGGGTGTACTTGTCCAGGTCGATGGGCAAGCGTATGGCCTTGAAACCGTTTTCCGAAAGGATCTTGATGTCGTTCTTGCCTACCTTGAAAGTCCCGTTGAACTTGCGGTTTTCTTCAAGCCAGTTGGTAAAGCTTACGCCCTTGTTCAGGTACTTCATGGCCTTTTTCTGCAAGTCTGTGTCGATATCCAGTTCTCCCAGGGTGACCTTGGGAATCACGGCGTCCTTGGGGACGATGTCGGGCTTGTTTTCTTCTGCTTTCGGAGGTTCGTTGTTGTTGGAGCCTCCGTTGTCGGCGCCACTACCGCCAATCAGGTAGATGTCGTCAACGAATACGGAATCTTGGGTATCTGGGCCTTTGGCCTGGAAACTCACCTTGTTGATGTGGGCTGCATTGAAGGCTTTTGCTGCGCCCCAGCCTTCCTGCTTCATTTCGGCAAACTTCACTGTAACGGTGGTCCATTCCTTGCTTGTTGACGGGCATGACGAATAGTGGTCGCTGTCCGTAATGTCGGAAATTTCGATGTGTATGCAGTGGCTTCCGCCTTTGTAGCGGTATTGGACAGCGCTGTACTTGCTATAGTCCTCGCCTTGTGGCATGGCGACGCCCCATCCAACATAGGCATCGTATTCGTATCCACCTTTTTTCAGGGTGTACTTGACATTGAAGGAGAACTTGCTGCCGTTGTCGCTCTTGGTGGGGGCGGGGTGGCCTTCCGAATCCTTGGTTACTGTTTCGATGGTGGATTCGGCACGGCTTCCGGCATCGTTGTAGACATACCAGAATTCACCCAAGGGGCTTTGGTTGTCGCCGTCCTCGAAATCGTCCACCAGGAGCTTTACTTCTGTTGCATTCTGAGTGGAATCGGCAGATGAATCGGCGGGAGTTTCTGGACCTGGAGCCGGTTTTTCTGAGACACTTACGGTGTTGTCGCCTTCACAGGCGGAAAAGCTCAGGGCAAAGGCGCAGGCCAGGGGGATAGTCAGCAATTTCTTTTTGGTCATAAGAATCCTCTTTTCCCAATATACATAAAGTGTCCCTTATTATTTGCTTACTTTTAGAAAAGCCCCGTTTACGGGGGAAAACGGAAGGGTATTTCGGAATTCAGATTTCGGATTTCAGGGTTGATTTAATTCCGAATTCCGAGTTCCGCACTCTGAATTGTTGTTGTCACATTTTCTACCTTTTGCCCGTGGCCTATTTCTCCGAAACATATCACGAGTCCATCAAGTATGGGCGGCAGGTGTCCGGCGACCCAGTTACCCTCCATTGGGAAAATTCCGGAAATGTTTCGAACCCCTATGCGGCAGGCAAGCGCTATGCCACCAACGGGGTCAAGGCGGGCCAACGGAAAAAGGTCGCCTCGGAAGACCTGTTCGAGATAACCCAGTCCTCTTCTACCTTGCTGAACCGCCTCTTTACCCAGCTGCAGAACGACGTTTCTGCCGATGGACTGCACTCGGTGGGCGTTTACGCCTACATAAAGGGGCAGAGCGTTCCCGACGACCTTTACAAGTTCGATTACGAGACCCGTGAACTGGTGGCCTACCCCTGGGAAAACGCCAAGCTGAAAAAGACCCGCCTGGAAGCTTTGGTCAAGGCCTTTGCCGACGGAAACTTCATCGAAGAAGCTCCCATTACGCTGTTCTTTACGGCGCTGCTGGACCGTGCCGTCTGGCGGTTCAAGGAAGCCGCCTACCACGAGCTGGAGCTGGACGTGGGGTCGTACGTGGGGCTGGCCTCCATTTCGGCCCGTTCTGCCGGAGCCATGGGTATTCCTCTCGGGAGTTTTGTGGATGCAGAAGTAGCCTACGCCTTGGATTTGGGGGTGAATGAAATTCCCATGGCCGCCGTGGCTATAATGCCCAAGGCTCTGAAAAAGTATGAACTGGCCTCGCAGTTCGCCTATTCCAGCAGGGGAGAACTCCCTATGCAAGAAAATGCCGCCCTGAACCCCAGGGTGCGGGCCCGTTTCCTTTTGCAGAACAAGGCGGAAAGCATTACGGACCTGTCCAAGTGCGTCAAGGTTTTCAGGGTCCAGAACCAGGCATTCGAAGGGGACGAATTTCCCCTGACTCCGCAAAAATACCCCAACGAATTTTTCTTCAGGGAATATGACTTCTTGGGGCCGGGGGCTCTGGAACACAGACCCTTCAAACCCTGGACCGCCTCCCTGGACGACTTTTCTACGCTGCTCCGCTGGATGGAAATCTGTACCCTGAACGCCTTCGGGGCGGGACTCCTGAAAATCTGGGTGGCCTGCTTTGACGTGTCCCTGGTCTATCAGGGAATTTACCGTTACCAGCCTTCGAAAAAATCCCTGTACCTGCATGCCGGAAACTTGGAACGGGACGGCTTCTTGCAAGCGCACCTGGACGGGGAAAGTCCAAAAGATGCGGCCTTCGCGGTATTCTTTACGGTGGACCTGAAAGACGCCTGCAATATCATGGGGGACCGCGGCTACCGTTGCCTGAACATGAATGCGGGTTATGTGGCCGAGATGCTTCGCGAATCGGCACGGAGTCTCGGCAAGTACGCCCGTCGGGAGACCTTCTTCTACGAAGACGAACTCAAGCGTCTCATGAAAATTCCTGAAAGCGAAACCCTGCTCTGTGAAGTCCTGGTAGGGCGCTAGGCCGCTGCACTCGCGCCGTTCATTACAACGAAGAGACGGCGTCCGTTTTCAGATTAAAGCAATAATTCGTGAGCCGGAACTCTCGAAAGGAAGGCGAGAGCATTGTCCTGGCCAGAGTGTAAGAACCACAGTCTAGGACAATGCGGTCAGTACAGGTGCCACCACTGCGGTGAACAAACCTGCGATACCGATGGCAAGGCTGCTCATGGCGCCCTGCACTTCGCCCATCTCCATGGCGCGGGTGGTGCCGAGCGCGTGGCTTGCGGTACCGATGGCGATTCCCTGCGCTACCTTGTGCTTTATGTGGCAGAACCTGCATACGGCGGGGGCCGCGACCGCACCCGTGATTCCCGTGACGGTGATGGCGATGATGGTAACGGAAGGAATGCCGCCGATTTGTGACGAGATGACGCTCCCCATCGGGATGGTGACGGACTTGGGAAGGAGCGACAGTGTCAGCACCTTAGTGAGCCCCAAAAGCTTGCCGGCCACAATGACGCAGGTCATGGCGGTGATTGACCCTGCAAAAATCCCTGCAAGGATGGGTTTCCAGAAATGCTGGAGTTTTTGAATTTGTCTGTAAAGGGGAACTGCAAGGACCACGGTGGCAGGCGACAGCATTACAGAAATGTAGTCGCCGCCTACGTTGTAGCTTTCGAGGCTTACGCCCGTAATCAGCAGGAACCCGACGATAAGGATGTTGCCGATGAGCAGCGGGTTCAAGAAGGAATACTTGAATTTTTTGCTGATGAACACGCCGGTTTCGAACGCGATGAGCGTGAGGAATATGCCGAACAGGGGAGAGTTGATGATGGCGTTCATTTTTCGCCCCCGGTTGTGCCGTTGCGTTCTGCACGCTTGGAAAGGCGTTCTGCACGCAGGGCAAGGTTTTCCCGGTATTCCTGCCTGCGGATAAAAAACTGCGTGACCCGGCCGCCGGCAGCAATGGCCACGAGCGTGAAGGCGATGCAGAGGAACAGTAAAAGCGGCCACTTGGAAAGTACGTCGTCGCCGACGGCCATGATGGCGATGCTAGGCGGCAAGAAGAAGAGTGCCAGGTGGTTCAGGAAAAAGCTAGAAACGCCCGAAATCTGTTCCGGCTTGATGACTTTAGTACAAAGTAATATGAGCAGCAGGACCATGCCGATAATGTTCCCCGGGAGGGGCATGCCTACGATGCGGTGGAGAAATTCCCCGGCAAGGCAGATGGCGAAAATGACGGCAAGTTGGAGCGGAATTCTCATTGCGGGCGTAAATTTAGAAAAAGTGCGCTTTAAAAAAAAGAGTGCTCACGAATAACCCAAAGTGGCTTTTTTTGCTGAAATTTGACGTTTTTGTATCGTAAAAAGTTTAAAATTATCTTACATTCCTAAAATTTGCAAAAAAATGCTTGATTTGTATCAAAAATTGTTGCGGAGAAGGTGGCGCGAAAGTATCTTTGCTGGTATGCGTTCAGTAGTAGAATTTCAAGATTATCGAGAGTTTATGCGGCACTGGTTTGCCGAGAACAAGTTGCGTCATGGCCTTACCTGGCGCGATTTTTCGCATCGTGCGGGGTACGTGTCGCCGGTGTTCCTCAAGCTGGTCAGCGAAGGCAAGAGTTCCCTTCGGGGGACTGGTGCCGACCGCGTCGCCCAGGCCATGGGCCTGGAGGGCTTCGAAAAAGCGTATTTCAAGTCCCTGGTCACCTACAACCAGTCCAAGTTGGGGCCCGCCAGAAAAAAGGCCTACGATGAGATGCAGGCCCTTGCCCAGGCCCACAAGGTGAACGTTCTGGGCAAGGATTCTATGGGGTATTACGAATCCTGGAAAAATCCCGTGCTTCGCGAATTGGTTCCCCATGTGCCGGGAATGTTTCCCAAGAAGGTGGCGGACTGCTGCCTGCCCAAGTTGACGGCCAGTGAGGTGAAGGAATCCGTGCGCTATCTGGAAAGTCTCGGCCTTCTGGTGAAAAACCGGGATGGATCCTACAGCCAATCGGACAAGTCGGTCTCCACGGGCGAAATGAGTTTCGTTCCCCTGACCATTCAGCAGATGCACCTGCAGATGGGGGGCTTAGCGCTGGACGCCATCAAGAACTTGCCTCTTTCGGAGAGGAACGTTTCGGGCATTACCATGGGTCTTACCCAGAGAGCCTACAAGAAAATTGTGGAAGAACTGGCGGAATTCCGCAAGAAGGTGGTGGCCATCGCCACCGAAGACGACGGCATGGACCGTGTCTACCGCCTGAACCTTCAACTATTCCCTTTGACAAAAAACATACAGGAGATGCAGAATGCTTAATATGGAAAATAATCAGATTGTTCTGACACAAACGTCATTGCGAAGGAGCGTAGCGACTGCGGCAATCTCCTTGCTTCTTTTACTTCTCGCCGCTTGCAGTGGAGAGAACAAGACTTCTGGTGGCACCAGCGAAGAGACCCAGATTATCGCCATAGAAGATCGTACCGTAGCGGGTGTTTCCCAGAAGGGACCGTTCCTTCAGGGGTCTAGCATTACCGTGCAAGAACTGGATGGAGCAACCCTGGTAGAATCCGGGAAACTTTACCAAACGGGGAAGAGCTTCAAGGGCAAAATTGCCAGCGACACGGGAACGTTTCTTATAAAGGACATTTCTCTCAAGTCGCAGTTCGCCCTGCTGGAAACGGAGGGCTTCTACCGCAACGAAGTGACCGGCGAGGTTTCCAAGAGCCAGATTACCTTGAATGCCCTGGTGGATTTGTCCGAAAGGGAAACGGCCAATATCAACCTGCTGACTCATCTGGAATACGAAAGGGTTGTTGAACTTGTGGGTTCTGGTGAGACGATTTCCTCGGCAAAGAAAAAGGCCGAGTCCGATGTGTTCAAGGCTTTTGGGATAGAGGTGGATAATGCTTCTGCCGAAGACCTGGATATCTTTGCGAAAGGGGATGACAATGCGGCCCTCCTTGCCATCAGTATCCTGATGCAGGGCAATCTTTCCGAAGGGAATCTTTCCAACCGTCTGGCAGTTTTTGCCAGCGACATCGAAAAGGATGGCTCCTGGGACGACGAGAATGAAAAGACGGACATCGCCGATTGGGCGAGTACGGCTGACCTTGCGGCAATTCGTGCGAACATCCGCTCTTGGGAATTGGGCGAAGATGTTCCTGCCTTCGAGAAGTTCTTCAAGCGCTTCTGGTGGAACAACTTCAAGTTGGGCGAGTGCGATGGTGAAGCGGATGGTTTGACCAAGAAGAATGGCAATGAACTGAGCAAGACTTTCGGTAAGGATTACCTCTGCTCTGCTGAAGACTGGCAATTGGTTTCCGCTTCGGAGGGTTCGGGCTCAAACGATAACGGCGATGTAGGCGACAATGCCTCTTTTGAGTATGGGACCTTGACGGATTCTCGTGACACCAAGGTTTACAAGACCGTAAAGATCGGGGACCAGGTATGGATGGCCGAAAACCTGAATTACAAGGCCTATGGAAGTGTCTGCTACGGCGAAGATGACGCCAACTGCTCCAAGTACGGAAGGCTTTACACCTGGGGTGGTGCCATGGATTCCAGCAAGACAAATTGCGGATACGATGGAGGTGATGGGTGCAGTGATTTGGCAGCCCTAGTCAAGGCAAAGAAAAATGTTCAGGGAATATGCCCCGCCGGTTCTCACCTGCCCAGTTACGACGAAATGCAGACAATGCTGGCCCTTGTGGGTGGAGGTAACGCCACAGCCGAAGGTTCTGCGACGGCAGGGACGGCGCTGAAGGCCAAGTCCGGCTGGAACAGCGGCAATGGCACTGACACCTACGGATTTTCGGCTCTCCCGGCAGGTCGCTGGGAAAACGGCTATGGCGGTAGTTTTGAAAATGCAGGTGAAATGACCGGTTTCTGGTCCACCAATTTTGATAATTATTATGGTCATGTTCTGCATGTCACATCCGGCGCCAAGACGGAATACTGGCAGGCTCCAAAACAGTTGGGCTATTCCGTGCGCTGCATTGTGGATTAAGGATTTCCTACAGATTGATTCAGTTCAGGGTGAAATGCGATGAGCATTTTGCCCTATTTTGCAGTAAAGGGAGCGGCTGTTTTTTACATTTAACCCCATGAAAGTCGTATTTATGGGAACGCCGGAATTTGCGGCCTGTTTTTTGAAGCATCTCAAGGAATGTGATTTTGCGGACGTGGTGGCTGTGGTGACACAGCCGGACCGGCCGGCAGGGCGTGGGCGCGTGCTAACGCCGCCGCCAGTGAAACAACTGGCCCTCGAATTCGGGCTCCCTGTGCTGCAACCCACCGACCTGAAGGCCCCCGAATTCGAGGACGCCCTGCGGGCCTACGGTGCGGACCTTTTCGTGGTGGTGGCCTACTCGATTTTGCCGAAGAACATTTTGGCCGTAGCGAAGTTCGGCGCCGTGAACGTTCACGGAAGTCTTTTGCCCAAGTACCGCGGTGCCGCCCCGGTGCAGCGGGCCATTGCTGACGGCCTTAAAGAAACGGGCGTGACGGTTTTCCGCCTTGACGAAAAGATGGACCACGGCCCGATTCTCGCCCAGCGTACGGTGGCCATTGACCATCAGGATACCACGGCTTCGCTTTTGGAAAAGATGGTGACTCCCGGCTGCGAAGCCCTGGACGATGCCATCCATCAGTTGCTGGAAGGTCGCGAGAAGGACTTGACCCAGGACCATGCCCAGGCCAGCGGCGCCCCGAAACTGAAAAAAGAAGAAGGCCTGATTGATTTCAATTTGCCTGCGAAGGTGATTCACGACAGGATTCGTGCGTTCAACCCGTGGCCCGGCGGATACGGAAAGCTGGGTGGCCGCATGGTTTATCTGCGCAAGACAGACACTCCGGAGGTGGGGCCGAAACTTGCCCCCGGCGCGGTGGAATTCAAGGATAACCGCTTTTACGTAGGTACGGGCGAGGGCCTGCTGGAAGTTCTCGAGATTCAGGCCGAAGGCAAAAAGCCCATGCCGGTGGCGGACTTTATGCGGGGAATCCAGAACCGCGAAGGACTTTGCTTTTGCTAGAGGATTCCTTGATAGAGCGCATGGACGCGTACCGGGTCCTTTTGTTGTGGCAAAAGGAAGGAACTTTTATCAAGGAAAGCGGGCTTTCGCCTTTTTCCATGGAACTTGCCTTGGGCGTGTGCCGCAGGCATTTGTACCTGCAGTATTTCATCAAGTCTCTGACAAAGAAGAAGCCCTCCCTGGAAGTCTGCACCATTCTTGAGATGGGACTTTTCCAGATGTTCTTTATGGAGGTTCCTGATTATGCGGCTATCAGTGCCAGTGTTGAATTGGCAAAGTCCGCAAATCTCGGTGCAGGTATCGCTAGCCTTGTCAATGGGGTTCTCCGTTCTGCTCGCCGCCAAGGTGAACCCGCTTTGCCTCCCCAGCGGGTGCGTCGCGTTGCTGTGGAAAATTCCGTTCCCGAAAGTCTGGTGCGTCGGTGGTTCGACATCTACGGGGCGGACCGTGCCGAAGCCCTTGCGAAGGCTACTCTGGAGCGGCCCTCCGAATGGCTTCGGGTGAATTTGCAGAAGACGACTGTAGATGCACTGATCAAGAAATTGAGTTTGACATTAAAATCCGAAATCCGAAATCCGAATTCCGAATTGGTTTACGACCGTTACATCCAAGTTCCCGAAGATGCAAAACTCAAGCCCATTCTGGAATCAGAGTCTTTTGCCAACGGCGAATTCAGCCTGCAGAATCCTGCCGCCTATGAGGTGGTGAAACTGCTGGACTTAAAGCCCAGTCAAAAAGTCTGGGACGCCTGTGCCGCCCCCGGCGGAAAGTCCGCGCTGATGGCCGAGATGGACCCGACTCTGGATATTCTGGCCAGCGACGTTTCGGAGTTCCGCGTAGAAAAGATGCAGGACTTGTTAGACCGTCTGGGCCTTGTGAACGTGCGTCTCGAATGCATCGACGCACTTTTATCTCCGCGTTCAAATTCTGAATTCCGAATTCCGAATTCTGAATTTGATCGCATCCTCCTGGACGTCCCCTGCAGCAACATGGGGGTCATCGCCCGCCGTCCGGAATCGAAATACAGGATTACGCCGGAGTCCGTGAAGGAACTTGCGGAACTGCAGTTCAAGTTGCTCGCTTCGGCGTCGCAGGCGCTGAAAGTGGGGGGCATTCTGGTCTATGCCACCTGCAGCCCCGACCCTATGGAAACGACCCAGGTGGTGAACCGTTTTGTCAAGGAACATCCCGATTTTGAAAAATCGGGGGAACCGGTGTACCCCGGCGCAGATGATTCCCGTTTTGACGGATTCTTTGCACAGGCTCTGGGGCGGAAGAGGTAGCGCATGTTTGTTTGGACGAAAACCATAGCCCTGGTTCTTGCTGTTGCCGGTTTTGCCCTGGCACAGTCCTTGCCCGATTCAACAAAAGTCCAGGAAGTGGCCTTTTCCAACCTCTACGTTTCTATCGAAGGCGGCGAGAAATACCCCTTCGGCGATCTTGTCGACGCAGTGGACAATGCGTTTTATGCGGGCCTGGGAGTCCGCTATACCTACTGGGAAGATTTCGACGGAATCATTCTTTTCCAGTACGCCTACTTTGAACCTCACGGAAAAGCGCCCCGCATCAACGGCGTCCACGAGGCTAGCGGAAAATTGGGACTGGATTACCGCTGGCATCTGATTTCGCCTATCGCTTTTGGAGCTGGGTTCCTTTGCAACTGGACTCGAGCCGATTACGAAGGCGACAAGGAAGATTTTGATTATAACCATGACCCAGGGGCGACGCTGACGGACAACGAAACGGAGTTCGGTTGGTTTGCCCGCTTGAACTTGCCGATTATTACTCTGAATAATTACCGTGCTGGCTTGAATGTGCTTTGGGAACAGCTGTGGACCCTGCCGGAACGTTCCAACATGCTGTCCGTTGGGCTTTACGTTGAAAGGAGGATTTGGTAATGTTCTCCTTTGTAAGTAGGTTTTCTCTGACGAAAATTGCGGGTGCGGTCATATTCTGTGCCGTTGCATCCATTGCTGCCGTCGATGCCGAAATGGAAGGCATGGAAGTGGATCAACGGGACGACGGAACATTTTTGGTCGGTAGCCCTACCTTCTACTTTGACCGTGCTCTCGGCGGTGGCGGACTCCATTCCGAAAGTGAACTGTGGAGTCCTTCTAAAATCAGGCAGCGTCTGCTGTTCAACCGCATGTCCGTTTTGCCCAGCTGGGACGTGTTGCCGCCGTCGGTCTGGATCAAGACCGGAAACGAACTGGGTGACCTGATTTACCAGGACTTTATCACCACCGAAGACAGGCCCAAGAACAGGACCCCTATTCTGGAAGGTGGTTTCCGTAGCCCCAGTTTCAAGGGATTCTGGGTGACGGCCCGGGGTTTCCAGGACGACCATTTTTCTACAAGGACCTTTGCCTACCGCAAAAAACTTGTAGATAGCGAGTTCGCCCTTTTCGGTGAAAACTACCCTATGTTCAGTTCCGTATATGCAGGGGCAGGTTATACAGGTTCCCAGTTGAACGTGTCTGCTTTGGCAGGGGAGGAATACCTGTGGCTCTTCTACGAAAGTTCCCGCTGGATTCCCGTGCATTACAAGCCGAGGGTGGAAACACGCCTGGACTATGGAAAGTTGGCCGCTACCGTCGTTTACGAAGACGCCGAGTACCAGAACAAGAAAAAGAAGGAGACTGGCAGTCGCAAGGAATGGAATGGCTCTTTGCGCTATGGCTGCGGGGATGCCTGCCGCAAGGGATTCTTGCATCTATCTGCAGGGGTGGCTTTCCGCGCTGTTGATGACGAAGGCACGGTTTACAGTTCCCTGGAAGACGACCGGGTGCTGCTTCCCTTTATGGAAATGCAGTTCAGGGTAAGAAACCGCTTTGCGGCTCGTGCTTCCTTTGCCGTAAATGACAGAGACTGGCTGGTGCAGGACAGCATTGAGTTCCGCCCAGCGGTTCCTGCAAAGTCGGGAATAACCGTAGGCGTGAAAAACATTTCGGGAACCCGCCTGAACCCCATGGCGGACACCAGGGAGTTCTTTGACGGCGACACAATCTCCCTGACGGCGGACGGTCGAATGGACCTGGTGCAGGGCTATGCCACCTTTACGGATACCGTGGGCAACCTGGAAATGGGAGGCCGCGGGAGTTTCTGGGCGGAATATGGTGCAGAAACGTTTGACGTGGAGAAATACGTGGTGGACGACATCATGGTTTATCGCCATGGCGACGTGGACCGCATCGATGACTGGATCAAGGGCGTGACCGGGGAACTCTGGATGAGCATTTGGTACAAGGAAATGTTCGCCTTCAAGGCGCTGGGCGGTTTCGAGCGGATCGACGGCGAAGAAAAGCGTTTCGAGGTTACCCCTGCGGAATACTTCGCCTCGTTCTCGGCGGATTGGCTGTTGCGAAAGAGCTTCAGGATTTCCCATTCCTTGCGCTACAGGAGTGACGCTCAATGGAACTTGCGGAGTCCCGACCCGATGGTCATCAAGGGCGATTGGTATTGGGACGCCACTTTTGAACAGCAGTTCCCCAAACAGGGGCTTTACCTGACAGGAACATTGCTTCACGTGATTGGCGACGAAGTGGTGGAAACGCCCAACGGCGCTGAAAACCGCCTACGGTTTGTCTGCACGGTGAAGAAGACGTTCTAGTGCCTTCAAACAGAAACTGCTGGCGAAAAAGTCCCGTGCCGATTCGCACCTGACCCACTTAGTTTCAGACGATGTGGGCGCGGGTGCTTTTTCGTTTAGCCGTATGTAGAGCACGTCGCATTCCATCTTGTGGACGGTGATGCTGTGACGGAACTTGCCGATGTTCTCGACGGATAGGACCTTGTCGGCGTCGATGTAGCGTTCCGCCTGGGCGGGAAGTCCGGCGGTGGCGTTTCGCGGGCTTTCGAAATGGGGGAGGGTGAACTGGTTCTTGAAGAATTTTTGCCCGCCCTGGACGGCAAGAATTTTATGGTCGGCGCTTTCCACAATCAATACCGTGCCGTGCCAATCCTTTTGCAGGTGCTTTTTTGCGGGTGGAAATTCTGCAACGCGGCTTTCGCAAAATGCTCGGCACCCTTCACGTAGCGGGCAGTTGCCGCAGTCGGGATTCTTGACTTTGCACACGGTGCGGCCCAGTTCCATCAGGGCCTCGTTGTGCATGTAGGCCTTGGGCGAATCAGCGACTTCGCGCGCGTAATCCCAGTAAATTTCCGACGCACTTTGGATTTGCTTATTGGTTGTCATGCCCGATTTAGTCGGGCATCTCCTTTTTTCCAGCTTGTCCGTCGGCAAAAAGTCCAACGCATATAGTCTCGAAAAAATCCGCACCAAGTTCCCGTCTAGAATTGCTTCCCGCTGGTGGTAGGCGAGGCTTAAAATCGCCCCTGCGGTGTAAGCCCCAATTCCCGGCAATGCTTCCAGTTCCTTGCGGGTGTCCGGAAGAGTCTTCTTATGGACCCTATCGGAGCTTCGCTCCTCCAGGGTGACAGCCTTTGCCGTCTTCAAAATGTTCCTTGCCCGGCTGTAATACCCAAGCCCCTGCCAATACTTGAACACTTCTTCTTCGTTTGCCTTGGCCAGTGTTTCAACATCGGGAAACCGTTTCATCCAACGGATAAAATACTCCCGCACGGTTGCAACCTGGGTCTGCTGCAGCATGGTCTCGCTAATCCACACGGCGTATGGGTCCCGCGGTGCGTCCAGATCGGCAGGCCGCCAGGGCAACTCTGCGGCGTTCTTCTTGAACCAATCTCTTAGATTTTTCAGGGATTGTTTATCCATTTTTTTCTGACGATGCTCATGCCTCAGAGGTGCGTAGCATCGGCCTCGTTGCTCACAGCCCGTAAGCTTCTTTTTTCAACTTGCGGAAGTATTCGAATTGGGCCTTGGTGGAACTTTCCATGGTGTACTTGAGGCTGCGCTCATGGGCCACCTCGCGCATCTTGGCGTAGGTCTCGGGCTCTTCCAGGTAAATCCGGCGGCATTCTTCCAAGGCGTTCAGCCAGACGTCTTCGTCGATGGGGAGGATTCGGCCTGCGGCCTCGTCCATCACGATATCGTGTGGGCCGCCGTAGTCGCTGACCAACGCAGGGGTGCCTGTGGACATGGCCTCTACCACTACGTTTCCGAAGGTGTCGGTAGTGCTCGGGAACAAGAAGAAGTCGGAATCTGCGTAGAGGCCCGCCAGAGTCTCTCCGCCCTGCTCTCCTGCAAAGTGCACGCTGTCGTCGCCTTCGTAGAACTTCTTGATTTCTTCCAGGTACCAGCCGTAGCCTACATACATGAGTTCCACATCATCGTGCAGGGCGGCGAATTTTTTCCACACCCGGTTCAAGAATTCCAGGTTCTTTTCCTTGGAAATGCGACCGATAAATGAGAAGCGGACCTTGCGCGCGTTCCCGACCTGAGTTGCAGTATTCCCGGCCTGCGTTGCGTCGTTCCCGTTGAACTTTTCCCATACGCCCTTGCCACGCATGTCGGGGGAGAACTTTTCTAGCGGGAGCCCCCGGGGCAGAATCTGCACCTTGTTCTCGGGAACCTTCAGCTGCGAGGTAAGGATTTTTGCGTAGTCCTTGCAGGGGCTTACCACGGGCCTTGTCATGCCGTAGAAAATCTGCATGAGCCAGAGCACGTACTTGTGCATCCACTTCGCCTTCACCAGGGTCTTGGTGTAGGTGGGCACGTCGGTGCGGTAATGACTGAACACCTTGATTCCTGCCACCTTGGCGCAGAAACATACCAGCCAGGCGCCGGGGCTCGGCGTCTCGAACTCAATCAGGTCAACAGGGTAGCGCTTGAGCAGCCTGAGTACCGGGCCTATACGTGGGATAGCCAGTTCGCTGTTGGCGTACCCCAGCTGTTCCATGCTGAAAATGCGGGGGAGTAGCAGGCAGTATCCGTTTTCCACCACGCCGCAGGGGCGGGTGTTGAAGGCGTTTCCGGCGAGGAATGCCTTCATGCCGTGGGCCCGCATGTAGGGGATTACGTTCCTAAGGTTGTTGGCGATTCCGTTGGTCTCGTCCAGGTTGTCGGAGTAGAACAGGATGCGCACGTCGTCGGCGGGGTGGGACTGCCTCTCCTTTTTCAGGTAGAAACGGAGTTTCAGGAGCATGGGCAGGTTGAGAATCAACGTGCCGAACACCACCGGAGGAATCATGCAGGTCCGCAGGTTTCCGGGGGGCTGGTGCCTAAAGCTGAACATCTTCCTGAACGTGCTGGTGACGTTGCGTCCGAAAATTTCAGGACGGCTGTCCAGCGTGTCGGTCGCCCTAAGCTTTGTTGAACTTGACGCAGTCGTCATATTTCACTCCTGTTCCACCGAAAAGGTCCAGCGCCGATCCGATGGTAAGGTCAATCTTTCCGTTTGAAATTTCTTTGCAGTGTTCCAGGTCGGCAAGGGTCCGCGCGCCTCCTGCGTAGGTGCAGGGGATGGGGCTGTGCTTCGACAGGAACACGATAAGCTCGTCGTCCATGCCTTGCTGCTTGCCTTCCACGTCGGCGGCATGAATCAGAAACTCGTCGCAGTAGTTTGAAAGGTCTGCAAGGTTCTCGGCGGTAATCTCGATGTCAATCAGGGTCTGCCAGCGGTTCACGGCGATTTTCCAGCGAGGGGCCGCGCTGTTTACTCCATCAATTCCGTTTGCACTGTCAATTCCGTCTGCTCCGCAAACCCGCTTGCAGCTCAGGTCCAGCACCAGGTGTTCCTTGCCCACGGTCTTGGACAGGCGTTCCAGACGCTCCCGGTCCAGCTTTCCGTCAGGGAAAATCCAGCTGGTCACGATTACGTGGCTGGCCCCTGCGTCCAGGTATTCCTTCGCGTTGTCGGCGGTAATGCCCCCGCCAACCTGCAGGCCGCCGGGGTAGGCGGCCAAAGCGACCTTTGCGGCTTGTTCGTTCCCCTTGCCCAGCATGATCACGTGGCCGCCCCTGATGCCGTCCTTCCTGTAGAGCTCGGCAAACCAGGCGGGGGAGCGGTCCGTCTCGAAATTGGTCTTGAGGCCTGCGCCGCTGTCGCTGAGGGAGCTACCCACAATCTGTTTGACGCGGCCGTCGTGCAAATCTATGCAGGGGCGAAACTTGGTCATCAGTCCTTGACCCCCGTTACGGCCCAGTCGATTTTTTTGGCTTGGGGCCCTTCGGAACGGCCCCTGTAAAAGAGAATCTCGCCACCGGCGGCAAGCTTCATGGCCTGCCTAGCTACCCAGCTGTCAATCTTGTCCAGCAGGGAGGCCTTCTGGTAAGTCTTGTTCACGGCGAAGGTGAGGGCAGGGACGCCATCGGTCCACTGGATTTCAAGAGCTTCTTTCGGGAACTTTTTGCCGTCGTAATCGCTGCTGCCGTCCTTGAGGCTTGTGGGCCTGGCCACCTTCGCCCCTTCGGGGCCGTTGTAGATGACATATCCCATCAGCTCGCCCTTTGTGCTTAGCGATACCCGCCCGGCGTACATGGGATTACGGGCGTTGGTGCTGAAGTTGATGGTCCGGCGGACCATGTCGGTGGCCTGTGCGGATTGCCAGATCTGGTCCATGTAGGCGTAGCCCTTTACGGTAAGGGTGTCGTCGTTGTAGGCGATTTTGCCGGACACGCGACCGTAGGGAATGTGGATGTACTGGCCAAGCTTTTCCTTGCCCACGCTCCACACGCCGTTGCCGATGACCTTGCCTGTCTCGGCGCTTTCAAAAGTCACGTCCAGCAAGAATTTTCCGCCCTTGTCGGCGGTAAAGTACACCCGGTGGCCCTTGCCCGGCTTGTTTTCCATCTTGTATTCGCCCTTGATGTCGATGGTGCCCGAATTCTTGTCGGCCTTCAGGCGTTCTGGCGGATACTGGCGGCCCACGGTATAGGTCTTGCCCTTGAAATTCCAGAAGGTCATGTCGCAGGTCACCTTCTGCCCGGATGCCGGCACCTGCAGCAGGGCGTAGTTCACGAAGGCACGGGTGCCGTTGTCGAACACGAACTGGTAACTCCAGGTCTCGTTAAAGTCCTTGCCCACGTTCGGGTGGGGCATAAAGTCCCCTGCGGTCAAATTGCGCACGGCACCCTGCGGGGGAGTAACCTCACCGGCGCTTGCAAAAACCGCCATAACAGCCAAAAGCCACACGGCCCGAACTAGGATGTGCGTCTGCAAAGTCATGTTGTAAATGTAGTAAATAGGGGGGGGTAGGGGCTAGGATTGTCATCCTCGCGAAGGCGAGGATCCGTTTGAGGTTAGGATCTAGGGGCTAGGATTTAGGGGATAGTTTTTAGGGGATAGGTTTTAGGTAATAGGTATTAGGGCTGCAGGGGACAAGAAGTTCGATGCTCGAGGAAAAAGAAAAACCCGCAGGGGCTGCGGGTTTTGTGTTTAGTTGAAATGCTGTGAGGTATTAGTCTTCGCCAGCAGTGTCCTTGATGCAACGGACAGAGCGAGCAAAAGTGGTAGTTGTCCACGTATACATGTTTGCGTCACTACGACCTTGGGTTGAAAGAAAATACGTATAAGTACCATCCGTGACCACAAGATAGGCTGTTTTTCCCAGGTTTTCATATTTTCCATTCATACGGTCACCCGCGGGCTTTAAGTTAAAGCCGTATTGATTATTACCATTAACATCTGAACCATCGTATTTATTCCAACCAGTGGTTGATCTAAGCATGTAGTTTGTTAGATCACTACCCGAATCATTTTTGATATAAGTCAATAAGGTATTGAAGTCACTTGCAGAAGGAACCTTCCAACCAGTCGGGCAAACAGGGGACGTGGTGTTGACTGCTACATCCCAATCATAGAGACGGCCATACTCTGTGCAATTGTCGGGGTCGTCGTTATAGCAGAAGCTTCCTTCCGCTGTCGCGTAGTTCAGGTTCTCGGCCATCCAGGTCTGTTCGCCAATGGTGACATGCTTATAGAGCGTGCCTGTTCCACGGGTGTCGCAGAATACCTTAGTGGGGTCGTACGTTTTGCCATCGCACAGGGGATAAGCTGTGCCATTGCTGCAGAACTTGGTTCTCTTGGCGTAAACGGATGTACCACATTTACCTTGCGGTGCGATATCCGTGTAAACGGCATCTCCTTTCTCCATACCAGTAAGCATCAGAACGAAGACGTTGGAGTCAGAAGTTGCATATACGGTTTTCTCTGTAAGGAAGTATCCCACGTCAGGAACCAAGAATGATCCCCACCTATCCAGAGCCTTGTTAGCTGTGGTTAAAAGGCTTCTAGATGTAATATTGAGATTTTCAAATTTATTGGCTTTTGTAAAGATCGATTCAAGCGTTGTAAGACTGATATCGTCGTTTAGTGTGGCCTTCGTGCCGTCTTCACTCCAGGTAACATAGTCGTCAATAGGGCTGAAATTTACGTGGCGCTTGAGGCTGGAGCTGCTCACGCTAGAGGGCGAGCTACTTTCGGCGCTGGAGGGCGAACTTTCGCCGCTGGAGTCCGTGCTGGAGGGTGAACTGTCGCCGCTGGAGTCCGTGCTGGAGGGCGAGCTGTCGCCTCCTTCACCAGAACCGCCTTCGCCGCTACCGGAACCACCCTCACCGGAACCGCTTCCGCCACTGCTCTTTTTGGAGCTGCTGGAGCCGGTCTTGCAGCGGCGACCGGTGCATTCTTCTTCGCTGGCGGAGCTTTCGGGTTCATCGCTGTCGCTGGACTCCACGTCTTCGTCCGTCTTCTTGCTGCTGGAGGACTTGGGCTTGGCCGGGGTGGCGGGCTTCAGCAGGTCTTCCAGTTCTTCGAGCTTGGCCTTGACTTCGTCTTCATCAAGACCTTCCTTGAGCTGTTCCACGGTGGCGGAGTCGGTGACTTCGATCCACTTGTTTTCGAAGCAGGCGAAATAGGTGTCGCCGGCCTTGGCCACTTCCATCTCGCAGGTGTCGGGGAGGGCGGCCTCGGTCTTGAATTCGGGGATGCTGTTGCTGGCACCGCTGCTACTGTCGTCGCAGGCGGTCATGCAGGCGGCAGCCGTGAGGGCCATCGCCGACGTCCAGAGTAGTTTTTTCATGATTTTCTCCTTTTGATGTATTTCTGGATGGGAAAGATAGTAAAATAGGGGTTAGGGGCTAGGATCTAGGGGATAGGGAAATGTGGAATGTGGGGTTTGAGGTTCGAGGCGCGAGGCTCGGGGCACGAGGAAAAAGAAAAACCCGCAGGGGTCTGCGGGTCTTGTGCTGTCGCACCGTTCTAGATGCGGCTTCTAGCTTAGTCTGCTCTTAGTCCTTGATGCAACGAAGAGATAAATAATATCCTTTAAAGTTGTTGGAACCATAAATTTCTATTCCTTCATTACCGTTGGTAGAGCTTGTGTTTGCAAACAACATTTCCACAACATAGTATGTCTTATGTGTCCGTGAATTTTCGTATATACCTTCTGTTGATAAAAGTGAATTTAATTGAGTGTTCATTGCCTCATAGCTGCTCGCTCCGTATCGTCCTACAGGAATCAATGATAGCCCGGTGCTGTTCGTATAACCGCTTCCACCTGCAATTTGAGACTCTTCCATTTCAGTCGAAATAAGGCTCGGAGCCGCGTTATTCTCAATCATCGCCTCCGCTTCGGTTTGAGTGGGCACATGCCAGCCGTCAGGGCAAACTCCCTGAACACCTTCATGTGGTTCTGCACAGGCAACACTTTCTGAATTACAATCGTCAGAAAGCTTTAATGCGTCAGTCCATAAGTACAGCCTTCCATATTTATCACAGCCTTCCGCATTATAGGCACACTTACTTTTTTCTGTCGTAAAGTTCAGATTCTGCGCCATCCAGGTCTGAGTGCCGATTTTCACGGTACGATAAAGTTGGTGATCACGGGAATCGTAAAGGAAACCATAATCGCCGTTGGCTAGCATTGTTTGATTCAGCCACTCGGTCGTAACCTCAATGACGTCTTCCTTCAAGACAATTTCATTGGAACTATTGCATTCTTGGAAAGTTGCATCGTAACTTTCATCGCCGCACTTGCTCTCAGTGCTAGAGGCAGATTCGCTGGTGGCGCTGGAGGGCGAGCTGTCGCCTCCTTCACCAGAACCGCCTTCGCCAGAACCGCTATCGCCGGAACCGCTTCCGCCGCTGCTCTTTTTGGAGCTGCTGGAGTTGCCGGTCTTGCAGCGGCGGCCGGTGCATTCTTCGCTGGAGGAACTTTCGGGCTCTTCGCTGTCGCTAGACTCCACGTCTTCGTCCGTCTTCTTGCTGCTGGAGGACTTGGGCTTGGCCGGTGTGGTGGGCTTCAGCAGGTCTTCTAGTTCTTCGAGCTTGGCCTTGACTTCGTCTTCGTCCAGGCCTTCCTTGAACTGTTCCACGGTGGCGGAGTCGGTGACTTCGATCCACTTGTTCTCGAAACAGGCGAAATAAGTGTCGCCGGCCTTGGCCACTTCCATCTCGCAGGTGTCGGGGAGGGCGGCCTCGGTCTTGAATTCAGGGATGCTGTTGCTGGCGCCGTTGCTGTCGTCGCAGGCGGTCATGCAGGCGGCAGCCGTGAGGGCCATCGCCGACGTCCAGAGTAGTTTTTTCATGATTTCTCCTTTTGTAAGGTTTTTGTATTTTCACCCAATGACATATATAGATTATTTCACCTAAGTCGGATTGTGACGCGTGATACATTGTGCCTAAAATCACAAGGGCTACTCCACCAGCTTCTTGTCCAGCAGCGGGAATATCCGGTTCAGTTCCAGCAGGTCCATAATCCGGTCGAAATCCCCGAAAAAGAATTCCGCCTGGTCCAGGGGCTGGTGAAAGTCCAGGGAGGTAGAGGGCGTCAGTATGCCCTTTTCCACCAGGGCGCCGATGGTGCGGGTGGTGAGGGTCATGCCGTGCATGGATTTCTTGGATTCCTTTTTCAGGTCTGCCGTAGAGATAGCGCTGAGCCCGTTTCTAAGCGGGTCCTTGCTCCGTTGCGAAAGCCTGATAAATACCGTCAGCACCATCTGGTCGGTCATGGAAAGGATGTTGGGGCTGATCTTTTGTTCCAGTGCGCGGTAGCGCAGCGTCTCGTAAAGCAGGTGCACCAGTTCCGGGGACTGCACCTGCACCGAATCTTCTTGAATCTTGAGGACGCCTAGTTCCTGGAGGACCTTGAACAGCTTGCGGCATTCTTCGGGACGGGTGCCGTTCATGCGGGCGGCCCGTGCAGAAACAGTTGCCATGGGGGCGGTGTTGCCGCCTTGTTCTTTCAGAATGCCAGAGAGCAGGTACAGCAGCGAGGGTAGGGCCTGCACCAGGTTGCTCTTGCGGGCGTTTTCTTCGCCGATGTGGTTCCGGCGGATTAGAAATTCGATGATGGACCTGAGCCACGAGGGCTTTTCGTCCAGGATGGCCTTAAGTTGTTCGTGTTCCACCACCTGGATTTCGCAGTCTTCTTCGGCCTTCAGGGTGTATTCCCTGGGGGCGTGTTCCAGCAGGCTGAACACGTCTATGATGTCGCCCGGTTCGAACAGCCTTGGGGTCGCGGCCGTGTGGGTGCTGTTTGTTCCTGAAAGCATGCCCGAAATGACGATGTAGAGGGAACTGGCGAAGTCCCCTTCCAGGCACAGAAAATCACCGGCGGAGAGTTTCATTACAGCACCCCCCTCAGGTTGATTTCGTAGCGCAGCGCCAGTAGAAAATATTCAATCTTCTTGGAATCCGGGGCGAAGAGGTCGCCCTTGGCGTTTATGAACCAGCCGAGGCCCTGCATCTTTATCCAGTCGGCGGCGGTGAGGGCGATGTTGTTCTTCTGGAAAAAGGCGAGCCATGCCGGAGGGTCTTGGGACAAGTCACTTTCGGTTATAGACAACCTAACAAGAGCCTTCTTCTGGTTCAGCGTGAGCTGCAGGGGCGGCCAGGGTTTTTCTTGCGCTTCGGATTCCAGGTAGTCCACGAACAGTTCCAAAAGTTCGGGCTGGGTGACCGTCACCACGGGGTCCATCCCGGCAATCTCCACGAACTTGCGCCGGCTGAGTGCCTTCAGGTCTTCCTTGACTTCGGGGGCAGATGCCTTGGTCTGCCAGCAGAATTCCTGCACAAGGCTTTCTAGCGGGTAGGGCTCACCCTTTTTCAGGTGCCTGCAGAATTCGGAGAGGCTCACGAGGGAATTTGCGGCTCGGCTATGGCGACCGGCTTCTTTCCGTTGGCGGTTTTTGGCCGAAAGCTCGCGGATAACGGCCAAAAGCCACAGGGGAATGCTCTTGAGTTCGGACTCCATGCAGTCTTCGCTCACTACGGTGATTTCGGAATCTTTGGTGGCCTCCAGGTCGTAACGGAAAGGTTCCCGCTCCAACAGGGCGGCTACCCCCACCAGGTCGCCGGGCTGCATGGTAAAGTGCACCTTGCGGGGAGTCAGGGAATTGTCCACTGCCGCAAGTTCGCCCTTGTCCAGGATGATGATTTTTCGCTCCTGGTCGTCGTGGGAATATACAACAAAACCCGCCTTCACGCTTGAGTGCGTGGGCGGGATAACTTGTTGTCGGGAATTCCCGTTCATCGGGAAATCACCCCCGAAAGCCTAATTAGGCCTCGCGTTCGTCGATACGGGCGGCCTTACCGCGGAGGTTACGCATGTAGTAGATGCGGGACTGGCGGACCTTACCGGCACGATCCAGGACGATGGATTCGATACGGGGGGAGTTCACCGGGAAAATGCGTTCCACGGCGACGGCGCCGGACATCTTGCGGACCGTGAGGGTCTTGGAAATGCCGGAGTTCTTCTGCTGGATCACAACGCCCTTGAAAGGCTGGATGCGTTCCTTGGTTCCTTCGATAACCTTTACGTTCACAGTGACGGTGTCACCGGCGCGGAAGCTCGGGGCTTCGGCCTTTACGTTTTCGTTATGGATAGCTTCGATGTTCAGGGACATAATGTGTACCTCTTAATTATTTGTCGCCAAATTTAGCATTTAATTTGATTTTTTCAAGGATGTCGGGCCGTCTTTCTTGGGTTCTTTTCAAGGATTCTTGCTTCCGCCATTCCGAAATGTTCTTGTGGTGACCCGATAGCAGCACTTCGGGCACCTTTTTGCCCTCGAAAACCTCGGGGCGGGTATAGACCGGCCAACCCAGTAGCCCCTGGGCAAAGGAGTCCGTGTCGCCGGATTCACGGTTCCCGAGGGCCCCGTCTTTTAGCCGCACCACGGCGTCGGTCAGGAGCATGGCGGGCAGTTCGCCTCCGCTCACCACGAAATCCCCGATGGAAATTTCCATGTCCACCTCGGACTGGCGTATGCGGTCGTCGATTCCCTTGTAGTGCCCGCACACGATGACCAGGTGTTCTTCCCTGGAAAGGTCCGCGGCAATCTGGTGGGTGAGGGGCACCCCGTCTGCGGTCATGTAGATGACCTTGCCGCCGTCTTCCTTGACGCCGGTGCTACGGATAGCCTGGGCCAGGGGTTCAGGTCTGAGCACCATCCCCGGTTCGCCGCCGTAGGGCACGTCGTCCACCTGGCCGTAGTCGTTCACGGCAAAGTCCCGCAAAAACACGGTGTTGAACTGCAGAATTCCCTTGCTCTGGGCGCGGCCCATGATAGATTGCTTCATGGGGGCAAACATCTCGGGGAATATGGTGATGCAGTCGATTCTCATGAGCGCTCCTCGGGGCATAGCGCCCGCAGGTAGTCGCCGTCGCAGACGATGGCCCGGTTTTCTTCGTCAATTTCTGACACGCAGTCCTCAATCCAGGGGGCAAGGATGGGCTTCTTGGAAAACTCCGCCTCTGCCTCTTCGGCAAACTTGATGAGGAAGGCATCTACGGTGGGCAGTTCCTGCACCTCCAGCACTTCGCCTACGGTGCGTCCGTCCGTGAGTTTTACCGCAAAGCCTGCCAGGTCGTCCAGGTAGAACTCCCCTTCGGGGGCGGGAATCCGCTCGTCGGGGCTTACCATCAGGCTCCCGTTCACCAGGGGCCGCAAGGATTCCGGAGTGTCGAAACCCTTGAATTTCAGGTGCCAGAGCGCCCCCGCCAGCTTGGACTCTTCCACTTCCAGTTCCACGAACTGCCCGTTCACCTTTTCCACCACCACGGCCTTCAACAGCTTGTGCCGCTCCGGGTCGTGGGTCGTGGGCCGGGCCTTGATAAAGCCCTTGACGCCATGGCTTCCCATGAGTTCGCAGACGGTGATGTAGTTGGAGTAGTCGGGCATTCTTAGGTTGTAGGTGGTAGGTTGTAGGGGTTAGGGCTGCGGGTTTTAAGCATCGTCATCCTCGCGGAGGCGAGGATCCGCTTGCTTATCTCTAGTGGATGTTCGCCTCCGCGAACATGACAAAAAGATAACCCCTTTCTCACCCTGCAATTCTACGGTTCGCTTTTCAAAGAAAAAAAGTCCTGCGCCCGTGGCACAGGACTCCGCAAAAGAGTGCGATTAGGCTTCGGCCGGAGCTTCAGCGGCAGCTTCGGCAGGAGCTTCGGCGGCTGCAGCGGCTTCGGCAGCGGCGGCTTCCTTGGCGGCCTTTTCAGCTTCGATCTTGGCGAGAGCCTTGGGACCGAGCTTGGCCTTCTTGGCCTTGTCGGCCTTAGGAGTGGCGACCTTGCCTTCGATGGAACGGCCGGCGCGGAGCTCGTGGAAGAGTTCCATGATACCCACCTTCTTCAGGAGGCTGCGGACGGTGTCAGAGGGCTGAGCGCCGGTCTGGAGCCACTTGAGGACCTTTTCCTGCTCGAAGCGGATTTCGGGCTTCTTCAGGTTGGGGTTGTAGAAACCCACCTGTTCGATAAAGCTATCGTCGCGTGCCTTGCGGCTGTCGATGACCACGGCGCGGTAGATGGGGTTGTGACGCTTGCCAAAGCGAGCGAGACGGATAACAGTTGCCATTTTAACCTCTTTTAGGGTTGATTGTTTCTTTTTGGGGCCAAATATAACAACAAAAACCTTGTGTGTAAAGGACGGAATGTAAAATTTTTCCGTTCTTTACAGATAAATTAACAGCCTGCCAGCAAGGTCTAAACACCCAAAAATTGATGATTTTGGTCGAAAATCGCCAATTTTGACACGAAACTAGTCCTTTTTTACTCCAAAGGGGGAAGTCTCCCCCTGATTTCGGCCGCTCAGCCCACCTTGTCATCCCCGCCACCACCTTGTCATCCCCGCCACCACCTTGTCATCCCCGCCATCACCTCGTCATCCCCGCCACCACCTTGTCATCCCCGCGCAGGCGGGGATCTCCTATCCGCTTTCATCGTGGCTTTTCGCGTCCTCCATCACCCCCTCTCCTAGGGGACACCCCTAAAACCCCGTTTTTTTGGGGGGTACCCGCCACCCTTGTAGAAAAGATATAGATTTTAGGCCATGGACGGAACCCAGTCTTTTTCTGAAATGGCTATGGCGCTTTCCCTGGATTACGAGAGCGTGTACTTTGTAGATATCGAGACGGACCGTTATGCGGAGTATTCCTCCCGTGGCGGTTACCGCCAACTGCAGCTGGACTACTCCGGCAACGAGTTCTGGGGAGATGTGCAGAAAAACTTGAAGAACGTGGTCTTCGAGGCGGACCAGGGCATGCTTTCCAGGGCACTGACCAAGGAAAACGTGCTCACCGAGACGGCTGACGGCAGCCCCTTCACCTTGAACTACCGCTTGCTGATTGACGGGCAACCCACCTGGTACACCCTGAAGTCGGTCCACATCCAGTTCGGCGACAAGAACTACCTGGTGGTGGGCGTCTGCAACGTAGACTCCCTGGTCAGGCAGCAAAAGAAGCTGGAGCAAGAAACTACCAAGAGAGCCACCTACGGGCAAATCGCCCTGGCCCTTGCAAACCAGTACGTCACCATCTACCGCGTGAACCGCAAGACCGACCACTATGCGGAATACAAGGCCAAGGAATTTTACAAGGAACTGGCTATCGAAGAAAGCGGGGATGATTTTTGGGGCGATTGCCAGAAAAACTTGCAGAGGGTCATCTACGAAGAAGACCGGGAACTGCTTTCGGCGGTTCTCGTGAAGGATACCCTACTGAAGGAATTGGACAACAGCGGCAGTTTCTCTTACACCTACCGTCTGCTGGTCCACGGCGTTCCCACGTACATGAACATGAAGGCGGTGGCATCTGGCGATGAACATATTGTTATTGCGGTGAGCAACATCGACGCCCAGGTCCGCAGGGAGCACGAGTTTTCCGAGGCCCTGAGCCTAGCCCTTGAAAAATCCCACAGGGACAGCCTTACGGGAGTCAAGAACAAGAACGCCTTCGTGGAATTCGAGACCAGGCTGGACCATGAAATACAGTCCGGCGCCTGTCAGGAATTTGCCGTTGCCGTCTGCGACGTAAACGGCCTCAAGGAGGTGAACGACACCAAGGGGCACAAGGCCGGAGACGAATATATTTGCGGGGCGGCCAAGCTGGTTTGCGAAATCTTCAAGCACAGCCCGGTGTTCCGCATAGGCGGCGACGAGTTTGCGGTCATTCTTCGGGACTTCGACTACAAGAGGCGCGAAGACCTCCAGGAACAGATTGACGGAATCGTTCAGGAGAACCAGAAAAAGGGTGGCGTGGTGGTGGCCTGCGGCATGGCCTGCTTTGAGCCTGCCAAGGACAGGAATGTGGCCCAGGTGTTCGAACGCGCCGACCAGCAGATGTATTCCCGCAAGAAAAAGTTGAAACAATCCTGAAAAAAGACTCCGGACAAACCCGGAGCCTTTTTTATAATCGGAACCTTGAGGCGCATTTTTTGCGCCCATTTCATTACCCGCAGTAGAAGTATGTCTTCACCAGCTTCTGCATGGCGGTCTTGGACTTGGTGACCTGGGCGCGGAGCGTCTTGTCCTTGAAGGCCTTCAGCTGGTCGATGATACCGTCGATCATGGCGGGGCTGAACACGCCGAATTCCTCGTAGACCTTGCGCTGCTTGGCAAGGCAGTCGGCGCTGGCCCAGCAACTGTCAGGCAGCGTGTCCAGCTTGCTCAACAGCTTCGCGTTTTCCTTCTTGTGGATATTCACGTTCACGTAGGTCTGTTCGGCCACCTTCAGGCCGTCCTTGAGGCTAAGGCCGTGGCGGCAAGCCACGCAGAGGCCGGCCATGAGCAGATAGACGTTGGCGGATGCATCCGGGGAACGCATTTCCACGGTCTGCTTCTGGTGGGTGTCGTAGCTTGTGCCCTTTTCGTTCGGGTTCGCAATCTTGCAGAGGTCGGTCTTGGATGCCCAGCCCAGCGGTACGCGTACCAGCACGGAGCGGTTGCGGTCGCCCCAGCACACGTTGGTGGGGGCTTCCTGATGGGGCACCAGGCGCAGGTAAGAGGTGGGGTTCTGGTTGCCGAAGGCGGTGATGGAGGGGGCGAGCTTCATCATGCCTGCGATGGCGCGGCGGGCGGTATCGCTGATGACTCCGTTCTTGAGCATCTGGTTGTTGCCGTCCTTCATGATGCGCATGTGGATGTGCAGGCCCGAACCGGCCTTGCCCACGGTAATCTTCGGGGCGAACGTCACGTCGAGACCGAATTCTGCGCCCAGGTTGCGGATCATCCACTTGGCGATGGTGAGCTGGTTGGCGGCGTCTTCGGCGGGGCAGGGGAGGAACTCGATTTCGTTCTGCTCGTAGAGCTTGCCGTCTTGGGTGAAGTTGCCCACTTCGCTGTGGCCGTACTTGATCTGGCCGCCGGCCTGGGCGATGTAGAGCATGCATTTTTGGCGGAACTCGTTGAACTTGGCAAACGGGGCGGATTCGTGGTAGCCCTTCTGGTCAACGGCAGGGAACTCGCCCGTGTCGTCGGCGATTACGTAGTATTCCAGTTCGCCCATGGCCTGGAATTCCATGCCGGTCTCCTTCTTGAAGGCTTCGCAGGCCTTGTGGAGGGTGTATTCCGGAGAAGATTCCAGCGGCTGCCCGTCCTTGTTGAAGAAACTGCAGAGCAGGCAGAGGGTGGGGAGGGTGGCAAACGGGTCCATGAAGGCCGTGGAGAAGCGGGGCACTACGTACAGGTCGGAGGAGGAGGCTTCGATGTAGCTGAACAGCGAGGAACCGTCCACGCGTTCGCCGCAGCTGAGGATTTCGTCCAGGTAGTCGGCGTCGTTTACCACGAAGTTGAGAGTCTTGAGGCGGCCGTCGCCGCCGGCGTACATGAAGTTCACGTGACGGATGTCATTTGCACGGATGAACTTCTTGATATCTTCCTTGGTGAATTTGTCACGGGGTTTCTTGAGGGCCGTGACGAGGGCGTTTGCGGACATGTCGATTGTAGCCATTGATTTTCCTTTTTGTTGGTTTTATTCAAAAATTGTAAATAGATTTGCTATTGATTTTCTTAATCTATCATTTTATTTCGCAAAAAGTATCACCAAGCAACGAAAAATTACAGATTTTGTAATTTTGCCGAAAAATGCCCGTTTCGGCTATAAAAAAAAGACCCGTTAGGGGTCTTTTTACAATTTTTTTGTGGATGAGGGCTATGCCCTCCCTAGTCATTATTATCGTTTTTTCTTTTTCTTTTGCTTGGGCGGGGTATAGTTGCTCCCTACTTGTCCGCCGTTGTTCTGCTTGCGGGCAAAATCGCCCACCTTCTTGAACATTTCCTTCATGGTTTCGTACTGCTTGAGCACGGCGTTCACGCGACCGATTTCGGTGCCGGAACCCTTGGCTACGCGTGCCTTGCGGCTGCCGTCCAGAATCTGCGGTTTCTTGCGTTCCTTGGGCGTCATGGAGCTGAGCACGGCTTCCACATAAACCAGTTCCTTTTCGTCAATCTGGTCGATGGGGAGCTTGTTCAGGCCCGGAATCAGGCTCAGAATGTCCTTGATGCGGCCGAGCTTCTTGATGGTGCGCAACTGGTTCAAGAAATCGTTCAGGTCGAAGGTGTTGTTGAGAATCTTCTTCTTCAGGTCCTTGGCGTCTTTTTCGTCGATGACCTGCTGGGCCTTTTCCACGAGGCTCACCACGTCGCCCATGCCGAGGATTCGGCTGGCCATACGGTCGGGGTGGAACAGTTCAATTTCGGGGAGCTTTTCGCCGACACCGATAAAGCAGATAGGCACGCCTGTCATCTTCTTGATGCTGAGTGCTGCACCGCCGCGGGTGTCGCCGTCCATCTTCGAAAGGCAAACGCCCGTAAAGTTCAGACGGTTCCAGAAGGTCTCTGCCACGTTCACCGCTTCCTGACCGATCATGGCGTCAGCCACGAACAAAATTTCATCCGGGTGAACGGCGTCGCGGGCCTTTTCGAGTTCCTGCATCAACTCTTCGTCGATCTGCAAGCGGCCTGCGGTATCGTAAATCACTAAGTCAAAGCCGTTGTCCTTGGCGTACTGGTAACCGTGCTTGATGATTTCGACCGGATTGCCCTGGCCTTCGTCGTAAACGGGAATGCCGATAGATTTGCCCAGCACCTGCAACTGCTTGATAGCGGCGGGGCGGTACACGTCGGCGGCCACCAGGAGCGGCTTCCTCTTCTTTTTGCTGCGCATCCAGAGGGCGATTTTGCCGGCGAAGGTGGTCTTACCGGAACCCTGTAGACCCACCATCATGATGCCCACCGGAGCGGGGCCCGAGAGGTTGATTTCCTTGGTTTCGCCACCCATCACGGCCACGAGTTCGTCGTGGATGATTTTCACAATCTGCTGGCCGGGAGTCACCGAGGTAAGCACTTCGGAGCCCATGGCCTTTTCCTTGACGGCCTTTACGAAGTCGCGGGTCACGTTGAAGTTCACGTCGGCTTCGAGGAAGGCGCGGCGCACTTCGCGCAACGATTCGGCGACATTTTCTTCGGTGAGCTTGCCCTGCCCGCGCAGGTTCTTGAGAGTAGATTCTAGAGAGTCAGTCAGCTGTGAAAACATAGTAGCACAAAGATAGAAAAAAAACTATATTTGTCGCCCAATATGGTCGGTGCGATACTCAATAAGTTCTATAGGCCGTCAAAATTCAAGAAAAATGGCGACGTGAAGGATGTGCTGGTGGTGGCACTCCCCATGCTCCTGTCCATGTCTTTTGACACCTTCATGACCTTTATCGACCGTCTGTTCCTATCGAAACTGGGTCCTGCCGAAATGAACGCGGCCCTGGGAGCTGGCGCGGTGCAACTGGCGCTCACCATGTTCTTTACGGGGGCCATCAGTTACACCACTGCCATGGTGGCCCAGCGTCTGGGGGCAAAACGCCATGGGGAATGTGCCAAGGTCTTTATGCAGGCCCTGTACGTGTCGTTGGTGTGCGTGCCTATTTTGTATCTGACCATTCCCGTGGGCCACGTCATTTTTGGTCTGGAACATCTGGCTGCCGACCAACTGCAATATCAGAAAACCTACTTTAACATTCTGATGTTTGGCGGTATCATCAACCTGGTGCGGAACGTGGCGCCCTGTTTCTTTAGCGGTATCGGCGAGACGAAAATCGTGATGAAGGCGGCATTTGTGGGCATGATCGTGAACGTGGCCTGTAACTTCGTGCTAATCTATGGTTTTGGCCCGATTCCCGCTTTGGGTGTGGCGGGGGCGGCCTATGGAACCCTTATCGGGAACGCGGTTTCAACCATTATTTTGTTTGCAAAGTTTTTCGGCAAGTCCTACAACAGCCGTTTTGGTACCCGTTCCTCTTTTGCTTTTAGCTGGCCCTTGACCCGAGAACTCTTGCAGCGGGGGATTCCGTCGGGAGTGGAGATGTTCTTGAACATGTCGGCGTTCCAGCTGTTGATTCTCATGTTCCACGCTCTTGGACCCGAACCCGCCACGGCGTCGTCGGTCATGTTCAACTGGGATATGGTGGCCTACGTTCCCCTGATGGGGTTGGAGGTCGCGTCCACAAGCCTTGTGGGCCGTTACGTGGGGGCGAAGAATGTCGCTGCCGCTACGCGATCTACTTACTCGGGGTTGCGCTTAGGGTGGGGCTATTCCTTGATTACCGGAGTGCTGTTCGTGTTCTTGCCGGGCGTGCTGACCGACATTTTCAGGCCCGACATAGCGGAGGCTTCGGCGGAAGCTATGGCCATTTTTGATGCGGCGCGCCCCATGAGTATTTTTATGCTCCGGTTTGCCTCCCTGTATATTTTTGTGGAGGTGCTGTTAGTCATCTATGCAGGGGCCTTGCGTGGGGCGGGGGATACTTTGTGGGTCATGTTCGCCAGCGCCATCATGAACTGGTGCGTGGCGGGAGCGCTTTATCTTTCCGCTTATGTGTTCCAACTGCCGGCCCATTACGCCTGGATTGCGGTGGTGGCGGTCTACAGTACCGCGCCCATTATTTTCTGGCGTCGTTGGGTTGGCGGCAAGTGGCGTCGTCACTTGATGAATGTTTGATTTTTTTTCGTTGTCATCCTCGCCTCAAACTCATATCACCCCGACCCGGAGCCGGAGTGACAAAGAGGGGGATGCAGGTGCTTCTTTGTTCTAAACGGACGGAAATCCGATTACTTCTCGGTTGGAGCTGTCTTTGCTGTCAATTTCTGTTCCTCAAGCAGAACGCCATGATGGCGAATGCTCCTGCCACGTTCATGCTGGCCTTGCGCCCTGCCATGGGGATTGTCACCTTCAGGGTGGCCTGTTCCATGAGTTCGGGGGCGATTCCCAGTTCCTCGTTCCCGAGGATGATGAGCCCCTTTTCGGGCCATTTCACTTCGGTAATGCTTGGAATGTCTTCGCCGGTTTCAAGCGCGATGATTTCGTAGCCGTTTTCCCTGTGCCACTTGATACAGTCCATGGGGCTTTCCCAGCGCTTGATGGGAATCCATTCCTGACAGCCCCGGGCGGCACTTTTTACCGTCACGTGGTCGGGGCCGCAACTGTAGCCGCTTAGGTGGACTCCTTCGAGGCCGAAGCAGTCCGTGCTCCTGATGATGGAGCCTACGTTGAAGGCGCTCCGCAGGTTGTGTACCAGCACGGCGAAGGGGATGGGCTTCTCGTTCGGAGTTTCGCGGTCCCCCGGTTCCTGCTCCAGGTAAACATCCCGTTCGAACCCGAGGCCCGCCCGCGTGCGGAAGGTCTTGTACAGGTCAATCATCTGGGCCTGGTTCTTGCCTACTAGGCGTTCTCCTTCGGGCAGTTTCATCCAGCCGGCGTAGGTCTCGAATTCCCGCTTGGCGCGGGGCACGTCGTCGCCCAGCTGCAAGATGATGACCCGCAGGAGTTCGGCCATGCGTTTGGCCTTGGACTTGTCCTTCATGGCCAAAAATTTCGGTTCCGTGTACATGTCCAAAAGATAGTTTTTTGCTATCTTTTAGGGCGCATGCAAGATTCCCCGAAACCCCGCATTCTGATCACCAACGACGACGGTGTTCAGAGCGAGAATATTTGCGCTTTGGCACGTGCCCTTTCCCCTTACGGGGAGGTGTTCGTCTTTGCTCCGGAGCATGAGCAGAGCGGGGTTTCTCACGCCTTTACGGTGCGTCGCGGGCTTTCGCTGAAGGCGGTGGACCTGGGGGAGGCAGCTGGTTCTGCCAGGGCCTATTCCATGGACGGGACGCCGGCTGACTGCGTGAAGTTTGCCCTGGGGCATTTCGCCCTTTACGGGCTTTCTACCGAGGGGGCCGGTCCAGGGCCTTTGGCAGGGGCTTTTGACGTGTGTTTTTCGGGAGTGAACGTGGGCGAAAATTCCGGGGTGTCGTCCCTTTATTCGGGAACGGTGGCCGGTGCTCGCGAATCTGCCCTCTGGGGGGTGCCGGGTATTGCCCTTTCACTCCGGGGGACAGGTGCGGAATTGTTGCAGACTGCGGCGGATTTTGCCGCGAAGGTGGTGAAGGAGCGTCTTTTCGGGGCAATTCCCAAGGGCGTTTTCTGGAACGTGAATTTTCCAAAGGCTACCGCCGAGACCTTCAAGGGGTTCAGGGCCGCGAAGATGGCCGTTGGAATGTTTACGGACCACTACGGTCACGAGAATGGCCTGTGGCAGCTGGACGGTGAAAAGTTGTGGAACGAGCAGCCCGAGGATAGCGACGACTACCTGCTGGAACAGGGCTATGCCACCGTCACGCCCCACCGCATAGACCAGACGGACGAAGAAAGTTTGAAAGTAATAAACGAGATGTTGGTGGAAACCACCAACCACTAAGAGGAAGATCGAATGTCAGAAGAATTGGTACCAGGAACGCAGTTCAAGAGCCTGATTGAGAAGGACATGCAGGATTGCTACTTGCGCTACTCTATGAGCGTGATTGTGGCCCGTGCCTTGCCCGATGCCCGAGACGGGTTCAAGCCGGTGCACCGCCGCGTCATGTTCAGCATGCATAAGCTGGGCGTGGTCCCCAACAAGCCGACGGTCAAGAGCGCCCGTATCGTGGGTGACGTTATCGGTAAGTACCACCCTCATGGAGACTCCGCCGTTTATGAGACCCTGGTCCGCATGGCCCAGGATTTCTCCCTGCGCTACCCGCTGGTGTTCGGTCAGGGTAACTTCGGCTCTATCGACGGTGACGGTGCCGCCGCCATGCGTTACACCGAAGCCAAGATGAACAACCTGGGCGCTCTGATGCTGGAGGATCTGGAAAAGGACACCGTGGACATGGGCCCCAACTACGACGAGTCCCTGGAAGAGCCCCTGGTGCTTCCGTCTGCGCTCCCCAACATGCTGGTGAACGGCACTACGGGTATCGCCGTGGGTATGGCCACTTCCATGGCGCCCCACAACCTGCGTGAAATTGCAAACGCCATCCACGCGGTGGCTGAAAATCCCGAAATTCCTGACGAAGACCTTTTGCAACTGGTGACGGGCCCCGATTTCCCGACAGGGGCCGTGATTTGCGGCCGCGCGGGTATCCGTGACGCCTACCTGACAGGGCATGGCCGTGTGCGTGTGCGTGCCCGTACCGAGGTGGAAACCGACAGCAAGGGCAAGCCCCGCATTCTGGTGACCGAGATCCCTTACATGGTGAACAAGGCGGAACTCTGCAAGAAGATTGCGGAACTGGTCCGCGAGAAGCGTGTGGACGGCATTACCGACATCCGCGACGAATCCAACCGCGAAGGCATGCGGATTGTGATTGAACTTCGTCGCGACGCCGTTGCCGAAGTGGTGTTGAACAACCTGTACAAGAACACCCAGCTGCAGACCACCTTCAGCATCTACAACCTGGCCTTGGTGAACAACCTGCCCAAGCTTTTGACCCTCAAGGAGCTGATTCAGGTGTACGTGGACCACCGCATGGACGTGATTACCCGCGCCACCCAGTTCGACTTGAAGAAGGCGGAAGCTCGCCTCCACATTATCGAAGGACTCCGCATTGCCACCCAGAATATCGACGAGGTGGTGCAGATTATCAAGAACAGCAAGACTACGGAGTTGGCGAAGCAGAACCTGCAGGCCCGCTTCAACTTGGACGACATCCAGTCCCAGGCCATTGTGGATATGCGTCTTGCCCAGCTCACCGGCCTGAACTTGGAAAAGTTGGAAGCGGAATACAACGAGCTTATCGCCACCGTGGCCGACCTGAAGGACATTCTCGCCAAGCGGGAACGCCGTATCGCCATCGTGCTTGAAAAGCTGGATGCCGTGGTGGCCAAGTTCGGCGACGAACGCCGCACCAGCATCGAAGATTCTGTAGATGACCTGGATTACGAAGACCTGATTGCCGAAGAGGAACAGGTGATTACCTTGAGCAAGGAAGGCTACATCAAGCGCCTGCCCATTGATACCTTCAAGGCCCAGAATCGCGGTGGCAAGGGAATTATCGGTGCGACCCTCAAGGACGAGGATAACGTGGACCAGATTTTCACGGCCAGCACCCACAGCTACCTGCTGGTGTTCACCAACAAGGGCCGTGCCTACTGGACCAAGGTTTACCGCCTGCCCGAAGGCACCCGCAACGGCAAGGGCCGCCCCATCATCAACTTCGTGGGACTTACCGAAGGCGAAAAGGTGCAGGCCATTGTGCCGGTGCGCAAGTTCGGCGGGTTCTTCTGTCTGGTGTTTGCCACCAAGAAGGGTATCATCAACAAGATGGACCTGACCCTGTTCAGCCGCCCCCGCAAGGCCGGCGTGAACGCTATTCGCCTGGACGAAGACGACGAACTGGTGAAGGTGCAGCTGGTGGGCATGACCGAAGAGGAATACAAGGCTTCGTTGAATGCAAACGAAGCTGACGATGCCGTGGAGCAGGTCGCCGAGACTGCCGAAGCTGAAGTGGCCGAAGGGGAGGACGGTTCCGAAGATGTTGAAGGTCGCCCGATCCCGAAGGACCTGCTGATGCTTGCCACCCGAAACGGCCAGGCACTGACGTTCCCCATTACCTGCTTCCGCCCCATGGGCCGTGGAACCCACGGCGTGCGCGGTATCAAGCTTGCCGAAGGCGACGAGGTGATTTCGCTCCTGTGGCTCAAGGCGGGTAACAAGGTGCTGACCATTACCGAAAACGGTTTCGGCAAGCGGAGCGAACCCGGTACCTACCGCATTACCCGTCGTGGCGGCAAGGGCGTTATCAACCTGAAGGTCACCGACAAGATCGGTCCTGCCGTGTTCGTGGAAAGCGTCGCCGACGACTACGACCTGATTATCACCAGCCGCGAAGGCCAGGTGATCCGCATCAAGGCCGCCGACATCCGCCTCACGGGCCGTAACGCCCAGGGCGTGAAGGCCATCAGCCTCCGCGAAGGCGACGTGGTGCAAGACGCTACCGCTCTCCCCAGTGTGGAAGACATTGAGCAGGACAGCGCCGAGGCCAAGGAGACCTTCGACCACGTGGAAGGGGTTCAGGTGGAGGACGACTCTTCGGAGGAATAGTCCGGATTGTTGCTCCGATAGAGCTTGATCAAGTTGTCATGCCCGCGCAGGCGGGCATCTCCTTGAAAAAACGCGAAAATCGCCCCGAATTTGTCATGCCCGCGCAGGCGGGCATCTCCCTGATTCCTTGAAAAAACGCGAAAATCGCCATCTTTATATAAATTTACACACATCCCCGGTGACATCTGGGGATTTTTTGTATATGTTTACATTGGGATTGGATTCTGAAGAGGAGTTCAATATGCGTGTTTTACCAAAGTCCGCCAAGGTTTTGACGATCTTGTCCCTTGGTTTCCTTTCCACACAAGTTCTGGCCCAGAATTTCTGCAGTACGACAGGCCATAGCGGAACAGGCAGGACGGTATCGGGTTCCTACGTCACGGGATCTGTTGGCAACTATGACTTTCAGTTATGGTATGACCATGCACAGTCGGGGAGTGCCACTTTTTACAACGAAGGTTCCATGAGCTGCTCTTTCCAGGGGGCAGGGGACTACCTTTGCCGCATGGGCTTGCAGTTCAATAGCGACAAGACCTATGACCAGCTTGGCGGCGACATCATGGCGGAATTCAAGTTGGTTAAGCAAAATATTTCGGGCGTAGGCTATTCATACGTTGGGGTCTACGGCTGGATGGAAGGTGTTAGCGGTGCCCCCAATGGTCTTGTAGAATATTATGTGGTGGACAATACGCTGGCCCAGTATATGCCGGGCGACTGGGTCGGTGATACCAAGAAGGGAGACTACACAATTGATGGCGCCGTGTATACCGTTTACCGCAATACTCGTTTTGGACCTGCGATTGGAGGCAATAATGATCGAGAATTCCATCAGTATTTTAGCGTTCGTAAATCGGCTCGCGATTGCGGTACTATCAATGTTTCTGCTCACATAAAAAAATGGAAAGAACTTGGCATGGCCGACGGCAAACTCTATGAGGCCAAGGTTCTTGGTGAGGCCGGTTGTACGGGAAATGGTTGTGGTGTTTCCGGGACTGCTGATTTCCCTGTTGCCAGGGTGTATATTGGCAACGGTTCCACACCCACATCCAGTTCTAGCGTAAACAATTCTGCCAGCAGTTCTTCTGCAGTTAATCCCGTTGCCGTTACCAACATCCCTGGGACGGTGGAACTAGAAAACTTTGCCACTAGCGGTGGTGACGAAGTCTCCGTCTATGGAAACATTGTGGGTGAAATCAAGCCGGGCGCATGGTTGGAATACCCTATATCGGTTACTTCGGCCGGGATTTACACGGTTGATCTCCTTGCCGCTCGAAAAGACGACCAGAATCGTACGACAACCGTAGACATTTCCGTGGATGGAAAAGCGGTGGCCTCCATTACGGGCATATTGACCACCGGTTGGAACGATTACGATAGTTTTACGGCTGAAACGACAAACCTTACTGCTGGTCCCCATACCCTCCGCGTGACCTTTACCGGGGGCTATGTGAACGTGGACAATCTCAAGTTCACCAAGAAAACCACGGCATCATCTTCTTCTGCAAATCAGTCCTCGTCTTCCGTGAAGCAATCTTCGTCTTCTGCAAAGTTGTCTTCGTCGTCTGCTGTGGTGCAGTCGTCTTCGTCTGCACAGGCGGAATCCTCCGCATCGGTAGAATCTTCTTCGTCTGCCCTGGAAATTTCTTCCGCTACTGCGGAAAGTTCCTCCTCCTTGGAAGTGTCCTCCGCCGCTATGGAAATATCCTCGTCTTCTGCGGAACTGTGGTATTCCTCTGCCACTATGGCCTTGGTAAAAACGCGGTTCTTGGTAGAATGTGACAGGAATTTGCAGGTGTTTGACATGCAGGGACGCTTCTTGGGTCGCGTTACCGTGGCGCAGGGAACCTCCCTGGAACAGACCCTCCGTGTCCGGTTCCAGAAACCGGGCGCTTATCTGGTCAAGCAGGGTGGCCGCTTTATGCAGGTTCGAGTGACTCGATAACCCCAAAAACGTCAAAAACCACATTTTGTCATGCCCGCATAGGCGGGCATCTCACTGAAAAAAACGCGAAAATCGCCCCGAATTTGTCATGCCCGCGCAGGCGGGCATCCCCTTGGAAAGAACGCGAAAAACGCCCTGATGTTGTCATGCCCGCGCAGGCGGGCATCCCCTTGGAAAGAACGTGAAAAACGCCCTGATGTTGTCATGCCCGCACAGGCGGGCATCTCCTTGAAAAAAAGCGAAAATCGCCACCTTTACATAAATTTACACACATCCCCGGTGACATCCGGGGCTTTTTTGTATATGTTTACAATGGGATTGGATTTCTGAAGAGGAGTTCAATTATGAAAAAGGGATATTTTTCGGTCGGGACAGCAGCTCTGCTATCCCTTGGTCTTTTCACCTCACAAGCTCTGGCCCAGGATTTCTGTAGTACGACTACTCATTCTGGACAATCCGCAAGGACAAGCGGAACCCGAAACGGCGAAGAGTACCAGACCATCAGCAAGATTGGCGACTATAATTACGAGTTGTGGTATCGTGGCGGCAATGGTGCTAGTTCTGCCACTTTCTATTCTGACGGTTCCATGGAGTGTATCGCTAAGAATAGCGATGACTATTTGTGCCGTTCGGGATTGTCCTTTAACTCGGACAAGTCTTACACGGAACTTGGACACATGTATGCCGATTTCAAAGTGTCCATGAGTGGTCAACAGAATATCGGATACTCCTTCATCGGTATTTATGGTTGGTCAGAAAACCCCATGATTGAGTACTACATCGTGGACAACTGGGCCAGTCAGTATAAACCAGGTGGAACGGGTTGGGGTTGGACCAAAAAGGGCGAATACACTGTCGATGGCGCAAAGTATGAAGCGTGGACTCATACTCAGGTTGATCAGTGGGCTCTTCACGGAAAGGCCACTTTTGAGCAGTTCTATGGTGTTCGTGAATCCGCTCGTGCTTGCGGAACCATTGACATTACAAAGCACTTTGAAGAGTGGGCGAAACTCGGTATGAATCTTGGCAAGATGTATGAAGCCAAAGTTCTTGGTGAAGTTGGTAATGGTAGCGGAACTGCCTCTTGCAACTTTGACTTCCCCGTGTCACGAGTGTATATAGGAACTGCCCCTACGCCTTCTTCCAGCGCCTCCACGAATCCCACAAGCTCCGCTTCTACCCCCACTTCTAGCGCTGCTGCACAGACCGCTGTAGGAACTTTGCCCGGAAAGATTGAATTCGAAGACTACCAGAACAAGGACGGAGACTTCACCAATGGCGGAACTTACCTGGGAGACATTGAACCCGGTAACTGGGCCGAATATACGGTGAACGTCACCTATACTGGAACCTATACCTTTGAACTCTCCGCCGCCAGAGGCGATGATCAGAACCGCACAACTTCTATCGACCTCGTCGTAGATGGAACCAACGTTGGCACGATTTCGGATATCCTGACAGACGGTTGGGATGACTACAAGTCCTTCACCGGGGTGACCACGTCCCTTTCCGCAGGGACCCACACCCTCCGTGTGGAATTTACTGGCGGCTATGTGAATGTGGACAACATCACCTTCACCGAAAAGGATGTGGACAAGGGCTCCAAGTACGAACCGCCCGCATCCATCCGCAATGTCCATCTCTCCTTGAATAGCGACAAGGAACTGCAGGTGTTCGATATGCAGGGCCGTAACCTGGGCCGTGTGAGTGTCGCTGCTGGCGCTTCTCTCCAGGATGCACTATTCGCAAGGTTCCACAAGTCTGGCATCTACCTGGTCAAGCAGGGTAGCCAGATGATGAGGGTCCGCGTTACTCGCTAATTGTTATGCCGCACTCGCTGCGGCATCTCTTTTATCATACAAAGAAAAGTCACGGCAAAACCGTGGCTTTTTTTCAAGACGTCATGGCGAGCTTGACTCGCCATCTGGACTAATTTTTCTTGCTTTTAGACTTTGCGGTCTTCTTTCCACCTTTCGGGGGGTGAGCGGCAATCTTTTTCACGCTCTTGTCAGCCTCTTCTTCGGCCTTGAACATGGCTTCGATGGCTTCCAGAGCGCCGTTGGGGTCTTCCTCGATGATTTCGGAGGCTTCGTCCACCAGCTCGGCAAACTTGTCGTACCAGTCGGCAAAGATTTCCACTTCCAGGCGGTCCACACCGGGAACCGTGAGGCGGGCGCCGCAGCACTCGCCGATACGGTCGATGTACTTGGCCATCTGGGGCTTCAGGAGGGTCAGGTCCAGACCGTCCAGGTCTTCGGGCTCGAACCAGACGCCGTCCACATCGGAATCGTCGTCGTCCTTTGCCTTCTTGCCTTTCTTGCCTTCACACTTGCCGCACTTGCACTGACCGTCGCAGCAGCAGTCGTCGTTGCCGTAGAGCGCCATGTATTCTTCGTCGTCCATGCCGCTGTCGTAGTAGAACTCGTCGTCTTCGAGGTAGAGTTCTTCCACGAAGATTCCCTTGGCGCCCAGCGTCTTGGCTGCAGCGATGAATTCCTTGAGATCGCCGCCGAAGTAGCGGGTGGAAGAAGCTTCCTCGTTCAGGGTCTGAACGGGAATGGGGGAGAGCTTCTGCTTCTTGATATAGTCGCAGATGATTTCGCTAATGGATTTATTCTTTGCCATGGGATTCTCCTAGTTAAAAATAGACGAGAGACGAGAGAACGCTTCGCAATTGCGTTGCTTCGCTACAGACGAGAGATTTTTTGAAAAGATTTATTTGGCAATCTCTCGTCTTTCGTCTGTAGCCGCGCAGCGGCGTTCTTTCGTCTAGATATGGTACTTCTTCAAACTCTCGGCCTTTTCGTTGATGAGCTTCATGATGCGGGCCACGGCTTCGTCACCGCGGGCGGTATCCTTCACGCTGGTCATCGGCTGGAAGAGCGGGCTGTTGAACATGGTTCCGAGAGGAATCGGGTTCTTGCGGCAGAAGGTCGCTTCAACGTAGTCGCGGGCGGCGTCCTGCAGGTCGTCGCACTTCTGGAACTCGCCCTTCTGGAAAGCCTTGTACAGGTCCACGAAAATCTTTGCCGCTTCGGGGATGTTCGCCGTTGCGCTCACGAGGCCCGTGCCACCCATTTCCAGCATGTCGATAAAGAATCCGTCTTCGCCGCTGAGCACGGCAAAGTCGTTGTTCTTCGTCTCGTTAATCACGCGCTTCGTGTCTTCGTGGAACTTTTCGCCAATGCGGAAATCGACCGCCTGCTTGAGTCCGATGATGTTCTTGTCTTCGGAAAGGGCGATGAGGGTGTCGGGGTGGACGTAGCTTGCGGTACGGCCCGGCACGTTGTAGATGATAATCTTTGCGCCCGTTTCGGAGCTGAGGGTCTTGAAGTGCTTCTCGATGCCTTCCTGCGAGGGGTTGTTGTAGTAACCCGTGACGCAGAGGACCGGGACTTCCGCAATCTTCAGGACTTCTTCGATCATCTCGACGGATTCGCGGGTGCAGTTGCTGCCGGCACCTGCAATCACGGGCACGCGGCCGTCCACGTAGTCCAGCGTGAACTTGATGATATCGAGGTGCTGCTTGTGGGTGACCGTCGCACTCTGGCCCGTGGTTCCCACAGGGAGAATGCCAGAAACGCCGGAAGCGATAAGGTCGTCAATCATCTTCTCCATCTTCTTGTAGTCGACGGAGTTGCGGAGACACTTGGGATCGTCGTCCATCAGCGGGGTGAACAACGCGGGGAAAACACCAGTAAGTTGAGAAGCTTTTGTAATCTGCATAGTGCCCTAAATATATAAAAGTTCAGGGATTGGTACGCCAAATTTAAAAAAAAGAATGCTTGGCAGGCAGCAAAGTAGGCCCTTTGAAAAAAATGTTCAGAATATCCTTGAACTAGGAAATGACAGGGCTTTTTTTGAAAAATTTTCTATGTTCTGGGAGGAAATACTTTGTTCTACCCCTAGAGGAGGACTGTTATGGATAAAATTGTTAAACTGTCATGGTCGGTTTTGTTTGTGTCGCTAGTTCTTGCGTTTCTAGCCTGCAGTGACGATTCCTCCAGCAACACAGGTCTCCCGGAGGACGAAAGCGCCGAGTCAACAGAAAATGATAAAAATGTTGGCGAGAACGTCGGCAAGGATGCCGGTTCGAAAGATG